>DAHYHI010000065.1:0-1501 GCA_027391075.1 Acidimicrobiaceae bacterium | reverse complement strand
GGTAGTGCGGGCACCCTAGAACTGTTACTGCATTTCGTGCGCTCAAACGCCGAAGGCCACCCGCTCCAGCCGGTGAAGCAAGCTCCGACATCGACGACGATTTACGTACCGGGAACCTTCTGAAACGCGCACCGGGGCGGGCGGTATTGTCTCGACCATGGGGAACACGGACGTCGTAGGCGCATCTGCTCTTTCGTTGGCTGCAGCGATACGCGAACGGGCCCTAAGCCCGGTGGAGGTGCTCGATGCCTGCCTCGAGCGCGTCGATTCTCTCAACAGTCAGGTCAACGCTGTCGTGTGGCGTGACGACGACGAAGCCCGACGGAAGGCCCGTGACGCTGCGGACGCGGTGCTCAGGGTCGACCCGGCCGATCTGCCGGCTTTGCACGGAGTCCCAATACCGATCAAAGACTTGACACCAGTCGCCGGCTGGCCCGTCACCTACGGGTCGTGGGGGGCGCCGCCGGGGCGCTCGGACGAAAGCGCCCTTGTCGTGGACGCCTTCGAGCGGGCCGGTTTCGTACTGGCTGCCCGCACGAACACCCCGGAGTTCGGGCCGATAACCGTCGCCGAGAACGACCGCTACGGCTTGACACGAAACCCGTGGAATCTTGATCTGACGCCGGGTGGGTCGAGCGGCGGAGCGGGCGCGGCTGTCGCGTCTGGGATGTTCCCGCTCGCTCACGCGAACGACGGTGGAGGGTCGATCCGGATCCCGGCTTCCTGCTGCGGGCTCGTGGGGCTCAAGGTGAGCAGGGGCCGCGTTCCTGCGCACTACAACAGCTGGGAGGGCGGCTCGGTCGAGGGAGTCGTCACCCGTGACGTCGCGGACACGGCTGCGGTCCTCGACGCGATCAGCGGCTTCGACCGGGGCCAGTGGTATAACGCCCCGCCGCCTCTTCGTCCCTACTCGATGGAGGTCGGCGTCGACCCTGGAAGTCTGCGGATCGGCCTCATCGAGACTTCGCCGTTCGGCCTTCCGATGGCAGGTGACTGCCTCGACGCGGTCCGCGGCGTCGGCACCGCATTGGAGAAGCTCGGCCACCACGTCTCAATTGTCGAGTTCGAAGTGCCAGACGATTTTCTGGCATCGTTCATGTCGGTCGTCAACTCGGGTTTGGCGGACTACCACGAAATCGACTGGGACAGGACCGAGCCGCACATTCGCAGGGCCCGTTCGGCGGCGGCGGCCATAGACAGCCTCACCTATGTGGACGCGGTGCACCGCCTGCAGCGTTTCACGCGTAGCATGGTGGCGCGCTGGGGTGGCGAGTTCGACCTGCTGGTATCGCCGACCATGACGATCACGCCCCCGAAGTCGGGTGAGATCCTGGCCGAAGTGCACGCCAACGACGGATCCGGACCGTCGCTCAAGGTGTTCCAGATGGCGGCGTTGACGGCCGGGTTCAACATGACCGGCCAGCCGGCGATCTCCCTGCCGACCCACATGACAGCAGGGGGAGTGCCGGTGGGCGTCCAAGTGGTCGCAGGCCCGTGGGAC
>DAHYHI010000037.1:0-4584 GCA_027391075.1 Acidimicrobiaceae bacterium | reverse complement strand
GTGACGGCACCACCACAACGGGAACCGTGACCGAGACGGTGGGCTCGGGGGCAGGTTCAGTGAGCGGCAGCCACTCCTACGCCACCCCAGGCACTTACGCGGTGTCGGTGTCGGTGTCGGACCAGGCAGAGTGCGTGCCCGACGGGTTCTATGGGGGGATGTGCCTCCCCGGCAACACCCTCTTACCGGCGGTGACCGGAACCAGCTCCGCACAGGTCATCGTCAACGCGCCCCCGACGCCGAGCGCCGCCGGCCCCTACAGCGGCGCCGAGGGCTCGGCCATCGCTGTGAGCGGCACGGCGTCCGACACAGACGGGGACGCCGTGACGACCGTCTGGAGCGCGACCGCCAACGCCGGCACCGACGGCACGTGCATCTTCGCCAACCCGGCGGCGTTGAACACCACGGTCACCTGTACCAACCAAGGCAGCTACACCCTCAGCCTCACCGCCACCGACGGCATAAACGTACCGGTGACGAGCACCGCAGCGTTGAGCGTGAGCAACGCCCCGATCACGGTCGGGGACCTCACCGGACAGCCGAAGACCACCTCGCTGGCCGTCAGCACCTCCTTCTCCGATCCCGGCACCGCCGACGCCCACACCGCGGTCATCGACTGGGGTGACGGCACCTCCTCGCCGGCGACGGTGACCGAGACGGTCGGCACCGGCACGGGCTCGGTGAGCGGCGCCCACTCCTACGCCGCGCCGGGCACCTACATCGTGACCGTGACGGTGAGCGACGGCGACTCCCCGGCGGGATCCGGCGCCAATTCGGCGCCTTTTACCCTGAACACCCCGCCGGTGGTAAATGCCGGCGGCGGAACTAGCGGGTACAGCGGTGTCGAGGGCTCGCCGATCGGCGTGAGCGGCACCGCCACCGACGTCGACGGGGACGCCGTCACGACTACCTGGAGCGCGACCGCCAACAGCGGCACCGATGGCACGTGCACCTTCGCCAACCCGACAGCGGCGAATACCACCGTCACCTGCACCGACGAAGGCAGCTACACCCTCAGTCTCACCGCCACCGACGGCATCAACGCTCCGGTGACGAGCACCGCCCCGTTGACGGTCAGCAACGCCCCGATCACCGTCGGGGCCGTCACGGCTTCGCCGTCGCTTCCGGTGGCGATTGGCTCCCCCGTAACGGTCAGCGCCAACTTCGCCGATCCCGGCGCCGCCGACGCCCACACCGCGGTCATCAACTGGGGTGACGGCACCACTTCGGCGGCGGCGGTGAACGAGACGGTCGGCACCGGCACGGGCTCGGTGAGCGGCACCCACTCCTACATCGCCGCCGGCGTCTACCCCGTCACGGTGACTGTGAGCGACGGCAACTCCCCGGCGGGAACCGGAACCAACACATACCAGTACGCGGTCGTCTACGACCCCGCGGCCGGTTTCGTGACCGGTGCCGGCACCATCATCTCTCCGACAGGCGCGCTGGTTGCCAGCCCGAACCTGACCGGGCCCGCCACCTTCGGGTTCGTCTCGAAGTATCAGACCGGCAACAACACGCCGGTAGGGCAGACCCAGTTCCAGTTCCAGGCGGGGAGCTTGAACTTCCACTCCAGCGCCTACGATCCCGGATCGTTGGTGATCTCGGGGCCGCTGGTCCGATACACGGGTACGGGAAGCGTCACCGGCTCGGCGGACAGCTACTCATTCCTCGTCGAGGCATACGACTGCACTGTAACGGGTAGCTGCGCAACCTCGCCCTCCGGCTTCCGGATCGAGATCACGGACACGACGACCCACGAATTGGTCTATGACAACGTGCCTAACGGAACCGATGCGTTGAGCCAGGCCAACACTGAGCCGATCGCCACAGGAGAGATCGTCATCCATAAGGCGTCGTAGGCGAGCGAACTCGTATCCGGTCACCGATACGGGTGAACGATCTCCGTTCACTCGCCGTCTGGCTCGAGACATGGACGAAGCTGCCCCGCAGTATCGGCGCTCGGTTGCGACCGGACTACTGCCAACCTGGTGCGGACCTCTGATGCGTTCCTCCCCCTGGTGCAGCGACCGCGTCGGGAGATCGCCGACCTCTCAGCGAGTGGACTCCGGGCGCTGGCGATCCTCGAAGGAGCAGGCGAGCCGCCCGCCGGGCACATCATCGCCAATCGTTTTCTCGTGAGCAGCGCCAGCATGACGTCGCTGCTCGACACTCTCGAAACACGAGGGCTCGTGGAGCGCCAACCGCACCCAACAGACCGGCGCAAAGTCCTGATCCAGCAGACCGACCAGGCCCGCGAGATCGTCGATCGGATGCTGCCGGCCGCCCACCTCTGAAACACTGAAACAATGGCCGACCCACCGAGCGCGAGCGGGAGAAACTCACCAGTTCGTTGGCGACCATTCACGCTCGCCTCGCCGCCATGGCCAGACAGCCACCTTCGACTCCCAAACCGCGTCGTAAGCGTCGGACACCACGTGGTCGCCCATAATCGCGGGCAGCGGTGCCCCGAAGACCGGACGCCGTGCGTCCCCGATCGCCGGCTCCAGGGCGCGGGACGCGGTCCCTGTCCCGCGCTTCAGTGCTCGGCAGGTTGGGGTCCTTGGTGCCGATCCAGCCGGGTGCGGAGGCGGGACTTGACTGTCGGCCAGTCGGCCGCGATGACCGAGAACATGGCTGAATCGCGCAGGCGGCCGTCTTCGCCGGGCGCGTGTGACTGTGACCAACTCCGGAGGACCCCTTCGAAGATCGCCCCGAGACCCTCGATAGCCTGGCGGGACCGCAGGTTGCGAGCGTCGGTCTCGAGGTCGACCCTGGCCACCTCCATGGACTCGAAGGCGTGCTCCATGAGCAGCAGCTTGGCCTCGACGTTGATGCCAGTCCGCTGAGCTGAGGCCGCCAGCCACGTCCAGCCAATCTCAACAGCGCACAGCTCGCTGCGCCCCGGCCATAGGCGCGGGTCCCAGTAGGCGGTGCAGCCGACAACGCGCCCGTCAGCACGGCGGATCTGGGCGAAGGGGGCCAGCTTTGCGTCCTTAACCCTGCCGAAATGCGCAGATAGATAATCCTCGATCTGCCACGCGCGAGGGACGGTCGTGAACCCGTAGGCGGAGCGCTCCTCTTCGGCGGCGACCCGAAGGTCGCTGGCATGCGCTGCCGTGAGCGGCTCGAGACGTACGAGTCGGCCGTCAAGTGGCGGAACGTCGAAGCGGAATGTCACTGGTCCTCCTCATCGATCCTGGCGTTGGCACCTTGCGAAAAGCGCAGGTTGCCGGACCGTCATAGGGCCAGGTCCCTCGGGTCCTCTGGATGACTGTGGGTGATCAGACCCTAGCCACGAGCCGACAGCTCACGCAATCAAGTTTTCTGCCCCGCGGGTGTCCCCGAAAGCAGACAAGACCATCCCCGACCCTTCGCAGGAGAGCGTCCTGGTACGCCGGGACCGGGTCGCAGTGGTAGTGGTCGACTCCGCTTCCCCGCGGACGAGTTTCGCGATACGATATTGGACGTTGAGAGTGCGTGGAGATCTATGAGTCGGCCCGCAAGCACGGGATCAACGACGAGGACATTCGCCACGGGGTCGAGAATGCGCTCGTCGCCGCGGACGAGAACGACACAGGCAAAGTCCTCTACCTCGGTCCCGACCGGGCCGGGAACCTCTTGGAGATCGTGACAGTGCTTCGCGACGACGGCACCGAGATCGTGATTCACGCGATGAAGATGAGACGAATCTACGAATCGCTCCTGGGTGAGATCGGAGAGAGCGATGGCTGACAAGAAGGCCTACGGACGTTCTAAAGCAGGTGTCGAGTTGACCGAAGAGGTCCTGCAGCAGATGGCCGAGGAGGCCGAGGCTGGGCTTGACGTCTCCAAACTTCGGCGACGGCCGGGGCGCCCATCGATGGGATCAAGTCCGGCCGACACGTTTCCGGTCCGGCTCGAACCAGAGCTACGTAAGGCAGTCGACGATCGAGCAGCAAAGGATCACACGACCGCTTCAGACGTCGTCCGCGAAGCCCTTCGGGAATATCTCAGGGTCAGCTGAAGCGTCCCCAAAAACTCACGAGCGGCTATCCCCAAACGACTGAGCCCAAGCGTCTCGTAACGCCGGACCGGGGGCGCTGCTCTGGCGCCCATCGCGCATGGCCCGCCGGAACCTGCGAGGCGAGCGGAGCGCGGGATCTTGTGCTGTGGACGGTCGCGCCGAAGCGCCTGGAGCCGCCCGAGATGGGTATTCGGCGGCGATCCCGCCTGCGCCTTGATTTACTCGGCTCGGTTGTTGAGCCACGTGACCATCGCCGGGTCGCGGTGATCGAAGAATAGGGAGGCGCCGGTGTCGAGGCTGGCGATGCGATTCATCTGTTCGTCTTTGAGCTTGAAGGTGAAGATGTCGATGTTTTCCTTCATCCGCTCGGGCTGGACGGACTTGGGAATGATGACGACTCCGCGTTGGGTGAGCCAGCGTAGGACGACCTGGCCGACGGGTGTGAGTCGAAAAAGTAGGTGACCGCGGTGAAATCCGTGTGGTTGCTGATCTTTCACGCTAGTCTGGATGTGTGACCGCATCCAGAGCGGAAGGCCCAGGGCCTTCGTCACTTCCCCGACTGGAGCAGCACCGAGCCG
>DAHYHI010000018.1:0-1547 GCA_027391075.1 Acidimicrobiaceae bacterium | reverse complement strand
GATCCTCAGCTGCCAGCAAGTCGAACAGGTATCCGCGAGGACGAGGAAGACCCTGAGCCAGACCGAACCTGCCGTCGGCGGGGCCGTCGCTGACCCTCACAACGGCTTCTATCGGGCCCGCCCGAGGCTGCTGTCCTACGGACTCTTAGCGACACCGGTCGGGCGGACGGCGCGCCGGAGCGCGATCCGTCACCGTTTCGCCGGGTCAGCCATCAAGCCTCAGGGATTTCACCCCGGGTATAGGAATCCCCACAAGCCGGCGCGACGTCTGGGATACTGGGACCGTGAGCGACGACCCTCTCGAGCTGATCTCCGTGAACCCGGCGGTCTGTCACGGCGAGGCGTGCGTCAAAGGCACCAGGGTCCCAGTGACCGTCGTGCTCGACGCGCTCGCTGCCGGTCTCGACACCGACGAGATCGTCAACCACTACCCGACCCTCACCGCCGAGGGGGTCCGAGCGGCGGCCGCTTACGGCTCCTGGCTGGCCAAACAAGAGATCCGGCCGCTCACCCCCACCAGGTGAGACTCAAGTTCGACGAGAACATCACCGTCGCCGCCAAAGAGCCGCTAGTCGCTTTCGGCCATGACGTGGACACCGTCGCTGACGAGCAGCTCACCGGTCGCCCCGACCCCGACGTGCTCGCCGCTGCAGTCACCGACCGTCGAACCCTCGTTACCTTCGACCTCGGTTTCGGTGATCCCCGCACCTACCCGCCCAACTCCCATCTCGGCGTGATCCTGCTACGACTACACGATCAACAGCCTGCCAACGTCATCTCGGTCCTCCAACAGTTGGCGCATCACCACAACCTCGACGACCTCGCGGGCTGTGTGGTCGTCATCACTGAAGACCTGATTCGCATTCGCCGGCCCGACTGACCACCTCGCTGGCCTGGTCAAACCCTCATGGCGCCCGCCCCTATAGAAGCTCTGAGGATTTGACACTTGACCTCGTAGGACATCCTGAAGCTGCCGGACCAAACGGATCCTGCTGAGCGCTTACTGCCCGTAGCATCCCGTCGGGCCGGTCGGGCCGGCTCCCAAAGCCTGGACCCGGCCGCTTCGGCGGGACGAAAGGAGCCGCGCGCCAACCCGTCGGCCGCTGCAGGCGGCACTACTTGCTCCCCGCACCACTGCGGGCTTCGAGAGCACAAGCCGCCGGGACACGGAGACCGTCCGGTTCGGGGATGGGACGAGCTAGCTCGTCCGCGAGTTCCGGGTCGGCCCGAAGAGCGGCTATCGCCTTCCACTCCACGAGCACCTAGGCGATGGTCCAGTCCGAACAGGCGGATTGCCTGGCCAGGTCCTCTGGTCCCATACCCTGGACCACCTCGAACAACTCGTCAGGTGACCACCCCAGCGCTGCGATCGCCTCAACTGCTCCGTATACCATAATATTATAGGACTGGATACGCCGATCAGCTCTGCGATCCTCAGCTGCCAGCAAGTCGAACAGGTATCCGCGAGGACGAGGAAGACCCTGAGCCAGACCGAACCTGCCGTCGGCGGGGCCGTCGCTGACCCTCACAACGGCTTCTATCGGGCC
>DAHYHI010000007.1:0-20803 GCA_027391075.1 Acidimicrobiaceae bacterium | reverse complement strand
GCTCTCGGTTTCACAGCTCACACGGTACGCATCCGGTGTGACAGCGACTCACCACTGAGTGGCAATTCGTTCCGTCCGGCAGACCTCGAGCCGGACGGACCAGCACGGTCACCAGTTCGAGTAGAGACGTATGGGTTGGGTTGGGTGGAGGTGATCGCGCTACTCGCGAAACAGGAGCTCGCTCCCTTCCTTGAAGCCGCCTTCAACGGGCGTGGCGAGGACCAGGTCCGGTCGCAACCCCAGCGATCGGTCCAGCGTCAGCGCCGCCTGTCACAGGAAGAGATCCTCAACCTTGCCAACCGGTACGTGACTGGATCGACAGTGCGCGAGCTCGCGCAGATCTTCGGGATCCATCGCACCACGGTTCTCGCTCACCTCGAACGGCATGGCATCGAGCGTAGGAGGTGCCAACGACGACTCACCGATGCGGAGGTTGCGACAGCTGCCCGGTTCTACAGTGACGGCAAGTCGCTAAAGACAACCGCTAGCTACTTTGCCGTTGATCCTGAAACCCTTCGACGGGAATTCAAGAAGGCGGGCGTGACCTTACGTCCGCGCCGGGGATGGCACCGCCCGAACACCCCATAGTCGTCACCCCGACCAATCGACGGCAAACAACGATCGGGATTACGCCGGGAAACTATTTCCTAAAATAATCTTCCAAAGGCGCTTGGCCTCCTCATGATCGCCTCGATCCTCAGCAGCCAAAGCGCTGACTGCTCGGGTATTAGCTGCTTGCAGGGCCTGTAAGAGTTCCTGCTTTGCAGTCCAGCTCAAATAGCCGGAGAGGGAACCAGACTGACCTCCAGGATCTGAAACTTCGAGGTAGCCTGGAGCCCACTCGAAGAACTTCTGTAGACCGATGCGACGGTTACTTCCCAAAGAACTAAAGACATGCCCGGCCACAGTCTCCATGTGGAACGAACGCATACGCTTCGAGTGTGCCGTGTTCCACTTCTTCAACATACGGACCAGTGGCGCAAGGTTGTAATCGAGTGAAGCATTCGTGTCGCTAAACCACTTGTTTGCGACGAAAGGCGATGTGAGGATCCACCCGCCACTGCCCGAGGGCAAATGAAAGGTAGAGTCGTTCATTTTGAATACCGGAGCAACGTCGACATGACCACCATTCTCATAGAAAACCCTTACTGCTTGGCCACGCGTTCCCACCTGTTGCACCTTGAAGCCACTATATGCCTGCGTTATGCGGTAAATGAAAGAGAATGAATCATTCGCGTACTTGTTCTGCCACGCTCTCTTTTCGTTTGAGAACACCGCCAACACATCGATGTCATCGATCGGCCGAACTATGGTCCCCTTCGCGGCCGAGCCCATCAATCGAACTGATAGAAGAGGAATGTCTGAACTCGCCGGGAAAGCGTTGCCTAAGTCGGCCTCCACGCCAGCCCGCCGTGCTTCAACAATGCTCGTCTTTTGATAGTCGGTGATCGTTATGTCTGTGAGGAACTGGCTGAACGCTTGAACCGTAGTCGTCATGAGTCCTTCTCCTGATCCGTTATCGCTGGTCTCGACCGGTTCTTGGCAGCACGGCTCAACTCTGCGGCCGCAGCGTTCATGGCTTGCTCATTCTTATGTCGAGTACGCTTGTAGATCAAAGTGGGTATCTGCGGCGCCTCGCGCCTTAGATTGTAAAGTTGTCCTTGCCAGACCAGAAGGTCCTGACCACTCAACTCATGCTCATCTTGGCCACGGATTAGCCGTTCAATTCCGGCAGCCAACGCTCGTCTCTCAGCTCCGGCCTGCTTGGTAATCCTCCACTGCTCAATCACATCGAGAAGCGATGGAAGCACCGGCAGTGCCACACCAAGAAGGAACGTCTCAAGACTTAAGCCCAACGATAGGCTAAGACCGACAGCTATTACCGACCAGCTAATGGCAACTGCGAGCCATACATTCGCATTACTATTGTGAAGCCGTTCGGCATAGGCCGCGTTGGCTCGCTGCATGATGGCAATGCCGACGTCACCGTCCAGCGCAGTGTCTACCGGATACCAATCGAATAGCTTTTCTCGCTTCGCCGCAGTTTCTACCGAAGCATCATCCCCCACGAGGCTAGATATTTCTTCTGGAGTAACGTAAGGATCCCGTAGAGCTATATCGGGCATGCTGTAGACCAGCAGGTCAAACTGCTCCTGGACAGAGGCGCCCGCTGCCGCCTTCTTGCGCTCAACTCCTAGGAAGACGGTACGAGAGAGAAAGATCCATACACCCGCCACCGCACCAACAGCTACGGAAGCGGCCGGATACGCAGCCGTTATTACTGGAGCAGCTATCGCAACGACGCTCAGACCTATAGTCCGCAAGAATGCCCAACGTTTCGCCACGTGATATAGCTTGCGTTGAGCGACCAGGAGACGAAGTGCGCGGATGCTGTTTTGCGAAGCAGCAATCGCCTCGCATGACGGAGGTACGTATTCCATAGATTGTGACGGCTTATCTTCCATAGCGTTTCTCATATACGCCCTACGGAGGGCCACTGCTCATGACCGAGCGGTGCCTGATTGAGCCGGTCCCGACGCGCCTGCCAGTCCGGCATGTGCTTGTCCATCAGCTTCGCGAAGCGTTCGCCGTGGCCGCGCTCTATTAGGTGAGTCATCTCGTGGACAGCCAGGTACTCGAGGCAGTCCGGGTGCTTCTTGGCCAGCTCGACGTTGAACCAGATGTGGCCGGTCTCCCGGTTGCACGATCCCCACTTGGTCTTCATCCGTCGGATGGTCCACTTCGGGACCGTTACCCCGATCTTCGGCTCCCACCGGCTCACTACGTCCGGTACAACCCGCCTGAGCTGGGCGCGGTACCAACGGTCCAGCAGGGCACGACGGTGATCAGCATCGGTACCCTCGGGGACGTAGAGCAGGAGACGCTCGCCGTCGAGTTCGACGTGTGCCCGGCCGTGGCGTTCGATGACCTTTAGGCGGTACCGGGAGCCCCAGACGTAGTGAGACTCGCCAGTCACCATCTCACGGACTGACTGGCGCTGTGCCGACCTCAGTTGCTGCTGGTGCTTCTTGATCCATGGGAGTCGGTGCACAACCGCCAAGCGCACCTGATCGTCGTCAAGCTGCTGGGGAGCAGCGACCCGCACCCGTCCCATCGGCGGATAAACGCCTATATGCAGGTTCTTGATGTCCTTGTAAACGACGTCGACGTCGATGCCTGCAACGGTGAGGTAGGCACTAGCGGTACTCATCACGCGCCTTAACCAGGTCGAAGAGGTCATCGACCTTGTCGAAGTCGCCTGGAAGCGCCGAGCGGATGGCCTGTCGGACCTTCTTTTCCTTTAGTTTGTTACCAACCCACGAGTCGGGCTTGGAGTGCCGGACAGCCCTATCGATGGTGACGGCCAGGTTGAGGTCGGGGTAGAAGAAGTCGTAGAGAGCTCGGCGTGCGCCGTTGTCCGCCCACTCCGGGTAGGCAGTGTCCGACTCGCCCTTGCCGAGCTTGGCGGCCTGCTCCAGCAGCTTCGCCAGGAAGTCCTTGTACTCCAGCGCTCCCTTGCGGCGCTCCTCAAGCAGCGCGTCGAGGAGCTCGGACATCCGGTCGTAGTACTTGGGGTTCAACGGTCGCTCGTCGATGATGACCTTGCGCATGTTGTTCGTGATCGTCTCGGCCACCGCTTCTGGGTCCTTCTTGATCCCGGCCGGTAGCCTGTCGAGCGCAGAGGGCCCGAGCTTGACGATCAGGTCGATCAGGGTGGCGTTATCGAAGTCAGAGAGGACTTCCGACGGTTTGGCCTGGATGTAGGTGTCGAGCAGGTGCCGCATGCCGGCCTCGTACTGCTTGAAGTCGACATCCTCCCCGGCACCGAGCTTCACCTCATCTCGCACGCTCGCGTAGTGGGCGACCTCCGCCTTGATTGAGGCAGCCTGCTCAGCGCTGTATCCAGCCGCTTCCATCTCGTTCGCCAGGTTGCCGAAGGTCCTGACCAGTGCAGTGACCGACTTGTAGAGCTCGACTCGCTTGGGTTCGTTGGCCTTCAGCTGCTCGGCATTGCCTTGCTCGGAAGCACAGAAGTACCTCTGGTACTGGAGCGTGCCCTTCGGTGGTTCCACAGGTTCGCAAAGCGCACGGATCTGCTCCAGCGCCTGGTCAAGGTCCTCGCGGGCCTTCTCGATGCGGTCGCTCAGCAGCCCTTCGATGTCCTTCTTGTCGTAGCCGTCCAGCGCGCCGCCGGTGTAGTCGGTGATCGCTGACTCCAGGGAGTTGAAGAGATCCCGGTAGTCAACGATGTAGCCGTAGTCCTTATCGTCACCATCGAGGCGGTTGACTCGACAGATGGCCTGGAAGAGGCCGTGGTCCTGCATCTTCTTGTCGATGTAGAGATAGGTCGCGCTCGGTGCGTCGAAGCCGGTGAGCAGCTTGTCGACCACGATGAGCAGGCGCATCTGGCCAGGCTCGTTCAAGAACTTGTCTTTGACCTGTTTCTCGAACAGGGCAACCTTGGTGGCTGCCTGGTCAGCAGGCTCGTTGAAGTGGTCGGCCAGCATCTGCCGGTAGATCTCGTATTGGCGCAAGCGCTCGGTAGCACCTTCGCCGGAGTCTTCCTTCGAGATGTCACCGGCCTGCGGCTCGTAGCTCGTGATAATCGCGCACTTACCTTTGAAGCCCGCCTGGCAGAACAGCTCGTAGAACTTGCAGGCCTGGTATATGCTGGCGCTGACAAGCATGGCGTTTCCGCGCCCGTCCATCAGCCGTGGCTTGATGTCCATATCGAGCAAGATGTCGTTGACAATCTGGCGGGCACGCGGCTCAGAGCTGACGACCTTCTGCATCGTGCCCCAGCGCTTCTTGAGCTCAGCCTTAGAGAGGTCGGTCATGCCCTTGGTCTTGGCTTCGAACCACTGATCAACCCTGGCCGGTGAGGTCAGCTCCTGGTCGATGCTGCGTGCTTCGTAGCGCAGATCCAGAACGACCTTGTCGGCTACGGCCTCGTCGAACTTGTAGGTATGGATGAAGCTGCCGAACGTTTCGATGCTCGTTTCCTTGTCGGACTTGAGCAGAGGTGTGCCGGTGAAGCCGATGAACATGGCGCCGGGGAGGATCTGCTTCATGGCCTCGTGCAGCTTGCCGGACTGGGTACGGTGTGCCTCATCGACGAAGACGAAGAGGTTGCCCTTGGCCCGGAAGCCCTTCGGCAGCTTGGCCTTAAGCTCCCGGATGAACTCGCCGTCCGCTTCATCCCGCTCCGTCTCGCTCTCGGAGCCGCCGAACTTGTGGACCAGCGAGCAGATCAGCCAGGGCATGCTCTCGTTGAGTGTGCCCAGCAGGTCGGCACCGCTGGTGGTGCGGTAAATGTCCTCATTGACCCCCTTGAAGACGCCTTCGATCTGTTCGTCCAGTTCGGTGCGGTCGGTTATAAGGAGGACGCGGGCATCGGGCTGGTTCTCGCGGAGCCACTTGGCCAGCCAGACCATCGTGAGCGACTTGCCTGAGCCCTGGGTGTGCCAGATGATGCCGCCCTCACGCTTGATGACGCGAGCTTGGGCAGCCTTGACGCCGAAGTACTGGTTGTGGCGGCAGGTCTTCTTGGTGCCGGCATCGAACACCACGAAGTCATGAATAATCTCAAGTAGCCGCTCCTTAGAGCACACCTGAGTGAGTGCTCGATCGAGTGGCCCCTCAATATCTGATGGCTCCTTCCAGCTCAGCCAGTACTTTTCGGGCGTATCGATGACGGCGTAGCGCAGTCCCTCGACATCGTTGCCGGCCATCACGAGCTGGACGGTCGTGAAAAACGGGCGGATGAAGTCGGCCTTCTGGTTGCCGATCGTCTGGCGGATTCCTTCGGACACGGCCACCTTCGAGCGCTTCAGCTCGATCGTGCCGAGCGCCAGCCCGTTGACATAGAGAACCAGGTCCGGACGCTTGACATGGTTGCCGGCGACCGTGACCTCCTCAGCCACGCCGAAGTGGTTGGCATTCGGGTTCTCCCAGTCGATCAGCCAGACCGTTTCCGTATGCTCCCCGATGCCCGGCTTGACCTTCACGCCATAGCGCAGCAGTCCGTAGACGTCCTTGTTGGCCTCGTAGAGATCCCGTCCACCGCCAAGCGACGCATCGCTCTTGAGCTTGTCGAGGGCCTTGTTGATCAGGTTGTCGTCGTAACCACGAGCCTTCAGGTTCTGCCAGAGCAGCTCAGCTTCGATGTTGGAGTTCTCCCGGTACTCCCAGTTGCCCAAGTAGTCGTACTTGAGACGCTCGTGAAGAAGCTTGACGACGCGCTCCTGCGCACGGCGTTCCGGTTGGCCGACATCGCTCACGACGCAACCTCCTCAAGAGCCCGATCGACGCCCTCACTCTGCCAAGAGCCGTACGAGACGCCCGAGCCTTGAATCTTCCACTCGACACGACCGTTGGCGCTGCGACCAGTCACCATCGCGGCTGCGGCCGAAGGCGACGCAAAGACTTGGTTCCGAGTAAAGCGTCGGGAGCTCCCGTCGTCGGCTAGAGCCAGTGTTCCATCCTCTTCAAGTTTCTCTCGAAGACGTTTGTATCCGTGTCCTTCGACCCCTTGCCACTCAGATCGAGCGGTCGAGCCCTCGAAGACCGTGAACTCGCCGTCGACCTCCTGGGCAGTGGCTGCTATGCCCGACTTCTTGAGGGTCAGCTCGAAGATCGGCGACTGCACTGAGAGCGTTGCTGTCATGCCAGAACCCTGTTGCTCAGCTACAGGCATCCTCGGCACGGCGCGGAGGAGGTTGACTCCAAGTACTGGCAGGACGATCTTGGCCTGCGAGATGAAGTACTCCATATCAGAAATGTCAGCCTCAGGCAGAGGTAGCGGAGAAGGTGCTGTCCCATTCACCAGGGACGTCCGATTCGCCTGCTGCGCGAGGGTTATAAGGCGAGACTCCAGGTAGCGGGCATGGGCCTTCGTGAGGTTGGTGTCCTTGCTGGTAAGCACGATGGCGCGATCCCAGAAGTCCTTGCCGCCCTGATCCTCCGGCCGCGCGTGCTGATAGAGGCGCTTGCTGACATCGTCACCCTCACCGACGTAGGCGATCGTGCCACCGAGGCTATTCGGGTCGTCGCCCAGCAATATGTAGATACCCGTCCGACTCGCCTCGGGCCGCTTCAGGAGCGCTGCGAGATCAGACCGAGGAGCGGCGACGACGTGGCCGGTCCAGTTCATGATCTCCGCAGTCAGCAGCCCGCCGGGTGTGCCGTCGGCGAGGAAGAGGCGGATCGACTTACCGGCTGTCATGCGACAGCCTCCTGCACCGGCAGCCGGGTCCGCCCGGTTAACAGCTCCTGCATCATCCCCTGCTTGATATCGCGTGTCTTCGCGAGCCGCGTGATCAGCGTCTTTATCTCCGCATCCACATCCACGAGGACACTCGCAATCGCGAGCTGCTCATCGCTAGGCGGGACCAGGAACGTCCTCTCCTTCAGAAAGCCAAAGTGACGGTTATATCCAGTACTTACAATAGGGTCGTGTTCGAGGACGTAGGCAAAGAACTGAGTGACATTCGACCCGGTAGCCTTAACAACTTGAGTTCCATCTGCACCCACGGCAAATGCGAAGTCCACAAATTTCGTGATACATGTATGGTCACCAAAGACGATGACACCCCCGAGACCTGGGTGGAAGGTTGCTGCTAGATTGTTGGTGTATCCAACAATGGCCTGTTGCCCCTGATCCACGACGGGCACCGAGCCAACCGCGCCGTACGACGAGGCTGGTATCTGATACTTCTTGACATTTAGGCGCGTCAGGACTTCGGCAAACGGCCGCGTTGACCAGGGACGCACAAATCCAGGCAGTCGGGTCCGCCCGGTCAACAGCTCCTGCATCATCCCCTGCTTGATACCCTGCTTCTTGGTTATAAAGTGCTCCAGCGAAGCTATGAGCTGATCTATGTCCTGCAATCTGTCGGAGATCGCTCGCTGTTCTCGCTGGCCTGGGAGCGCCACAATCAAGCTGTTCAGGCTTCCGTTCGTGATCTGATTGATTGTCGCGCCGAGGTGTTCGTCGATCTGGCGCTTAAATTCGTCTGACTGGAAGAAGTACTGTAGAAAAGGATTGGCGTCTGACCGAAACACCGCCATGAAAGCACCGAAGGTCTGTCCTACAACCCGTCGGTCCAGCATCACGCTCTTACCGATTAGCCTACGACTACCATTACGGACGCAGATTAAGATATCGTTGTCCCGGATTCTGATCCTGTCCGGGATATTAGAGTCGACGTAGACGTTGTCTTCGAAGGTAAGCCGGCCATCTTGGATATTGGAAGACCGCAACACAAGGGTCCCGGAACGCTTGACCTCTTCGGGGCTATAGGTTAGTCCGATGATGCTTTGGCCGATATCACCGAGTCGCACCATGGGCCAGGTCGTTGTAGGGGTTGTCATCACTTGACCCCCATAGCAGCGAGATGTGCTGCCACCTTGGCTTCAAACTCTTCAACTGCAGCCTCGATGCTGGCGACCGTGTCTCCGTACCGTGCGCCGAGCTCCTCGATGCGCTCTACGAGCGAGAGTGTAAGCGCATCGACCTCGTTGCTAATCCTTGCCTGGATGCTGTTCAACCACTTCCGCTCCAACACAAGTGGCTGGATCTCCGACTCCGTCAGTTCCCCGTACTGCTTCAGGACAGCAAGATCGAGGGCGCTGCGTGCGTCCTTTACGTTCTTCTTGACGTTCGCTTCCTTGGCGTAGAGATCTATCAAGTGCTCCAGGGCTGTTACTTCGTCCGGGTCGGAGCCTTCACGCTTGGCATCCTTCAGTCGAGCAGCAGCGAGAGCTTTCGTTACCTTGCCGTCGTCCATGGCCTCCGACAGCAGGCCCTCGTCGGTGGCGTTCTCGTAGATGAACTCCTCGACCGCTCGGGATGCCTCTTCGGCGGCTGCATCAAGTTCCGCCACGCGTTCCTGCCCAGCCCGGAAGTAGCGAGCTTCGATGAGAGTCGGCGGCAGCAGATCCATCTTGTACTTGGTTGCTGACTTGCCTGAGCCGACAACGAGATCAGGAGCCTCCGCGAGCTTGCGGTCCTTGTCCTCGATAGCCTTCCTCGGCTTGGCAGCCTCCAGCCATCCGTCGTTCATTATCAGGAAGACATCGTCGTGCATCGTTTCGTGCCAGTAGGTCATCAGCTGTTCGTAGATGTCGTACTCGTCGAGCAGGGGCACCGGCCTGAAGAGTGCCAGTAGGTCATCGGCGAGACTGGCAATCAGCTCGTTGGGACGAGTGTCTGCGTTGACCTTCTCGAGTTCGGACCGGTGAACGCCGAACCAGTCGGTGACGAGGTCCTGGGCACGCTTTGCGAAGTCCTTGAACTCCGTGGAGTCGAGAATCGTCTGCTGAACGTCGGCGACGTCGATGGCGAGATCGAGGTAGCCCGGCCGGTTCGGCTTGAAGAGCGTGGAGCGGAGGCTCGGGAAGGCCTCCCAGTAGGCGCTGAGGGCGTCGATGTCACATTCTGGGATGCCGCCGTGGAGGTGGGCTCGGAGGTCCTGGATGTCCTCGGGCTCTGATGAGTCGATGTAGCGAGGGATGTTGAGGTTGTAGTCGTTCTTCGGATCGGCGATCTCGGAGAGCGGCACCATGCGCGAGTAGCGATCGAGCTCCAGTTGCCGGTTGAAGACGTCGACGATCTTGTGGATGTCCTGGCTGCGCAGCCGGTTCTTCGGGCCGTCCTTCATGAAGCCCTTCGAGGCGTCGATCATGAAGACGCCGGTACGGGCTTGGGCGTTCTCCTTGTCGAGGACGAGGATGCAAGCAGGGATGCCCGTGCCGTAGAAGAGGTTGGGCGGCAGGCCGATAATGCCCTTGATGTAGCCGCGCTTGAGTAGTTCCTTTCGGATGGTGGCCTCGGCGTTGCCACGGAAGAGCACGCCGTGAGGGAGGATGACTGCCGCCTTGCCGGTGCTCTTGAGCGACTTCAGGATGTGTAACAGGAAGGCGTAGTCGCCGTTCTTGGCTGGGGGCATGCCGAACTCGAAGCGGCCGTAGTCGCTTTCCAGGCCATTGCTCCACGACTTGACCGAGAACGGTGGATTAGCAACCGCGAAGTCGAAGGTGCGAAGCTGGCTTCCGTTCAGGAACTGCGGGCTGGTGATCGTGTCGCCCTTGCGGATATCGGCGATCTCGTTGCCGTGCAGGATCATGTTCATCTTTGACAAGGCCCACGTGGCATTGTCTTTTTCCTGGCCGTATATCGTGATCCCGTGTGGCGCTTCGTCGGCGACCTTGAGCAGTAGCGATCCGGAGCCGCAGGTCGGGTCGTACACCGTCTGGTCCTGCTTCGTCGTCGGACCGATGCCGACGACCTTGGCTAGTATCCGGGATACTTCAGCAGGCGTGTAGAATTGGCCCTTACTCTTGCCGGACTCGGTGGCGAAGTGCCGCATCAGGTACTCGTAGGCGTCACCAAGCAGGTCGTCACCTTCAGCACGGCTGCCTCTGAAGTCGAGGTCGGCGAAGATCGAGACCAGCTTGGTCAGGCGGTCCTGCATCTCCTTGCCGCGACCAAGTTTTTCTTCGTCGTTGAAGTCGGCTTGGTCGATGACCTTCTGCAGGTCGTTCGCCTCAGCGAGCCGGGCGATGATCTTGTTGATCTTGTCGCCGATCTCTTTGTCGCCCTTGAGGGCGATCATGTCGTCGAAGGATCCTCCGGCTGGGACGTCGATCAGGCTGCTGCGATCAGTCTTGGCTTTATCCGAAACGTACTTCACGAAGAGCAGCGTCAGGATGTAGTCCTTGTACTGAGAGGCGTCCATACCGCCGCGCAGTTCGTCGCAGCTCTTCCAGAGCGAGCCGTACAAATCGGACTTGCGCAGCGTCATATCGCCAGCCTCCTGGCTGCATACATCGCAATGCTCTTTGTCCTATATATATGTGTCATATTAGCGTAGCTCATTATACAATGATCGGCTTTCTTTGGCCATCTGTAGTCGACTCTCTTTTGCATTATTTGGCCGGGGTCTTGTCGTGGAGTAGCTTCAAAAAGTCGGTTCGGTTTTCAGTGCCTGAGCGCGCCAAGACGTAGCGGAGGCGCTTAGCGTCGTCACCGCCGAGACCGCCATGCCAACCAGCGAGGGCAACCAGCCCTTCGACGTTGAAGGGAGTGTCCCCGTGCAGGATCTGCTCGCCGTAGCGGTCGAGGTAGTCCGATACGAAGTTGAGCAAGCGAGCCAGCTGCCAGGTCCCGGTGTCGAGGTGCTCCTTGAGGTCGGCGTCGGGCTCGCGTTCCTCGTGTCTGGCCTCTCGGAGGCGCCGCTCGGTGGCGATCAGCTCAGCCCGGTAGCCGTAGACAGCACTCCAGACCCGGCAGAGCAGCTCCTCCTGCTCGGTGTAGGAGTCCTCGGTGACCACCGGCGTGTCCTCGTGGGCCGCGATGGTTGGTCGGCCGTGTTCGGCAACCGGTTTGTAGCGCAGGTTCTCCTGGTGGAAGGCGAAGGCCAGTTCGTCGAGCAGCTTCGGCTCGATGTGCTTGCGGACGTGATCCTCGTGGCGTTCCAGGATCTGCGCCGCCTCTAAGCGGCGGGCAGTGAGCGTTGTCCCGCGCATGCCCCGAGCAGTGCCGAACAGCCTGCGTGCAGCTTCTCCCCGAGGGGAGGGACCCAAGTCGCCCAGGAGCTGCCGGATGACCCGGTCGAGGGCGCTGATCCGGCTGGCCCGCTCATCGGGGTGTTGGGCGTGAGCGATGACCACCCGCTGCTCGGTCAGCACATCACCGGCGGTCGCGTCCGTAAGCGGGAAACCGGCCCTGAGCAGCAGCTTTAGCTCGCGGCGCAGCTCCTCAGGTGGCGAGAAGAGCACATCTGCCGCGGGCATACCCACAAATTACCCAGTCGGCACCCTACGCGGTGGACTTCTCGCTCTTCACACTCAGGATCGGCGGTCGACGATTGGCGTCGATCCCGGATCAATAAGGAGACCGTGGATGTCCAACCTGGTACCCAAGTCATCGGCCACGGAGGTGGTGCCGAGTGTCGGCGTGGGTCTGTCGGCCCTCGCTGGAACGGATCGTCGCACCAGCCGGGCCCTTAGCACCGTCCAGCGCAACACCCTGGTGCGGATGGCATCGGTGCAGGCCCATGCCATCGTCCAGAACGAGAAGCTGCACGAGATCGACCGTCTCACCCGTGAGGCGATGAGCGGCCAGGCGATGCTCAGCCGTTGGGCGGCGACCCTGGCCCAGGGTGACCCGTTCCTGGCAGACGACCTCAAGTTCTTCACCGACGTGGCAAAGATGGGCAAGGGCGAGATCATCGCCGACACCATCTCGGACTTCTGCCGGGAGGGCCGCCAGTGACCGCCCTACTCATCGTCGGCTTGGTCGGCGCCTTCCTGGTGGTGGTCGTGCTCGTCTACCTGCTCGGGTTTCGCTTGGGCGGCCAGTCGTGGATGGCCGATCTGCAACGGGTCCGGGCTGAGGCAGCTGAGGCAGAGCGGCAGCTGCACGATCTGACCCGGTCGGCTTTCGTGTCGATGGCGGAAGCGGCGGAGCGTCGCCGCTTCGACCGGCCGTAGTCGGGTCGGGCAATGTCGCTACTCGACACATCGTCCGAGACCCGGGAGGTCGAGCAGGGGCGGGCCAACCTCAGCATCTGGATCCGGGGCCTGGCGAAAGAAACTGCCGCCGAGCTCGGAGTGCGCTGGCGTGGAGCCCGGATCGCCCCGCAAACCCTGGAGGCGGTAATCGCAGAGTTCCGAGCGGCAACGCTCGCCGGGCTGCCGGTGCGGGTATCGAATCGCTTCTGCGAGCAGACGATCTACCTGGAACCAGACGACAACGTGGCATTCCGGTTCGTACACGACTCCCGCCACTATTTCCTGCGGGCCGGGTTCGAGACGGAACCCGAACTGCTGGTCGCGTCGTGTCACCTGGCGCGGCTTCGTTGGGCGGGATATCCGCCCGGGTCGATCGAGTACCGCCTGTTGGAGGCCGACACGATCGGTCAGGCCTTGTTCGTGGCCCGCACCGGACGCTTCGTCAGTAATCAAAGACGCTTCGCGCTGCGCTGCTTGACCAGCACGTTCGACGAGGCGATCACCGATGAGGTGGCTGCCGAGGCAGTGAGTTCGCCGTGAAGAAGCTCATTGAGGCTGTCGGGGTCGTGCTGCTGGTGTGCGTCGGTGTTCGGGTTGGCGCGGAGCTCATCCAGCCGGTCGTGCCCTTGCTCGGCGGGGTCGTAGCCGTGGCAATCGTAGCCTGGTGGCTGTTCGGCCGGCATGGCCCTGGGCGTGGCTACCGGTAGCGATTGTTGTGGAATAGCCGACATCGCTTGACGGCCAATAGGTCCGCGTGAGACATCGTGGACAGCGGCGGAGACCTCCGGGGATACAGCGCATCACATGACGCTTAGTTCAGCGCGTCCTCGATGCAGGTCTCCTGGCCGCAACTGCAGCAAGCGAAAGGAGGTGTGACATGACGCAGCGCAAGGTCCGGATCACGGCGGTCCGGAAGGAAGAGGTGGACGTCGAGCGACTGGTTGCGGGCCTGCTGCTGTTGCTCCACGAGATTGCCGACACGAGCAACTCGAACAACGAGACCGATCCAGCCGACGGGGGCACGCAGTGATCTGGCTAGTCCTGGCGCTGCTGCTCCCGGTCGGAATCATGCTCGAGCTGGTTCTCGCGAAGGCGGCGGACGCCCGCCAACAACGCCGGACACTGGAGGCCTACGAGCTTCGTTTCCCGACCAACCTAGACACCGACGGAGTCGAGGCATTCCTGGGCAGTATCAGCGGACTGCTGCCGCCGTGGTGGCGACGCTGGTGGCACACCCCATTTGTTGTAAGCGAGATACATGCTGATCGATACGGCACTCTGCACCGCCTGCTCGTCCCGCGTGCTTTTACCCGCCATATTGAAGCGGCACTTGCGGCGCATCTGCCGGCGGTTCGTTATGAGCGCAGCACCCTCATTCGCTACCCGCAATTGTGCAGCGGCGCGGAGTATCGGCTGACGAACGCCGAGCGCAGCTTGAACGTCCACAGCGTCAGGCTCTCGTCCGGGCTGCTCTCCTCGCTGCAGCCGCTCTTCGGTGAGGAGAAGATTGTCGTCCAGGCATTGCTCGCGCCTGCACGGCCCATCCTACCCGCACGTCTGGCGACCGCTGCGGAGCGTGAGCAAGCGACCAACCTCGACGACGGCGTGTTGCTGACCAGCGAGGCCGTCAGTGCCTTGCGTAAGAAGCGAAGTGCTCCACTACTCCTGGCCACCCTGCGGATCGGCATCTCTGGCGCCACGCCAGAGCGGAGCCGCAGCTTGCTCAGGGACGTGGAAGCGTCCTGGCACACCACCCGGGCTCCGGGGACGCTCTTGAAGCGAAGGCTGCTGAGCGGCCGGTCGGTCGCCCGCCGGATCACGACCGTTTGGCGTCCGCTCACCGCGTGGCCGGTCCTCCTCAATGCCGAGGAAGCCACTGGCCTGGTCGGCTACCCGCTTGAGGCGACAGCGCTTCCCGGAGTCAGCCTCGCCTGTAGCCGCCCCCTTCCGGTCACCGCCGCTGTGCCGGCCCATGGAACGGTGCTGGGTATCGGCACCCATCCCAGGAGCCTCCGGTCGGTAGCCATCGACCCTGTGTCACGCACCTACCACAGCTTGGTGGTCGGCCCCACGGGTTCCGGTAAGAGCGTGCTGCTCACCCACCTGGCCGAGCACGATGCCCGAGCAAATCATGCCCTGGTCGTGATCGACCCGAAGGACGGGGACCTGGTCGACGCGGTTGCGGCTCGACTTCCGGCCGAACGACTGGAGCACACGATCCTGTTCGACCCGACCGACGATCGGCCGGTCGGCTTCGATCCCTTGCGCGCCAACCCAAGCGAACGAGAGCTCGTCGTTGATCGGGTCCTCGGCCTGATGGTCGACATCTGGCGTGAGAACCTCGGGCCTCGGTCAGCCGACATCTTGCGCCACGTCCTGCTCACCATCGCCGCGCACCCAGACCTCACCATGACTGAAGCGCCTCGTCTCGTCGTCGATCAGGGGTTTCGACGCCGAGTCCTTGCCGCCCATGATCCGGGCGAGGACGTCCGAGCCTGGTGGGACTGGGCCGACAACCTGGGTACGGCCGAGTGGAACGCCATGACCGGCGCACCGCTCAACAAGCTTCGGGCCTTCGTCGGTCGCTCACCCGTAGCGCATGCCATCGGACAGGCGAGCCCGGCGATCAACTTCGGACAGCTGCTGCGGGACAAGCAGGTGCTCCTGGTCCGGCTGCCTGTCGGGCTCCTCGGTGACGAGACGACCGCGCTGCTCGGGGCGATGCTGATCAACCAGCTGTGGCATGCGATCGCCGCCCGGGCTGCGCTTCCGAAGACGAAGCGCCGTCCGGCGAGCGTCATCATCGACGAGGTCGGTACCGTCCTTCGGTTCCCGGCCAGCTCGATCGACACCATGCTCACCCAAGCGCGCGGGTACGGAGTCGGGGTCACCCTCGCCGCTCAGCACCTTGGTCAGCTCCCGGCAGACATCCGAGCTGCGGCGTTGACCAACGCCAGGACCAAGGTCACGTTCGCTACCGCCCGAGACGACGCCGGGGTGTTCGTCCGCGAGTTCGGACACGGCCTCACGCCCGAGGACATCATGGGCCTCGACCCTTACCAGGCGATCACCACCGTCTACGCCGGCGGACAGGTGCAGCCGCCAGCGAGCATCCAGACACTGCCTCCGGAACGTCCGCTGCGGTCCCCGAGCGAGCTGCGGAGCATCTCACGGGAGCGCTGGGGCGTCCCCCGAGATCAGATCGACGCGGCACGCCGAGCCCGGGTGGAGGCCCCGATCAACGGTGACAGCCCGGTCGGAAGGCGTCGGAGACGTCCATCATGAGCGCCGAGCCGATGTCCGATCGGGTGTCCGATCGGGTGGAGAAGGCGACGAGAGACCACCTGATCAGCCCGCCCAACAGGGGCGAAACGCGCAACGACTCAACACGTACAAGCGGTGCTGGCGGCATGCTGGCCCCTCGGTTGGAGCGACTCAGTCAGCAGCTCAGTGAGATCGACCAACTCGTGATTGAGACGCTCGCCTTGGTACGGATGGCGTCGGGCGGGCAGCTCAACCGGCTGATCTGGCCCACTACACCAGCTGGAGCCCGAACCTGCCGAAGACACCTGCAACGCCTGACTGAGCTGCGGGTAGTGACGCGCCTTCATCGTCAGGTCGGTGGCATCAAGGGCGGCAGTCAGGGCTACACCTATGCCCTCGACGTCAACGGGCAGCGCCTGGCCGAGACCCTCCAGCACCAGACCGTTCGCCGACCGACACCGAGCGATCTCTTCGTCGATCACACCCTGGGCGTGACCGAGGTGTACGTGCAGCTACGCGAGACCGCCCACGTCGAGCTGCTGGAGTTCGAGACCGAGCCGACCTGCTGGCGATCGTTCACCGGACCGGCCGGGAGGACCGTCACCCTCCGACCTGACGCCTACCTCGCCTGGGCCGTCGGCGAGTGGGAGCTGAGCGCCTTCTTGGAGGTCGACCGCGCAACCGAGCACCCCGGACGCATCGCCCGCAAGGCCCAGCAGTACGTGCGCTACTGGCGCACGGGCAACGAGCAGCGACTCAACGAGGTCTTCCCGACCGTGCTCTGGCTCGTCACCACCAAGCGCCGCGCCGAGGTGCTGCGCGCCGTGCTTGCCGACCACGAGGCCGGGCCACTGTCGGAGGTCGTCACCGCCGAGGGTCTGGCGTCGTACATCACTAACACCCGAAGGGAGGGACAACCATGACCAACAACATCATCACGCCGCCAGCCTGGCGGTACTGCCGCGTCCGAGGACCACGCCCGGCCCACCTGCCGGAGTCGACACCACCGCTGCGGACCCTGCTGTACGGCGACGCCATGACGGTGCTCAGCCAACTACCGACCGCCTCCTTCGACTGCGTCGTGACCTCACCGCCGTATCACCTGCTGCGCCGCTACGGCGCCGGAGAGAAGGAGATCGGCACCGAGACCCACGTCGACGACTACGTACAGCGCCTGATCACCGTCTGCGACGAACTCGCCCGAGTGCTCACACCGACTGGCAGCCTCTTCCTGAACCTCGGCGACAGCTTCTCGCGCGGGCTGCGCTACGGCGCACCGGCAAAGAGCTTGCTCCTGGCGCCCGAGCGGCTCCTGCTTGCCCTGGCTGAACGTGGCTGGTCCGTGCGCAACAAGGTCGTCTGGGCCAAGCCGAACCCCATGCCGAACTCGATCGCCGACCGCTTCTCGACTACCTGGGAGCCCGTCTACTTCCTCGTCCGATCGGAGCGCTACTACTTCGATCTAGACATTGTGCGCGTTCCGCACAAGACGACCAGACGACCGGGTCCGGTCATGGCCAACACCAAGTACGGCGGGCGACGGCCTGTCTGGGCCGGACCACTCGCAGGAGCCAACGACGGCCTGGAGCGCACCCGTGCCGAAGGACGACCGGGACATCCGCTCGGCAAGAACCCCGGCGACGTCTGGACCATACCGACAGCCGGCTACCGGGGAGCACACTTCGCCGTCTTCCCGGAGAACCTCGTCCGACGTCCGATCCTCGCCGGCTGCCCCGAGCGCGTCTGCAGCCGATGCACTAAGCCCTGGGTCCGGGAGCGGCGACGGGATCGCCTCGGAACGATCGCGCCGAGTTGCGAGTGCCAGGCTGACTGGCGGAGCGGTCGTGTCCTTGACCCGTTCATGGGAGCCGGGACCGTAGGGGTGACCGCCGAGCATCTCGGCCGCGACTGGCTCGGGATCGAGCTCAACCCCGACTTCATCGCGATCGCCGCTCAGCGGATCGCCAAGGCACGGCGGCCAATCAAAGACGAACCACAAGCAGCATAAGCCAGGGCCGAGGCTTGCTTCGTTTACAGGACAACAAGCGATCCGCAATTCACAACATTACTAGTATGGACAGCCGTCTAGTAAAAGCAGATAATATAAGGGAAAGGAGTACCAACCAATATGAAAAGGAGGAAAACACCAGAGATAAAGAACGCTGCTCTTGGGGAGTTCATCAAGGCGCGACGTGAGTCACTAAACATAACCAAAGCTGAAGCAATCCGACGCAGCGGTCTCGACTACAGCTATTGGGTAAAGCTAGAAGCAGGCATCTACCAAATGCCCAGCCCCAAAGCCCTTGACCTTGTTGCAGAGGTTATCGAAGCGAAGCCGGCTGACCTCTATGCGCTGGCAGGGTACCGGATCGAAGGCGAGCTACCGAACTTCCGACCTTACCTGCGCAGCAAGTACTACCTGCCACCTGAAGCCATTGATCAGCTGGAGTCGTACTTCAACTTCCTACGACATCAGTACGGCATACCTGAAGATCAGCCGGTCTTTCCACCGAAGCCCCGGGACAACGGCGAGACCGAAGAAAGAAGGGCGTCATGAACCCGGGCGTGCTGACCGTGCTGCGGGACTTCGTGCCGATCCGGCCACTCACCCGGACCGATGCCTACCGGATCGCCGAGCTTCAAGCCGCCCGCTTCCTGAAGATCATGCAGGTCAACGAAGCGCCGATCAACGAGCGGATCATCTCGGAGCAACCGCGGTTGCAGGTGCAACGTTTCAGTCCACTACCGGTATCGGGCGCTACCCAGTGGACCAATGGCCGCTGGATGATCATCCTGAACGCCAACGAGTCGACGGCACGACAGCGCTTCTCACTGGCACACGAGTTCAAGCACATCATCGACCACCGTTTCATCGACATCCTCTACGCCCGCGTTGCCGAGGATGACCGGGAAGACTTCGTCGAGAGCATCTGCGACTACTTCGCAGGCTGCCTCCTCGTGCCCCGACCCTGGCTGAAGAAGGCTTGGGGCGAAGGAATCCAACGGCCGGCAGACCTAGCTACTCACTTCGGTGTCTCCCAGCAGGCCATCCAGGTCCGGCTCTCCCAAACCGGTCTCACCGGACGCCAGCGTCGTTGCGGACAGACGGCGAGCGACTGGCGCTTGCCCCGTTTCCCCCGAACTGGTACCCCCGAGGGTTACCACCGTCGCGCCCTGACAGTCACGGGATCGTCGGAGAAAGGACTCGCATGAGCAGCACAGCTTCCTTGCCGAACGAGCTACCGGCGAGTGCGCACCGCTCCAACCAGCGAAGGAAGCTGCCACCTCGCCTAACAACGGTGAGCGGCAACTGCCGCGCCGTCATCTACCTACGGGTATCGACTGCCGGGCAAGTCCACACCGACCGTGATGCCGAGGGCCTATCGATCCCGGCCCAGCGCGAAGCGTGCTACCGGAAGGCCGAGGCCATCGGCGCCCAGGTCGTCGAGGAGTACATCGACGCCGGCGAGTCCGCCCGAAAGAGCGACCGACCAGCTCTCCAGCGGATGCTCAAGCGACTCTCCGAAGAGGGCGACGTCGACTACGTCATCGTCCACAAGGTTGACCGTCTCGCTCGCAACCGTGCCGATGACGTGACGATCAACCTGGCGATACGCGAGGCCGGTGCCGCGCTCGTGTCGGTCACTGAGAATATCGACGAGACCCCCTCCGGCACCCTGCTGCACGGCATCATGGCCTCGATCTCGGAGTTCTACAGCAAGAACCTCGCCGCCGAGGTCAGCAAGGGCATGGACCAGAAGGCCAAGAAGGGCGGTCGGCCCGGCAAGGCCCCGGTCGGGTATCTCAACACCCGGGAGATGGTCGACGGCAACGAGATCAGGACCATCGTCCTCCACCCGGAGCACGCCGACCACGTGCGCTGGGCGTTCGAGGCCTACGCCACCGGCGACTACACCGTGCGGACCCTGACCACCGCACTGAAGGAGCGCGGACTACGCACCAGCCGAAGCCATCGCGAACCGCCCAAGCCGATGAGCCCCTCGAAGGTCGCGTACATGCTTCGCAACATCTTCTACGTCGGCGTCGTCGAGTGGAAAGGCGAGCAGTACCCCGGCCGTCACGAGCCGCTCGTCACCCCGGAGGTCTGGGGCAAGGTCCAAGAGATCCTCTCCTCCCGTGACCAGTCCGGTGAACGGCAGCGCCTTCACCAGCACTACCTCAAGGGCACCGTCTTCTGTGCCCGCTGCAAGCGCCGGCTCGGGTTCCTGGTCGCCACCGGCCGCAACGGCGGCAAGTACGACTACTTCTTCTGCTACGGCAGGCAGGCCAAGAACGGCTGCGACCTGCCGTTCCTCACCACGACCGCGGTCGAGGAGGCCGTCTCCGACGCCTACAGCGACATCGAGCTCGGCACCGCCCTCAGCGAGGAGGTCCGAGAGAAGCTCCTCGGTGCCCTGAAGCGCTCCACCGCTGGCCTGGAGCGGGAGCGCAAGCGACGAGCTGAGCGAGTCAACGACCTCAAGAACCAGCGACGACGCCTCGTGCAGGGGCATCTCGCCGGGGTCATCCCAATCGATCTGGTCAAGGAGGAGCGGGAGCGGATCGAGTCAGAGCTATACGACGCCGAGAAGCAGCTCCTGGAGACCGCCGTGGACTGGGACACCATCGAGACCAACCTCACCCTGGCCATGGGCCTGGTGTCGGACTGCCAGCAGGCCTACCGCCGAGGTGGACCACGGGTGCGGCGGCGCTACAACCAGGCCTTCTGGGAGGCAATCTACGTCGACGTCGACGGGGTCAGCTACGGCAGGCTGGCCGCACCGTTCCACCAGGTGCTACCACCAGAGATCACGGAACGGGTTGAAACAACAGAAAACCCCGACGCACATCGACGTGGTCGGGGTTTGAGTAAGAACGATTTGGTGGGCGCTAAGGGACTCGAACCCCCGACCTCAGCCGTGTGAAGGCTGCGCTCTAACCGACTGAGCTAAGCGCCCTAGGTGCTGCATACCTGGGTACCTCGATGGTAGCGCCACCGCCGCAAGCTCAGCCACCGCCACAG
>DAHYHI010000034.1:0-5369 GCA_027391075.1 Acidimicrobiaceae bacterium | reverse complement strand
CACCGACCACTATCCCGCCCTGCTGTCGACGCCGGGCACCGTCGGAGCCTGGATGTACGGATCGGCGAACACCTGGAACCTGCACCCGACCACCCAGGGCGACCCGCAGTACACCACCGTCGTCTACCTCGAGGACGATCCACTCGCAACCGCCAAAGCACTCGCTCCTCTCCTGGAGGAGCGATGGAAATCTGGAGCCGTGCGACCGCTTTTCGCCGGGCCGCTCCGAACGATGATCCAATGGGAGGCATGGCGCTGACATGAGCGACCATGGTTTAGGCAATGGTACAGGCAATGGTTTAGAGGCCATACAGGCTCGTCTGTCACGTCTGGAAGACGAATCCGCCGTTAGGAAGGTAATCCTGTCCTACGGTCCCGCCGCAGACGCCGGTTTGGCGTCGTTCGCCGGAGGGCTGTGGACCGAAGACGGGGTCTACGACTGGGACTCGCAAGGCGATCCGCACGACGGCAGCGCAGCTGTCGACGCCATGCTGCGAAGTGGCGGCCACCAGGGTCTCATGGCGGCCGGCGTGGCGCACTTCGGCGGTCCGCCCCTGATCGACCTCGACGGCGACCGGGCCACCGCGGTCAACTACTCGTTGGTCATGCGCTGCGAGGGCGACCGTTTTTTCCTCTGGCGGGTCAGCGCCGTGCGGTGGGACCTGGAGCGTGTAAGCGGGCAGTGGAAGGTGCGGCGACGTACGAACCGGCTGCTGGACTCATCCCGAGCCGGTAGCGGGCTGTTCGGGGACACGCTGAAGGAGCTCTTCGAAGGGGCCCGCTCATGAGTCCGGGGCGGCTGGAGGGCAAGGTGGCGATCATCACCGGGGCGAGCACCGGTTTGGGCCCGACGATGGCCGCGATGTTCGTCCGTGAGGGAGCGAAGGTTTTGCTGGCGGCGCGCCGGGAAGGGCTGGTGCAGGAAGCGGCGGCCGCAGCCGGTCAAGGCGCTATCGCCATGCGCGCCGATGTCACCAACGAGGATGATGTCGCGGCGATGGTGTCGCGTGCCGTCGAGGAGTTCGGGCACGTGGACGTCATGTGCAACAACGCGGCGGCGCCCGGGACCGACAAGTGGATCTGGGAGCAGACGCTGGAGAACTGGAACGCCACCATCGCTATAGACGTGACGGCGGCGATGCTCTGCACCAGAGAGGTGCTCCGCCAGTCGATGCTGGAGCGGCGCTCCGGTGTGATCCTCAACTTCTCCTCCACCGCGGCGTACAACGGGATGGTGCGCAAGACCCATTACGTCACCGGTAAGGCCGCGTTGCGGGCTTTCACCAAGGCGGTCGCGCTGGAGGTGGGGGAGTACGGCATCCGCTGCAACTGTGTTGTGCCGGGCAGTATCGACACCGAGCTCTGGCGGGCCTGGGTCAAGCGGACGGCGGCCGAGCAGGGCGTCGAGTTCGAGGCCCACCGCGCCCGCCTCCTCCAAACCGTCGCGCTGAAGGACATCTCCTCGACCGAGGATGTCGCCCACCTGGCTCTGTTCCTGGCCAGCGACGAGAGCCGCACCATCACCGGGCAGTCGATCCCGGTCGATGCCGGCGGCTACATGCAGGGCTAGGGAGATCGGGATGACCTTGAAGATGTCGATCGGGACACCGGTGGTGACGATGACCCCGGGAACCAGCGGTGCCTGGGAGGCGTCCGCCACCATCGAAGACATCGCACGAGTGGCCGAGACCGCGGACCGCCTCGGATATCACCACCTCACCTGCAGTGAGCACATCGGCCTGCCGGCGGCCGAGATCGGCCGCCGAGGGATGCGGTACTGGGACCCACTCGCCACCTTCGGCTACCTCGCTGCCCGCACCCAGCGCATCCGGTTCGCCACCAACGTCCTCGTCCTCGGCTATCACCATCCACTGGAGATCGCCAAGCGGTACGGGACGCTGGATGTGGTCAGCAACGGCAGGCTCGTGCTCGGTGTGGGTGTCGGCACCCTCAAGGAGGAGTTCGACCTCCTGGGCGCGCCTTATGACGACCGCGGCGCTCGCGCCGACGACGCCCTACGCGCCCTACGGGCCGCGCTGTCGACTCCCGAGCCGGCCTATCACGGCGACTTCTACGACTTCGAGGGCCTGGTGGTCGACCCGTGCGCGCTCCAGGAGCACCTCCCGATCTGGATCGGCGGTCGCACCTTGAGGTCGCTGCGTCGTGCCGTGGCCCTGGCCGACGGTTGGTGCCCCTTCTCCGTGGGCGGAGCCCAAGCGGAGGCGTGGCTGCGCCAAGTCGAGCTCCCTGCCGACTTCGAGGTCGTGCTCCCTCCGGTTGCCGCGCTCGACCCGGTCAAGGAGCCTGGACGGACTCAGGAGGTCCTCGGCAAGACTGCGGCGTTGGGAGCGACCACTGTGTCGGTGGGAGGGGCCTACGACACCCTCGCTGAGTACCTCGACTACATCGAGGCTCTCGCCGGCGTGCACGCCGACATGGGGACCTCGTAGCAGGACGTTCGCAACGTAGAAGTCGCAAGCGCGAGTCTCCTACAGTTCCCGGCCGTCGCATCGCTGCGTCGGCAGCCTTCTATGACGCGGTGGGTCATCGATGTGGGTGAAGACGACCTGGGAAGGTGGCCGCGCCTCCAAGGCTTGGGGCGCCTTTGCCGTTACTGACCGCTGTCTGCCGCCTCCAATGTCCCGTGCGCGATAGCCAGGACATGACCGGCAAGCTCGACGGCCCTGCCAGCGTCACCGGACGTGGCCTCGTCGAGGTCCCCCGGGTACCGGCCTTCGATCGCCCAACGGGTGAGGTCCTCGAGATCCAGGACGAATAGCCGGTCAGCGGTCTCCTCGGCAAGCATGCGGGCCAGTCGGAGCAGGTTATGAGTCCTAGGGGGATCGAGATCTGACGAAACCACCAATGCCTTGATGGCCTTTTCGGCCGCTTGCTGGGCGAGGCTGCATGCCACCCTGGAAGCAACCTCCACGTCGTTGGCGCTGTGCCGGGCGGCGAAAAGGTCCTCGTCTGCCCACCTCAGCCACCTGCGAGCCTGGTCATGGGCGACAGATGCCGGCTCATCCATGGACCGCAGCTCCTTCGCGCAGCGCAACCCGGAAGACGCCGGGCGCCGTCGCACGCTCTTTGAGTTCGGCAACATCGGTGACGACGAGATCGACCGGCACCGGCACGTCGCGAAGCGACCGGAGCATGGACACTGCAGCGTCGTGATGGCGTAGCCGCAGCTCGGGAAGCACGACCAGCAGGTCGACGTCGGAATCGTGCCCGTCGTCACCACGCGCGACCGAGCCGAACAGCACGATTCGGGAGGGGGCGAACTGCTCGATCAGTCGCTGGACTATCTCCGGCACCCATTCGGACAACGTCCGACCGTCGTAACGGGCCTTGCCATCGCGTACCTCGTAGGTGACCGGGCTCATGACCCAAGCTCCGGCTGGATCGAGCCGAAAAAGGCGGCCCGGCGGAGAATCTCGAGCCACGAGGTGACCTGAAGCGCCTGGTCAGCGGTCATCTGGGGCGCTCTTGCGGGTCGAGGATCAGGCTGGGACATTTGCGACCTCCCCAGAGATTGTCCCAGCCGAAGGCGCTCCTTCAGGCGCGCGCTCACGCGGTCCTCCTTTTGTGCTCGCGGTGAGACGGGAACGGCAGTGCCATCGGGTCCATCCTCGCAGACGTCGCGAGGCAATGGGGCTTCGACTGAGCGACTCCGCCTTGTGCCACCCCGTTGCCCTTGCCGTCTGGGAGTTCTGCGGCCGGTACCGCTCTCGATCCATCGGGGGTGCGCAGGGTCGGCGCCTTAGTCCGCTGGGGGGCGAGGGCGCGTCCACCCGGGGTGAACCCGGCCCAGTCAATCTCCGGGCGCGGGTGGAGGAAAGACCGCTCCCGGTGACGACTTGCTGAAGAGGTACTTCAGGCGTCGGCTCGTGAAGAGCCACGCGCCGTTGCGCTTCTCGTAGGTCTCGTAGTAGTGCCCGAAGGCGACGAACCAGTGTTCTTCGTCGCCTTGGTCCCACATCGAGACACCAAGGTGTTGCGTGCGGCTAGCATATATCTGAAATTCCGAGACTCGCAGGAGATAACAAATGGGAGCACGAGGACGCCCAGAAGGTATGTCGGATGTCGAATGGCTGGTGGCGCTCGAAGAGATCAGGCAGCTCAAAGCTCGTCGTGATCGGTATGTAGACGCGCATGACTGGGACGGCTACGAGTCGCTCCACGCTCCAGATCACGTCTCTCACCACGCCCCGGACCACACGTTCGGGGGCAACGAAACCGAATGGACGTCCTCGGTGGAGGTGGTCAAGAACCTTCGCGCAATGGCGGAACGAAGCACCACCAACAACGTGCACCAATCCCATGGCTACGAGATCACGTTCGAGACGCCGACCAAGGCGCGGGGCATTTGGGCGATGACGGGCGCGCACGTGGGGCGGCACGACGATGGCACTTCGGAGTGGGAGATCAGTTTCGGTTACTACTACGAGACCTACGAGAAGCGCGACGGCGAGTGGTTGTTCACCACACGTCGGTGGCACCGCTACGTCGGCATGGGTTCAGAGCAGGTGATCTTCCCGGTGGAGTCGCTGAAGGGCACGGACGGTTTTTCCGTGTTCGAAGCCTAGTGTCCTCCACCTAAAGAGGCGCTCGTAAGTGCTGGGGTTGGGCACATCACGGGCCGGGCGTCCCAAAGTAATGTTGGAGTTGACGGAGGAAGAGCGGGACCAGTTGATGCGGCGGGCAAAGCCGTCGCAGGCGTTGGCGTCACGTTCTTGGATTGTGCTGGCTTGTGCTGAGGGATTGGCGAATAAGGTGTACGGTGTATGACGTCGTCGGGCTTTACCTCAAACCGCCCGAGGGTGCCGTGGTCTATTGCGTGACGAGAAGTCGCAGGTCCAGGCGCTGGCCGCCTTGTGCCACCCCGTTGCCCTTGCCGTCTGGGAGTTCTGCGGCCGGTACCGCTCTCGATCCATCCCGGGCGGGCAGCGTCGGCGCCTCAGTCCGCTGGGGGGCGAGGGCGCGTCCACCCGGGGTGAACCCCGCCCCGTCAATCTCCTGGCGCGGGTGGAGGAAAGACCGCGCCCGGTGACGACTTGCTGAAGAGGTACTTCAGGCGTCGGCTCGTGAAGAGCCACGCGCCGTTGCGCTTCTCGTAGGTCTCGTAGTAGTGCCCGAAGGCGACGAACCAGTGCTCCTCGTCGCCTTGGTCCCACATCGAGACGCCGTCCATCGCCCAGATGCCTTCGGCCTCGGTGGCTGACCGGAATGTGATCTCGGGTGTGTGCGACTGGTGGGCGGTCCTGAGCCGGTCCATGATCACCCGCACGTTGGCGATCATCTCGGCTGCGGTCTCCCAGGGGGGATAATCGTCGTTGTAGGAGCGGTGGTCGGGTGCGTGGAGCGCCTCT
>DAHYHI010000131.1:0-2230 GCA_027391075.1 Acidimicrobiaceae bacterium | reverse complement strand
TGCGGAAGGCCTGCGAGCGCGTCTTCAACGCGAGGCCACCGGCCCCGAAATCGGAGTTCGATTGGACCAATCACCCCGGGCTTGCGGAGATCGTCGTCCGTCAGCATGGTCGATGCGTCTCCGCGGACGTCCTCCACGGTTCTGAGCGTAGTCGATGTCGGACGCTGGACCAGATTCGGCGAGCTGCTCTGGCAGCTCGCCGGGGCAGCTCACGCTGTCGGGAGTGGGGGGAAGCCCGCGAACTCGGCGACGTCCGGTATGTACGACCTGGCTCCAGGTCACCCGTGCCGGGGTGCAGGTTCTCCAGGTCCGCCCCTCAGAGTCGGCGGCGGACGCCTAGGCGGAGCGGCGAGTCGGTCCAGGTCCATCAGGCTTCGCTGCACCACGGATGCACCACAAGCGTTGGCCAGGAACGGTCATCAAGAGTCACCTTTGGTCAGGCTTGCAGGCCTCTTGACCTGCGGTTTCGTGCGTTCGGGCAGGTCAGCGCCGTTGCCTGCACAGACCTGATAATGCTGAGGTCGGTGGTTCGATTCCACCTAGCCCCACCCGCTCACCAGGACTTTTGTGGCCGCGGCCGCTCGTTCAGGCGCGCTTGCACCACATTGCACCACAACGAGTACGCCGACACCGACGCCCAGCTCGCCTTCCGCTGTGCCGTTCTGACCTCAGCACGACAGCGACTCCGAGCTTCGTACGCCCGGTCCCCTCGGCGCCCACATCTGGCCCTGCTCAAGGACTAAGGACAGCGCTGGAGCGCGAGCGGCCGCAGCGCTCGAGAAGGCGGGTTTGCGCGAACCAGGCGCCCCTCGCCGGTTGGGGGACCGTTGAGAACCCGGGGCCCGACCGTGGACGTCAGTTGGCGGAGCTGGCCGGGAACGGAACGGCGCTGGAGTTCGCCATCGGTACCGGCCGGGTGGCCCTCCCGCTCGCAGCCGCGGCGTGACGGTGCCCGGAATCGAGATGTCCACCGCCATAGCCGACCGGGCTCCGGGCCAAGGCCGGCGGCGAGCGCATCAGCGTGACGATCGGCGACATGGCCACAACCCACCTTGCGGGACGCTTCCGGCTCGTCTACCTCGTCTTCAACACCATCGGCAACCTCACCACCCAAGATGAGCAGGTCACCTGCTTCGCAAACGCCGCCGCCCACCTCGAACCGGCAGGACTCTTGCTCATCGAGGTCGGCGCCCCGGGATCTACGCCGCCTGCCCCCAGGAAGAGGACGCCCGGGTGTTCGCCCACGCACCCGGCTACGTCGGCTACGACCGTTACGTCGACCTCGCCGCGCAGCAGGCCGTCTCCCACCACTTCGTCGCCCGCAGCACCTCCATCAGCGAGTCGACGACACCGTTCCGTTACGTCTGGCCGTCAGACCTGGACTTGATGGCCGCACTGGCTGCATGACGCTCTAGCACCGATGGGCCGGCTGGAACCGATCCCCGTTCACCGGCGACAGCACGTCCCACGTCTCGGTGTGGAAGAAACCCGCCCACCACATCTGAACTCGCCGTCTGGTCGATGGCACCTACTCAAAAATGGGCCAGTTCAAGGGGTGACGGCTGCAGCTTGGGCTGAGCAGGACCCGGAGGAGCAATAGAGCGTCCCGGACTGCTTTCCCAGAGGAGGTCGGGTCGAAGTTGTCGGGACGTTGATGAGCGAGGCGATCGCCAGATCAGATCAGAAGAGGCGTCCACCATCCCGCGATTCGGCACTGTGTACGCCGTCGGGGCTGTCTGGCCGCTGCTTCCGAGCGCGTTTTCGTGGGAAGTTGGGACCGCGACCGTATTCGACGCTCGGTCCCCGGGTTGCCTCCGACGTCCGGACGATAATGGACCGTTGCTGCAGGTCGGCGAGGATGTCACGGGCTCGCCAGAGGTCGATGTCGAAGAGGTTCTGAAGCGTCTTGTTCGTGATCTTGCCGTACTCGTTGATGTGGGCAATCACCTTGCGGTCGATTTCGGCGGTCGTTCGGCGGTGGTAGCGAACAGCGGCGCCCAGGGCCCTGAGCGCGTCGCTCCGAAGGCGATACTGCTTCATCTTCGCTCGCTGTGATTCTCGGGTTAGTTCGAGGATGCCGGGAATGTCCTGGGCGAGGCGCCGGAGGACGATTTCTGCTTCGCCCTCACCCTTCTGGAGGATCCTGGTCATGTCCGAGGCGGAGACGCTCCTTCGCTGGCATAGCGTGAACAGGACCAGCATGGCGTCAGTGTCGTCCCGCTCCTCGGGG
>DAHYHI010000121.1:0-1969 GCA_027391075.1 Acidimicrobiaceae bacterium | reverse complement strand
CGTGCATGTTGACGAGGTCGACACCTTCGTCTCCCAAGCACTCTCGCTCGGCGCTATCGCAGCGGACGGCCCTTCACCGGTCCCTGTGCTGCGGTCCCCGGCTGGACTGACCTTCTGCGTCGTCGGTCACCACGGCGAGGCAAGACGACCCCCGCCGCTGGCGTGGCCCGGCGGGCATCGCAGCCTCGTCGACCAAGTATGTGTGGACGTCCCAACCCGGGTTTTCGACGGTGAGTGCGACTTTTGGGAGGCGCTGACCGGCTGGGAGTGCCGCACCGGCTCGCGTCCCGAATTTCGTTACCTGGCCCGCCCCTCTCGCATGCCACTGCGCATCCTGCCCCAGCGCGTCGACGGCCAGGACGTCGACGCTGCCACTTGCCATCTCGACTTGGCCACCAGCGATGTCATCCTCGAGCGGCAACGCCACGAGGCCCTCGGCGCCACTGTGCTCGCAGAGTTCCCCGACTGGGTGACGCTTCGCGACCCTAACGGACTCGCCTACTGCATCACCCGCCGCAAGCCCGACACGGGGACTCTCTGATACAGCCGGCCCCGCCCGGTTTCCACCGCCGACACATGGACCCCCGGACACAAAGCTCGAGATGCCTTTGTGCGCTTCACAAGCCGCCCGGCTCCGCGAGAACTGCTCGCACACTCTGTGCGAGCAGTTCTGCTCGGGGATCGTTAGCTGAGCGAACTGAAGCCGATGGTCTACATGAGCAGGACGGGCGGACGGTCAGGGCAGGCGCACAAATCCTCCGCAGGGGTAGGCGGCCGAAGCCGAAGCCGAAGCCGAAGCCGAAGCCGAAGGTGGGGGTCCTCCATGAATCCAGTGTGCCCGTGACAACGTGCATCCCGGAGACGTCGTCGTCAGCCGGGCAGGAGGGGCGAAGGAATCGGCGATATTGCGGGTGGACGTCCGGGGCGGGCTGGTCTCTGACAGCGAACAGATCGTTCAGACGGTCTCGATCCGAATGCGCTTGCCTGTCGCCTCGATGACCTGTCGAATGTGAGACTCGTTCGAGGTGAGGATGACGTCATCGCCCCGTCGCGCCGCGCCTTCGACCACCGCCACGTCGACCACGTCTCCGTGGTCGGCTCGGGCAGCTAGTTCACCCACGTGGCGAGCCTGATCGGCGGTCATCCCCTCAATGTCACAGCCGGCCAGCATCCGGGCCAGGCTGGTTTGACGAGATCCACCCCTCCAAGCTTCGGCGACCACGGGAGCGGGAACGGTCGGCACCACTTCCTCAGCGATAAAACCGACGTGGAGCGCCCACATCCCCCGGTCGTTGCGGTCTCCGGCGATGAGCGCCCCAGTGTCATAGGTAGCCCCCGCCACTACGCGGTTCTCCTGGACCCGCCACGGCCAAGAAGCTCTCTGGCCCGGGCCAATCCCTCAGCGAGTTCCGCTTCGGAAAGCGACCCGTTGTCGGCCTCCCACTCGGCCACGCCCCGTCGTCCGGCCTCCAACCGCAAACGATGAGACGCCGTCTCGGCGATCCACGCGCTGAACGAGCTACCCGAAGCGGTGGCAGCTGCATCTATCGCCTTCGCCAGGTCGGGCGGAAACGACACGGACCGCTTGTCACGCTGAGCCACGGCTGTATGGTAGCACAGATGGTAGGACAACAGACAAGGAATGTCGCGGCTGGCTCAACGCCATCGGCCAGGAGCCGAGCCCTTGACAGATGCCGAATCGGCGTTATATCGGTGATAGTTGGCGGGTCGTCGACGGTCCGACCAGTGGGCGTTCGTAGCACCGTCGAGACTGCAGCCGGCAGGGTTCCGGTCGGATCGAGCCGACGGTCCCGTCTGGAACGACACTGTTAGCTAGTCACCCTGCGCTGTGGCAAGGTTGTGGCATGTCATCCTATACCTGGGGAGGGTAATAGGCCGTATATGGCCCTTGACCTGGACTTTAGCGAGCGAGCGACGGGAATCGAACCCGCGTTCTCAGCTTGGGAAG
>DAHYHI010000120.1:0-8392 GCA_027391075.1 Acidimicrobiaceae bacterium | reverse complement strand
CGCCAACCCCCACCGCTTCCGCTGCCAACGCCCCACCCCGCCCAAGCTGCCCACCGCCGCCTGGATCAACAACCCCACCATCCACACCGATCTCCAGACGAAAGCCTGAGTTCTTGTCTCAAAAGCCTTGACAGGTTCCGGATCGGCCGCCCTACAGGTCCGGATGGGACTCGGGCCTGAGGGGGTGGCAGATGCACTTCACACCGCGTCGTCGGGGTTCCTTTCTGCACTGCACGAGATGGTCATGCGCTTCCATCCGGATCTGGGGGAACAGGTCCGGGTCAGTGAGGCACTCATCTGGCGAGCATGGAAGAAGCCGGAAGCGCTAACAGGTTTGGCTGACCAAGACCCGTGCCCGTGCGATAGGCCTGATACGAAGTGGGCGGAGTGTCACAAGTGGACCGAGTCCCTCGGCACCACCACTTACGTGCCTTTCACAGACGCCGACTTGGTGAACTTTACTCCGTACGATCCACATCCCCCCGCTATCGACCTAGCCGCGCTTCAGGGACTGCAGGAGCAGGTCAAGGACCTTCCGGATGGTCCACAAATTCTTACCTTCACTATGCGGCTTCCTTTCACTCTCGGCTTAGCAGATGGCGGCGCTCACCTCATGTCGGTGCCGGATGAATGGGCCGATCACGATGACATTGCGCACTTCGGGCATACCCCGTACGTACGACTTCGACTGCGAAACGAGCGCTCAGGTCCAAACGCCTTCTGGCCAGCTAGCGCACACTCAGTTATCATGTCACTCTACCAAACAGCCCTGAGCCCCAGCGATTTCGCTTGGCAGCCCATTGAAGGAACCTATGAACAATGGGTGACACTCGAGACGCCTAGCGGACGTCTGTCTCAAGAGCCGATGGAAGACCGCGCTTACGCGTTTCATCGGTGCCTTAACTCGCTAAACGTGTTTCTAACCATGATGGACCTAGCCGTCTCGGACCACCGGATACGGGCCGTATCAACTGTAGAGATAGGGCCGGTGGTTCTACGGGGCGTATTCCTGCGTGACGGCACCTGGATGCGACTGGCGGACGTCTTTATGCACCCCGAGTCGTTCCCGTACTCTCTTCCAGTCCAGTCATTCGACTCTCTTAGTAAGCAGATTGAAGGCAAATTCGCTGATCTGAAAGGTGGACGCTTCTTCTTGACAGCGAACCTTTGGTTTGGACGGGCCGTGAGGGCTTGGCGATTTCGGGGAGACGGACCCGATTGCATCGTAAGCCTGCAGACTGCCGCAGAAAGTACGGTCCATGACCTCATGCGAGGTATCCTCGTCAACCTAGCTAAGACCTCTCAGCAGATCGCGAACCTCATACCTCCGGACTTGCCGTATAAGAGTCTTCTCAACCGAGAGATAGCGCGACATCTGGGTGGAAGCTGGGATCTCACTGGCTCGGGAGCGGTGGGCAGCTACTGGAGCGATGTGTATCAGCTACGCAATCGCGTTGTTCACTCAGGGTATACGCCTGTTACGAGAGAAGTTGAGCAGGCAATGCGGAGCTACCTGGCTTTCCGAGAGTTCATCAGCGTGCAACTCAACGCCAAGGCGCATTGCTTTCCTCGCACCCTGCTAGCCAAAGTGGGAGTCAATGGTCTGGATCGACGAGGTTGGCTCACTCCTTCGGTCCTGAAGGTTGTTGAGGGGTTACAACAGGAATCGTTTCCTTGGTACTGGCCGAAGGACCTCGCCAACCGCTAGTGGACCCTCCTAGTGCCGAACGAGCGCTCCATAATGCTCCTGCTGTGGGGAGGGCAAGGCCATCAGGCGCCTCTGGCGCCACCACGGTGCCCCAGAACCTGTGTGCAGGTCTCGGTGACGGAGCGCCCCGTCAGCTCGAGCGGCGGCGCGAGTCCTCACGGGTCGACGACGTTCCTGGCCAGTGGGATGGGATCGACCTTCCTTCTGGACCGCAGGACCTGCGCAGCGCTGCCGCCCAAGGGTCCCCCTGACTCTGGGCAACGGGGCCGCCATCGGGCGGGCGAGCGCCGTGAGGGGCGGCGGTCACCCGCATCTCGAAGTAGCTGTTGCCGGCGTACTGCCAAGGGGCGTACACTGCTTTCATGGCCGAGCCGAGGAGTGATCGACTACAGCTGAGGATCTCTCCTCACCAGCGCATGGTCATCCAGCGCGCCGCCGAAGCATCACACGAAACGGTCACCGACTACGTCGTACGCCACGCAGTCTCTGCAGCCAAAGACGATCTGGCTGACAGGCGATACTTCGCGCTCGATGACGCTGCTTGGACCGAGTTCCAGGCGCTGCTGGACCGCCCGGCGCTACGCAAGCCTGAGCTGGACGAGCTGTTCGCCCAGGCTGAGCCTTGGGCTGACTGACCTCGTTGGCGGACTGGAAGCGCCCGGTCCCGCTCGGCGAGGGCCACGTGGTCGCCGGGTTCACCTGCGGCAAGGAGGCCCTCGACGAGTGGCTCGCGAGGCGAGCCGCGGCCAGCCAGGTTTCCGGAGCGGCTCGCACCTACGTCGTCGAGGCAGACAACCGTGTCGTCGGCTACTTCTCACTGGCGACCGCATCGGTTGCCCACGCCGACCTGGCCGGTCGAGCGAGTCGCAACATGCCGAACCCGGTCCCAGCGGTGCTCCTGACCCGCTTCGCCGCCGACGTCAGCTACCAGGGCCAGGGTCTCGGCAAGGCCATGCTCCGATCCGCTCTCGAGCAGGTGAAGCGGGCGGCGGAGGCGGTCGGGGTCGCATGCCTCCTCGTTCACGCCAAGGACGAGGAGGCCAAGAGCTTCTACCTGCGCTACGGCTTCCAGCCGTCTCCCACCGACCCCTTGCACCTGATCCTCCTGCTCAAGGATGTCCCCTCGTCACTCAGCAGCTGACGGAGCCCGAGGGGGCAGTCACCTGCCGCCTCTCGCGTCCCCGTGACGTCCCCGGCCAGTCATCCGGGACCACTCCCAGCCACACCAAGAGACGGTCGTTCCCGCTCGTCAGGCCCGCGACGGGATGAGGCTCGTCCGACCAGACCCCCTCGTAATGCGTAGGTCAGCGGTTCGATTCCGTTCTCGGGCTCGACAAACAAGCTGGTCAGGGTAGGCATCGCATCGTGATCGTGATGGACAACTTCAGCCTGCACCTGTCGACCAAGAAGGACAGCCGGGTCGGCGACTGGGCGGCAGCGAACAACGTGGAGCTGGCCTACGTGCCCACGAACCCCTTGTACCTCATGCCCACGGACACCTCAACCGGATCGAGTGCCACTTCACGGCGTTGCGGTACTTCGCGCTCAACGGCACCGACCACCGCAACTACGACGAGCAGAACTCGATGATCCGCCGCTACATTGCCTGGAACAACCGCCACAACGACGACGAGACACCTCGTGCTGTTTCATTACGCTCAAAGGTTGCCTGACGCGGCACTAGGGCGCGACGAGCTTGGCCGGGTGCGGCACAAAAGCAAGAGCTTCCATGGCACCAAGCGGGAGGCTGAGCGCGAGTTGGCCCGCCTCGTCGTCGAGTGCGAGGACGGCCTCGCCAGCGTCGCCGAGGCGGGGGAGGAGCGCCCGCGGCAGTGGGGGCCGTCGACGACGATCAACGACGCGCTCGAAGGCTGGAAGCTCAACGGGTGGGCGGACCTCTCGCCCTCCACCCGCTTGCGCTACCAGGTGATCTGGGACAACCACGTGCGCGACTCGATCGGCCGTCGCCGGCTGGCGGACCTGACGCCCTGGGACGTCGAGCGGTACCTGCGCCGGCTGAAAGACGAGCGAGGTCTGTCGCAGTCGAGGGTGCGGTACACCCGGGCGATGCTGCACCGGGCGTGCCGCCTTGCGCGCAAGTGGTCCAACGGGTCGCTGCCCAACCCTGTCGCCGACACCGAACTGCCCGAGTGGGGCTACGACGAGCAACGGCCGGAGGTGCCGTCGCCGAGCGCCGTAGAGGTTCGCGCCCTCCTGGTGGCGGCGGAGCGCGTCGACCGGCGCCTGGCGGTGTTCTACCGGGTGACCGCGGCGACGGACGGTCGGCGCGGCGAGGTGTGCGGCCTGCGCTGGTCCGACGTCGATTGGGACGGGGCGACGGTGCGCTTCGATGAGTCGGTCGTTGGCATCGACGGACCGGCGCGGGTGAAGGCGCCGAAGACCCGGCGCAGCGTGCGCCGGGTCGCGGTAGACACGGTGACCCTCGGGATCCTGGCCTCCTACCGCGCCGAGCGGGAGGCGGTTGCACCGACGTGCGAGGTGGTACTGGACGCCGACGGGTTCGTGTTCTCGGTCGAGCCGGACGGGAAGTTGCCGCCGCACCCGGATCCGTTCACGTCAGGGTTCCGCAAGGTGGCCAAGCTCGCCGGCGTCCCCGCCGACGTGCACCTGCACTCGCTCCGCCACTTCCAGTCCACCGAGCTCCGCCGTGATCTCCGAGGCGCAAAAGCAGGCGCGGATGGGTTGGACGACGGTGCAGATGGCGCGGCGATACACCGACGCGGTGTCAGAGGAAGACCGGCGCGCGGCGGCGCACATGGGGCGGCTGCTGGGGGTGACGTGAGGTTCCGGAGGCTGGGCTCGAAGGTGGGGTACGTGTCCCGGTGCCCGCCTCCCGCCGTTCGAGCCCGTTCGGTCGCTCCGAGCGCCGGTTCCGCGCTTGGCCTAGGCCGGTGCGGGGACACCTGATGGCGTCGTTCTGCGCCCGGCTATCAGTGCAGGGACAACACGCCGGTGGTGGACACCCCGGCCGTCAAGGGCATGGGCTGGGAGATGGTACTTATCCCTTCCGCCAAGCCGGTCCTCGCGCTCTTCGAATCAGGCAAGCCTCTCGAGGACGTCGCGTGCTTTGTATGGCTGTCACGCGAGCCCGGGCAAGTGTTGCCATCGTGCCGAAGCAGTCTGAGCAGTTGGCCTGTCGCTATGGACTCCTGGAGGGCATGGCACGAGAGGGCGCCGAGTTGTGCCGTTTGGCGAATGTCACCTGCAACTAGCTCGTCTTACGATGGTCGCAGCGGCCGAACTACAGGATCGGAACAACTTCGATCGAGGGGTCGATCTCCTGAGCCATGTCCGTGACCACCTGGCGGTGGCACTGCCTTTCGGCCCGTTCGACGCACAAAATGGCGATCCGATGCCTCTTAGCGTCTTCCACAATCTGGCTGAGGGCGCTCCCCGCTCCGTTGCCGAGGATCTCCCGCATGCGCTGTCGGCCCGCCTCGCCGTCGCCTGTCCGGAAGGAGTCGCGGTTGTCCGGGGGGTTACCGAGCGCCTTCTCGTGCCGGTAGGCGATCCCAGCGGCCTCCAACGACGCCTTCAGGGATTTCTTCGACCAGCCCGGGCGACGGCTGCTGGCATTGAGACGTACGTCGATCAGCAAAGTCACTCGAGCGCCCTTCAGCGTCTCCACGAGACCTCGGACCTCAAGGCCCTCGTAGCCGACGCTGTAGATCCGACCGGACACGCAACGATGGTGGTCGACCTGCGCCGGCTGCGCAAAACCCCTGGTCACAGGGCGAGGGCTCCTTGGACCACGCCCACCGGTGGCCAAAAGACTCCCAGCACCAGGAAGCTGTTCGGGTACTGCTCCATGTTGCCGACGAAAAGCAGCGAGTCTCTGCCAGTCCACAATTCGTCCTCGAACTTCTTGCGAACGGCTTCCTCCCACCCCTGGGTACTTCGGACGTGACGCCACAGCGCGACCACTTCCCAGTCAACGATCGTCTGCTTGTGTCCAGGGCAGGAGGGCGCTGCACAGCGATAGTGGTAGCGGAATCTCCACGGGACGACTTCGAACGGCGGTTTTGGCCGCTCCGGGTCGTCGAAGAGGCTGGGTGTCGCCAGGGCAGCGTCGGCCCAAGCCTTCCAGCGTTTGAGTTGTTCCCCTTCCCGCGAAGCCATGACTACAGCAGGGGGATTGACAGGCCGGACTGCGGCGAGGGACGGGACGCCAGGACCAGAGCCGTTCTTGTTGCGAGCCAGCAGATCGCACATTGTCGTCTCGCCGAGTAGCTCTATGTAGGGGCGTCGCGCTGCCCACTGCCTTGTGGTCGTGATCGTCTCGTGCGGGACAATGCTGCCGTGGATCGGGGTCCAGGTCTCGGGGCGGCGGTCGGTGTTGTGTCGGATGCACGTCACTTCGATGCGCTGGTACTTGACGAAACGACTCGTGTCAGTGAGGTCCCGAAATGGGACGGGGTGTAGCCGCACCCACTCGTTGCGCCCTCCGTCGATGCGCACTCCAGCCACGCACATGGTCTCGTCGAGGCTAGAGGTCATCACCGGCGCTGCCTTGACCAGGACGAGTACCTCCATGTGTTCGCCTTGCGGCACCCTTCACCCCCTCGACAGCAGAACGAACCGGTCCAAAGCATGTCCGATCTAGCGTCGACTCGCGCGGACCAGTCGCCGACAGCCCACCTCAGGGTCAAGACGAGTGGCGATCCTCGTCAAAGCGTAGCTCGCGGGTGCAGAATGGCGGCCATGAAGAAGGAGGCCAAGCTCCTCAAGGCCAAGGGCACGAACTCGCTGGTGCTGGCCGTCGAGCACTTCAACAGCCTCAGCGACACCGGGCGCACTGATGTCGTGTTGATGCTGCTCGACCACTCCTTTGAGATGCTGCTCAAGGCGGCCATCGTGCACCGCGGGGGCCGGATCCGCGACCCGGGGAGCAAGAACACCATCGGCTTTGACGCCTGCGTGCGCCGCTGCTTCTCCGACGCCCGGATCAGCTTTCTCACCGAGGAGCAGACTCTCACCCTGCAGTCCATCAACGGACTGCGCGATGCCGCCCAGCACCATCTAGTTGAGCTCTCCGAAGGTCACCTCTACCTGCATGCGCAGAGCGGAATCACCCTCTTCCGTGACCTGCTCCGCTCGGTGTTCGATGAGGAGCTGTCCGACTCGCTTCCGGCTCGGACGCTGCCAATATCCACGGTCGCGCAGCTCGACCCGATTGCGCTGTTCGCCGATGAGGTTGAGGAGGTCAAGCGGCTCCTGCAGCCGCACCGCCGCCGCGCCACCGAGGCCAACGCCCGTCTCCGACCCTTGGCCATCCTGGACGGCACCATCCGGGGCGAGAAGCTCCAGCCAGGCGAGGGAGATCTCCGGGTCCTCGGCCGCCGAATCAGTGCCGGCGAGCAGTTCGAATCAGTTTTTATCGGAATCTCCGCGGTCGAGTTCACTACCGAGGGAAGCGGCCCGACCCTCACACTGCGTCTTTCGAAGAAGGAAGGCATACCCGTCCATCTGGTGCCCGAGGGCACGGCTGGGGCGGCCGTCGTCGGCGTCAAGCGGGTCAACGAGCTGGACTTCTACAACCTCGGCCACAACGAGCTCGCCAAGAAACTCGGCGTCACGCCGAATAAGGCGACCGCCGCCATTTGGGACCAGCGCGTTCAGGAGAACGAGGACTTCTTCCGGGAGATCAAAATCGGCTCGTCCAAGTTCAAGCGCTACTCGACAAAGGCCCTTCAGCTTCTTGAGGCGGCGATCGACGCCGAAGGTATCGGGGCGATATGGCAGCGCTACCGGGCCGGCCAAAGTCGAACGAAGAGCAAGACCCCGCCTGTGGAATCGTCGTCGGCTGCCTGAGCGGGAGAACACGTCGACCTTCTATAGGCAGTGCAGAAGGAGCGCTCCGTAACCCGCCCTGCTCGCCGCCGAGCGCACGCAGAACGGCACCTCGGGTGCTCGGTTTCTGGCCTCCTGGCAGGCCTGGTGGGAGCCTGGAGCGCAGCGGATTCAACAGGACCTCAGATCAGATGGGCGGGTCGCAAGGCTGAGAGGATGAGCTACCTGCCGAAGCGGTGGAACCTGCTCTCGCGGTGGGCGGGTTGGAGCGGACCACCACCGCCGCCCAGTGGAACGATCCACGATCGGCCCTGGGATCAGGTCCCGGACGCCGCCCAACGAGCGGGCCCTGGCCCGCCTGGTCGAGCGGGGGCTCGGGTTGGAGGCGGGTCTCGCTCGCCGCAGCCGGAGGACCGATGCCGTCGTCGGACACTCATCGTCGTCACCGCCTGGGGGACCGGAGTTGCCGCCACGGTCAGGATCATGTTTCGGGCGTCAGCGCGCCCGACTGCTGCTCGCCGCGGGCGTCGCCGGTCGGTTGCTCGACCTCTTCGTCACCGACCGCCCGGACCGTCGCTGGGAACGGGTTAGATCCAGTTCCACCAGTCGTCGGACGGGTCGTCCACAGGGGTCGTTTCCCAACACTTTCCCAACAGCTCCTGTCGATTGCTGTCGTCCACAGGGGTGTGCATAACGCTCTGACCTGCGAGTATGTACTCTGGTGGACCCCCCTGGACCCCCCCTGGAGGATTTCCCAAGCTGAGAACGCGGGTTCGATTCCCGTCGCTCGCTCTCGAAGAAGTGCTGGTCAGGGCGTGTATTCGCATTGCTATCCCCGGAGGGTATCGGCAGGCGTGCCACAGGCGTGGCACA
>DAHYHI010000093.1:0-63186 GCA_027391075.1 Acidimicrobiaceae bacterium | reverse complement strand
GTGTCGGCCGGGTCGATGACGTCGTCGACGTAACCTCTCTCTGCGGCGAGGTACGGGTTGGCGAAGCGCTCGGTGTATTCCTCTACGAGCTCGGCGCGCCGGGCGGCAGGGTCAGGCGCGGTGGCCAGCTCACGACGGTAGACGATGTCAACCGCCCCCTGTGGGCCCATTACGGCCAGCTCGGCTGAAGGCCAGGCGAAAGCCAGGTCAGCCCCTATCGACTTGGAGTTCATAACTACATAGGCCCCACCGTAAGCCTTACGGGTGATCACCTGTATACGCGGGACAGTCGCTTCGCAGTAGGCGTACAGGAGCTTCGCACCGTGGCGGATGATGCCCCCGTACTCCTGGTCGGTTCCGGGCATGAACCCGGGGACGTCCACGAAGGTGACCAGCGGGATGTTGAAGGAGTCGCAGGTGCGCACGAAACGGGCGCCTTTCTCCGAGCTTTCGATATCAAGAACCCCCGCCAGGTTCTGTGGCTGATTGCCTACTATCCCCACCACGTTCCCGTCGATCCGAGCGAACCCGCACACGAGGTTCATCGCCCACAAGGAGTGGTATTCGACGAAGTCCCCATCGTCGACGACGGCGGCTATAACCTTCTTCATGTCGTAGGGCTGGTTGGGACTGGCGGGTATCAGCGCCGTCAGTTCCGGAGTGGACCGGTCAGGGTCATCTCCAGTGGACGCCCTCGGAGGCTCTTCCATGTTGTTCGAAGGCAAGAAGCCGAGAAGGTAACGGACCTCGTCGAGGCATCCCTTCTCGTCAGCAGCGACGAATGCGGCCACGCCGGACTTGGTCGCATGCGTTAGCGCACCCCCGAGAGCCTCGAGAGTGACCTCCTCGCCGGTCACGGTCTTGACGACATCCGGTCCCGTGATGAACATCTGTGACGTGTCACGGACCATGAAGATGAAGTCGGTCATGGCCGGGCTGTACACGGCGCCACCGGCGCACGAACCCATGATCACGCTGATCTGGGGTATCACTCCCGAGGAGGAGACGTTCCGCTTGAATATGCCTCCGAAGTAGTGCAAGCCCACAACACCTTCTTGGACTCGGGCTCCGCCGCCGTCGTTGATACCGATCATCGGCACGCCGAGCGACACGGCGAGGTCCATGATCTTGTGGACCTTCTCGCCGAACACCTCTCCGAGGGACCCGCCATTTACGGTGAAATCCTGGGAGAAAACGCACACCTTGCGCCCGTCGATCGTGCCGAACCCTGTTACAACACCGTCGGTGTAGGGCCGCTTCTCGTCGGACAATCCGGGCGCCCGGGTTCGCGCCAGCATGTCGAGCTCCTGAAAGGATCCTTCGTCTAGGAGGTAGTCGATCCGTTCCCTGGCAGTCATCTTGCCTTTGGCGTGCTGGCGTTCGATGGCGTGGGGTGCTCCAGCGTGCAAAGCCGCCTCGCGTCGTCGTGCCAGCTCGGCGAGGCGTTCGGTCATCGGGTGCTCTGACATTGCGATTAAGGCTAGTGGCGCCGGGCGTTAGCCGCCTGCCGGATCGGTTTTTGTGCAAATGTGTCGGGGTGACATCCAAGCGGCTCTCACCGGCTTCGGCAGCGGGTCCTTGCGTGCCGCGCCTTGCCGTCGAGCCACCCGAGAGCCGCTGGGCCTTCCCGGCTGAGCCACCAACGCGAAACGGCCGTTCCCCGCGGCGCGGGGCTCCGAACCCGTCCGGAGCCGAAGAAGTAGTCGGCGTCGGTGCGGACTTGGAGCCGGGGACGCTTCTGCGCGCCTATCGTACGGGAGTGTTCCCGATGCCGGCTGGTGGGGGAACCCTGGCTTGGTGGGCTCCTGACCCTCGAGGGATCCTTCCCCTCGACGGGCTGAGAGTGTCGCGTTCGCTAAGGAGGTCCTGCCGGCGCTACACGGTGACCCTAGACGTGGACTTCGAGGCCGTGATAGGCGCATGCTCTGACCTGCGCCGGCGGGGAGCGTGGATAGACGAGCCGATCCGCTCCGCCTACCTCCGCCTGCACGAACTCGGGTGGGCACACAGCATCGAGGCGTGGGACGGCGACGGTGTCCTAGCGGGCGGCTTGTATGGTGTCGCCGTCGGCGGGCTCTTCGCCGGCGAGTCGATGTTCCATCACCAGACGGATGCTTCGAAGGTGGCTCTTGTCGGCTTGGTGGACCTGCTGGTCGACGCCGGCTCCTGCCTGCTCGACGTTCAGTGGGCGACGGATCATCTTACGAGCCTGGGTGTCGTGGAGATACCCAGACGCGATTACCTCGAAAGACTCAAAGACGCCGTCAGCCGGCCCCAGCCAGCATTATTCGGTGGTCGAAGCGGGCTATAGGGGCCCTCTATGCGAGACGGCTAGCCAAACGGGCCGCTCGACTCGCCAGGCCCCGCTGTTCGAGCTGCCGCTCGCAGAACTCCCCGAACTCGTCGCTGGGACCGCGCCAGCGTAACTGCTCCACCGAAGAGCACACCTGCGGTTCTCGTCTGAGAGTCGCGAGGTCTCGGAAGAGAGTCGCCAAATCCCGGGACACGGCGAGGGTCGAAGCCAGTTTCATCGCTCCCCGTATCGGAACGTCCCAGCGGCCAGGCTCGTCAGGGATGGCCTCCAAGTGACGGTACCGGGCCAGGACGGCAGCGGTCGAACGGGCACCCCACCCGACCAGGCCTGGATACCCGTCGGCCGTGTCTCCGACCAGCGCAAGGTAGTCGGGTATGGACTCGGGGTCGACGCCGAACTTGGCCCGGACTCCGTCTTCGTGGATCACCGTCCGCCGTCGCCGGTCCAGCTGGACCACGCGGGTTCCCTGGACGCACTGGGCCAAGTCCTTGTCCGGAGTGCAGATGAACACCTGCCCGACCGCTGAGTCGGCCGCTGCGCACTGCGCTGCCGAGGCGAGCGCGTCGTCGGCCTCAAGCTCCACCATCGCCCAGACGACCACCCCTAGAAGGCCAAGAGCCTCTTCGAGCAGGCCAAACTGGCCTTTGAGGACCGGGTCGACTCCTTCGCCAGTCTTGTAGCCGTCCCACATCTCATTTCGGAACGACTCGATAACGTGATCGGTAGCCACGCCCACATAAGGACCGCCGTCGTCCATCAAAGCGATCATCGATCCGACCACTCCTCTGACGGCCCCTATCTCGTGGCCGTGCGAGTTGACGTGGGACGGTGCGCCGTAAAAGTGTCGGAACAGTTCGTAGGTCCCGTCGACCAGGTACACGTTCATGTCAGCGCAGCGGCCCGAGGAACTCGGCCAGCTAGGGCCCTACTGTCAGTTAGAACGTAGCTTTTGAGCGGCAAACAGTCCGAGCCCGGCCAGAACAGCGAGAATAAGTAGCTTCTTCACCCTTCTCACTCTACCAGTAGCCGCATCTATCAGGTCCAGCCGGCGGTCGCAGCGGCGATGTCGAAATTTTAGATGAACGGGAGGGTCGGGAACGACCCGCCGAGCACTTTCTCGGGGTCCGCTCCAACCACCTTGTCCAAGACAGTGGCGTAGACGGATCGGAAGTCGATGTTGTGAAGCAGGTTCCCGTTCGGATCAAGCGAGGTGAGCGAGGGCTCATCGCCGTAAAACTGGCCGCCTTTGACCTTCGGGCCAGCGACGAACAGTGGAGCAGCGGTGCCATGGTCGGTTCCGCCGCTCGCGTTCTCGGCCGGGCGCCGTCCGAACTCCGAGTAGGTCATAACCACCACCCCTTGTGCCGCTTTTACTCCTTTCAGGCCGGAGAAGAACGAACTGAAAGCGCTGTCGAGGTCGGCCAGCAACTTCTCCTGGTTTGGCTTCTCGCCTGCGTGGGTGTCGAAGCTGGACAAGCTCACCTGGTATACCTGGGTCGGGGCCCCGGCTTTGATCAGCTCGGCGACCACCGCCATCTGCTCGGTCAGGGTTGCGGGGCCCGACGCCGTCCCAGCTGGCGTCGACGGTGTGGTGGCAGACGCAGCAAGCTTGTCGAGCTGGCCTTTGGCGTTGAGCAGGTCCGCTCCGCTGGTCGCCACGGCGGCTGCCAGGCCGACCCGGTCCGATCCGGGGGCTTGAAGCGCGGCGTAGGCTCCTTGGAGCGTTGCGTCACCGGGAAGGGATAGCCGGGTGGAGGTGATCGCCGTGGCGGCGCTCTTCTCGCCGCGCAGCACCGGCGGCAGCGTGGTCCCGACGCTCAAGGCTCGCATAGGGTCGTCGGAGTACTCGTCCAGCCATTTGCCGAGCCATCCCGGTCCCGAACCGTCTGTGGGGTTTGCCGTCTGCCAGATGTCCATTCCCTCGAAATGGCTGAGGACGGGATTGGGGTATCCGACTCCTCGAAGCACCGCGAGCGTGCCGGCTCCCCACAGGGCGTGCAACCCTTTCAGCTGTGGGTTGAACCCGAGACCATCAGCGAGGGGCAGCACCTGGTCTGGCTGGTAGCCGAGGTTGGGTCGCAGCTTCAGATAGTTCGGGTCCTGGTATGGGATCACCGTATTGAGGCCGTCGTTGCCGCCGTAAAGCGTTACCAGTACCAAGGGACCACTTCCCGGAGAAGCAGTCTGGGAGGGGCCATGGGCGCCGCTGAGGACGTCCGTCCAATGTCCGAGGACGGCACCGGTCGCCAACGCTGCCGTAGCCGCGCCGGCGCCGACGAGGAAACGTCGCCTGGTGAAGATGACGTCCCTGGTCATGCGATCACATACTCCGGTGAGCTGAGGGCGAGCGCTACCAGTTCGGAAGGCCGGTCGGCGACCTGCGCGAGGGCCGAGCGCGTCGTGAGCCCCCATCCGTCGACGCCTAGAAAGTTGGCGGCAGCGTCGAGACGCTCCGCGGATGGCACTGAGCTGACTGGGCTGATGTCCCCGCGCTCGGCGAGGATCAGAGCTACCTCGAAGCGCCTCAGGGCTGTGACAGTGTCGAGCCAGTAGGTGTTCTGACCCCAGCCGCCAACGTTCGGGGGGTTGAAAAGGGTCTGACCGAGCGTGGTGGCAAGCGCCGAAAGTGCTACCGGCTTCACCTTCGTCTTACCGCCGGCTGTGCCGGCGCCGGCCGTACCTTGGGTGGTACCGGAGCTCGACAACGGCTGGAGCGTGGAGTCCAAGCCGAGGGTTCGAGCCGCCCCGGCGAGATACTCGACCGGCTGTTTCACCAGCCCCGAGCGCGTCGTGTCGCTACGGAAGTCCGGGTGCAAGAAGATCGCCTTGAGGGCTGCTGACACGGACATCCCCGTCCCGTAGGCGTCGAGAAGGTCGGTGACCACCTGCTCGGCGGGGCTCACCGGGTAGGCAAAGTGGCTCCAAAGCTTCGACAGCACGAACCGGGGTGATGCGGGGTTGGTTACGGCTATGGAGACGATGTCGTTACCGTTCCAGTCGCCGGTCTGGCCGAGGTAGGTCTTGGTGGCGTAGTCGTGCTGTGCCCGCTGGAACACGTAGCGGTCCGCCGTCGTGTTGTACGTCCAACCCGTGAAGCCCTCGCCGGCGGCGACGACGTCGTTTTGGGTGTAGTTGCCCAACCCGAGAGTGAAGAGCTCCATCATCTCTCGGCCGAAGTTCTCGTTGGGGTGGGCCTTCTTGTCGGTGATGGTGTCCAGCCAAACCATCATCGCCCCGTCCTTGGCTACGGCCTGCATCAGCGTCTCGAAGCTGCCTGAACCCGCCGTGCGAAACAGCTGGTTTTGCAGGTACATGAGCTTCGGGTACCGCACCTTGGACACGGCGGTCGCAAAGTGGCCGTGCCAGAAGAGGGTGAGCCTTTCGCGCAGCGGCGTGGACGTGGTGATCATCTTGTTCATCCACCAGGCTTGGAGGCTTTGGGTGTCGGCGGTGATCGCCTTGTTGAAGGCTTTCAGGGCCGTGAGGTCCCCTTTCTTGGGCCGGACGGGCAGGGTCAGGGTCGGCTCGGGGATGTGGGCGGACCCTGGGTCTGCTGCGCCGCCAAGGCCGGCTATCAGCCCGTCGACTGCCGCCTCGTAACTGCCGGTCGACAGCCGGTCGAGCTCGTCCGAGCGAAGCCCGAACCCGGCTCGCCGGTACAGCAGTGCCACGTCGCTGCGGTTCTGGGAGACCATGACAACATCATCGGCCCAAAAGATCAGGAAACTGTGATGGACCTGTCAGGGTTCGACCGTGAGGACCTCGGCTCCGGTTTCGGTTATGACCAGGGTGTGCTCGAACTGCGCGGTTCGCTTCCCGTCGGAGGTGACGGCCGTCCAGCCATTGTCCCACATACGCTCCCGCCAGGACCCGGCCGTGATCATCGGTTCGATCGTGAAGGTCATACCCGGCTTCATGATCGTCGTCGCCTGAGGGGTGTAATAGTGCGGCACGTTCGGGGGAAGGTGGAACTGCTCGCCGATCCCGTGACCCACGAACGCTCTGACCACGCCGTAGCCGTTCGCCTCGGCGTGGGCCTGGATGGCACGTCCGATGTCGGAGATCGGCCTCCCCGGCTTGGCCGCTGCTATGCCGAGCTCGCGGCATCGCCGTGTGACTTCGACGAGGCGCTGGGACTCGGGGTGGACGTCACCGGCGAAGAACGTCGCGTTGCAGTCGCCGTGCACACCTCCGATGTAGGCGGTGACGTCGATGTTGACGATGTCACCGTCGGCCAGGGGTCTGTCGTCGGGGATCCCGTGGCAGATCACCTCGTTGACCGAGGTGCACACCGACTTGGGGTAGCCGTGGTAGTTCAGCGTGGACGGGAAAGCGCCGCGGTCGATGTACGCCTGGTGCGCTATGCGGTCAAGTTCGTCTGTGGTCACTCCGGGTGCCACCGCTGCCCCGGTAACGGCTAGAACCTCCGCGGCCACTTTGCAGGCGACGCGCATGGCTTCGATGGTCTCGGGTGATTTGATCATCGGCTCGTCCCATCTGCGGGGCTTGCCGGTCAGGTAGTAGTCGGTCGGCTTGATCGTGTCGGGGACGCTCAGCATCGGGCTGACACGACCGGGAAGGACCTTGCCTTCGTTGCCCTTGTGGCAGCGTTTGTACTTACGTCCGCTGCCGCACCAGCACAGGTCGTTGGATTTGAGCACCGCCCCGGCGCCGCTGCCAGCGTCTACAGACCTCATTCTTGGACCAGCTCTATAAGGGTCCCGAAGGCCGTCTTGGGGTGCAGGAAAGCGACTGTCGTCCCCCGCGATCCGGGCCTGGGGTGGCTGTCTATCGCCCTCGCTCCGGAAGCTACTGCCGCGTCGAGGGCTGTGGCGCAGTCCTTCACTCTGTAGCCGACGTGGTGTATCCCCTCGCCTTTGGTTTCGAGGAACTTGGCTACGGTGGAGTCGGGGCGGGTCGGGGTGAGCAGTTGCACGTAAGAGTCGGCCACGGCGATGAGTGCCTCCTCGACGCCGTCGCTGTCGATGCGCTCCCTGTGGGACACTTCGGCGCCGAACGTCTCGGTGTACCAGCTGACCGCCGCGTCGAGATCCCGGACTGCGATGGCTACATGGTCGACTTCGTCTAGAAGCATCGCTTCAGCCTACCGGTGGTTCGCGAGGAACTCAGCGAACTCCGCTGCGACGCTCGGACCCTGCTCCGGTATCAGGGCATGCCCTGCGCCGCTGAGCACTGCGAGACGGCCTCTGTCGCCGAGAGCCTCCACGAGAGCCGTCGCGTTAGACGGCGGTGCGATGCGATCCTCGGCTCCGACGAGAGCCAGCACCCTGATGGGATCCGGTGGAAGCCACCAGTCCTCGGTGGGTGTCGCAGCCACGGCAGCCGCCTGGGCGTCCGCCGCCTCGGGGTGCCAGCCGTCGCTCCACACGGCGGGGTCGTTGCCGGGAGCGAAGAACGCCGTGGCCACGGCATGGAGATGCTCCTCGGGGCTAGCCGTTAGGTCGAAGCAACGCCTGAGAGCCGCCCTGGCTTCCGCGTCGCCCGGGAAACGTCCGCCGCATCCGAGGAGCACCAAACCGCTGACGAGATCGGGGCGGTCCGCTGCGACGCAGCGGGCCACCCGGTTCCCGAATGCGTGACCTACGACCAACGCCGTCGTGTCCCTGCCCGCGGCGGCCTCGATCGCCCTGGCGACAGCGGCTGCTACCGAGTGCAGGTCAGATCCCGGCCGTGGGAGCGGGCTCGGCGGGACCCCGGGTAGCTCCACCTTCACGGCGGTCCAGCCGAGGCTCTTCGCCGTGTCCGCCAACAAGTCGAGATCTCTCACCGGACGGCCGAGCGAGGCGAGGTACACCACCGTTCCCTCGGGCGCAACAGAACCCAAGGGCCCCTCGACGCTGTAGCTCAACTCCACTCCCGTCACCTTGGACTTTCGCTCCTACTGGCGGGACATCTGCGCGCGCGCCGCAGCTTCCAGGGCCTCGCTTTCGGCGGCCTGGGAGCGGTCGGGGACCTCGAAGACTACCCGTGTGATGGTCCCGGCGAAAGCGAAAGGCGCCTCGTAGTCGTCGCACGACGGCGAACCGGGGTCGGAGCCGATGTCCATTCCGAGGGTGGAGAGCATCCTCAGCACGCCGGGGATGTGCACCGTCTCACCGTGAGCGCCGTCGAGGGAGACCGACGCCGACGCGTGGTTGGCGTCCCTGTCGAATTTCACTCCGACGGTGCACTGACCTGGTGGGAGGCGCCCGGGTGACACGGCCTGGTAGTGGCGGCCGTAGAGGTTGTAGTCGAAGACGGCTCTGGCGTCGCGGACATAAAGGCACATTCCGCTGGTGACCGAGCCGTAGGACACGACCACCCCGTCCTCTTCGCCTGACGGCCTGTCGATCTGGGCGTTGATCGTGAACGACCGGGCTCCCAGCGGCGGAGCGGCGTCGGAGTTGACGTGGGAAACCGGCGGCAGGAACACGAAACGCCGGCCGATCTCAACCAGCCGTCGTTTGCCGGCCATCCCGAAAAGCTCCCCGCTGCGCTCGTCTAGGGGTAGCACCCCGTGACGTCCGGCTTCGCTCCACCAGCGTTCGACCATCTCGCGGAGCTTGTCGGGATGCGACTCCGCCAGGTCGTGGCACTCGGAGAAGTCCTCGTCGAGATGGTAAAGCTCCCAGGTGTCGTCGTCGAATGCGGTCCCGCGTTGGTGGAACGCTACGGCCTTCCAGCCGTCGTGGTAGATGCCGCGATGGCCGAGCATCTCGAAATGCTGGACCTTCTTGCGTGTAGGTTCGCTTCCGGCGCCGGAAGCGAACGTGTAGGCGATGCTCGTGCCGGTGATCGGCTGCTGGGCGACGCCGCGGTACACCTCAGGTGGGGCCACTCCTGCCACTTCCAGCACGGTCGGGGCGATGTCGCTGACATGGCAGAACTGGGTTCGGACTGACCCCCGCTCGGCGATTCCTGTGGGCCAGGCGACTATCAGCGGGTCGCGAACGCCTCCGCCGTGGGTGTTCTGCTTGTAACGCTTGAGAGGGGTGTTACCCGCCTGGGCCCATCCCCACGGGTAGTTGTTGTTCGCCCGGGGGCCTCCGACGTCGTCGAGACGCTCCAGGCTTTCGGGGAGGGTTTCGGGCGCCCCGTTGAAGAAGTGGATGGAGTCGACCATCCCGTTCGGCCCGCCCTCCTGGCTGGCGCCGTTGTCGGACATCAACACGAAGAGGGTGTTGTCCGCGACGCCGAGGGACCTGAGGCCATCGACTAGGCGCCCCACCTGAGCGTCGGTGTGGTCGAGGAACCCTGCGAAAGCCTCCTGCAGGCGCAGCGCCAAGCGGCGTTCGTCGTCGCTTAGGGTCGCCCATGGCCGCACCCCCGGGTTTGGGGGGGCAAGGTCGGTTCCGGCCGGGACGATGCCCAACTCGACTTGCCGGGCGAACCACGCCTCGCGCACGGCGTCCCAGCCCGCGTCGAAGCGACCCCGGTATTTGGCTAGGTACTCGGGTGGCGCTTGGTGCGGGGCGTGGGTGGCGCCGAAGCAGAAATACATGAAGAAAGGTCGCGTCGGAGCGTTCGAACGCTGATCTCTCAGCATCGCCAATGCCTGGTCGACGAGGTCCTCGGAGACGTGGTAGCCGTCCTCGGGACCGTAGGGGGTGGGTATCGGGTGGTTGTCGCAGTACAGCTCCGGGTAGAACTGGCTGGTCTCGCCCTGCATGAACCCGTAGAAGCGGTCGAATCCCCGTCGCAGCGGCCAGTCGTCGAAGGGTCCAGCGGCCGAGGTCTCCTCCATGGGGGTGAGATGCCACTTCCCGACGGCGAACGTCGAGTAGCCGGCCGTGCTCAGAAGCTCGGCGAGAGTCGCCGCGCTGGGCGGTATCCTGCCGGTGCAGTTGGGGAAGCCGCTCGTCCAGTTGGACAGGCCGCGCATGCCGACTGCATGGTGGTTGCGTCCTGTCAGAAGCGCTGCGCGCGTGGGCGAGCAGAGAGCTGTCGTGTGGAAGCTGTTGTAGCGCAGACCGCCGGCGGCGAGGGCGTCGATGTTCGGGGTTTCGATGCTCGACCCGTAGCAGCCGAGATGAGAGAAACCGGTGTCGTCGAGAACGACGACCACCACGTTCGGGGCGCCCGGCGCCGGTTTGGCCCTGGGCGGCCAGTCGGGCGTGGACTCGGCGACGGTACGACCGATCACACCGTTCCAAGAGGGCGGCTGAGGCCAACTTGCAGTCGAGGGGGTGTTCACTGGCCGCCTCCCTGGGTGCCGGCGAGCTCTATCGCCCGCCAGCGCAGCAGCCTGTTCTCCAAAGCCCGGACGATGGCCGACACTGCCAAGGCGACGATCACGAGGAGTATCAGACCCCCGAAGAACCCGGTGGTGTCGAAGCTGCCCATCTTGAGGGCCAGGTAGCCACCGAGGCCGTCGCTGCCGGTGAGCATCTCTCCGACTACAGCTCCGAGGAACGCGTAGGTGAGAGCCAGCTGCAGGCCCGCGAATATCGACGGGGCTGCGGAGGGCAGCACGAACTTGAAGAACCTTTCACGCCTGGACGCTCCGAGCACCCGGGACAAGAGCAGGTGGTCACGGTTCACGCCTTGCAACCCTGCGTAGGTGTTGAAAGCGACGATGAAGAAGCTGAGGCTGACGATGAGGACGATCCGGCTCAGCGAGCCGAGACCGAACCAAAGCACGAACAGCGGGGCGAGCGCGATCCGGGGTATCGAGTTGAAGCCGGTCATGAAAGGCCGGACTATCACGTCGAACGCTTTGAACTCGGCCAGCAGGTAGCCGCCCGCAAGTCCCAGTATCGCCGACAGGGCGAACCCCACGAAGGTTTCGTAGAGGGTCGTGCCGATCAGCCCAAGCAGGCCGCCGCCGTCCACCCCGTGCCAGAAGGACGGGAAGTACTGCGACGGCTCGCTGACGAAAGCCGGGTTGAGCACTTTTGTCGCGGCGAGCAGCTGCCAAGACCCGAACAACGCTACGAGCAGGGCAAGCTGGATCACCCGCACTGTAACTGACGTTCGGGCCCTTCGGGAGCGTTGACGGCCTGACGCGTTCTTGTCTAGCCGTCTTGGCACAGCGACGTCGTTTCGGACCGTCGCGTCTGCCTCCAGGTTCGCTTCGAGCTGTGTCATTGGCGGACCACCTCCTCGCTTAGCTCGCTCCACAACTGCTGGTACATCCGGTGGTAGGCCTCCTCGGACTGCAGGGTCACGACCGAGCGGGGTCTGGGAAGGTCCACCTCGAAGACCCGTTTGATGCGTCCCGGCCGGGCCGTCATCAAGACGACCCTGTCAGCCAGGCTGATCGCCTCCGACAGGTCGTGGGTGATCAGCACCACCGTGGCACCGAGCCCGGCCCACAGCTGGCTGAACGTGTCCTGGAGCAGCAGCTTGGTCTGCGCGTCCAGGGCGGAGAACGGCTCGTCGAGCATCAGCAGGTCCGGTCGGGTGGCAAGCGTGCGGGCGATCGCCACTCTCTGGCGCATGCCCTGGGACAGCTGAGCCGGGTAGGCGTTTGCGCTGTCAGCCAGGCCGACTGAGGCGAGAAGCTCCTCGGCGCGCCGGCGGCGCTCCGTCTTAGCCACGCCGGCGATCTCCAAAGCCAGTTCGGCGTTGCCGAGCACGGTTCTCCACGGCAGTAGAGCGTCACGGGCGAAGAGATAGCCCACCTCGGGATCGCCGACCTTGGGGCGCCCGCCGTGCACTTGGACGATTCCCACCTCGGCGCGAACCAGGCCTGCCACGAGGTTGAGTAGGGTCGTCTTGCCGCAACCCGACGGACCCACGATTGCCACGAACTCGCCTCGACGGATCTCCAAGTCGATGCCTTCGAGCACAGGACGGCGCGAGCCGTCAGGCGCGGCGAAGGAGTGCGAAACTCCTGCGATTCGAACGACGCCGCCGCCCGGAACCTGGGTAGTCGAGAGAGTCCCCTCCGGCCCTTGGATGGTTTCGCCGGTCACCCCCCAGCTCGTCATGACACCCCGGCCGCGGCTGCCGCCGCCGTCACCTGCGCCTCGGTGGTCGGGATGCTAGCCGAGTACCACTGGCCTACGGGAATCGTGTGTGAGAGCAATCCCACCTTCACCCAGAAGCTCATGACAGTGGCCGTACCGGTCTCGCCTCCGGGTTCGCTGGCCACTTCGAGGGGAAGGGCGTAGGCGAAGAACTTGGCTGCGCCGGCCCCCTCCTCGAAGGACGCCAGGTCCTTCTCGGCTTGCAGCGTTGCGATGAGCTTGGTGAGGTTCGCCGGGTTGTGCATCCACACGTCAGCTTCGTCCATCGCCAGTTGGAATTTCGCTGCGATGCCGGGGTGGGCGCTGAGCCACCCGTTGCGAGCCCACATGCCCGATCCGGCGTTACCCGCGAGAGTTCCGAGCAGACCTCCCGCCGCCTGGAGCTGCGAAGTGGAGCTCGTGTTGAACAGCAGCTTGCCGCCCAAAGAGTTGACGAGGTAGTAGCCAAGGTCGGGTGAAACCATGGCAGCGGCAACCCGGTTGGCTTCCAGGGCGCTTATCGCGTTGGCGGGCAAGCCACCCAGAGCGGCGTAAGAGACGCCGCTGGTGCCGAGACCGGCCGAGACGGCCGTCTGCTGGAGGAAGTAGTAGGACGACGAGCCGAGAGACACCACCCCGACAGGCTTACCCTTTAGGTACTGCACGCTCGCAGGGAAAGTGGTCGGCGCAGCGGACCCTTTCGGGGCGATCAGCTGCCAGCCGCCTTTGATGGCACCGGAGATGAGCGTGAGGCCCACGCCCTTTTCGAGGAGAGGACCCGCCAGGGACAGGTCGCCCATGGCAACATCCGCGCTGCCGTTCGCGAGGGCAGCGAACGCGACCGGCCCACCACTGGTGATGCCGATGACGTGGGCGTCGATCCCGTTCTTGGCGAAGAAGCCTTCGGCGGCGGCGACGTAGGGAAGCCACGTGTAGAACGACCCGAGGTAGATCTCCAGGTTCAGTGGCACAGCAGGCCCGGAGGTGGTCGGGGCGGCCGTCGCTGAGCTGCCGGTCGCCGTGGTGGCGCTGGAGGTGGAGCTGTGACTTGAGCTGCTGCACGCTGACAGGCCGGCAGCCAGCAGTGCTAGGGCTCCCAGACCCCCAGCCAGACGCCGGCGAGCGCCAAACGGCCTCTGGCTCCAGTGCCGGCGCCCACCCGAACCGGACCCGTCTGGGCGTCCGATTTGATCGGCGACGACAGCGCTGCTTGGGACGGTGACTTCGTTCATCTTGTGCCTCCCTTTAGGGAACTCTATCCCTGGATCGTGTTGGTGTCTTGTGTCTGGTTCGGTTCAGATCGCACGGCAAGGGCGTCCACGGCGACGAGCCCCCCGGCAGCGGTCACTAGGACCGGGTTTACGTCCACCTCGGTGACGGCCGCGTCCGCGCCGAGCAATGATTCCAGCGCCAGCAGCGCAGCGCCGAGGGCTTCGGCCCCGACCGGTATTCCCGCGAGGAGGGCCACCTGCTCGCACATCACTTGGAGGCTTCGAGCTGACAGCGGGAGCAGTCCGGCCACTCTGCGAACGGCGACGTCCTCGACCCTGCCGCCTCCCGGGCCGACGAGGATCACGGGACCCCACTCCTTGTGACGCAAGGCTCCCAACGAGAACATCCCGACGTGACTGACCATCGGCTCGACGACCAGACGAGCTGTGGTCAGTCCTAACTCCGCCGCCCTGTCCGAGAGCACTTCCAAAGCCCTTCTCAAGGCGGCAGCGTCGGTCAGGTCGCCGGCGAGGAGCCCCAGGCGGGCCCGGTGGGGCGCCCCGGGATGGTCGACCTTAGCGATCCACGGTGCGGGCAGGCCACGCTCGGCGACGACTTCGACTAGTCGCTCGGGGTCGTCGCCGGCGACCATATCGACATAGGGCATGCCAGCCTTGGCGAGCCAGGGAGCGAGGACGGCTTCGCTCAGAATTTGACCACGCCATTCAGATCCCTTTGCGGAGTCGACGGCCCGGGGGTCGCCATCGCCTTGGCTGCGTTGTCGCGTTACGTCCAAAAGGTCCTCGGGCAACACCGGCCGGCGAGGTTGGGCGACAAGGGACCTCGCGAGAGCCGGGATGCTGCCCACGACCCGGCCGGTGGAGGCTAAGCCTTCCACCTCGCCTTCGGGGGCTCCGGCCCACACCAGCCAGGCCGGGTCGGGACGGTCCGCCAGGGTTCCGGCGAGCGCCCGGTAGGCGTCGACCATCTGGTCGCCGAAGGTAAAGTACAGCACCGTTGCGTCGACAGCTTCGTCGGCGGCGACCACCGAGATGACCTCGTCCAACCGGTCCAGGTTGGCGAAGAACATGCCGGTCAGGTCGACGGGGTTGGAGTCACCGGCCAGCGGGATGCCCAGGGAGCGCAACGCACTCCGGCTGCTCTGGGAGAGCGAAGGGACGCTAGCCTGCACTCCGAGCTGGTCGGAGATCATCGCCCCGCCACCCCCCGACATGGTGATCACGCCAAGTCCTGGCCGTGACGGGAGGAGGACGGGTCTGCTCAAAGCGGTGACGGCCTCGGCGAATGACTCTTCGTCTCCAACCAGGGTGACCCCGTCGTCTCTTGCGGCGGCCTCGAACATTTCCGCCTCGCCCGCCGCCGACGCCGTGTGGGAAAGTGCCGCGCGCCGGGCCGCCTCGGAACGTCCGACCTTGAGGGCTACGACCTGGCAGCCCGCATCCCGGGCTCCACGGCAGGCGTCACGCCAAGCTTCCACGTCGCGAACGCCTTCCAGGTAACAGCCGACCACCTTGACTTCCGGTCTCGCTGATACGTACGCGACGAGGTCGGCGGCGCCCAGGGCCGCCTCGTTGCCCGTGCTCGCGTAGAAGGAGAACCCGACGCCTCGCCGGCGAAGGTGCTCGGCCAGTATGAAACCCATAGCCCCCGACTGACTGACGAGTGCTACCGGCCCGTTGCGACGGGGTCGGTTGAGGAAGGCCGAGACTGACACGACCACGTTCGCTGGTGCGCTCACCAGGCCGAGACAGTTGGGGCCGAGCATGGGCATCATCCCTGCCGCTTCCACCAGGCGCCGCTGCAGTTCGGCACCCTCGGCGCCGTCCTCGGCGAAACCCGACGAGAACACGATTGCCGAACCGACACCCGCCGCGGAGGCTTCGGCGACGATCCCCACCGCGCCAGCCGCTGGTACGGCGACGACCAGGAGGTCCACGGGCCCGGCTGAGCTGAAGTCGTCGAAAGCTTCGACTCCGGGTTCCTCGTGGTTGGGCCGATATGCCAGGACGTCGCCGTCGAAGCCGCCCGCCCGCAAGAAGCGGTAGGCCATCTGCCCCCACGCTCTAGGCCGGGCTGACAGCCCGGCTATGGCAACCCGCCGGGGGAACATCAGCCTGTCAAGCGTCGAAGTTCCCACGGCAGCAGCCGTCTTTTCTGATGTGCTCACGGCGTAGGGTCGTCCGGGGTGCCTGCTATCGAAGCGGAGACCGCGGCGGCCTCGCCGTATATCGCCTTGGCCATGAGAGACAGCTCGCCGTCCCGGCGGCGCCTATAGACCTCCGAGCGCGCCGTGTGCACGCCTGCAGATGTTGGCTCGGCTCTTGCTGCGATCTCCGCCAGGTGACAGGCGAGACGGTGATCTCCCTGTTGGGACAGCTCGACCGCCCTCGACGCAAGCCGGTCCGCCCCACCGACCAGGGCTGACAGTTCGGTCGCCAGCTGCTCCGGCTGGGCTGGTTTGAGCTGGGACGGGTCCCCGTCCCACCAGCCGCCGTAGAGGCGCCAGATGTTGTGCAGTACGAACTCGGGCTCGTCGTAGGTGGCTTGCAGGTAAGGCCGTTCGGCCAGGGCCGGGTCCAATTTGACGGTAGCGAGGACCTCGTAGAGTGTCGCTCCGGCGTTCATCAAGTCGAGCGTCTGCACCACAAGGGACTCCAGCGCAGTGGCGATGTCGATGAGGACCCGGTGGATCCTGTCACGGCCGGCTATGGGCAGGCCGTGCGCGGGCAGGAACAACTCCGGCTCTAAGGCTGCCATGGCGCGCATCGCCTTGGCCCACTCCAGCGGGTAGCGCTGTACTTTCTGGGGGTTACCGGCGTTGGGAAAGACCCACGTCAGAAAGTCGCCGCCGCAGATCGCCCGACTCTCGGGAAGCCACACCCAGGCGTGGTCGTCGGTCTCCCCCTTGTCGTGGTAGAGCATGGCTTCCCGCCCGCCGAGGTCGATTTCGAGGCGGTCCACGAAGCTGACGTTTGGCCAAACCCAGTCGACGGTCCACTTCTGAGCGTCCTGGCCGAGACTGCCGAGTCTCGCCCTTCCACGGAACTGCCTTGCGTTGATTCGATGGTTGTAACCCTCGGTGGTGTCGTAGCGACGGAAGCGTTCCGCCACGTTTGCGTGGCCTACGACACGGGGGGTTCTGGCTCCTGTCTCGGCTGCCATCCGTGCGAACATGGGCGCCCCACCGACATGGTCGAGGTGGCCGTGGGTGTAGACGATCGTGTCGACCGGGTCCTCCGACCATGCTCTAAGCGAGGTTTCGACCGCCGGCGCCAACCTCGCCGAGGACGTGTCGACCAGTGTCAGGCCTGAGCCGCCCTCTAGCGCTACAACGTGGGAGAAGGAAGCTACCAGCGCTACTCCGCTTCCGAAGTCGGCAAGTCCGGCGTCTACGGGGTTGGTCGTCTTGGACTGAGCCGCGTTGAACCCGCCGTCCCATCCCTCGTCGACGAGCCGGGCGGACCGTTGCAGCAGGTCGTCGGCGTAGGCATTGCCGGTCACCGGCGTCCCTCCCTTATTTAGCGTTCTGCTAGGGGAGAGAGTATCGCGCCTGGAGAGCCCACGTCAAGGAAGTAGGTCGGAATCCGCAAGTTCGCCGGTCGAGAGGCCATACTTGGCTGAATGGGCGACGAGATGACACAGGTCACACCGGCGGCTGAAGTGGCAGCAACAGCTGAAGCGGCCGCAACGGCTGAGGCGGCGGTCGATACCGGCGGCGACACCCAGGGTGGGCGGGCGTCGACCGAGGCGGCTCTTGAGGAGGCCGCGATGTCGCTGTTGGCACGCGACGGAGTGCTGGCGGGTCTCAACCTTCGCGAGGTGGCCGACGAGGCCGGAGTGAACCGGGGCCTCGTCTACCACTACTTCGGCTCTAGGGGAAAGCTCCTCCGCCGTGCCCTTCGCCGACGCGGCGAAAGCTCCCTGCAGAAGATCAGGGAGATCGACCGCGTGCCCTTGGTGGACGGGCAGCTGCGGCTGCTACGCACCGTGCTCGACGATCCCGAACCGATCAAGCTCCGCACGCTTCTTCTCATCGACGGCACCGAGCGGATGCGGATGATGCCGCTGCGGGAGCGCACCCAGGGCCTCCTCAGCCAGGCGGTCCAAAGCGGCGAGCTCGACGCCGACCTCGACCGCCACGGCGTTCACGCCTTCTTGGTCACCGCCATCTACGGTTACGTCCTTTACCGAGAGGCGTTCGCCGCGGAGATGGGGGTGGCTCTACCCGAACTTGACGAGAGTTTCGCGAAAGTATACGAACGGGCGGTGCGATCTCTGGCTTCCCCACCCCCGGCCGCCACGTGACTGATAGCGACCCGGGCATCGTAAGAGTTGTCCGTCACGAGCGGTGGTCGGAGGTGATTCTCAATCGCCCCGAGAAGCGCAACGCGATCATCGCCGAAACCGTCGACCGCCTGAGAGAGTCATTGGACGAGCTCGGACGCGACGACGAGACCGCCGCCATCGTGCTGCGCGGCCAGGGCGGGGTCTTCTGCTCAGGTCTGGACCTGAGCCGGTCGCCGAGCGGTCCCGGGTTCGCGGCCGCCTGGGCCGGGCTGCATCGGGATCTGGCCTCGTTCCCCGTTGTCATCCTCGGAGCCCTGGAGGGGGCGGCGGTCGCCGGAGGGGCTTCCCTCGCACTGGCCTGCGACCTTCTCGTCGCCGGGCGGAACGCCTTCGTTTCGGTGCCCGAGCTGGCGATGGGACGGCCCGCTCCGATGAACACCGCCTGGCTGGTCTACAAGCACGGCCTTGGCAGGGCGGCCGGGTTGCTCCTCGCAGGGCAGCGAACGAACGCCGAGCAGCTTCTCACCTCGGGTATCGCCTTCGAGGTGGTAGACGACGCCGAGGTCGTCGGGCGCGCCTGCGAGCTGGCGGGAACCTTCGCGGGTTGGCAGCGCTCGTCGGTGGTCGCGGCCAAGAGCTCTCTGCGCCGGGCAGCCCCGCGTACCTTCGAGGAGACTCTCGATGCCATCAGCCGCTGAGCAACCCACGATGCCAGCCGGGGAGCTCGGCGTGAAGGCTCAGGTCGGGAAGCCCAGCCCGGAGGAGCGCCTCCGGCGGAGGATACGGGAGTTCTTCGATGTCAGCCTCCCCCGGTCCCTGAGCGGTGTGGACGGACGCTTGGAGCGCGCCCGGGCGTGGCGAGCGGCGTTCTACGACGCCGGTCTGGCTGGCCTCGGGTACCCGGAGAGCTTTGGGGGCCACGGGGGTGACGGCTCCGACCTGGCCGTGCTCGCCGAGGAATCCCGGGGTCGCGTCCCGCCCGAGGAGGATGTCTTCGGCATCGGCGTGCGTATGGCCCTACCGGTCATCAGAGACCTCGCCTCCCCCGAATTGAAGAGCCGCTTCTTGAGGCCGGGTCTCAGCGGTCAGGAGGTCTGGTGCCAGCTGTACTCCGAGCCCGGGGCAGGATCGGATCTGGCCTCGCTGTCGACGAGCGCCATCAGGGACGGCGAGGAGTGGGTCGTAAGCGGCCAGAAGGTGTGGACTTCCGGGGCACAGCACAGCGACCTCGCCATACTGCTGGCCCGCACCGATCCGGCGGCGCCCAAGCACCGGGGTATCACGATGTTCGTCCTGCCTATGCGCCAGCCGGGGGTTACGGTCCGGCCGCTGAGGCAGATGACAGGGGTGGCGGAGTTCAACGAGGTGTTCCTCGACGAGGCCAGGTTGCCCGCCTCGTGGGTCGTCGGCGACGTCAACGACGGTTGGAGAGCCGCTGTGGCGCTGCTCGGCTACGAACGCGTCGCTACGGGGACCTCGTCAGTCGAGCGCCCCGCCACACAGAAGCTCAAAGCCGGCAGGGCGCCCCTACCGGTAGCCCAGCTCGCCCAGCTCGCAGCGCTCAGACATCGAAGCGACGACCTATCGGTCCGCCAGGACCTGGCCCGCCTCTACAGCGGCGAGCGGATCATGGCGTGGCTGGGTATGAGAGCGGCGCACCCTTCCATCGGCAAGCTGTGGCGCACCCGACAAGGGCGAGCCGCTGCGCAGGTCGCGCACGTACTGGCCCTCGGCGGTGGAGCGGCGTGGGAGCGAGACGACCAGGATCGTGAGTACTTCGCCTATCACATCCTCAACTGCCGTGCGATGTCAATCGGAGGCGGCACTGACGAGATGCAACGCAACACCCTGGCCGAGAAAGCTCTCGGCCTACCTCGAAGCTGAGCGGCGACCGGACCTGAACTGCGGCCGGGTCGGAAACTAGAGTCGTGGCAGGAGGTCCCACATGCCTGGATCAGTCATAGTCGCTGGGGCGAGAACCCCGATAGGAAAGCTCTCCGGGGCTCTAGGCGGTTTCAGCGCAGCCCAACTCGGGTCGTTCGCTATCAGAGCGGCCCTCGAACGCTCGAACGTGGCCGCTTCGCAGGTCGACTACGTAGTGATGGGACAGGTGATCCTCGCCGGAGCCGGCCAGGTGCCCGCCCGCCAGGCCGCTATCGGCGCCGGCATCCCCATGTCCACCCCAGCGACTGTGGTGAACAAGGTGTGCCTGTCGGGCCTGAACGCCATCTACCAGGCGGACCTGATGATAAGCGCTGGCGACGCCGAGATCGTCGTCGCCGGCGGTATGGAGTCGATGTCCAACGCTCCACATCTTCTGGCCGGGGCGCGCAACGGCTACCGTCTGGGCGGGGCGGAGCTTCGCGACGCCTTGATGTTCGACGGTCTCGAGGACGCGCACAGCCACGAGGCCATGGGCGCGGACAGCGAGCGCTACATGGATAAGTTCCCCGACGTGACCCGCAGCCGCCAGGACGAGTTCTCAGCCGCCTCGCACGAGCGGGCAGCCCGCGCCACTAAGGACGGCTTCTTCGCCGAGGAGATCGTCGCCGTGGAAGTTCCCCAGCGCAAAGGTGACCCGCTACTGGTAAGCGTCGACGAGGGGATCCGGGCTTCGACGAGCGTCGAGTCGCTGGCCGCTTTGCGCCCCGCGTTCGCTCAGGGAGGTTCGATAACAGCCGGCAACGCGTCGCAGATCTCCGACGGCGCCTCAGCTGTCGTGGTGATGTCCGAGGCCGCCGCTGCACGCTGCGGGGTTGAACCGCTCGGGCGAGTCGTCAGCTACGGGATGGTCGCCGGGCCCGACACGTGCCTTATGACCCAACCTTCGCGTTCCACAGCGAAGGCGCTGGGCAAAGCCGGCCTGGGCGTCGGCGACGTGAGCGTGTTCGAGTTCAACGAGGCTTTCGCCGCCGTCGCGCTGGCTTCGATAGACGACCTTGGGTTGAACCCCGACTCGGTCAACCCGAACGGCGGGGCGGTGGCTCTCGGGCATCCCATCGGAGCCTCTGGTAACCGCCTGGCGCTCACCCTCCTCCACGAGCTACGCCGCCGGGGCGGCGGCTACGGGGTGGCGGCGCTCTGCGGCGGAGGCGGGCAAGGCGACGCACTCGTGGTTCGTGCCAGCTGAGAGGGTCACCTCAGGGGCCTAGCTGGCTGCGAGAGGCCGGCCTTCTTCTCCTCTATGCGCTTGATCAGCGCTCTCAGGGCGAGCTCGTAGCCGTACACGCCGCATCCGCAGATAAGGCCGTCGACCACCGGCGAGATGACCGACCGGTGACGGAAGTCCTCCCGGGCGTGGATATTGGAGATGTGCACTTCCACGCACGGCACCCTCACCGCATCTATGGCGTCGCGGATGGCGTAGCTGTAGTGCGCATAAGCCCCCGGGTTGATGACGATCCCGTCCAAGGAGCGGGCCTCGTGGATGCGGTCGACCAGTACGCCTTCGCTGTTCGACTGGGCCGTCACCACCTCAACACCCAGCTGCGCGGCCAGTTCGACGAAAGCCGACTCCACGTCCTCAAGGGTTCTGGAACCGTACACCTGACTATCGCGCTCTCCTAGCAGGTTGAGGTTGGGTCCGTTTAGGAGCATCACGCGGGTTGTCATAGCTCAGGCCTCCACGCTCGAAGTTAGCCGCTGGGCTTTCCCAGCGAGAGGTTACCGGCGAGCTCCTCGACGACCTCTTCGGGTCGCCTCAGGTCCGTCTTCACGGAGAGCTCCGCAGCATCGCCGTAAGCACCGAGTCGACGGTCGTAGACATCACGTATGTCGGGACGGGCCATCATGGGCCGCAGGTCGTCGTTGCCGATCCGCAGGAGGGCCTCCTCGTAGCTGACCTCCAGGTGGACGGCCGTCACATTTCGCAGCGCCTCCCTGGTACCCGGATGCTCCACGGCACCGCCGCCTAGGGCGACCACGGCGTCGGGCCCCGAAAGGACCTCGACGATAGTCTCGTGCTCCAAGCGGCGGAACTCCGCTTCGCCGTCCTCGGAGAAGATGTCGCGCACCCGTCGACGGGTGCGGTGCTCGATCAGGGTGTCTATGTCCACGAACGGGAGTCCCAGTTTCTCGGCGAGCATGCATCCGACTGTTGTCTTGCCGGCGCCCATGAAGCCCATCAGGACGACTATCACCTTTGTCAGCCTCCTATGGTGCGGCGCCCCTCCAGGGCCCTGCCGAGGGTGAGCTCGTCGGCGTACTCGAGGTCACCTCCGACGGGCAGCCCGCTCGCCAGCTGGGTGACTTTCAAAGGCATGTGCTCCAGCAACTTGGTTAGGTACAAGGCGGTCGCCTCGCCTTCGATGTTCGGGTTAGTTGCGAGGATCACCTCTTCGACTCCTTCAGGGGAGATCCTCGCGATGAGCTCTCTGACCCTGAGCTTGTCCGGTCCGATCCCGTCGATCGGGCTGATCGCTCCGCCGAGGACGTGATAGAGACCCCTGAACTCGCGTGTCTTCTCCATAGCGACGACGTCCCGGGATTCCTCCACGACGCAGATCACCTTCGGGTCGCGACGGGTATCCCGGCAGATGTCGCACAAGACGGTAGCGGGCTCCGAGCCGGGGGGCTGAGACGGCCCTGAGCCGGGGTGCAGGCCAGCCTGGAACTCTGCGATGTTGAAGCAGCGCCGGCACCACGAAACTCTCTCCTTGGCCACCGTGATGCTCTGGGCCAATCGGAGAGCATCGTCTTTGGAGACGCTTAGAAGGTGGAAGGCGATCCTCTGCGCCGACTTAGGCCCGATCCCGGGCAGGCGGCCTAGCTCGTCGATCAGATCCTGGACCGCTGCGGTGTACATCCGCCGCCAAGACTACAGCTTCCCCGGTTGATCATTGGGAACCGAACAGGCCTCCCAGGTCGCCGATTCCTGGGATGCCGCCAAAGCCGGGGAGCGATCCCATGCCGGCCGCGCCGATAGCGTCGCTGGCGAGCTGCGCCGCTTTTTCGATCCCGTCACGTATCGCCGCTAGGACGAGGTCTTCGAGCATTTCCACGTCTTGGGGGTCTACTACCGACGAGTCGATCGTCACCGATTCGAACTCGAAGGCTCCGGTCAAAGTCACCTTTACCGTGCCTCCCCCGGCTGACCCCTCGACCACTTCGGAGGCGGCCGCTCGTTGAGCCTCCGCAAGGTTGTGCTGGACCTCCCCGAGCTGGCCGATCAGGGCGCCCAAGTCGAAGGGCATCTCGCCACCGACGCTCATCGCTGAACTGGTCTCGTCATGGCTGAACCTCCTCGGCGCCCGGGAAGGCTTCCAGGAGGCGCTGTGCTGGCGAGGCTAGCGCGCCCGGAGCGTCGTCGAGCTCGTCTATGTCGAAGTCTCCTACCTCCTCGTCTCGAGGTTCGCCGGCGACCCCGGAGCCGGACCTTCCGGGTTGGGTGGAGGCGCTCGCTGGGTCCACGACCAGGTCCAGTCCCACCCGCCGGCCGAAGTGCGAGGACAAGACCTTCTCTAGCTCCGCCTTGTTCGCCTGGGCACGGGTCAACAATCCGCGGTCCGGCACCGCCAGCACAGCCCTGCCGTTCGCGCTGGGAAGGAAACGCCCGGTCGCCACATAGACCTTCACTGCGGGACGAAGCGACGGCAGTATCTTGTCACCCCAGGCGAGGGTCAGCTCCTCCCTTGTGGGAACGTCGCTACGACCCTGAGCCTGATCAGGGGTTTGCGACTTCTCAGTCACCTCTGTCACTGGGGGGTTGGCCGGCGCCTCTACGGGGCTTGCCGGGCGGGCTCGTGCTGGGCCAGATGTGGGCAGCGGCGGGGGCGGTGGGGTCAACCGGGACTTGGGTGCTGCGGCGGGAGCGGCCTGCGAGACCAGTCCTTCCAGGCGTTCAACTCGCTCCAAGATGGCGGCCCGGCTGTCGTCGAGGTCGGCTGCGCATAGGCGCACCAGCGCGACTTCAAGGGTTATCCTCGGCTCCGGTGAGTCCCGCATGTCGATCAGCGCCGCGCCTATGAGCTCCATCGCCCTGACGACGCCGGCAGCGCCGAGAGATCTGGCGTGAGCCGCGACTTGCGCCAGCTCGCCCGGTGCTAGCTGCACTAGTGAAGGAGCGCGGGTGGCAAGGAAGCCGTTCCGCAGGTACTCGACTATCTCGCTGCCCAGCCTGCGGGCGTCGTAGCCGGACTGGATCGCCTCTGCCACCTTTATGAGAGCGCCGTTGGGATCCTGCTCTGCGATAGCGGCGACCACGTCACCGACCTCGACGGCGTCGCTTTCGACACCACCCGCAGCGGCAACCTGGTCCAGCACCGACAGGGCGTCGCGAGCCGAACCGTGCCCTCGCCTCACCACGACGTCCAACGCTTCGGGTTCGAGGTCGACTCCGGCTCTCCCGGCGACGTCTGCGACTAGCGCTGCGAGCACCTCGGGGCCCAGCAGGTGGAACTCGAAGTGCTGGGTGCGGCTTCGGATCGTGTCGAGGACCTTCTGGGGATCCGTGGTCGCCAGCACGAATATCACGTGGGCGGGTGGTTCTTCGAGGGTCTTGAGGAGGGCACCGGCGGCTGCGGGTGTGATCTGGTGGACTTCGTCGACTATGTAGACCTTCCAGCGACCCGGGCTGCCGAGCGCAACCCTCGACAGCAGGTCGCGCATCTCGTCGATACCACGGTTGGTGGCCGAGTCGAGCTCCTGGACGTCGAGGGAGGACCCGGAGCGCACGGCAAGGCAGGACCGGCACTGCCCGCAGGGTTCGCCGTCGGCGGGGGTCTCACAGTTGAGCGCCATGGCCAGGATCCGAGCCGTGCTCGTCTTGCCGGTACCTCTCGGCCCGCTGAAAAGGTAGGCGTGCGCGACCTTGGAATCGCGCACAGCGGAGCGCAGAACCCGGGTTACGTGCTCCTGGCCGACCACGTCGGAGAAACGCTGCGGCCGGAACCGCCTGTAAAGAGCCTGGTAGGGAGCTTTTTGATCCTCGGCCACCCTACGAGCCTAGAAGCTGCGAGGATGGCCGGGTTCGCCTCACGATCCGCCGCTAGCCGCCCTCGCACGAACGGGCGTCGGGTGCGACGGTCAGGCTGTCTACGGCACACGGAGCGTTCCGCTGAGAGCTGCTGCCGTCAGGCCCTGACTCGGTTCACGGTGCCACGTTGCGTAGGACCCGACCGCCGCACTCGACGCCCGTTCCCTTCCGACATAGTAGTCTAGCCTCAGCACATCCTGGAGGGGTGCGAGAGCGGCCGAATCGGCACGATTGGAAATCGTGTGAGGGGAAACCCTCCGTGGGTTCAAATCCCACCCTCTCCGCCATGGGGTCCTTACGAAAGTTGGCCCCAGGTAGCGAAACCGTTCGCCGCAGATCCCTGCGGGCCTACGGTGGCCCAGTGGGCGCTGCCCAGGTCCGCAGGCAGCGCAGGTCAGCGACGGCGACCATGAGGCCGGTCGTGACCGGCCCGACGACGTAGCGGTCCACACGGGCGAGCAGCTGCGGAAAAGGCACATAAAGTCCGACCGGAACAGCTCCGACCGGAACGGTCGAGGTAGCCCGCCACCCCCTACAAGGCCAGGGCGGGGTCGCGGAAGTCGAAGATTCGCAGCGTCAGCCCATGGGCGCCGAGTGTCAGCCAGTGTTGGTCTCCGGTCAGCACCGGGAGATCGCGTTCAAGAGCATGAGAAAGGCAGCACATGTCCCCCGGCGACAGTGACTTCACCCGATCCTCACCGCTGGCTTCTTGCGCAGTTCGGCTAACAGCGTCGACCCGCTTCGGCTGCCCGCTCAGCGATCAGCTCGTCGCACAGATCCCCCGTGTAGCCGTTCTCCTCGAGTTCCTTCAGGACTTCAGCCTGGAATGCGGTAAGCAGAACCAGCGGGTCTTCCAGCACGACACGCCCTGGACCATCGACGTGGGCCACCACCTCATGGCTCGTGTCAATGCCGGCCTCGTCGAGCACAGCGGATGGGAGCGTCGGCCGCCGCTTGGCGTCGAAGCGCAAACGCTATCCCGTCGCTAAGCCTGAAGGGTCTGACATGCGTCCCACAGTACCGTGCCTTGTGGGACAGTCATGTACCTTCCCTCTTGCCACGGTGGCTCCCACCTTCCTAGCCCACTGTCGGTAGCTACCACCCCTTCCCTGTCACCCGGTCGGCGCTATCCCAATGCTTACTGAGCAGATCGAAGCGACAAGGCGGACTAGGCGGTGGCACGCCCGCTGACGGTGCTGACCGACGCCCGCCTGATCACCCTACTGGTCTCGAAGCGTCCCGCGAGTAGCGCGCCGAGAGCCGCCATGTAGCTGGAGTCTGAGGTGAGGATCTCCACCGGTTCGCCGCCCGCAGCTGCGCTCTCTGCCGCCACCGCCACGCAGGTGTCTACCACCGAAAACGCCGCCTGGCCGAGCGGGCTCGCCGCGTTCGGGTTACTGAGCGCGCTCTCGCTCAGCGCTACGTCATAGACGGGTAAGCCACTCAAGTCTGATCCTCGTTCCTTTCGGTCTCGCACGAAGTCACGCCGCTGTTGCAGCACTCGCCGAGGCAATCGAGCCGATTCCGCTACCACCCCGACGGGATCAAGGGCGGTTAAGAGTGGACAGGCCCCCTCCTGCGAGCCTGGACAGTGGTCTGTCTCGATCCCGAAATGCCAGATGGCTTTTGTAACGGCTGATACCGCCGGGTAGCGTTGAGATTGGAGGCATATGCATGACAGTTTCACTCCGGCGCTTAGCTGTGGGCACTTCGGCTTTGGCAGCCGCGGTATTGGTCGCCGCCTGTGGATCGTCCGGTAGCTCCAAGACGGCCGACGCCGGGCAGACGAACCCGACCAGCGCAAGCAGCTCGACGACCTCGACAGACTCGACATCGGGTACTTCGGGAGGTGGCCTCAGCCTGGCCCGGCTGGGCAGCCTGACTAACTATTCGTTCGTCTCGACCGCCGGCAACGACGGCTACACCTTCACCATCACCGGCGAGGTGCACGACCCCAACGACTGGGAAACCCATTCGACCAGCCCCGACGTCACCGACTACGACGTGAACGGTGGCGGCTACAGCGTCGCTCTCGGGCAGGTCATCCCCGGACCCCCCCAAAAGCTGGCGGGGGAAGCTACCTACGCCCAGGCGCTGATCGGCTACACCCACGTGGCCGGGATCCGGATCACGACCGCCGGAACCTGCGACGTCGCAGGGCTGCAAGGCACCACCTACCAGCTGAAAACTCCGGGAGCTGACGCGTCCCTGCTGGTCGAGACGGCGACAGCGTGCGTCGCCACGAACACCGGCTCCCTCCTGTCGTACTCGTCGGGTGTACCTGGGGGCTCCGCCGCCAACGCCGTCCATCTCACCGGAGCAAGCACCTCGTTCAAGGTGACGGCCGTGGGTGGGATCGCTCCGATCGCGGCTCCCAAAGCGGCACCGGCACCCACTGCGCCCAGCGCGCCGCCCGCTTCCAGCGCCACCCCGACGCTACCGGCAGGGTTCCCAGCCCAGGTACCGACGCCGCCCGGGAAGGTACTTTCCAGCGCTGCTCTGAGTGCCAGCAAATGGTACGTGCAGCTGTCCGAGACCGATGCCTCCGCCTTGGCGACCTACGTCAAAGCTCTGCAGAGCAACGGTTTCACCGTCCAGAACACGACGAATACTTCGGCGGCCGACATTTCTACACTGTCCGACAGCCAGTACCAAGTGCTGGTGGAGCAGATATCGCTTCCCGGCCAGGGCGTGACCCTGGCCGTCACCGTCTCGTCGACCGGCTAGCAGCCTTGCGCTGCGCTATCGGCTGGCAACTCAGGATGCTGGTCGGTTTGTCGGCCTCCGCACGAACTGGCCAGTGGGTTCGCCGACGATTTTTCCGTTGTCTAGCACTTGGTGGCCTCTTAGGAAGGTATCGGTCACTCGGGCGGTCATGTCGAAGCCCTCGAATGGGGTGTACTCCTGGGATGATTCTGACTCTGCGGCCCGTACGGTCCAGGCGGCATTGGTGTCGACCAGGCAGAAGTCGGCGTCGTAGCCCACTTCGATTGTTCCTTTGGTGTGCAGACCGAACCGTTGTGCCGGATTCCATGAGACGAGTTCGGCTATCCGGCTTAGCGGCAACCCTCGCTTGGTGCCTTCGGTGATCAATCCGGCCAGCAGGTATTCGGTCCCACCGAACCCGGACTTGGCGACGAACACGTCGTCGCGGGGAGAGCCGAACTTCGTCTCGTCTTTACAGCAAGCATGGTCGCTGCAGACCCAGTCGAGTTCCCCAGCGATAAGATGGCTCCACAGCGCTTCGACGTCCTCGCGGGGTCGCAGGGGAGGGTTGACCTTGCCGCCGACGCCTGCAGCGGCTGTGTGTATGTCAGCTAGTAGATGCCCGATCGTCACTTCCCGGCGGAAGTCCACATGGGGGAACGTCTTGGCCATCAGTAGGGCCGCTTCTACCGCCTTGCGCGAGGACAAGTGCAACAGGTTGATCTTGGAGAGGCCGGTTTCGTGCGCCAGGTAGGAGGCTATCGTGACAGCCAGGCCTTCTGAGTGAGGGGGGCGAGAGGCGTGGTAGGCCTCCAAGCCGCTAAGGCGCCCTTCCTCTTCGACAATACGAGTGTAGGCAGCCATTATGTCGGCCGTTTCGCAGTGCAATGAGAGGGATATGTCGTCGGCTATTCCCGCGAAACGGGCTTCTTCGCGAGCCTTTTGGATGCCTCGCATGATGAACTCGAAGTGCGCATAGTCGTAAGACTCTCCGTCTGGCAGCATCAGGAACTGCTCTTGTGAGGCGGACCTGCCGTGCAAGCCGTGCTTGCCGTAGAACATGAAGATCTTGAACGAAGGAATGCCGAAGTCCTCGATGAGCGACGGGATCTCGTCGATATGGCTACGCAGGATAGGAGCCACGTGGAACCCGTAATCTACGTACGCCCGTCCCGCCGCCGCGTCCAGCGCAAGCGGCATAACCTCGGAGTAGGGGCCGGAACGGTTCAGGTAGTAAGCCCCGGTTCGCAGATAGGTAATCCCAGTGGTTACACCGCCCTGAGCACAGGCCCGACTCTCTGTGACAGTGTCTTCGCTTAGGGGGTTGTAAATACCCCAGTGCTGGTGCACGTCTACCGCACCAGGGAACAAGTGGCGGCCTTTGCCGTCCACGACTGCGGCTGCCTCATCGACGGGAATCGAGGATTCGATACGAACGAAACGACCGTCCTGGATGCCCACCTCGAGGGCTTCGGGTGCCATACCTGGGCGCACCACGTTGACGTTTTTCACCAGCAGGTCGAGCATTTAGTTCTCCTTAGTCTTTCTCTGTTCAGGTAGGTAATTCAGACGCACCGTCGTTAGTCCGTTCGAAAGCAAGCGCGTCGAAGAGAGGAGCCACCGACGGCGACTCGGCTAGGCCGCCAACAAGGTTCTCAAGCCGCTTCACGGCGCTTGGTTGTAGGACCCGGCCAGCGTTGTCGGAGAATTTGAGAGCGAGCTCGGCGAAGCTGAGAGGACGGCCCGGTCCGCCGCGGTTGGTCAATATCTTTGTCACCTGCTCAGAGCCGTCGACCAGAGTGCTTCGAAGGACGCACGGAAACTGGGAAGGGAAGATCGCCGTGCACTCGGCGTCGGCGACTACCTCGACCTTTCCCATTATCTCTCGCCTCAGCGGGTCCTTGGCTAATTCGTCCGTGTAGTCGTCGAGCGAAGCCCCCAAGCCGGACCCACCGAGCAGTCCGACGGCGACCGCATAGGGCCCGCTGAACTGGGCCATGTAGCCGGTCTCGGGCGTACGCTTCAGTTCTATCGGCTCGCCTACGGTCCTCACGATGGACTCTGCGACACCCACTTGGACGTGCCGGATATCCCCAGGTTGGACGCCCTGCTGGCGCAGAGCTGAGGCGGCGTCGATGATCGTGTGGGTGAAGTGATTGGCAGGGTAGGGCTTGAAGAAAATGCCAGGAACCTCCCAACGTTCCCCAAGGCCGGCGGTGATCCACTCCGGGTAGAACTCGCCGTGCAACCAGGCTTCGAAAAAGCCGAAGCGCCCTTCGAGGACTGTCGGAGGGCCGGTGAAGCCGGCCTTCACGAGGCCCACTGCGGACATGGCGCTGTGCGCAGCCCACCCGCAGTGCATTCGCTTGACCGTCCCCCCGGTACGGTTTGCTTCGATCACTCCCGACCCCATCGACGCCGCCAGTCCGATGGCGTTCACCAAGCCGTCTTCATCCAAACCTGACAGGAGCCCAGCAGCGACCGCCGACCCCAGCGTCCCGCATATGGAAGTGGCGTGCTGACCGTGTTCGAAGAAAATGTTACGGCCGGTCGCCTCGTCGTAGCCGGCCATACCCAACCGGACGCACACCTCGAGCCCGCAGGCGACAGCAGCGATCAGTTCCCTCCCCGACCGGAAGTTGGCCTCAGCCGCGGCAAGAGCCGCCGGCACCACCGAGGCGCTCGGATGCAGGACTGACGGTAGGTGGGTATCGTCGTAGTCCAGCGAATGCGCCAGCGTGCCGTTGACGAGACCGGCGAGAGCCCCTGGCAGAGGGTCTGGTATACCGATCGCGTGCGCTTCAGGTCGGCCGCCCTGGCTGAGCGCATACCGGCGAACGGAGTCACTCGTGTCTAGTGCACTGGCGGCAACGCATATACCGAGAATGTCAAGAACCCTCTTGGCGACGCTTTCGACCACGTCAGTCGGTAGGGCGTCGAAGGTTTGCTCTACGGCGAACCGGGCCACCTGGCGTGCTAGTGGCTGCTCGCTCACGGTCGCTGGCCAGATATCACTGCAAGGGGCCGCAGCGGTGACCCGGTAGCTCCCACCAAATTGAGAGGGCTGGCAATGAAGGTGAACTCTCTCACCTTTGCCTGGCTAAGACCCTCCAGGTCCAAGGCCTCGATAATGTAGATGCCTCTTTCCACCAACAGGACACGGTGTGCTGGCAGAAGGGCGTGCCCGCCGCCCGGTGCCAGCCGCTCGAAGGCTATCGTGTCAGCCCCAGCTGCGATCACCCCGGTGTCGGCGATCCACTCTGCGCCAGCCTCGCTCACGCCCGGAACCCCCGAGTCGCGACCTACGTAGGCTTCGGTTCCCTCCGCGAAGTGCTGCCCCCAACCGCTGCGCACCAACACGACGTCTTGTGGTCCAGGACGCACACCGTGATGATCGACGGTTCTCTCCAAGTCCTCGACGGTTATCTCGTATCCGGGGGCGCAGACGTCGACTCCCAACGCCGCTGGAACGTCTAGCAGTACTCCCCTTCGGACCATCGGCTCGATGGTGTGCACTCCGTGGCGCATGAAGCGACCACCGGACTGCTCGGAGGACGCGTCGGCTCCACCGTGCAAGCATCCACCGAAGGACACGTGCGCAAGCGAATCGATGTGAGTTCCAACGTGCGTTCCCGTTACGAGTAGGTCGTTAGCGGCGGAGCTGCCGTCAGATCGAAGCGAGTCTCCGTGACGGCGCGGCAACGTGTGCCAGTACTGAGGGTGATTAGGCGACTGGGGCATTCCGACGAACATGGGCCGGCCCAGGTCGAACACCGTCACTCCGGCGCGCACCGCAGTCAACAAGACGTCGCTCACCGCACCACACCCCTTTCGCGCAACTCTTCCACTTCCTCGGCGGACAATCCCGCCTCGCCCGTCAGGACTTCGTCTGTATCTTCTCCGTGGCGCCTGCCAGGGAACTTGATACGCCCCGGGGTCTGCGACATGCGCCACAAGACGTTGTGCATGAGAACCGAACCGAGGTCATCGTCGGGAACCTCTGTCAGCATCTCCGTAGCCCGGACGTGTACATCCTCCACAAGGTCCCGAGCGTCATAGACGGGAGCTATCGCGGCGTCAGCCTTGTAGAACGCTTCGAGCACCTCTTCGCGGTCCCTTTGTGCGATCCAACTGCCGACGTATTCGTCTAGTTCATCCACATGGCTGAATCTGCCGGACCCGGTAGCAAACCAGGGCTCGTCGACCACCTCTGGGTGACCGACGAGGCGCATCACCCGCTCGGCGATCTGCTGGGCGCTGGTCGAAACAGCGACCCAAGACCCGTCCTTTGTGCGGTAGGTGTTGCGCGGAGCGTTGTTCGTAGAGCGGTTTCCGTGACGGGTCTCGATGATCCCGGTATGGTGGTAGACGCTGGGAGCTGGACCTACCGCCGTCATGATCGGCTCCAAGATATTCAGGTCGATCACCTGGCCCTTCCCACCGCCCACCTCCCGGTGGCGAAGAGCTGCCAAGATCGCTGCCACGCCTGAGATTCCGCAGATAGTGTCCGCCAGGCCGAACGCCGGCAGGGTCGGAGGTCCCGAAGCCTCTCCGGTCATATGAGCGAAGCCGCTCATAGCCTCCGCTAACGTGCCGAAACCCGGCCTGGACGCGTAAGGACCGGTCTGGCCAAAACCGGTCACGCGCAAAACAATCAGGCCGGGATTAACCCCGTGCAACCGCTCGGGACCGATCCCCCATCGTTCTAGAGTCCCCGGGCGAAAATTCTCGACCACCACATCCGCCTTGCGGACCAGGCGCAGGAACACTTCGGCGCCCTGCGGGTCGCCTAGGTTCAAGCCGACTGTGCGCTTGTTGCGGGCTACCTCTTTCCACCACAAAGGTACGCCCTGATGCTGCTGTCCGTGCCCGCGTAGGTTATCCCCGTGGACAGGGTGCTCGATCTTGACTACGTCTGCGCCGAAGTCCCCCAGGATCTGGCAGCACAAAGGTCCGGCGAGAATCGAAGATGCGTCGATCACCCGCAACCCCTCAAGAGCCTGAGGCCGTTCCTGTTCACGAGCTTGTTCCGTTAAATGAAACATCTTTTCATTTAGTATAACCTGCTGTTGGCCGTCCGCCAACCCGACAGGAGGCATCGATGGAGTCAGCGGACTCGTTCCTGCGCAGCTATCTCTACGTTCCAGGAGTCGACGAGCACCGCATAACGAAAGCCCTGGATGGTCCCGCTGACGCGGTTGTCATCGACTTGGAGGACGCTGTGGCTCTCGACCGAAAGTCACAAGCCCGGCGCATGGCAGGAGACGTTATATCGGCACCTCATGATAAGCCCGTCTTCGTCCGGATCAACTCGTTCGCGAGCGGCCTCGCAGACCAGGACATGGCAGAGTTGCACGGGCCAGGTCTTAGCGGAATTCGGCTGCCGAAGACGGAAAGCGCCGACCAGGTCAACCGGGTCGCGGTAACAGTCGGCGGGCGGTCCCGACGTGTTGCAGTCGTGGCGCTGATCGAGTCCGCTCTAGGACTGGAAAGAGCCGCCTCCATCGCCGCTGCCGAAGGAGTTACTGCTCTTGCCCTGGGCGAGGCCGACCTAGGCGCGGACCTCGGCGTTACCTCCGACGAGGGCCTCCTGTACTCACGATCGCGTTGCGTCGCAGCGGCTCGCGCCTCTGACAAGATCGCCATACAGAGCGTATACAGCGACCTCGGCGACCTCGACGGACTCGCAAAGTCCACGTTGCGGGGTCGTCAGCTCGGCTTCACGGGCCGCTCGGCCATACACCCATCTCAGGTGAACGTCATCAACGACGTCCTCACACCTACTGACGAGGAACGCCACCAGGCCGAGGAGATCATCGGCGCCTACCAGCGCAGCGTCGAGCTGGGATCCGGCGTCGCCGTCACCGCCAACGGGCGCTTCATCGACGAAGCCGTGGTCCGCTCGGCCCGCACGGTCTTGCGCTTAGCCGAGCTGTCCCAACGTAATCGGGCCTAAAATGGGCTGGGATCAGCGCGAAGCCCTCGCAGTACCGAACCGACAGCTGCCGGCCCTTCAGTCTCCAGACGAGCGACGGCATCCATGACAAGGGTCGCTTGGTCTGATCCCACCGACCTTGACAGCAGGTCGAAAGGTTTGCTGCTCACACGGGCGTCGTCGAGGGCGTCAGGACCGTCCCCGCGGGGTCGCGACGCTGCCGCCTCGACGACGCTCCCATCAGCTTTGAACACTGTGACCACAGCCGGCCGTCCAGCAGGGTAACCACCGTCAAGCGCCGGGTCGGATCTGACCTCAACCCGCCCGGCCAGATCTCTCACTGTCCGGTCCGTCGTCCAGCGTTCCGAGAAGCTACCGACGGTAAGGGATCCCGACACCAAAGCGACAGCCACCGTGAAAGGAATGCTGAAGCGGGCGGCGAGGTCTCCCTCGGGTGTAGCGTGATCGAAGGCCGAGGCGGCCGTGTAGGTCCTGACGACCACTCTTTCGACGCTGCCCGGTTCGAAGGTCTCGTCTCTCAGCAGGTCCTCCACAGCGTCGTTGATCCCGTGGAGATGCGCGCAGGTTGGGTGCCGTTTTATGTAACCGTCAAGCACCTTGTAGTTCCCCCAAGTCGACCCGAACAAGCCATCCACTAACCGGCTCTGGTCCGCCTTCGCTCCTAGCGCTGGAAGATAGTACCGTTCGAGGGTACCCACTGGGGCTCGCAGCCCTGCCACCGCTGACGTGCCCGTCACGACCGCAGACTGGACAGCCATTCCGAGGAGAAGGTGCTGACCGGTAGCTCCGCCGAACACGGTTTCAGCGTCAGGCCTAAACGGAACGGCAGCCGCCAGGTCGATAGCGGCAGCGACCACCTCCACGTCCCCGGCTGAACAGACATGAGCCACGCCAGCGGCGGCGCCAATAGGGCCCCACGTACCGATATCGTGCACACCGCCGGGAGTTCCGCCCATAGCTTCGCCGACCCTTACGCCGATCTCATAGCCCGACAAGATCGCTGCGAGAGTTTCCGCACCCGACGATCCGCAAGCCTCAGCAGCAGCTAAGACCGCTGGAACGACGTGCGCGGCTGGGTGGCCTTTTGCGCCGCGGTGGCCGTCTTGGAGCTGCTCTGCTGCTACCGGCATGGCATTTATCAGGGCGGCCAGGGGAGCTGATTGGCCTTCGACACGACCGATAACACTCGCCGGCCCACTCCCGCCAGCAAGCAGGGCCGTCGCTGCGGCTCTGACCTCCGGACGGTTGAACGCCGAGACTGCAGCTGCGAGCACGTCGGCTACGAGGAAGACGACCCGACGACGTACCGGTTCCGGTGCGCTGCGAAACGGCTCACTACCCGCCTTGGCCAAAAGCTCCGCAGCAGTGATCATTTCGGGCTGCCAGCGACGTGGTAGCCGAGCTGTGCCGACAAACGCATGGTGGTCACCATCAGTTGAGCGGCGCACTCTTGGATCTCGCAGGCCATACGATCAGCCGGGCCACACACGCTGACCACTGCTACCGGTAGTCCCCGAGCGTCGAACACCGGTGCCGCAACCGAGCCTGCTCCCACCTGGCGCTCGCCTAGCGACTGGGCCCAACCCCTCGCACGGATAGCGGCTAGCTCCGTCCGCAACTGGGTGACGTCGGTGATCGTCTTCTCGGTGACTTCTTCTAGCTTTCCTGAGAGATACCTATCCACTTCCTCGGCGGGCAAAAAGGCCAGAAATGCCTTAGACGAAGCCCCGGCATGAAGCGGATGGGCCATACCCAACTGGACCGACATCAGCACCTCCCGTTCCGGAGTGACCTGGTCCACGTAGATCCTCTCGTCTCCACTGCGAACCGACAGCGTCGCCGTCTCGTCAGTCGCCCGAGACAACGCTGACAGTTCCGGGTAAGCCATGTTACGGATATCAAGACGGCCCTGATAGCGGGCTCCAAGCCCCAAGAGGGTGGGACCCAGGCAGTATTTCCGTGACACCGGGTCCAACTCCAGGAGGCTCTTGTTGCGAAACGACAGCAGGATCCGGTGCACGGTGGACTTGGACATTCCCAGAGCAGTAGCGATCTCAGTCACTCCGAGCTGCGGCGATGACGAACTGGCAAACAGGAGAAGTATGTCAGCGGCTCGCTCAACCGTCGACGCCGAGTTACCACTGCTCTCCACCCGTTGAACAGACATCGTCGATTACTAGCCTTCTCGTCTCTACTCGTCCCGCCGAGAGCAATGCCGGGGTGGAGACATAACCTACCTACGCCTCCACCCCGCATCTTAAAGGAAAGCCGGGTGTCTAGCCGCCCAACTGGCTTGTCGGGACGCCCCACGTCTGGGCGTATCCCTGCAAGAAGGCGTTCCCGTAGCCTTGACCGTTCTGAGCCGGCACGCCAGCCTCGCTCACGTTGCTCTTGTCCAAGACCCGGACGTTGATCTGCTCGTCACCAGGCGACATGTTCGACATGACGCGCATCAGCTGGTCGAGGCCAGCCGCGGCGACGTCCGCGGTGTTCTCCCCCACGTCCATGGTCACCACGTTGCCAGTGCGGATCATGTCCAAGATCGCCGGCGTACCGTTGAAGCTCGCTACATGAACCTGCCCCGACTTGCCTGCAGCGACGATCCCCGGTGCGACAAAGAGAGACATGCTGTCGAACACCGGCAGGATGTAGTTGATCCCCGGGTTCGACGATAGTTCACCTTCGACGGTGGTCTGGAGTTTCGTAGCCCAGTCGACTGGGTTGACGTTGACCGCCGACACTTTGCAGGTGGAGCAGACAGCCTGCATTTCGCTGTTGACACCGTCTTGCACGGCTTGGGAGCTGACGTCGGCATTGGAGGTGACTACCAGAACATTGGCCTTGCCTTGAGTCTGCTGCACCGCCCACGCGGCCATCAGCTTGCCGGCGAGGTTGAACGGCGCGAACGCGTAGCCAGCTACCAGTGGATTGGTCGGCTGTGAGGCGTCGCGCTCGTTGGTGTCCACGACGGGGATACCAGCCGCCTTGGCCTGTTGGAGCTGGGGAGTGAGCTGCTCCGGTGGAATGCCAGCGAGCAGATCGATAGCGTTGACTTTGCTTGAGATCGCTTGGTCCATACCCTGCACCCATTGGGATTGCTCTTGTTGGTTCGGGTAGTCCGTGTAGTTGATACCAAGGTCTTTGGCGTACTGACCCATTACCTGATCGACCGTGTTGACAAACGCAACACTTGAGCTGGCGGGGATTGAGAAGATCGTCTTGCCCTTCAAGGCCGCCACGTTTACAGCCGGGCCGGGCGAGTTGAAGGCGGGGTCGCCGAGGTACTTGTTGATCAAAGCGGTGGCTTGGGCTACGCCCGACCCGCCCCCCGACCCACTACTTGTCCCAGCGACCGTGGTCGCCGAGGCCCCCGAGGTGCTGGTGGGAGACGACGAAGTGCTCGACGTTCCACCGCTCGAACAGGCTCCGGCAGCTAGACCGAGAGCCGCCAGGCTGGCACCGAATCGCAAGAATTGTTTCATAGGTTTTCCTCCATTTTCATTGGTTTTGTTGTTAAGAAGCACCATCAGGTCGTGATTCCCGTGGATGGTCGAGTCCCGCTAGGAGGATCGCCTGGCGGGACGGCTGCCGGCTGAGTGACCTGCCCCGCCGCCTTGGCCTTCCGCAGGCTGGGCCTGCCAACCAGGCTCGACAGGAGCACGGCTATCACGAGCGCTCCTCCGTAGAAGAGTTGCTGGACGAACGTGGACACACCGATCTGGGCCAGACCGTTGATGCCGGTCGTGAGAAAGTAGACGGCTACCAGGGTGCCCCACGGATTGAACCTCCCGACGGCAATCGTCGTCGCGCCGAGGAACACCGCAGCGAAAGCCGGCAGAAGCAGCGCCGTGCCGGCCGAGGGGTCTGCAGACCCGCTGGTTCCCACATACACAACCCCGGCTAGACCGCTCAGAACCCCTGAGGCGACGAACGACAAAACCCGTATGCGCTTCACCCTGAGGCCGGAGAGCCGGGCCACCTCACGTCCTCGACCTACGATGAGCACCCTCCTGCCCGAGGGCGTGAAGTCGAAGAAGTACCAGACGACAACCGCAAGAATGATCAGGTACCAGAACTCGAGCGAAAGGCCGAGGAAACGGTCAATGACTACTCCGTTGACCAGGTTCTGCGAGACCCCGCTGATCGGCGCCGACTTCGATATCCAAAGCGTGAGGCCGTCGACGAAGGTCCCGACGCCTAGCGTGACTATGAACGGGTCGATATCAGCGAGAACGCATATCAGCCCATTGGCCAGCCCAACCACAGCTCCGAACACGATCCCAAGCAGCGCCGCGGCCAGCACAGGAACTCCGTGCTGAGTGTTCAGCACGGCGATGAGCATCGACGAGAAGTTCAGGATGCTTGCTACTGAAAGGTCGTAGTCCCCTGCGCTCAACGGGATCACCAAGGCGAGTCCCAGGATGCCGAGCGGAGCCTGGGAGGCAAACAGCGTCGAGAAGTTGGACGAGGTCGGGAACGTGTGAGGCTTGGCAGCCGAAAAGACGATGACGACCACCGCCCACACGATGACAACGCCGAACCGGCGCAAGAAGCTCTCTCCGTAGCGGCCTCTCCGAGCGCTCAACACCGTGTGGTTACCCCGTTCCTCTCTATTGTCTGACACCGGACCACATCTCGGATCCCTTGGCCATGTCCGCGCTACGACGCGTCCCGCGATATGAAGCGGCCGCGATGCGGTCTGGCGTTACGTCGTCGCCAGCTAGCGTCTCGGCTAGGCGACCGTCTGCCACTACTACTACCCGATCGGAGACACGACTGACCTCCGCCCAGTCGCCAGAGGCGTACAAAACGATAGCTCCCTGGTTTGCCGCCTCCCGGATCAGCCCGAAGATGAGCTGACGTGCACCTACGTCGACGCCTTGGGTCGGTTCGTTTAGAAGCACAACTGCTGGGCGGAGTTGAAGCCACTTCCCAAGCACCGCCTTCTGCTGGTTGCCGCCGCTCAGCGTCCCTATGGGCCGGCCGGGCTCCGGTGGGGACACAGCGTGCAAGCGGAGAACTTCTTCGCAGCGCAGCCGCAGTTCTTTGCGTCGCAGGCGGCCGCGGTAAAAAGCCCTGTCAAGCACGGGCAACATCACGTTCTCCTCTAGGGTCAACTCGGGGATGATCCCCTGGATAAGGCGCTCTGAGGGAACCATCACCATGCCGAGTTCCAAAGCTCTCTTGGGCTTCATTGCTTCGATCTCGAAGGTTTGTTCGCCCAGATGGAGGCGACCGTCCCATGCGGGCGCAGCACCGTAGAGATGTTCGAGTATGAACTCCCAACCCGACCCGACGATTCCGGTGATCCCGAGGATCTCGCCGCGCGCCGCTTTGAAGCTCACCTGGCGGATGTGAGGTCCGTCGAGACCTACAACCTCCAGCATCGTGAGCGCATGGCGAGGTCTGTCACGATCCAGGAGGGGCAGCTCAACGCCGGAGTCCGCCTGCACCGGTACGTCGGATCTCAAGTCATCCAGACGAACCTTCCTGTCCCCGCCGACTATGAGCCCAATGACGTCGTCGTGGGTCAGATCTGCGCTCGCTGCCGTTTCGACGACCAGTCCGTCGCGCAGCACCGTCACACGGTCGGCCAGCCCGAGTATCTCCGCGATGTCGTGGGACACGAACAGCACCGCCGAGCCGGCCGCCGCGACCGATCGAAGAAGCGTGTGCAGGCTTTCTCTTCCCGCCTGATCGAGGAAGGTGGTCGCCTCGTCGAGAACCAAGACTCCGCTCGTCCGCCTGGCATCGCTGGAGCTGGCTCGGAACTGCATCAGTGCTCGAATGATGGCGACCTGAGCCTGCTCTACGGGACGTAGCGACCCGAGCTTCGCCCTCGGGTCAAGGTCCAGATCGAACGAGCTGAGGAGCTCTTTGGCTTCTCGTCGCTCTTTCCTCCAGCCGATGTAGGGGCTGCGATCTTTTGCGAAACGGTTGAGAAGCAGGTTCTCCAGCACGGTCATGTCACCGATGACGCCGAGGTCCTGATGGACAAAGCTGATCCCCAGGCGGGCCGGGTCTCCCGGGTGGAGCGCCCGTGTCACGAAGGTCCCTCCAGCGCGCAGTTCCCAACCGGGATCAGGGCTGTGGTAGCCCGAAAGGCACTTGATGAGGGTCGATTTTCCTGAGCCGTTCTGCCCAACCAAACCGTGTATCTCGCCGGCCTGAAGCTCCAAAGTCGCATCCGTCAGGACTCGAACGCCGTTGAAAGTTTTGCTCAGGTGACGCAGGCTGAGCAATGTGTCCGATGTCATTTCGCGCTTCGCCTAGTAGGGAACAGTCCAGCAGAAGGAGCGAGGCTTAGCAGCTGTAGGGCAAGGAGAGTCGGGTCTACAACAGCGATCGACCCGAGGCGGTCGGCGTCGATGTCGACAGCGGAGCATCCGTTGAACAATGTTCGAACGCCAGCAGCCTCGAGGTCGTTGCGCAGAGGAGACATAGCATCCGCCCAACCTCGGTGATCCGACACCAGGCAGAAGTCAACGTCAAGCACGTGAACTCCCGTCAGGCTGCGGCTCAGCCCGTAGCGCTCGACCTTGCGGGCCAACTCGTCGCCTATAGCCCGGTTACGGGTGACTGCTGCGAACGGACGTCCGATGGAGGCCAGGTAGCTCGACACGAGTTGGAGTATGCCGACGACCGGAACTAGCGCGTCGGCTACTTCGCCCACGGCAGGGTCGAGGACACAGTCAGGAATGACCACGTCGAAGTCGTCTGGGTTGGTTCGTGCGATCTCGAGCGCAGTGAGCCCCTCGGAGACGGAGATCTGCTCAGGGGTGTCGAAGCGTTCCGGTGCGCCATCGCCGACCAGGTTGACCAGAGTTATCGCGAGAACGGGACCTCCCAGCCGGTCGTAGCGCTTCTGGCGCCGAACCATCTCGTCCTCGGTGAGGACCAGAGGAGCGATTGCCTTTACCCGCAGCATGTGACCTCCTCGCTCACCTGCGGGCACGATCTAGAAGCCAAAGCACGAAGTTCTGCCATGGGCACTGATACATCAGCGCCACAGAGCATCTCCACCGACAGCCCGATGACACGATCGGCTTCGTCTGCGCCGTCAAGCAAGACGGCAGCCTTGGTGCGGAGGTCGGTCTCGGTCAACGGGCGGAAGTCGGAGTCACCGATCGGGTTGGGCATCTCGACGGTTCTCTCCCATCCATCGAGTCGCCTCACCGTCAGGCGCGCGACTCGTTCCGACGGAAGGCGACTATCCAAACTCGGATCGTGAACCACGCGCACCCGCTCGGCAAGACTCCTGCGGAGCGGGTCAGCCCTGTGGTCGTCGTCGAACTGCTCCGGCGAACAGCTACCCGTAAGCAAACTCGTAGCGACTACGTAAGGTATGGAAAACATCGCTGCCAGACGGGAAGGCCAGGACGTGCGGTTCAAACCTGCGGCTAGGTGGTGAGTTTCGACTCGGATCTCGTCTATTGCGGACCCGTCTCCGATCTCGATCTCCTCCCGAAGGGCCAAGACTGCGTCAGCCGGAGGATGAGTGTAAGAGCAAGAGGCGTGACGCTTCATGTAGCCACCCTTTATGGCCATGTCCTTCCCCAGATCCGACGTTAGCGAGTCAGGGTCGAGGTGGCCCAGAATCTGGCCCAGACTGGTAGCGGCGACTCCGGTCGACGACCGCGTGACGTCGGCAGCAGCCCACGCTCGAATACCCGACACGTTGGCTTGGCCAACCCAAGCGTCTCGTACGGGCAGACCCTGCAAGGCAACCTCGAAGGGCGTAGCAATCGCCAATGCCCCGGCAGCATCTATAGCTGCCGCCATTTGCGTGGGGTCGGCACCGGCCAGTCGGGCAGCAGCAGCGGCCGCCCCAGCCACGCCCCAGTTGCCATGAGGGTGTACTCCCGCTCGCAACAACGTCGCCCTGCCGAATCGACTCGCCACCTCGTGCCCAGCAAGGAAAGCCGAGGCGAACTCGGATCCGCTTACCTTCCCGGCCTCGGCCAGGGCCAGCGCTGCGGGAAGTACGTGGGCCGTGGCGTGACCGCGGATGCGCTTGTTGCCCTCGTCCATCTCCAAGGAGACGATCGAGCATCCGTTCAGCCATGCGGCATCGCAAACAGCGACAGGCTCTGATCCACCCACTTCGGTGCAAGGCCCGATTGTCGGAGGGAGAAGCTTTCTGCGACGCCGGGCTTCTGGCAGGCGTCCACCTGCGACAAGCACCACCAAACTGTCTGAGAGCACCCGCTGCACGGCGGAACGCACATCATCTCCTTGGTTGTCCCACGACAGTGCAGAGGCGAACTGGCCCAACTCGTCGACAGCGGCGGCTATTCGGTCCTGGGCAGCCGTCGTCAAGTGACGGAACCTTCGAGGAAGGACGGATTTAGGCCGGGAGTTCCCTGTGATACCTCGACCACTTCGGTTACCAGGTAAAACCTGAAACGGGTGCGGCCCTTCGGGCTGCGGGCGTCAGGGATCGGGTGCTCAGCGAACCACTTCCGGTAGGCTTCATAGGCTGACATGTCCCGGAAGTGCATCTCTGCGATCCGATAGAAGGACATTTCGTCAGGTATGGCCATCGATCCACCGCTGATCGTCTCCACCTTGCCGATAACTTTGTTGAAGACGAGCTTGTCGACGTGGGGATTTGCCAGAATGTCGGGGACGTGGACGTCGAAGAGCCACCGCTCGTACTCGGTCTCGGTGATGCCCGGCTCGAGGTCGTAGCCCAGTACAGTCTTGATCATTCTGCTCCTTTGGATTCGATGTTCCACGTGAAGGACGCAGCGCCCACAGCAAAGCCTTCTGCTCTTACCTGCACTGGGGCAACGCGGACACCTGCCAACTCCTCGATCGCCTGCTCGGAGCTGCGAAGCGGCGCTCTCGTCAGACCCTTGGATCTCTGCAAGGCCGTCTGACGTTCGTACGTCGTCACCATTTCGTCGTCGGTCATCTCCTGAGCGAAACCCCTCACGAAAACGACCTGAGGTATCTCAAGTCCAAAGTCGTACACGTGGGGACGGTCGTTCTGTGAGTCAGGTCGCGGCGGCCCAGTCCACACGACTTCCATTCGGGGGTTGCGTCTGATCTGGCCCAGGCGGCGATGAACTTTGCGCTGCACCAAATCGACAGTCCAGTCGTCGTTCAGCACTGCCACCATCGTGCGGCCAACCGGGAAGCCATCGCGGTTGATCGTGTAGACCTGAGCGAAGCCGGCCTGCTCTTGAACGAACCGTAGCGCCGCGTCCGCAACCGACACTACGGACGGACTCTCAGCATATGGCCGGTGCCTTTCGTTGGTATCGACCCTCATATGTCGGCTCTCACCACCCACGCTAAAGTTGTCCCGCTTATCGGAACAGCGTTCCATGCTGATTGTAACCACGAACTCCCCGAACAGACAAGCGCTGCAACGCCCAACGGACACGGGACCCGACAGTCGCCTCGGCTGATGGCCAAGAGATTCGAATGGCCGAATCGCGAACAAGTGTTGAACTGACTCCTTCCGGCCTCTTAGCATATGCGGAACATGGTTCCAGTTAATGAAACAAGTGGACTTGGCCCGGACCTGGTGGTAGCTGGAGCCGGTGGCGGCCTCGCCGGAGCGCTCAGGGCGGCCGAGCTGGGATTAAGCGTCCTAGTCGTAGAGAGCAGCCCACACTTTCGCCAAGGCAACAACACTTCTATGTCCACAGCGATGATCCCCGGATCGGGTACTCGATGGCAGGCAGCCGCCGGTCTTGCGGACTCACCAGAGCGTTTCGTAGCCGACATCATGGCCAAGACCAAGGGGTCCGCTGACCCCGAGCTGGCCAACGCTCTTGCTGAGGTAAGCGGCCGCCTTGTGACCTGGTTAGCCGACTCCGCTGGTGCTCCGATCGAGTTGGCAACCGACTTTTCCTATCCGGGGCACAGCCAGTTTCGTTGCCACACGATCCCCCACAGGCGGGGCGCTCTTCTTTTGGACATCCTCGTGAAAGGCGTTGAGCGCTCACCGCTCGTGGACATGCTGATACCCGGCCGGCTCCAAGCCGTCCGCATGGCTGGCAGCAGAGTAAGGGCCGCCGTCGTAGCCTACCCTGACGGTTCGCTTGAAGAGATACCCTGCGGAGCCGTGCTCCTAGCTACCAACGGCTTCGGCGCAAATCCCGAGATGGTACGAGAATACATCCCCGAGATGGCGGGGGCCACCTATCACGGCAGCGCCGAATCCCGAGGCGACGCCTTGAGAATAGGCGCTGGCCTGGGGGCTGACACTGCTTACTTGGACGCCTACCAGGGTCACGGCGCGCTGTCAACGCCACACGCAACTCTCACCGGGTGGGCCACCGTCATGCACGGCGGCATCCTGGTCAACTCCGAAGGCGACCGTTTCGGCGACGAGACCACCGGTTATTCCGAGTTCGGACACCAAGTGCTCGCCCAGCCGGGGGGTACCGCCATCTTGGTGTTCGACAGGAGAATCCACGACGCATGCCTGGTGTTCGACGATTTTCGGGCTACGGTCGACTCCGGTGCTGTCCGCTGGGCGCCAGATCCGGCCGGCCTAGCGCAAGCGTTCGACGTCAACCCAGAACCCTTCGAGTTGGCCATCGAGGAAGCACGAAGGCTGGCCGGAGCGAACGGCACTGACCGGTTCGGTCGAACCTACTGGGAGCAGCCGCTCGGCTCACCGCTGGCGGGAGTCCGGGTTACGGGCGCCCTTTTTCATACGCAAGGTGGCCTCAGAGTGGACGGCCACGGGCGGGTACTAAGACCGGACCGCTCGGTCGTCGAAGGTCTGTACGCCTCCGGAGGTGCCGCCATGGGAATTTCCGGACACGGCGCAGCCGGGTACCTAGCCGGCAACGGCCTGCTACCAGCTCTAGGCTTGGCCTTCCTCGCCGCCGAGGATGTAGCGAGACAAGCAGGTCGATAGTGACCAACTCTCCCCCCTCGGTGATGCTCTACGCGCCGGCGAGCGAGCCACGAAAGGTGGAGAAGGCTTGCCGCCTTCCCACTGGGGCCGTGATACTCGACTTGGAAGACGCTGTAGCCCCAGCGCAAAGACCGGCGGCGCGAGCTTGGTGCGCCAGCTTCTTGGAGCATCCCACGTCAGGCCCGGAGCGTTGGGTGCGCATCAACGCGCTGTCGGGCTTCGGGTGGGTCGACGACCTGCGGGCGGTGGGCCGACCCGGCTTGAGCGGACTAATCGTCCCTAAGGTCGAGTCCTCAGCCCAACTCGCAGCGCTCGACGGCGCTCTGGCCGTCATCGAAGCGGAGCGGTCTCTGCCGGCAGCAGGAATTGGTCTGATAGCGACGATCGAGTCACCGCTAGGTCTCAGCCGGATTCAGTCGATAGCCACCGGGCCGGGCCGGCTGGTCACTCTCGGGTTCGGCGCAGGGGACATGTCGAAGCTGGCCGGCTTGGAATATCCCGCCCTCGAAGGGGGAGCCGCAGCTGTCCTTGACCGGACCCGGGTCGACTTGGTGCTCGCCTGCTCGGTAGCGCGCCTGCATCCCCCTCACGACAGCGTCTATGGCCGCTACACGGATCTGGAAGGACTGCGCCAGGAAGCGACACGCGCCCGCCAGATGGGCTTCGGGGGCAAGCATGCGATCCACCCAGACCAGCTTGCTCCACTATCGGAGTGCTTCTCGCTCGGCGACGCCGAAATCGAGCTCGCTGCCCGTATAGTCGAGAAATACGAAAGTGCTGTGGCTTGCGGGCTGGGCGCAGTAGGCGTTGACGGCATGCTCGTCGACGAGCCGATAGCACGGCAGGCCCAAAGAACCCTGAACACCGCGAAAGGTCTAAATGCGCATCCGTGATGGTGTTCGCCCTTTCTTGAGCGACGCGGAGGTGAGGCAGCTGCACTCGGCGGGCTTCGGCCAGCCCATCGGCCTCGGGGATCGTCCGGCGATGATCGTTATCGACGCTCAGCGCTACATGGTTGCTCCCGACTCCACCAGCGAATTCGAATACCCCTCTTCGTGCGGCCAGGAAGGCCGGGACGCGCTAGCAACGCTTTCCGAGACTCTTGCAGATCTCAGAGCCAGAGACGTTCCAGTTTTCTACACCCGTTTCGAGCTTTCCCCCGACGGAGCCGACGTGGGAGTGTACGGACGAAAGCGCCCCCTCCTACAGACGGAACACTGGTGCCTGGCCGGAACGTCAGGCGCCGAGATCCACCCGGATGTCGCTCCCCAATCTGGCGACCAAGTCTTGGTGAAGAAAAGGCCCAGCGCTTTCTTCGGCACACACCTGACGTCACTTCTGCTGGAACGTGCGATAGACACCGTGATCCTGGCGGGTGGGTCGACCAGTAATTGCGTGCGGGCCACGGCCGTGGACTCGATGTCTTTCGGCTTTCGCACCGTGGTCTTGGAGGACTGCGTCTTCGACCGTCAATCCATCTCACATGAAGTAGCGCTCTTCGATCTCGAACGGCAAGCAGCCGACGTTATGACAGCAGCAGAGGTGATAGACGCCCTCGACCGGATCCGCTCCCAGAAGTGAAGCGCGACCTGGTCGGCTACGGCACCACGAGGCCCCAGCTGGCGTGGCCGGGTGGGAAGCGGGTCGCCGTGAACTTCGTGGTTAACATCGAGGAAGGGGCCGAGCGGACCTTCGACTCTGACGGCGTAAACGAAGGCCTCGTGGAAGTACCTCGCAGAGCTGGAGATGCTGTCAGGGATTTCGCAGTAGAGTCGATGTACGAGTACGGTTCGCGCGTCGGAGCGATCCGATTGCTGCGCTTGCTGGCTGCCAAGGGAATAGCAGCGACCGCGTTCGCTTCGGCGATGGCCCTCGAGGCCAATCCCGCTCTGACAGGCGAACTGGTTGACGGCGGCCACGAGGTGTGCGCACACGGCTACCGGTGGTCAGAGGCATGGACGATGTCAGACGCCGAAGAAGCCGCCAGCATCGCAGACGCCGTCGCTTCAATAGCCAAAACGACAGGTAAGCCACCAGAGGGGTGGTACAGCCGGTGGATGCCAAGCCACCGAACCCGGCTACTTCTCGTCGAACACGGCGGCTTCCTATACGACGCCGACGCCTACAACGACGACCTCCCTTACTACGTCCAAGTCGCAGGCCGCTCCCACCTGGTGATCCCCTACACCTTGACATATAACGACGCCCACTACAGCTACGGTACGTTCTCGAACCCTGGCGACTTCGTCGAGTACTGTCGGAGGGCGATCGACTTCCTCGCCTCGGAGGCTGGAGGATCGCCAAGTCTGCTCAGCATCGGCCTGCACCCCCGCATAAGCGGCCAGGCAGCCCGCACTGATGCGGTGCGGGAGATAGCAGAGTTGGCAACCGAGCACCCTGACGTGTGGATCGCTACCCGGCTCCAGATTGCCCGCTACTGGCTGGATAGGGTGCCCCCGGCGTAAGCGTCTTTTCGCGCAAGAAGTCGCCTGAGAATATAAACGGCGTGAGGTTGGAATAGGCCGCTGGTATTAGGGCTTCCTGACATGCCACGGATAGTGGCATGTCAGTTGGCCTGTTCGGTTCAGGCGTTACGAGTGTTAAGGACGAAGACATATGACAACTGTTTCCCAGGTCCGCTCCTCCACATCGTCCTCTCCCCCGCTGGGAGCTTTGACACGGGTCTTAGCGCTCCCTGCGATCGGCGCGGGGCTTGCCGGCGGACTGCTGATGATCCTGCTGATGATCATCGTCATGGGTGCGTCAGGCATGGGTTACGCAACCCCCTTGAACATCGGTATGGCTGCGTTTGTCTACACGATCGTCCCGCCGTTGTCGATGTTTCCCTCTCTGATGTCGATGATGGGCATCAACCTTCCGAGTTCGGTGATGGCCCAGCTCGGTGGGGCGATACACGCAGGGCACATCCCGGCGGCGATGGTGGCCAAGCTGGCCCCGATGCTCATGTCCATGCACCTTCCCGCGTCGCGAGTGGCTTTGCTGGGCCAGCTCATGAGCGGTAAGGCTACTAACGCGACCGTGGCGCAGCTGATGAGCCAGCTTCCCGCCTCGAGTCGTAATGCTGTGATGGCGGCAATGCCGGTGAGCGCAGGTAACGTCGTAGTCGGTTCGATACTGCACTTCGCCTTTGCTGCATTCTTAGGTATCGCGTTCTTCGCTATCATCGTCGGTGCTGCGTATATGGTGCCGGCCTTGCGTTCGTCGACCGCGTTGGTCGCTGCTGGCGTCGTCGGTGGGGCCGTCGTGTACGTGGTGAACCGCTGGGCGATCCTCCCGCACGCTAACCCGATGATGGCCCTCGTCCCGCAGCTCGCGTTCTTCTTGGCGCACCTGCTCTTCGGAGCGGTGGTCGGGCTCATACTCGCAGTCACGCTCAGGCGCACGTCCGTCAGGCAGCTTTTGCCAGCTGGAATGTGAGCGAGTGGAAAGCGTAGCTTTAACGTGAGCACGAAGCGACCTGCACCACCTAGAACCCTGCCAGCGCGACGTAACTCTCCCCCTCCTAGGAGGACGCCGGTCGCTTACTCCGACCGGCGTCGCCTCTACCAGATCATCACCGTTGGGGTCATGGCTACCGTCGTCGTCGCTGGGGTTGTCGTCCTGGCGGTAGCCAAGCGGGCATCGACCGCTGGTGACAGTACTTCGACGCTGGCGTGGAAGCTTCCTCGCCTGGGGGCGCCAGGAAAAGTGGCTCTGACCTCACTCAGCGGTAAGCCTGTAGTGGTGAACTTCTTTGCGTCGTGGTGCACCGTGTGCGCCACCGAGCTTCCGGTGTTCACCGCAGAAGCGCAGCTCCTCGCGAGCAAAGTGACGTTCGTCGAAGTGAACACTCTCGAAACGGGTAACGGCAACTCGTTTGCGAACGAGTATCACCTGTCGCAGTCAGTGCCTTACGTGCTGAGCGACGTCGGGGGCTCACAGAACAACGGCCTCTATCAGTCGCTCGGCGGGACTGGCACCATGCCGATGACCGCCTACTACAGCGCCACAGGCGCGTTGCTCACGACGCACGTGGGTGGCTACACGCAGTCGTCTCTTACGAGCGAGCTCACAGCGCTGTACGGCTCCGGCATAACAGCCTGACACGGTGAGCGTCTCGGGAGTCAGCGTCGCGGCGGCCTTCGCCGGCGGGTTCGCGTCCTTCGCGTCGCCGTGCGTCTTGCCTCTGGCCCCTGTGTATCTTTCCGTCGTCGGAGCGTTGGATCTGACCAGACGGGTAGACGCCGGAGACACCGCACCCGAAGGATCGTACCCGGAAGCAAGTCAGGATCCGCCCGGTTCCGCCGGCACAGCTACCGCTTTGAGAAGTCGGCGCTCTCGCGGTGTCGGAGCGATCACGCGAGACACCCTTTTCTTCATAGGCGGCTTTACCTTGGTGTTCGTTTTGCTGGGATTGTCCGCCAGTGCAGTCGGACGCTACGTGATCCACCAGCAAGCGACCCTGACCCGCGTCTCGGGCGTTGTGGTCGTTGCGATGGCAATGTTCCTCCTCGGCGGATCTCTGCTGGAACGCCCAGGTTTTTATCGGGAGTTCAGGATCCATCCCCGACTCGCGAGGCTAGGCCCATTTGCCGCACCGATAGCCGGAGCCGCTTTCGCCTTCGGGTGGACACCGTGCGTGGGTCCGATCCTGGCCTCTGTGCTCGCCCTGTCTGCCCAGCAGGGACACGTCGCAACTTCAGCTGTGCTCCTCTCGGTGTACTCGCTCGGACTGGGAGTGCCTTTCCTTGCGCTGGCGCTCCTTTTTGACAAGCTCTCGGCGCCCCTTACCTGGCTGCGACGTCACGGACGGGCCGTCACCTTCACTTCGTCGTCGGTGATGGCGGTCATGGGCGTGTTGTTGGTAACCGACCGACTTGCGTGGGTTACGACGTTTCTTACTCAGAGCCTGTGACGCCAGGCACCGGCTTGTGGCAGGCGTGCAGCGCGGGAGGTCCAGGGCAATCAGCTCGTACTCAAGATCGGCGAGTCGACAGCCGATCCTGAGGCCTGTGGCTGCGGCTCGCTTCCGGTTCTGGACGTTGTTGTGGCTGCTCGGGTGGGCCGTCGCCGCCGGCGCCGAGCTCGGCGTCGGGCGGATGGTGTCCGCCACATGGGTGCAGCCGATGGCACTCTTCGCCTTCGTGCTGCCCTCCGCTTCAGTGTGCGTGGTCACTTCGGGCCTGGTCCTGGTCCGGGCGTGGCGCAGCGGGGTCGCCGAGGCCGCCGCGCTAGGAACGTTCTTCACGGGCGTGTCGCTGCTGTCCCTCGCCCACGGGCTCACGATTCCTGGGGTGCTCTACGGCCCGAACGAGGCGACTGGGGCGGCGGTCTTCTGGGCAGTCCCGATTGCCTCCGCGCTGATGTGGCCCACCTTCTTCCCTCGGCGCCGCTAGGCCAACCGGCTGATGGCCGCCTGGCGGCCCCTGGTAATAACAGCTCTGATAGCGCAGACGGCGATCTTTGCGGTGTCGCTGAGCATCCCCGGCTGGCTCCCGGCTCCGTCGTTCGGCACCGCGTGGTCAGCGGTCGCGATCGCCCCAGCCGTCGTGTTCTGCGGGCTGCTGTCGTTTCGACACCTGCGTCTTGCGTGGATGGCACAGTCCAAGGGTCCTCTGGCTGTGTCGGCAAGCGCTGCGCTGCTCGCTGCGTCGAACCTGGTCTTCGTCGCCCGTGGCCCCTGGACCGCAGCGTTTTGGATGGCCCACGGCTTCGACGCCACCGCCGTGCTGGCCGGCACCGTGATCGCCGCATCCACCTACCGGCGATCGGGAACTGCCGCCATGCTGCTTTCCCCCATCGACGCGGCGACGCCCCTGCGGGCCATCGAGCTCGGGCTTGACCCTCTGGTTCGCCGTTTCGTTGCCGACCTCGAAACGAAAGACCCCGTAACTCGAAACCACGTGGTTCGTACTGCCCACATGGCCGCTGCGGTCGCCGAGGAGCTCCACTTGCCCTTCGAACAGGTGCGGGTCGTTGCCTTGGGCGCTCTTTTGCACGACATCGGCAAGTTGCAGGTCCCCGACCACATCCTCAACAAGGCCGGGGCGTTGGATGCTGCCGAGTACGAGGTCGTAAAGCGCCATCCCATAGACGGCGAGCGCATGGTCCTCGGCTCGCCCGCCTTGGAGGAGCTCGCCCCGGTGATACGCGGACACCACGAACGCGTCGACGGGCGGGGCTACCCCGACGGGTGGATCGGCGAAGTCATCCCCCTCGGAGCGCGCATCGTGGCTGCGTGCGACGCCTACGACGCCATCGCCAACACCCGGCAGTACCGAGCTGGGGTGGGCCAGGAGAAAGCCTTGACGGTACTGGCCGAACACGCAGGGAGCCAGTGGGATTACCGGGTGATATCAGCCGTCACCCGGGTAGTACGCGCGCGGGCCGGTGCATTCGAAAGTGATGCCTTCACCGACGTCGGACACGACTTTCGCGCCCAGGACGAACCGGCGTGGTGCGGGTGCGTAGAAGCCGTCCCCGCCAAGATGGCCGTGGCAAGCTAGCCGTGCCCTCCGACAGTCGGATCTCAGCTGCGCCGCACTTCGTCGCAGAAGATGACCATCGCCTGCAGCAACTCGGCAAAGCTGGTGGTCAGTGGGGCGAGACCCAGCCGGATGCCGTCGGGGAACCGGAAATCGGGTATGACCCCACGGCTCCACAGCCTGTCCTTGACCGACTCGAAGTCCGCCCGGCGCAAGGTGACGTGACCGCCTCGCCGGTCGGGGTCTCGCGGGGAGGCCAACTGGACGCCCTCGGCGGCCAGCCATGCGTCCGCTAGGTCGACGGCGAAGCTGGTGAGCGCAACGGACTTCTCCCGGACCGCTTCGATACCAGTCTGCTCGAGATGTCCCAGTGCGACGCCCAAAGCGATCATCGACACGACGTGGGGCGTTCCGCTGAGCATCGACTTGACGCCCGGTGCCGGCACGTAGCCCGGGCCCATGGCGAACGGCTCCGCACTGCCGAGCCAGCCCCATATCGGCTGGCGCAGACCCTCCTGGAGCTCGGAACGTACGTAGGCGAACGCCGGCGACCCCGGCCCTCCGTTGAGGTACTTGTATGTGCAGCCGGCAGCCAGGTCGACTCCGAGATCGTCGAGTTGGATGGGCACGGATCCCACCGAATGGCTGAGATCCCACAGCACCAAAGCTCCGGCGTCATGGACGGCAGCGGTGATAGCCTGCATGTCGGCGAGCCACGCTGAGCGGTAGGAGACGTGGCTGGCTAGGACGAGGGCGACGTCGTCGTCGAGGTTGGCGGCGACCTGCTCGGCTGTCAATCCGGCTTCCGGGTCGGTGGTCACCCAGCGCAGACGGCAGCCCCGTTCGGCTGCGATACCTTCGGCCAGGTAACGGTCGGTGGGGAAGTTGTCCGTGTCGACGAGGATGGTACGCCGCCCAGGTCGGACCTCCAGTGCCGCCCGCGCAAGTTTGTAGAGCAGCACGGTGGTCGACTCCCCCACCACGACCTGGCCCGGTCCGGCCCCTAGGGCCGCCTTCGCCAGGCGGCCACCGAGGGTCGCCGGCAAGTCCATCCAACCCTCACCCCAACCCCTTATGAGCCGCCCTCCCCACTGGTCGCGAAGGAACGCCGCCATCGCCTCTGTGACTCCCTTGGGGATGCGCCCGAGCGAGTTACCGTCGAGGTAGGCGACGACGTCGGGGGGTAAAGGCTCGAACTGGTCCCTCCAGGCGCCGAGGGGATCCTGCTCGTCGGCGAGCCTCGCCTTGTCCTGCCAGTAGGCCAGGTCCGCTGGGAGTGTCGCCTTGGGCGTCAAAGGGGTCAAAGGGGTAGCTCGCTTCTGAGGGCGTACAGCTCTGGGAAGAACGACTGCTCCAGGGCTCGTCTGAGGAAACCTATACCGGTGGAGCCTCCGGTTCCGGATCGCTCACCGATAGTCCTGCGCACCGTAGAGAGGTGCCGGAAGCGCCAGAGCTGGAAGTTGTCTTCGATGTCCACCAGCTCCTCGCAGGTTTCGTACGCCTCCCAGTGATCCGCCGGGGTCTCGTATATCAGGGCGAGAACGTCGACAAGCTCAGGCACGACACTCCACGGTCGTGTTACGTCACGGTCTAACACGAAGGCCGGCACCGGGTAGGAGCGCCGGGACAGGTACCGGAGGAACTCGTCGTAGAGAGTTGGCTGGGCCAGCAGTGACGCGAGGAGTTTCTGTGCGTCGGGGTCGTGACCGAACAGTTCGACCATCGCCTCCGACTTGTTGCCGAGGATGAATTCGACCGCCCTGTACTGCCAGGACTGGAAGCCCGACGAGGTCCCGAGGCGGTTGCGGAACTCGGCGTACTCCGACGGGGTGAGAGTCGCAAGCACTGACCACTGCTCGTTCAGTTGGCGTTGCACGTGCTTGACTCTTGCGAGGGCTTTGAGGGCTGGGCCGATCGAGTCCGCTGCTATGCAACCTCGGGCGAAGGTGAGCTCGCTCAGGACGAGCTTGAGCCACAGCTCGGAGGTCTGGTGTTGGATTATGAACAGCAGTTCGTCGTGGTTGTCGGGCCCGCTCACGGGGTGCTGCGCTCCGAGAATCTGCTCGAGGTGCAGGTACTGTCCGTAGGAGAGGTCCACTTTCAGCTCTACGATGCCCTTTTCGAGGGGCCGCTGCCCGCTGAGTTGTGCACCCTCGTTTGTCACGCTTCGACGATAACGCCTGGCGCTATGCGCGTTCCTCGGCCGACGCTGGTCACAGCCTGGGTTGCGACGGCGGTTATGGTCGCGAGCCCGAACGCCAGGAGCAGGTTTCCGCTCGCCAGCAGCACGGCCAGTGCGAAGAGGGACGTTACGACGGCGAAGGATCCCTTCGTTACACCGTAGAGGAATTCGACGGCCGCCTGGCTTCCTTCCTCTTTGTGCGTGAGACCGCCCATGACGAAGGTGATGACCGGGAAGGCACTCACCAGGCCGGACAGGTGTGATCCGAGGATCCCCGAGGCCCCGGTTAGGACAGCGGCGAACATCGCTGCGATGACCATCCTTATAACAAGGCGGTAACGCAGTCGCAGACCCAGCGCCGGGGGCGCCCCCCGGAGACGGTCAGGTGCCGTCGAGCGGCCCCTGCCCTGCGCCCCAGGCCACCAGATGAGGACGAACACGTAGGATATGACGCCGACTCCCAGTCCGACCAGAGCCGGCCAGCGAGGTGAGGGATCCAGGATCGCGACACCCGCGCCGAAGGCCGCGGCGGAAGCCGCCAGCCCTGACAGGACACCGCCACGCCTGGCGACAGCTGCGTAGACCCATATCAGCAGGGCCTGTGCGCAAGACGCCTCGAGGCTTGAGGTTGCCGCCGCTGCCGCGAAGTGCGCTCCGTGTGCCAGGCTCAGCAGGAAGAGCAGCGGGAGGCTGGTGAGGGGAAGCCCGACGATAAGCCCGCTCACGCGTTGGCCCCAGCGCTGCTGGGCGAGGCTGCTGAGCAGGATTAGGCACGGGGCCAAGGAGAGCTCGAGGACCAGGATGTTCACGTCTGCCATGATCCGGCATTTCCCTCCGAGAAAGTTTCGTTTCTGCGCCAGATAGGAGCATTTATGCGAGATAATCGAGGTGATATAGCGAGATTAGGGAGAAAAGCGTGGACGACATCGATCGCCAGCTGGTAAGGCTGCTCGTCGCGGACGGCCGGCTCAGCTACCAAGAACTGGCCCGTATGGTCCTGCTGAGCTCTAACAGCACCGCCGACCGCGTACGCCGTCTGCGCCAATCAGGGACTATCGCCGGCTACCACGCCGAGTTCAACCTGGCCAGTGTCGGGTGCACCCTGCACGCTCTAACCGACGTGAAGCTGAAGGAGCACGTCGCTCGCGAGGACTTCGAGGACGCCCTAGAAGGCGTCCCCCAGGTTCTCAGCGCCATGCACACGACGGGCGAGTTCGACTACCAACTCCGCATCGCCTGCACCGGAACTGCCGACCTGCAGAATCTGGTTGACACGGTACGGCGTCTGGGCGCCAGAGAGGTCCAGTCGAGGATTGTCCTCGGCGAACGCCGCTTCGACCCTACCCGCCTGCTCGCTTGACCCGTCCCCGGGGTGCGGCGCTGCGGTTGCGTCCCGCTGCGGGGCCGGGGGAGGGGACTCCCCGCCTGCCAGCCGAGGTGTTGCGGCGAGGTGACCCTTGACTGCGCGGAGCTGGCGAGGTTCGCAGGGTCGACTGGGTCAGCGGCACGCGAGGGGGCGCCTGCGCGAGACCGTTGAGGTCCGGCGAAGTCGTAGAGATGTCGTGGCCGAGCGTGCGCTGCAGCGACTTGACGTCCTTTGCCACCTCGGCTGTCACCAAGGTGACCACCAGGCCATCTGCCCCGGCTCGGCCGGTGCGGCCCGAGCGGTGGACGTAGTCCTTGGCATCGCCGGGCGGGTCGAAGTGCACCACGCAGGCCACCCCATCCACGTGGATACCCCTAGCGGCGACGTCGGTCGCGACCAGAGCGTCGACTCTTCCCTGGCTGAACTCGGCCAGGGCCCGATCCCGCTGCGGCTGGGAGCGGCTCCCGTGGACGGCTGCTGCCTTCACCCCGGCCGCTTGAAGGCGCCGCGTGAGCCTGTCGGCGCCGTGGCGGGTCCGGCAGAACACCACCGCCGGTGCCCTGCGCTCGACCAGGCGAGCCGTCAAATCAGCGCGGGCGTCGCGGTCGGTCTGCCACCACAGGTGTGTGACTTCGCCCGTGTCCTCCTCGGTCGGCAACGACTCGTGTACCCGCGGCTCGTGCAAATACCGGCGTACGATGACGTCGACAGCACCGTCCAGCGTCGCTGAGAAGAGCAGGATCTGGCGCTTGGGGCTGATCCTGTCCATGAGGCGTTTCACGGACGGCAGGAACCCCATGTCGGCCATCCGGTCGGCTTCGTCGAGCACAGCCCAGCGCACGTCTGAGAGATCCAGGTCGCCTTGGGCGATAAGGTCCTCTATCCGCCCCGGGCAGCCGATCAGCAGGTCCAGACCGCGTCGCAACGCGACGCGCTGGGGTCCGTAGCCGACCCCACCGTAGGCGACGCCGACAGTGGCGCCAAGCGGTTTGGCAAGCTCCGACAGTACAGCTGCCACTTGAGCGGCGAGCTCACGGGTCGGCACCAAGACCAAAGCCAAGGGACGCCCGGGAAGAGCGGACGTCGGCGCCTTGGCGAGACTGGCCAGGAGCGGAAGTCCGAAAGCGAGAGTCTTACCGGACCCGGTGGGCGCGCGGCCACAGACGTCTTTTCCGTTCAGGGCGTCCGGCAGGGTTGCGGTTTGGATGGGGAAAGGGTCAGTGATGCCCTTTGCGCCGAGCGCTCGTACGAGCACCTCGGGTAGGCCGAGGTCGGCAAAGCTAAACGAGTTGATGATGATCTCCAGATGTAAAGTCGGTCGTGTTGAGCAGGCTTTTGCCCGGCCGGCTCCAACCGGCTAGCGCCCGGGGAGAACGTACACGCCCGGAGCACAACTAATCTTCATCCTATCAGCTGTCGGGGCGATCGAATGTAAGGGCGATCCGATGCCGTCGAGTTATTGCCGGCGAAGCTATCGTCGTGGGTAGTGATCTGTCCGCCAGCCGTGGAGCGCCTCCGCATGTCTTGGCGCGTGCACGGACAAGACGAGGGGTGATCGGTCGTGGAGATGCAGATTGCGAGCCGGAGCTCCTACTCGGGTCTCATAGACCTGGACTGGTCGAGACCCTTAGGCCGCTGGAAAGATCCTCGCCTGGTGCGAATGGCGCGGGGCCGTTCGCGCCACATGGTGCGCTTCGTCGAACTTGAAGGGAAGGTGTTCGCCGTCAAGGAGCTCGACGATCGCCTCGCAGTGAAAGAATACGAGATGCTGAAGGAGATGGCTGATTCCTCGCTGCCAGCGGTGGAAGTCGCCTGTGTCGTCCTCGACCGCAAGGCAACCACGGGAGAGCCCCTTGAGGGCGCCGTGGTCACCCGGTTCTTGGATTACGCCCTCCCATACACCTACCTGTTGCGCCGGGACGGGTGGTCCCAGAGCCAGAGACGTCTGATCGACGCGGCGGCGGTGCTGCTGGTCCAACTCCACCTCGAAGGGTTCTGGTGGGGCGACTTCTCCCTCGGCAATGCCCTTTTCCGCCGGGACGCCGGGGAGCTTCGCGCTTATCTCGTCGACGCTGAGACAGCGGAACGACACGAAAAGCTCTCCGACGGGCAGAGACGATACGATCTGGATATAGCCGTCGAGAACATGGCCGGGGGACTTGCGGACCTGGTTGCGGCCGGCAAGGTCAAGACCGACGTAGACCCTATAGATGTGGCGTTTCAACTGGCAGAGCGATATGAAGCGCTTTGGGCTGAGGTGACCTCCGAGGAAGAGTTCTCCACAGACGAGCTTTGGCGTCTCGAGGACCGAGTTCGCCGGCTCAACGCTCTCGGTTTCGACGCGAGCGAACTTTCCGTGGTGTCACTCGTGGGTAAGGACAGGATCCGAATACGACCGCTGGTAGTAGAAGAGGGTCACCACGGCCGGCGATTGGCACGCCTGACCGGCATAACCGTCCAAGAGAACCAAGCTCGACGACTTCTCAATGACCTGGACTTTTACCGGGCCGAGCTCGAACGCGACCGGCGGGCGCCGCTCAGCGAAGCGATAGCAGCGCACCGCTGGATGACCGAGCGTTTCGAACCGTTCGTGACGTCCATACCCCCAGACCTAGCCGGCCGGCTTGAGCCGGCGGAGGCCTACCACCAGTACCTGGAGCACAGGTGGTTCCTGTCAGAGGCGGCCGGACACGACGTTAGCGACGCGGAGGCTATGCGCTCGTTCTTCGACAGTGTCCTTCGGCCCCGCCCGGAGGAGAAGATCGTCTTCGACGAGCCCACCCAGGAGCTTCCCATCACTTGGTTTGCCCCGTCGACGGACCGGCCCCTAAACGCCCCCGAAGACCCGAACGCCCCCGAGGATCAGTCCGGCGGGGAGACGTCTCCCTATCAGCTCTCCAGGTCGGGTTCGCCGAGAACCTCCGTCGAAGTCGGAGGCGACGGCGGAAGTGGCGACGGCGGAGTCGGAAGCGACAGGGTACGGCCGGCGATCTCCGGCTGAAACCCGGCGATGGCTGTGAGAAGGTCGCCGACGCTGTGAGGTTGCTCGACGGGATGGCGCACCGGAAGGTCCGGGTCGATCTCGTAGTGGTTGCGACGGCCAACCTTGCGCCGCCTCACGTAGCCCGCGTCTACAAGGTCGGACACTATCGCCTGGGCGGCCCTCTCGGTGATACCAACCCTCTCCGCTATGTCCCTTCCTCGCACCCCTGGGTCCTGGGCAATGCACACCAGGACGTGTCCGTGGTTGGTTAGAAACGTCCAGGTCGCCATAAAAGCAACCATATCGTGTCACATTTCATAAGGTTTCGACAAGCACCGAGTTGCCCGCACTCATTTCACGAACTATATTTTACGAAGTCTGTTTCGTAGATATGGAGTCTGAGTGTGCTGCTGTTCGAGGAGCTGTCGCTGGTACTTTCGTTGATCCTGGCGGTTATACCTGTGCTCACAGCCGCTCGCGCCAGGCGCCTGACTGTCACTGCTGCATGGCTTGCAGCTCTCGCATCAGCCGCCACGCTCGTTGCTGTAGCGATCAGGGGTAAGGCGACCGTCGGGTTCGGGGGCCCACCTTGGACCTCCTGGGTCGGCTTCGACGCTTCCGCGCTCACGGCCAGCGTCGAGACCCTGATACTCGGGGTGGGGGCGCTGGTGCAGAGCTTCTCGGTCCGATACCTTCAGACCGATCCGCTCGCTTCGCTCTTCGCATCCAGGGCTGCTGCTGTCATCGCCCTTATGGCGGCAGTAGCGACTGCGGACTCCCTGTTCGGACTGGTCCTGGCATGGGTCGGTGCCGGTATGGCTTTCGTGTCGGTCCTCGGTTACCGCCGCGATCTCCCCGGCACGAGAAGCTGCGCCCGGAGCGCGTGGCGTAGCTTCGCGGTCGGTGACGCATGCCTAGTGGCGGCCCTCGTGATAGCTGCGGTGGTCGTAGGGCCGGTTCACCTAGGGTCGGCCCGAGCCCTGGGGACCGACCTGCGCCGCCTCGGAGCTTGGGACGACGCTGTCTCCGCCTTGGTCGCGGTCGCTGCGCTATCACGGTGCGCGCAGGGTGTGTTTCACAGGTGGCTGTCTCTCAGCGTCTCGGCGCCGACCCCGGCGTGCGTGCTGTTGCACGCCGGTGTGGTCAATGGCGGCGGATTGCTTCTGCTGCGCCTGGACCCGCTGGGAACATGGAAGCCCGCGATGGCGACGCTACTGGTCATCGCGGGGCTGACATCTGTCTGGTCGGGGGCTGTGATGTCCTCCCAGGCTGACGTCAAGGGGAGCCTGGCCAGCTCCACCCGAGCGCAGATGGGTTTCATGCTCGCCGAGTGCGCCGTGGGCGCCTACCCGGCGGCCGTCGTTCACCTGATAGGCCACGCCATGTACAAGGGTCACCAGTTCATGGCGTCGGGCTCGACTGTTTCCAAACCCGGCCAGCTTCACCTGACCAGCGCTCAGGGCCCTCCCCGCCGGCGCCTGTTGGCCGCGGCGGTCGGATTGGCAGCTGCCGGTGCGTCCACGCCGGGGGTGCACAGCGGCGACGGATGGGTGATCGTGTTCTTCGCAGCGACCAGTGCGGTAGCGATAAGCCTCTCGTGGGCCTCGCACTTCCCTGCTTCGCTTCGATCCCAGTGGCGGTGGCCTCTGGGGCTGGTAGTTGCGTCGGGTCTCTACGGGGCGACGGCCGACTTGGTCGGCCGTTTCGCCGGGCGCGACCTCACATTCGGAGGGGCGCTAAGCCCATGGTGGCTGTTGGTCTTCGCCGCCGCCGCTTGGACCTTCCCTCGCTTGGTCCACTCCGGCAGACTTCCCATGTTGGGTGTAGGCACCCTCGTGGAAGCAGCACCGGCGGTGTTGTCATGAAACCGGCTCCCAGGGCTGCTGCGCTTCGCGCGATCGCCGAGCTAGCGAGCGATCCGCTTCCGATCCTCTGGCCCCTAGAGACCGCCATAGCGACCAACCCGCTGTGGGATATGCGCTCCCGGGGGTTCGCCGGCGCCGTTTCGACAGCTGAGCATCTTCTAGGCGCAACCGGGTACCCATCCGACGACACCTTTCGCTGCGCCTACAGGGATGGGCGAATAACACACGCCGACCTGGTTTGCGCGCTGCAGGAATCCCAGTCGACGGCTGGAGGAGGAACTGAAGGAGGGATCACCACACGGGCGGCGAGGAGCCACTTCGACGCCTCCCTCTCGGGCGGGCGTCACTTGGCCGGTCAGGTAGACGCCGAGGTGGCCAAGTGGTGCGCCGCGTTCCTGGGCGGAAAACTGCCGCTGTCATCCGAGGGTTTCTACAAGGCGTGGCTTCGTAGCGTCTCGACCACCCGATGGGCTCGGCGTCCCAGGATTAAGCGGCTGCTTTGCGGTCTCCCGCCAACCGCTGCCGAAGCCGCCGTGTCCTGTCTCGCCCTTCTCGGAATCGACGAGGATCAGTGGCGAGCGGAGCTCACGGCTCACCTCGCACGGATGCCCGGCTGGGCGGCCCACGCTAAGTGGCGGTCGCGTTGGGCGGCACCGAACGCTGCCGGCCCCGCCCTCGAGTTGGTGGACTACCTGGCCGTGAGACTGGTCTACGAGGCTTCGATCGCCACAGAGGCTTCGATCGCCACAGGGGAGTCGGGCGGCTCAGAAGGATCGGTCAGTTTAGAAGGATCGGGCGGTTCAAAGGCTTCCAGCGGCACCCCGACTGGCCTGACGGCGAAGACCAGACCTCAGCAGCAGAAGGCGACGGCGAGCCTCGACCTGATCCCTTCCTTGGTAGACATGGACGGGTCGGACGGCCGTGAGGTCTGGCTCAGGGCCTACGAGATCCACTACCGGCACGAACTACTGAGAAACCTGACCCGCCAAGCCGTTCGGCCCTCGTCGCTGGCTCCTACAGCCCAATTCGTGTTCTGCATCGACGTCCGCTCGGAAGGCCTGAGACGTCACATCGAAGCGAGCGGGGAATACGAGACTTTCGGCTTTGCCGGGTTCTTTGGCTTCCCGGTTCGTGTTCACCCCTGGGACGGTGGGTCGGTGGTAGACCTGTGCCCGGTTCTTCTTCGCCCGACCCTCGAAGTCGACGAAATCCCCGCCGACGTCCAACCCTCGCCGGTGAGCGACCTGCTAGCGGACCACGCCGGCTTCGCTGGTGTAGGACCTGCCGTCGAGGAAGCCAGGCAAGGTGAGGTGTCGCCTTACGTTCTCGCCGAAGCGTCCGGCTTCGTGCTTGGGCCGCTCGCGGCGCTTCGGACCCTTACCCCCACGGTTTTCGCTGCGCTGCGCTCGTGGGTCTCCGCCAAGCTTGCTCCGCAACCGCCAACTGGGTTCGACCTTCAGGGTCCGTCCTCGCCCAGCGATGACTCTCAGGCCCTCTACGCCGAAACGGCGCTAAAGACTATGGGTCTCACCTCGGGATTCGCACCCGTCGTGGTCATCTGCGGGCACGCCGCCACCACCGAGAACAACCCTTTCGCTAGTGCTTTGGACTGCGGCGCCTGCGGAGCGGTCGGTGGGGCTAGATCAGCCCGGATGGCGGCCGACGTCCTTAATCGACCTCGGGTCAGGGAGCTCCTAGCCGAACGTCACATAGACATTCCCAAAGAAACCCTGTTCGTCGCCGCCGAGCACGACACCACGACGGATCGGGTCAGAGTGCTCGACCCTAGCTCGGTACCGTCAAGCCACACACGGCTCGTCGAAGCACTGCAGGAGATGATGTCACGAGCCGGGCAAAGCCTGGCCGTCGAGCGCTCCCGGGACCTTCCCGCCGCCGATCACAGTCGCGCTAGCGCTCACGTTTCCTGCAGGTCGGTCGACTGGGCTCAGCTGCAGCCGGAGTGGGGCCTGGCCCGCAACGCCTCCCTGATAATAGCTCCGCGGGCTCTGAGCGCCGGCGTGGACCTTCAACGCCGGGCGTTCCTGCATTCCTACGACCCGGACTCCGACGAGAGCGGCTCGTTGCTTGAGACCATCCTGACAGGTCCTATGGTCGTTGCCCACTGGATCAACGCCGCCTACTATTTTTCTGCTGTCAGCCCTGACGTTTACGGTGCCGGCGACAAGGCGGCGCACAATGTCGTCGCCGGCGCGGGCGTCTGGCAGGGAGCAGGAGGGGACCTGCGTCTCGGTTTGCCTCGCCAAGCCGTCTTCGACGGGGAGCGCCTCTACCACGAACCAATGCGCCTCTTGACGATCATAGAAGCCCCCCCGACGCGCATCGACTCGGTGATCGATCGGAACGCCGTCGTCAAGCAGCTCGTCGGCGGCGCGTGGGTGCACCTGGTGTGCCGCCACGAAGGCGCCTGGCTACGCAAAGCTGACGACGGCTCCTGGAGGGAGCTGGCGGACGGCGGCCCCTCTCCATACCCGGACTTCGGTGGCCCGGTCGACGCTACCCTCGAAGGACTTCAGACATCTCAAATAGGAGGAAGCCAGCCATGATCGGCGAGCGTTGGGGGCTCACGCCCATGGTGAAAGTCGAGGTGGTGGTCGCAGGAGAGGACACTCCGGCGGTCACCGAGGTATTCAAGGAGGCCGGGGCCGTAGGGTTCACCACGGTGCCGAACGTGTCGGGCTTCGGCCATCACGGGTATCACCAAGGACTGCTCGCTTTCAACGACCGGAGCTCTCTGGTGCTTCTCATGGTGGTCCTACCCGAAGAGCGCGTCGAGTCACTCCTCGAAGGTCTACGCCAGATCTTCACCGAGCGCAGGGGCGTGCTGTTCGTGTCGGACACGTTCGTGAGCAGGCCCGAATACTTCCGCTAGGCGCCCTGTCCGCCGATTTCGACGTCTTGTGAATGCTCCGTTGAACACTCCGCAGGGATCCTCGTGGCGCAGCCGGCAAGTCTGGGCGATCTCTATGTCAGCCTTCTTCGCTGACCTCGGATACCAGGCGGTTCAGGCTGGCTTCCCGCTCTTCTTGGTGGTCACCCTGCACCAACCGGTCTGGGAGTACGGGCTGGCGAGCGCCATCAGTTACGGCGGCGGCGCCGTCTTCTCCTACGTAGGGGCCCGCCTCGGGGACAGGATCGGACATCGCCGTCTCGCCCTCGCCGGTAACTCCGCGATCCCCCTGCTGTCTTTTTGCGCGTTGATGTCCAACCCGGTTTGGGCTATAGGCATGCTGACCGGCGGATGGTGGGCGCGGAACCTGCGTTCGCCTTCTCGGAGGGTGATGCTGGTAGAGGCGGTCCCCGACGAGAAGCGACGAGCGGACGCTTTCGGCTTCCTGCACGCTTTGGACGTCGGCGGCGGCGCCCTAGCCGCTGGATACCTTCTGCTGGCGGTCGACCACCATGTGGCCTTCCGGTGGATCTTTGTCGCTACGGCATTTCCGCTGCTCCTTTCTACGCTTTCGCTGTCACGAGCGACCGTCGGACGAGCCGCCTCAGGAGAACGCCCCGCCACAGAGCCAGCACGCCGCGAACCTGAAAGTGGGGGCCCTCCGGGCGCCGTACGCCTTCTCGCGGCGGCCGCCCTGTACGGCTTCACCTTTTACAGCGCCGGCTTCCCGGTCCTCACGCTCGCTCAGAGCAGCGGCCATCTGACCGAGGGGGTCGGTGCTTTCCTGGTGCTCCAGGTGACCTCCGCCGCCACCGGATACCTCCTCGGCGGTCACCTTGGCAGATCGCCTTCGGCGCAGTTGCTTCGCCTGGGAGTCCTCGGGTACGGCGGAGCAGGTCTGGGAGCGGCGCTGCTAGCCGCCTCCTACGGCGAGCACCTCCCAAGCGCCATTTCATTCGTGAGCGTCGCTTTGATCGGCCTCGCCCTCGGGGTAGTTGAGACTCTCGAACCCGCTGCGATGTCCCTGCTACGGTCTGGACGAATGACGGGACGAGGGATGGGGGCCCTTTCCGCGGCCAGGAGCGCGGGAACCTTC
>DAHYHI010000086.1:0-3789 GCA_027391075.1 Acidimicrobiaceae bacterium | reverse complement strand
CCATGTCGAGAGGGACCCTGACCCTGCCCGAGGTGATCGATGAGACAACCTCGCCGACAGCGCCCTCGGTGTGGCCTTCCAGGACGGCCGCGAGGAGGTCGTCGCAGTCGGCTGTTGACCACCAGACTATCAAAGACTGGCCGACCCGTTTGCAGTGTGTGGGGTCGGCGATCAGTTGGTTGAGTGCCTGGTGGGTGGCGTTCCCGCAATCGATACACACCGCGGCACCGCTGGCTCTCAGCATGCCGTGGCGTTCGAATGCCTCGTCGTTGCCTGAGATCAGAGCCATGTTGGCGCTGCCACCAACTGGACCGAATCCGCGGATGCCGGTCTTGATAGTCTCAACGCCGGCGCTAGGTCGCCCACACACGCCGCACACGTGACCATGACCTCGAGGTGTCGCCTGCTGTGCGCCCGGCGCCGCGTCGACAACCTTCGGTGTCATTTGCCGGTCCGCCCACCAGCTCTGGATACGGGGGTCCTTGCTTACGAGTCGGCCGTCGACATACACGGCAACGAAGGATGCGGCGTCGAATCCGTTTGGCAGACGCGGGTCGTTCTCTGTAGGCACGAATCCGCGAGCGAAGCGCAGGAGCGCCACAAGTGACTCCGATCCAGTTGCGAGCTCGCCCTCCTCGAGGAGGGCGAGGTATGCCTGATGTGCAACTGGGGTTCGAGCCGCGGCCTTGAGCTGTTCGGCATCGGTCTTCTTAGTCGGGGGGATGCCGAGCAGGTAGTCGCCTTTGTCGATGACGAGAGGAACAATGGAGCTAGTGCGCTTCACATAGGGAATGGGTAGCTTTATCCCGCGGTTCGGAGACTCAGGATGGTTCATCTCCGTAAACGACAAGAGGTTGCCGACACCATCGAGATCGATGCGGTACCGGACCTCCTGAAGGTCGTAAAAGTCGGGGAGAGCCGTGTCCTTGTTGGCCTCGCTGTAAGCCTTAAGAGCGTTCAGCAGCATCAGCGTCGGCCTTCTGGGAGGGGCGGAATAGCGAGTCGTCCTGAGCGGACTTGGGCATCGAAGAACAGCGGGTTTGCCGTGGCCGGAGCGAGGTGATCGTCGGATCCGGCATAGACGCTGTGGATCATCGGACCAAGGTCATCGTCCCAGGAGATCGGCACCTCTTGGGAATCTGCTTCGCCGAACTGGGCAGCGAACTCGCGGCATCCAAGATAGGGCCGTTCGAAACATTGACCGCGGCTGACCCTACGTCGAAGTTGGTCACGGTACTTCGCCGGGTGGGCGTCGACGCCTGGTAGGAGCGTCACCTGGGCGTAGATGACATAGGCGACGTCGGCAAGGATCAGTCCAGCCCGCTGAGTGCGGTTGCGGTGTTCGGCCGCGTCGAAACCTTCGTCGCCGCCATCAGCCCAACCCGCTGCGATCCGCTGTGTTTGGCGTCCGAGGATCTCGTTGCGGCGAACTTGCAACCAGCGCAGCGGCCGCAACGTGTCGATAGCCGTAACCCGCCACCGGAACTCCGGCTTCCAAAAGATAGCGTCGAGTAGACCGACCGCCGCTGTCGGGGTCATCGTTGGGTACGACACCCGTTCCACCCCGAACTCCGGTCGCGTGAAACATGCGAACTCCCCCCATGCCTTCACTACCACCGGGTTTCCCGGCGGTGCGTCCACAACCTTCACCAGATCAGCTCCTCCTGTGCGGTGGGTGAGAAAACTAGCCCGGTGATTGGGTGGTAATCGCCCTCCCACCGGTAGAGGGCGTCGTTGACCTTCGTAGCCAACCCGTCTCGTACCGCGCTCTCCGCAACTTTGCGGCGAAGCTGCACCGTGATTTCCTGAAGGGAGCGAACATCTCGAGGACCGAGCGGCACAAACCGGTTCTCCGGGCGGCGTCCGAGATAATCCAAGATGTAGTCGACTCGCGAAGCCCGGCGATCGCCGCTCGGCCATGGGACGGCCACCGCTCTGGCGTCTTGGTCGATCATCTGGAAAGCATCGGCGACACTTCGATACTTGAAGGTGACCCGCTTGTCTTGGACTTCCCGTAGATCGGGATTCGCGGCGGGATCGTCTAACAGGCTCCGATACCAAGTGGCCACAACTTCCTGACTTCGGATATCTACGTCGCCGCGGGCTAGGACCGCTCGCGTTTGGGCCGTCCCCGCACCGTAGTACGCCCCTGGTGGGTAGCCGCCGCCGACCAAGTCGAAGATCACGGTCTCACCGAGTTCGGCCATCAGCCCATTGCGATTACAGCGGCCGTCGGCCTGAGCCAAGGAAGGAAGCGGACCCATGGCGCGAAGCACCAGAGGGAAATCGAGATCGACTCCAGCTTCGACCATCTGTGTCGACACTACCCGGCACTGGGTGCCGCTCGCTAGGCGGGCGCGGATTTGCTCGATCCGGTCGCGACGGTCGGCCGGACGGAGGTGGGTGGAGAGGTACAAAACCTCCTCGCTAACCGCTTGGGCCACCGTCCGAGCGTCCCTAATGGTGTTGAGGACGCATAGGCACCGGTCGTTCGCACTCACCAGGCCAGCCACGTCACCGTGGCTGAGCGGCTCGGCTTGACGAATCCGAGTTCGAGCGAACACCGACTCCCAAACCGAGAAATCGGAGAGAAGGTCCTCGACGCCGCGTTTGCCGGCCATCGCAGGGACACGTTCGAGCGTGGGCTGCGTCGCGGTCATGATCAGCACCGACGCCCCGAACCGGTCTACGAGCGACCTGAGGGAATCGATCACCGGATCGAGGACCTCAAGCGGTAAAGCCTGCGCTTCGTCGATCACGATCACCGACCCGGCCAACCTGTGGAGTTTCCGGCACGCCGAGGTCCGGTTCGAAAAAAGGGAATCGAACAACTGAACCGTGGTGGTGACCACCACCGGCGAGTCCCAGTTCTCGGCGGCCAACTTCCTCCAGTCGCTGTCGATGTCGATCGCCGAATGATGTTCAAGGACGATCGCCGCCTCGCTAGGGTCGTCGAGCAAGGATCGATAGACGTCCGCCACCTGGTCTGTAACCGTGATGAAAGGCAGCGCCGTGACCACTGCACGCAGGTCGTTGGCAGCCGCATGAGCTAGGGCCCAACCAAGACCGATCATCGTCTTGCCCGACCCGGTCGGTGTCGCCAACTGGTAGATCCCGGGGGGACGCCCCGCCGTCGCCAACACCGCCTCGTAGACGTCTAAGCGGGCCGCGTTCAGTGGTGTTCTTGGGCTGCAGGTCAGCATGGCAGTCCGGCGTGCCGCGAACCGCGTTTCGAGGCCCTCTAGGCTGCGCCCGCTGGCACGCAGCGACGAGTGACCGGGCTGGAAATGCCCCTCCGTGTCGAGGAAATCGGCGTCCACGAGGGCGGAGAAGATCATGCGGTAGAGCATTTCGACATCCCGGTTGAAGGTTGCCTGCCCGGACCGGGACCGGTCGCCGGCACGGGCCAGAACCCAGGCGGGGGGCACCGGGACGTGGTCGAGCATCGCCGCCGGCAGCTGTGCCCTAGCCCGCGCCAAGGTCTCGCTCAATTCGAGATCCTTCGCAGCCTCCTCTAGCTGGAACCCTACATCCCCCAGGTCCGAGAGCCCTCCGTGATGGCCGAGGATCGTGGCAGCCAACAGAACAGCCTCGGAGTACCCATGCTGCTTTGCCAAGAAAGCCCCTGCCCGCTTGTGGTCCCGCTTCGCGAAAGCTCGCCTTCCAGCCTCGTCACCTTCGGTGGCACAGGTCTGCAAATAGGACGAGAAAGCACATGAGCACTTGCCGACATCATGCAACCATCCAGCGCTACGAGCGAGATCGCCCGCCCCAAAACGACTGGCGAAC
>DAHYHI010000079.1:0-128780 GCA_027391075.1 Acidimicrobiaceae bacterium | reverse complement strand
GAAGCACCGTCGGGGAGACAGTGACCAACGGAAGCTTCGCCTGCTCGGGTCTGACGCCACCAAACAATGCTCCCGAACTGCAGACCCCACCTGAGGGCAATGCCGGCACCTATGAAGGCTCTTCGTGCACGCAGACAGTTTCGTTCAACAACACTGGGACGATACCCGAAAGCTTTGACATCACGATCAACTCGACCACGGGTAGCCCGTCGGCGTTGGCTGCACTGAACCAACTGGTATTCACGGTGAACGGGACACCCTACAGCTCAGTGCTGGGCTCTACTTACAATCAGTTCCACGTCGCAACGATCCCAGGCCAGTCATCCCTCAGCGCGCCCTTCACTATCTCCCTAGCTGCGGAGACAGGTTCCGCGGCAGTCCAGAACGCATGGAATGGAGCCGCGATCACTATCAACTACACCGTGACAGCCACGCCTTCGGCCAGCTGAGCTCCCTACTGGGTTAAGGGGTTCCTGTGGGCGGCATGCGGAAGTCGTGTCGCCTGCAGGGCACCTATCACCGAGTCTCAGCGGCGTCCCCCGACCAGACAGGCCCTCGGAACCAGAACAGTTGGAGCTGGCTGTTAGGATCAGTTAAAGGTAACAATGTTCAGCAACAAATTTCTCAACATGCAAAAGACACTGAGACAGCCATTTCGACGCCCCTTTCGCGGCTGGAAGATGCGGATATATGCTGCAATATCGACGCTTGTTCTAGCCTTTCTAGTGATTCTGCTAACGACGAATCATGCCTATATAACGACGCCGTCTATGTACCCGACTATCCCGCCTGGGTCGATGGTTTTCATCGAATCCCAACCGCGTTACCATGTGGGGGAGGTAATCGAGTTTAGAGCGAATGGCCTGCTGTGGATCCATCGATTTGTCGGTGTCCGCCCTAATGGCAGCTACATTACAAAGGGAGATAACCCGCAAAGCACTCCCGACGTGTTCGTACCGGAGCTTACGGCCAGCGATGTCGTCGGTCGGGTGACGACCTCGGTTCCCTACCTTGGCTTCCCCGAGTTGTTCGTGCACAGCCCCCGCTACGCCCTTCAGTGGTTTCAAGCCGAACTGGGCCTTCGAGGTCGGCTGGCCCTCTTTGCGGTAGCGGTCGGCCTCGCCATCCTGCTGCTCGCAAACAAGCGGAAAACCCCCGAGGACGCTCCGATCGTCGTAGACGACGACAGCCTCCCGGCAAGCCAGATCGACGAGCGCCGCGTGGTAGCCGAGCCGGTAGCTTCTTGAGCTCGTCAGTCGCGGCTCAGCCGGCGTCTGTCGGGACGGGACGCCATCGAAGTGGGAGCTTCGCCAGTCCCCTGAGGATGAAAGTCTCGGTGGTCTCAGGGTCGCCTGCCAGTTCGATGTCGGCCATCCTTGGCAGGAGCCGCTCCAGGGTTACCCGGGTTTCGAGGCGGGCCACCGGGGCGCCGATGCAGTGGTGGACTCCCCACCCGAACGCCAGATGGGATCTCAGCTGGCGGGGATCGCGCTCCGGGCGGAAATCGTCCGGGTCGTCCCAGTGGCGGGGATCGCGGTTCGCCGCGGCGAAAAGCAGCTGCACCTTAGTCTTCTCGGGGATCTCCTCCCCGCGAAGCACAGCCGGACAGTCGCTGGTTCGAAACAGCCCCTGCACCGGCGAGTCGAAGCGCAGGCCCTCCTCGATCACGGCGTCTATCAGCGACGGGTCGCTGCGGACCCGCTCCGCCAGTTCGGGCTGCTGAGCGAACCGCAAGAAGAGCAGGGCTATCAGGCTCGTCGTGGTCTCGTGTCCGGCTACCAGCAGCTGGTGACCCAGCCGGCGGGCTTCCACCCTAGACAGCTCCCCGGAGCGCACGGCGAGCAGCATGCGGCTTATCACGTCGTCGGGAAGCACCGAGCCGAGCAGCTCCCCGCCCCCGCCGGCCGTCCCAGCGTCGAGCAGCGCTTCGCGTTCTGCAAGCCTCGCGTCGATATAGTCCCAGATAGAACGCGTCGCCTCCTCGTAAGCGGCGAAGTCCCCGCCGCCTAGGGCGTTCACCACCGCCAGCGACCAGCGGCCGAAATCGTCCCTATCGGCGGCGCGCACCCCTAACATCTCCCCCACCACCAGCGCCGGGAACGGAAAGGCGTAAAGCTCGACTAGGTCACCGTGACCCAAACCCACGAAACTGTCCGCAAGGCCGTCGGCGAGAGCCTCCACCCGTGGGCGCAGCGCCTTGATAGCCGACGGCAGGAACGCAGGGCGAAGGACGCGCCGCTGGCGTGCGTGGTCGGGGTCGTCTGTCGAGCCGAGCACGCCGCCGCGCTGGAAGAACACCCCCGGCCCGTCCCCGTTGCGCCACACTTCGGGCTGCTTTAGGGCTGCGACCACGTCGTCGAAGCGTGACAGGACGAGGAACGGAGGGTCGTGGTCTGCCTCGTGGTGAAGCGGACGCTCCTCTAGGAGCTCGTGGTGCCACTGCGCGGGTTCGAGGTCCCTTGCGTGGTCCACGTGGCGACCCACGGGCCGAGGTGTCAGGTCGGTCATGGCGAGATCCCCCCGAGCCGGTGTCCTACACGGCGCCCTTGGCTGGGTCCCCGACGGGAACCGCTTCGAGGACCTGGACGTCGGGAGGGCCGGCCAGGCGGCCTTTAAGGCCCGCGTTGAGCGCTTTGATGTTCGCTCCTGTCCCGTGGGCGCCCAGCGCCGCGCTGTCCCGCCACTTCTCGACGAACACGAAACGGTCCTTGCCCTTATGAAGCGCGTACAGTTCGCAGCCGTCCTCGGCGTGCACGTCGGGTATGAGCCGGGTGAGGACCTCCTCCACGGCGTCGAACTCTCCGGGCTTGGGGGTGATGATGGCAACAATTACAGGCACCGCCTCAGGCTAGCGCTACCAGCCGTCCCCAGCCCCAGAGGGGCCCTGCCGGGACGGATCGGGCCTGCTAGCTGGGGATCAGACGAACAGAAACTCCGGGGAGGTCTCCGAAGCGGGCGCTGTTGTCGGTGCTTAGCACCATGCGGTCCGCGGCGCGTGCGCACGCTGCGACGATGAGATCGTGAGCACCCCGTTTGGTACCTGAGCGTCGAACGTAGGCCAGCAACTCCGCGTGATGCGTCGCCGTGGCCTGGTCGTAGACATGAACGGGGACCACCGCCAAGACCTCTTCAAGGAACGCTCGCTGTGCAGCGGCCCGGCCCGGGTCGCCGTCCAATTCGACGCCGGCCAGGTACTCCGCTACGACAACAGCGGGGATTGCGAGGTCGTCGGCGTCGAAAAGCTCATCGGCTTGGAGGCGTCCTCTGACAGCGGCGATGAGAACGCCGGTATCGAGAATCAGTCGTGCCAAGGGTCGCCGTCCAGGTCGGCCGATACCGTCCGACCAGCGGATTCGACGTGCGCAGCGAAGACGTCGTCGAGGGCTGGGTTGCTCCTCCAGCGACGCAACACCTCCCCCAGCGCCCTACCGTTGCTCGCCGGCGCTGGGATGACCAGCGCTACACGCCGGCCGGCCCGGGTGACCGCTATCGTCTCGCCGCGCTCGGCGGAGTCGAGCACCGAGGAGAAGTTCCGGGAGGCTTCAGAAGCCGACAACTCGTACACGCCATCAGATTATCAGATCCAGATTATCTGAAGGTGCTCTAGACCACGACCGCCAGCACCTCGATGCGCCATAGCACTACAGGCTTCGCGGGCCTTTGAGTGCTAGATTAATGGTACGCGGACTACCATTGACCGGGCAAGGCGATTGGTCATCCCTAAGTCGCTTCGCGACCGGGTAGGTTTGCAGGCGGGCGAAGTCGAAAGCGACGTGGACGGCGCCGCTGTTCGCATCGAGCCGGTAGCAAGCGGCGCAGTGGATCGCCGAGACGGGTGGCTGGCGATTCCCGGCTCCGGTAGGGTGCTCACCTCCTACGAGGTGAGCGGACTTCGCTATGGCGACCAGAGGTAAGGCTCTCGATGCTCTCCTCGAAGGTGACCGCGGTCGCCCGGAAGTCGCGGCGCTGCCGTGCTCACGCCGGGGCCCTTGTCACTGTGTCGCCGTGCACACGGGCATTGCGGTCAGCCAGCAGCACCCGCAACCTGGCGGCGCCAAGCTCGCCGACAAGCTCCCGTCGGCGCGCGTTCGTGATTGCCTGCTCGACGATGTTGCCCTCGAGCCCTTTGGCAATGGCCTCCTCGATCGCAACCTGCGGCGCTAGCACAGGGATGCCCTCGACCTGGTCGATCTGGTCCGGGTCGAGGCGCCGTTGACGAAGCCGAAAGCGGCGATCGTTGGCCCGACGCACCCGCTGGCCGGCCGGGAGGATGATCTCGATCTCCCGGGGATTTACGTCCGCGAGGCCCCACAGCGCGAGCGCCGCGTCCCCGGCGACAACTCCCTCCCCGCGAGCAGCAAGCACCGCCTCGTGATATTCGTCGAGCGGTCCCACCGGCAGGGCAGTGAGACGGTAGAGGCCTTGGGCTCGCCTTTCGAGGCGGCCCGTCATGGCCAGTCGGCGGAGGTAGTCGGGGCGGATGCCAGCCTTCTCGGCCTCCTCGGTACGGACGAAGCCGTGCTGTTCGGCAGCCAGCCCGACGAGGCGGTCGTAGGGTGTGGCGGCCACACCTGAAGTGTAGCACCTCTAGCACGGTATTGACGCTCTATCCGATTCAGGAAGTCAATACCGTGGTGTTATGGGAACGCTCCTGCCGCTCTCCAGCAGAACGCTTACTTGACGTGGGCTCCGCTACCTACTGCGCTCCACTCCCCAGCATCTGGGGGAGTGGACATTAAAACTCCCCGCTGGCGGCCATGATAATTCTGCGGTGTCGGCGATGAGCTCTCCCGGCATCGTGAGTTGAGTGGCGTAACCGTTCGCCGGATGTCGCCTGTTGGAGGCGGACCCCTCCCCCACCTCACCCGCTCGTACACCACTCGTTAGGACTCAACTCTCCCGACCGAGCCACTCCCACGTCTTCCACCAGATCGGCTGGGAGGGTGGCGGCCATCCTGGGCATGGCGCGATCCACTCTCCCAGCGCCTAGGAAGCTACGACCAGCGGGGGTGTCACGTTCGGCTACGCCATCTTGCCCGTGCCGTCTCGCTGATAGTGCCGCTTCATCGGAAGCACAAGCGGGTGACCGACGCCGGAATCGTACGCGGCGCCGGGTAACACGCCGGTTAGAGCGGGAACCGTCCACGGATCCAGTCGGCCAAGAACGGGTCGGTGATTTTCACCCCCTTTCCGGTCTCGATGAAGTCTCCGCTGTCGACGAGCTTCCGCCGCGCTCGGGCGGCGGCTCCCCCGAGGACCCCCAGGAGAGCGGCTTCGGCACCGTATACGCTTCCCGACACAGCGACTGAGCGTAGCAGCGCCTTCTCGGAGTCCGTGAAAGAGGAGAAGATCCGTTCTAACGGTTCGGCTTCGCTGCGTCTCAACTGATCGAGCGCTTCAACAGCGGTTTCCGCGGTAGCCACCGCCCCCTGCGGGGTTTCGCTCCAGCACCGGTCGGCGTACTGCATGGCCCGCATAGGGTGACCGCCGGTCATCTGGTACACGATACGGGCGACCGGTCCGGGTTTGCGTTTCGTGGACGTGAACCCTTTCTGGATGATCTCGGTCAGAGCCGGCTGGGTGAGAGGACCGATTTCGACCAGATCGGCTTGCCCGTAGAACGGTTCGCTCCGGGAGGTAAACAAGGTTCGCATCATCGCCGGCTGTGATCCGGCGAAGACGATCCCAAGCTCGCGGTAGTGGTGCTGCAGAGCGGTACGCAACATCCCAGCCGCCTCTGGTATCCGGGAGATGAAGGAGAACTCGTCGATTACCAGCAGTGTCTGATGGCGGCTGGCTGCGGCGACGAGCACTTCAAGCAGGGCGGAGAGTGACAGCGCTGGGTCCGGCCGGTCTCGGGCCGGGCCTCGCAGATCGATTCGCAGTACTCCAAGGTTGACCGACAACGTGGCGGCGATCCTTTCGATCACGGAGCCGAACACCCCGCCCGAGGAGACGGCCAGCGCCTGATCGAATCGGGCGGCGACATCGGCGATCGAGGTAACTTCGTAGAGGTCGACCCACACAACGGTTCTGCCCTTTTCGGAGGCGAGCCGGCGCAGGACCGTGGTTTTACCGTAACGACGCGGGCCCACCAAGGCTGTCACCCGTCTCTCGGCGATCCGCCTTGCCAGATCGGCGAGCAGATCGTCCCGGCCTCGCACCTGGCGGGGATCAAGCGGGCCTTGGAAAGGAAACGGTGACAGTTCCACGAACCGACACCCTACCAAATCCGTAGTAACTAACAGTACGGTTCTGGTAGGGCCAACAAGCGCTGTAGACGGCAGGTCGCGTCCCGCCAATGGGTGGCCGTGAGGATCCAAGCCGGGGGCTGGGCATGATCAGTCCAGTGCACCTGGACGGCGACGCCGTCGATCTCGCCCAGCTCCAACGCCCCCCAGGCAGCGTCGGCGACGAAGCCAGCTGTGTCGACGAAACGCACCCGGCCGTCCTCGCAGACGCCACCCTTTATGACAACGGCAAGGGTGCCGAGATCAGCCATATCGGGATCGTGTCGCTCTCCGACGTCGTTACCGTCAACCCGCCGATACCCGCCGAATGGGAGGGCGTCGGTCGGCCGGCGTAGCCTTCAGCGCAGCCGGCGGGCGCGCAGCACCAGGTCGTCCTTGTGCCGGGAGCCGGGTCCGACGTCGGGCACGTTGCGGGGACGGCGCTCGTCGACTTCGACCTTCCAGGCGTCGTCGAGGCGCGCTGCGATCATCGACGGCCACACGTAGTCGGCCGGGTCGAAGCCGCTTTCGTCGTCGCGGTGCTCTTCCATCCCGGCGTGGTGCACGAAGAGGAGCACGCCGCCCGGGGCGACAGCCTCCAGCAGCGCCCGCTCGGCCTTGGCGTCAGGGCTTCGCCGCAGCGCCGGGTACTGCGCCGACACCAAGTCGTACGGGGCGCCCGGCAGCTCCACTTCACCGAGCCCGGCGTGCACCCAGGTGACCTTGACGCCGGCGTCTTCGGCGTGGCTGGCCGCTCTTTCGAGCGCGACGCCCGAAACGTCGATAGCTGTTACCTCCCAGCCCGAACGGGCAAGCCACACCGCGTCGGCTCCCTCGCCGCAGCCGACGTCGAGAGCCTTCCCAGGGGGGAGCCCGGCGACTTCTGCTACGAGCGCTCCGTTGGGCTCGCCGCTCCACAGCCGCTGCTGCTCGGAGTAGCGGCGGTCCCACTGCTCCCTCACGTCGGGATCTCCAAAGTACTCGTCGTTGTCCACGCGGCTATCTTTGCCTACCGCCGTCCCAGACGCCAGACGCCCCGTCTCGCTCCACGCCGGCGCGCCGGCCTTGTAGCGGTGCCGGGAATACCGTTACCGTTCGAAGCGTTCCCATGAGTGCGGATGTAGTGACACCAAGATCCGCAGAAGGTAGTTAGTAGTAGTGAAGGAGGTGCGACAGTAATGCTTATGAGGTTCGACCCGTTCGCCGAGCTGGACCGCCTCGCCGGTACCAGGTTCGGGTGGCCTTTCGGCGGCACTGCCCGTTTCATGCCGTTGGACGCCTACAAAGACGGCGATCACTATGTGGTTGAGTTAGACCTGCCGGGCGTTTCGAGCGGCGACATCGAAGTCACCGTCGACAAGGACGTCCTAAGCGTCACGGCCAAGAGGTCCATCGAGCACGGCGCTGACGCCGAGGTGGTCATCTCCGAGAGACCCCAAGGTTCTTTCACCCGCCGGCTGAGCTTGGGTGACGGTCTGGACAAGGAGCACGTCGAGGCCGAGTACCGCGACGGGGTCCTGATCCTTCGCCTGCCGGTCCTCGAAGCGGCCAAACCCCGCAAGATAGAGATCGGCGCTGCCGGCGAAACCCGGGAGCTCACCACGGCCGCAGCTTGAGCTATGCGTAGGCGGGCCCTGCGAGAGCGGGGCCCGCTTACGCGTCTAGGCGACCCTTCTAGCCGGTGCCAGACGCTCACCGTCAGGGCACAAGACCCCCAGCCCAACCTCACGGGCAGCTTCTTCGGCCCCGGCGTAGACCCGCAGGCCGTACACGTAGCCGACGTGATCCCCCCTCAAGCCGAGGCGTTCGACCAGGCTCGGGTAGGCGACGGCGAACTTTCGGACGTCGGCCGGCCGCAACCGCACTTTCGCTTCGACGAGCACGCTCAGCGTGGTGCCGGAATCCTCGACAGCGGTCGCTAGGACGTCCAGCTCCTCATTAGCTAGGACGTCCAACGCCCCATTAAACGCCACTCCGTGCGGGTCGGCTTCGAGGCGGGCGCCATGACCTTCGAGCACGGTGCGCACGACGGACGCCGCGTCTTCCTCGACTGTGCCACCCACGATCTGGGAGAGCCGCCCGACCTCGGTGCGCAAATCGTCAATCTTTCGGTTCATGTCCGAGCGGAGATCGTCGAACTCGCCGCGCAGATCACGAAAATCTGATTGGAGTCTGTCGATCCGCCGTCCGTTTGCCGCAACTTCCTCACGCAGTCCCGCGAAGGAGGCCTGCAATCCCGCAACGGCAGCCTGCAGCTCCGACACCGCAACCTGCAGCTCCGACACGGCAACCTGCAATTCGGACACGGCAACCTGCAGCTTGCCTATTTGCCTGCTGTTCTCCGCTACAAGCGACGGCAAGGTGAGCAGTTCGTCGGGGAGGACAAGGTTGCGTACCTCCTCGCGAAAAGCCGGGTCGTGACGCAGCGCCTCCACGAAGCGACGCTTTTCTTGGTCGGACAGGGACATCAGGACCGTATTGTACCTGGGGGGTGCGACTCTCCAATGGGCTAAGACGTTGGCGAGCGGTGCCGAGGCGATCGAAGTTGTTGTGATACAAGGCCGTGGTTTCGCGTTCGCCGGTCCTTAATCCGCCCGAGAGCCGTCGCGTCGACTGCGACTGCGCTCAAGCCGTCCTCGCCTTAGTGGCCGTCTTAGCGGCTCTGTGTGAGGCTTGAAGCGCTGCTCCGGCGAAACTGCTGCGCTCCAGCGCTATCGGGGAACGCGGGCTGCCCAATGCGGCGAAGCTTCTCGGCCGCTCCGACCTTGAGACAGGGTGGATCGTCGACCTGGCAGCCCGCAACGGGAATCGCCGCTTGTGATCACTCCGACGACGTCGCAGCGCCCGCCTCCGACTAGGCCGACTGGTTCGGCCTGGACGTTCGGCCGGGACGCCTCGAAGCCCTGGACGCCTCTCGCTCCCATATGACTTTCCCCAAAAGCCGGGATCGATGCCGCTCGGTGCTGACCGCGTTCGCCGAGCGCGAAATGGACCTCCACGGCGCGGTCTTCGATAGCTGGAGTTAGGTACTCGACGGGCGTGCGGGCCAAAGGTGGGCGTTGGAAGCTTGCCCGGAGGTCCTTGCCGGACCGGGCCGAGAAGCCGACTCCGAGCCTGGTGGCCGTGAAGAGGCGGACCAAGCCGCGCTCGATTCGGCGAGACCGGCGAAGGTATCAGCGAACACAACTAGGTCTTTCGCCCTGACGGCTTCGGTGGCCTCGACACGCTCGCGGGAAAGGGTCCGGCGAATGCACTCGGTGCGCTGACAAGCCAACTCTTCGAGCCTTGGCGTCTATCGCTGCCAAGACGTCATCTGGCAGGTTACGTATCAACACGTCGGGCACCTGTCCTCCTCTCGGCGGCTATTGTGATATCAGGTGATATTACAATGTACGGGGCAGGAACGGTATACCTGAAGTCACCTCTGAAGTCTCACATGGACGCTGCGACAAGTCCCCGCCTCGTGCGCTTAGGCGACCAAGCTCGGCTGAGTAGCAGCGAACTTTCCGACGTCAGCCGGCCGCCTCGGCGAGGAACTCGACGATCCTGCGGTGCGTTTCGGGCAGGTCTTCTGGGCTCTTCCAGTGCTCCACGAACGTCGCCGTGGGCACGGTCTCGGCTAGACGCCGCGACACCGAAAAGGGGTGGTACTCGTCGTTGCCTGCTAGCACCAACAGCGGCCGGTCGAACCCGCCTAGCTGGTCGTCGTCGACGCTCCACACGAGCCTGTTTGCTCCGAAGAGGTTCTCGCGCAGCGCCCGCCACGTGTCCTCTCCGGCTTCTGGGTGATCGGCTTGGGTGCCGGCCTTCCAGTCGTCGAAAAGTCGATCGAAGGTGTCCCGGTTGGAGTCGAACCCGATCGGCTGCATCGCCACCGCAGCGGCGACCCGGTCCGGGGCGTCGGCCAGCAGGCGTGCTATGAACGCCCCGCCGATGCACATCCCCACGACGGCGAAACGGTCGATGCCCAGGTGATCCATGAGCGAAAGCTGGTCGGCAGCGTAAGAGTGCCAGCCATCTGAGGAGTGGATCGGCGCCCAGGACGTGCCGGTGTTGCGCTGGTCCATCGCCACGATCCGATACGAACCGGCGAGACGCTCCAAGGGATTCCACGGCGAGCGGGCCCACACCTCGGCGCGCGAAGCGGCGAGTCCGCCGGGGGCCAGGCACAGCACCGCCGGCCCCGTCCCGGAATCCTCGTAGACGATCCTTACGTCACCTTCGACAAATGTCTCCACGGCAGCGATGTTAGACACCCAGCCCGGGAAGCAGCGACGCTCAGGATCCCTCAGCCAACATTCGAAGCGACCGGCGTTAGGCGGTGTTTCCGGGGAATCGTGTTTCCGCGGAAGCGCACTGAGCGGGCGGGGCGGGTGGTAGTGCAGTGCGTCGAGGATGGATGGCATGTCGAGGCGGCCACCTTCCCAGCTGTTGTGGTACGGGTCGACGCCCATAGGACCCAGGAGTTGCGGGTCGGGTTCGGGCAGGTGCGGAACCGGCGGGATGGTCCGCCCCCGCAGGATCAGCCGCCAACACCCCGGGCGGCTGGCCGCAGCGGACCCGGCGACCCCAACCCCGGCTGACTGGGACCGCTCGGCGTCGGCGTCGGGGTGGGCTAACACGTCCGCGTCGACGACGTGGAGAAGATAACGGCTATCAGACGGACCCTCAAGATCACAGCTTTGGCTGCCCGCGCCGACCAAGCCGACCAAGGCTTCCACAGCGGCAGCACCCCTAGGATCCCGGGCGCCCGCCACCTCCGCGTCGTCGACGTCTCCTCGACCGACAGCCTGGCGTATGGCAGCTTCGAGCACGGCGCCCGCCTCAGCAGGCAGGCGGAACGACCCGACCAGGTTACCGTCGTCGTCATAGTGGTATCTCAAAAGCCGGCCGGCCTGGCGGCGCCCCGCAGCGTCCTGCGCGGCCTGGCGGGACCGACGCCACGCCCTAGTGATCGCCTCCAACTGCGCTGCGGTGCAAGACTCCGCCATGCCAGCGAGCACCTCCACGCTCTCAGGCGTCGCCGCCCGGGTGATCGCACGCACCTGCGAATACGACAAGCGGCCAGACCCGAAACGCTCAGCCAAGCCGGGCAGGCAGCGCAAGCAGCGGGCGACACGCACCTGCTCGCGGGCTGTCACCGGGCTAACAGCACACTTCCACGACAACCAACCGGCCATGTCATGACACTCCCAGGCCTCCCAAGCCCTCCGGCGTCGTACTCGCCCACAGCAGCAAGGAACCGGGCCGTGTGAACGGCCAACACGGCCGACACCGAGCACATCACGTCCTCCAAACCCTCATCAGACAACCAACAAACACCCTCAATGGTTTCCATACCATATTATAACGAACACACGTTCGATTACAGGGTCTTCGAGTGGGCCCGGGTAGAGCTGGGCTGACACCATCTGCGCCTAGGAGTCGGCGAGGATGTCGGTCGTGCTAGAGCGCCTCGACCGTAAGATCCCAGTTCCGCCCGGCGAGAGGACCACGAACGCCGACGAGTCGCACCCGATGCGCAAAGCGACAAGGGCGATCGCATCCTCACCCGAAGGCTGGACCCCCGAGCTTCGATCGCAGGTTCGGGACCTCTTCGACCAGCTAGCCCCGGGATGGAACACCAGAGCCGGCGAGCAGCGCCTCGACGCCGTCCACGACGCCTTGGAGCGCGGTCCGCTCCCAAAGGGTGGGACGTGGCTCGAGCTCGGCTCGGGGACAGGGCTCATGACCGGCGCACTCGCAGGTCATGCCGATGTCGTGTTGGCGGTAGACCTATCCGAGCAAATGCTCCGCCTCGCCCCCGACGACGTAGCCCCCCGGCTGCTAGCAGACGGAGCCGCCCTTCCGGTACCGACCGGGTCGGTCGACGTGCTAGTAGCCATCAACGCTTTCCTCTTTCCCGCAGAAGCCGCCAGGGCGCTCGCCGCCGACGGAGCCTTGCTGTGGGTGAACACGTCGGGCCCGCACACTCCTATCCACCTCCCCGCCGAGGACGTCCTCGCCGCCATGGGCTCCGGCTGGCACGCGGTCGCCTCCGAAGCCGGGTGGGGCACCTGGGCGGTGCTGCGCCGCGGCTAAGAGGTCATTCCGCCGAGCCCGACTAGCGACCTGGCGTGCTCGACTTCGCCCATGTGGCGCAGCCCGTGCTGGTATATCCAGCACTCCGCAGCGTCGAGACGGGTGATCCCTTCGGCCCCGGCGACTCTGGCGCTGTAGGTGGACGCTATCGCATCCGGGAACGGACGGCGCACGACGACGTCCGCCAGCCTCGCAGGGTCGAGCTCGCCGATCCAGCGCTCGGTCTTGGCGAAGACCTCCGTCATGTACTCGACGAACGCTTCGTAGTCGCCTATGCGCTGGGCCATCATGTCCGACACGGTGCGCTCCTTGCCGTGGTCGGCCACGCCGAGAGCGACCCTCGAGGCCCAGGCGTCGTCGAAGATCACCGGACCCGCGCCGAGTCCGGACGCAGAGCTGTCCTCGATGTTGACGAAGTGGAACAAGGAGAAGGCGATCGGCAGCACGCCCTCGCGCTCCACGTGGTTCACCTCGGCGAGACCCATGGTCCCGACCGCCTGCTCCCAAAGCGAGTGCATCGCTCTCATACGCCGGGCCAGCGAATCCAGGACTATTGAGTTATCAGCCATGCCAGCAGGCTACATGGGCGGCGCCCAATGGAACCCCTGGACTGCGTCGCCGCCAGGAGCTACTGTCGGAGCCGGGTTAGCGTCGCGTCGGAGGCGTGGCCCTCCGCCAGAGAGGTAAGAGATGTCTGACAGGCTCCGCTTCGGGATCTTCATGGCGCCGTTCCACCCTGCGGGGGAGAACCCGACCCTGGCGCTGCAGCGGGACCTGGAGCTGATCGAGCACTTGGACCGCACCGGCTGGGACGAGGCGTGGATCGGCGAGCACCACTCGGCGGGAAGCGAGATCATCGCCTCCCCTGAGGTGTTCATCGCGGCGGCCGCCGAGCGGACCAGGCGCATCCGCCTCGGGACTGGAGTGGTGAGCGTCAGTTACCACAACCCGCTGTGGGTCGCCGAACGGGCGGTTCTGCTCGACCACCTGACCCGAGGGCGGTTCATGCTCGGGCTCGGCCCCGGCTCGCTTCCGACGGACGCCGCCATGATCGGCCTGGACCAGCATCAGACCCGTCTTCTCCTCGCGGATGGCGTCGACGTCATCATGCGTTTGCTCACCAGCGACGAGCCGGTAAGTTTCCGCAACGACCGCTGGGACCTGCGCGACGCCCGCCTGCACCTTCGACCTTTCTCGGATCCGCTTTTCGACGTGGCCGTAGCCGCGGTCGCGTCCCCGACCGGGCCGCAGCTCGCCGGCCAGCACGGCATCGGGCTCCTGTCCATCGGGGCTACGCAGGCGGCCGGCTTCGACGCGCTCGCCTTGCACTGGGGGGTGGCCGAAGAGCGCGCAGCGCACTTCTCCAAGACCGTCGACCGTTCCAAGTGGCGCCTGGTGGGTCTGATGCACATCGCCGAGACCCGCGAGCAGGCGTACCGGGACGTCGAGTACGGCATAGAGCAGTGGTTCGAGTACTTCCAGGCGGTCGCCGCTTTCCCTCAGATGGCGGTCGGTGGAGGCAACGTCAAGGAGATGATCGACTTCGTCAACGACACCGGTCTCGGCTCGATCGGCACTCCCGCCGACGCCACGGCGCAGATCGACAGGCTGATGCGCCAGTCTGACGGCGGCTTCGGCTGCTACATGCTCCTCGCCCATGAATGGGCCAACCCGGCCGCGACGAAGCGCAGCTACGAACTGATCTCCCAGCACGTCATGCCACGCTTCCAAGGCCAGGCGCACGCCACCTTGCAAGCCCGCCGGCGTGCCCGCGAAAGCCGCCCCGAGCTGGCAGCCGAGCACCTGCAGGCGGTCGAGGAGGCAACGGCCCGCTACCAGGCGACGGTAGACGCCGAACAAACAGACCAGCCCGTGTAACGCCACCACAAGCCGGGCGGACCGGGGCACACCACGGCGGTCAACCCGCGGGGACCGCCCGAGTGGAAGCGACACGAGCCCAGGCTGCCTCCAAAGCGACGGCGCTCCACAGCACGAGGCTGATCTCGAACGTACTTCGAAACCTGGTCTGGCCGAAGCTGATCACGACGGCTACCACCACAGTCAGTCCGACCGCCACCAGTGGGTACACCGGCACGGAGCGCCTTCTCATCAACACGACGCCGACGACCGACAGCCCCAGCATCGCGTAGTACATGAAAAGCCCGACGAGCGCCCAGTGGTAGGGGCGCTTCTCGATGGCGGAGTCGAGTTGGATCTGCTGGATCGGACGGTAAAGACCGAATGTCCTGCCGATGCGCGCAGCCGCCACGACGGGGAAGCGTCCCAGGTGCGCCTTTATGAAGCGCATGGCGTAGGCCTGGTCGGTGGACCCTTGGACGGACTCGTCGACGTGAGGGTTGACCGGCACGGCCAGCGCGCAAGGCATGCTCCAATACCCTTCGTAGGGTCCGCTCCAAGTCGACGCGCAGTTCGCTGACGCCAAGGTCACGCCGAACCCCGTCGAGACGAAAACGGGGTCGGTGAAACGGCTCATGTTATAGCCGACCCAAGGTCCCACGACCACGATGAAACCAGCGCAGCCGGCGGCGAAAGCCTTCAGGCGCGCCGAGGGCGCCAAGCGGTGGGCGCCGATCGCGGCGGGGACGAGCACGAACAGGCCCAGCAGGGCGAGCTCGTCCCTGGCGAGCGCTGCCGCCCCGATGCACAGTCCCAGCCAGAATCCGCCGCGCAAGCTCGGGTTGCGCCAGAAGCGGTAGGCGAAGAGAAGCACCACAGCTACGATCACAGGCGACAGGGTCTCCGAAAGCGCCAGCGGGTCGCTCATCCAAATGTTCGGGTAGACAGCGACGAGGAAGGCCGCGATCAGACCGGCCCGCCGACCCGAAATGTCCCTTCCGACCGCCGCGCACACGGCGATACCCGCCGCCCCGACGATGCAGCACCAGATCCGCTGGGCGAGGAAGCTCTTGAAGCCGACCAGGGACGCTGCGGTCAGGACGAACACGAAACCCGGCGGGAACGACGCCGTCTTGACCACTTCGTGGGGGATGTGCTCGAAGTACAAGAACGGGTTTATGAAGCCCTTCCCCGCAGCGATCAGGTTCGCCTCGTAGTGGTAGAAGAACGCGTCGCCGACCGGCTGCTTGCTCGCGGTGCTGAACACGACAGCGAGACGGATCGCCAGCCCCAGGGCGCTCCACACTCCCACCCACGTCCACCACCGCCGGGTGCTCGCCGGGTCTTGTCCCCCTTGCCCGACCACGACGTCGCCTGCGATTTGCACCTCCAAGACGCTACTCTTCGCCTACCCTGGGCACCCAAATGGGGGAGGAACACCCGCTGGAGCTGCGTTCCCGCGTCGACGGGCCGTCACCCACCACGTCGGTGGGGGCCTCACGCGCGCGGCCGGGCGGCGGGACTGGCGCGTTCGGCTACCAGCCGGCCCTGGACGGCCTACGCGCCGTCGCCGTGCTGGCGGTCATGGCTTACCACGGCGGCGTTGCGTGGGTAGGCGGCGGGCTGCTGGGCGTGGACGTGTTCTTCGTGCTGTCGGGGTATCTCGTGACCTCCCTGATGCTCGCCGAGCACGCCGGGTCGGCGAGCATCAGGCTCGGCTCTTTCTGGGCTCGAAGAGCGAGGCGCCTGGCGCCGGCCCTCGCAGTGCTCCTGCTCGGCGTGAGCGCATACGTCTACTGGGGTGTCGGGTCCATGTCGGCGTCCCGGGTGAGAGGCGACGCCATCGCCACGCTGCTCTACGTGGCGAACTGGCACTACGTCCTCGCAGCGCAAAACTACTTCGTCCGCTACGGGGCCCCGTCCCCTCTGCTTCACACCTGGTCGCTGTCGGTGGAGGAGCAGTTCTACCTGATCTGGCCGCCGCTGGCTCTGGTCGTCTTACGCAGGTGGGGACTCCGAGGTCTCGGACGGGTGGCCGGGATCCTGGCGGTCGCCTCCGGCGGTCTTTGCGCCGCGCTATACGCCGGCGGGGCGTCGATAGACAGGCTCTACTACGGGACCGACACGAGGTCCCAAGCTCTCATGGTCGGCGCCGGCCTGGCGGTGATCCTCGCCCGGCGGGGTGTGTCGGCGTCTCCGGGCTGGCTGAGCGCGGGCGGCCTAATCGGCGTGGGTGTGCTCGCCTGGTGCCTTCACGGGGTCAGCGGGACCGGGCCGTTCTTATACCTTGGCGGTTTCCTAGTGGTCTCGGTCGCTGCGGCTACTGTCATAGCAGCCAGCGTCGGCATGCCGTCGGGTGTCATCGCTCGGGCTTTGAGCTGGGCTCCGGCGCGCTACGTGGGCAGGATCTCCTACGGCTTGTACCTGTACCACTGGCCTCTCTTCCTGTTGTTGACCGAAGCCCGCACCGGGCTTGGCGGTTACGCCCTCCTTGCGTTGCGTTTCGGGGCGACCTTCGCTGCGGCCTCCCTGTCTTACCGTCTAATAGAGGCGCCGATACGACGGGGGTCAGTCCCGTGGCGGAGCGCCGGGCGTCTGCGCTCTGGGTCTTCGAGGATCGTCGCACCGCTCTGCGCCGGTGGCCTGCTCGTCGCGGCGGTGCTCGCCGCTACCTCTTCCCGCACGCCGAGTGCTAACGCCGCCGGCGCTATTGCGCCTCCTCCCCCGCCGAGCTATGTCGCTCCGGGCGGGGCCACGGCCGGCGACCCGGTGCGGGCGCTGCTCATAGGAGACTCGCTGGCGGTCACCTTGGGCGAAGGTCTCGGGGTTGACTCTCAAGCGTGGGGGGTCAGCCTGTCGAACGAGTCGGCCCTTGGATGCGACCTGGATCCCGCCACCAACGTCGACGTCATGGGTACCATCTCCAAAGCCCCCCAAGGCTGCCCGCACTGGCGTTCCACCTGGAGCCGGCTCGTCGACGGCACCAACCCCGACGTCGTCGTGGTGCTGCTCGGCCGTTGGGAGACGGTAGACCGATACTGGGGTGGCAAGTGGACCACCGTCGGCCAGCGCGCGTTCGACGCTCACCTGCGCGCCGAGCTAGCCCAAATAGTCACCATCTGCTCCCAGCGGGGAGCGAAGGTGGCGTTCCTGACGCTCCCCTACGTCCAGCAGACGACGGTGCAGCCCGACGGCCAGCCCTGGGACATGAACCTGGCCTCGCGCACCGACGCCTACAACGCGGACGTCGCCTCGGTGGTCGCCGCCAATCCGTCGAAGGCGGCTCTGGTCGGCCTCAACGCGCTCCTCGACCCTTCGGGCCGCTACACCTCCTACGTCGACGGTGTCCGGGTGCGAAACAGCGACGACGAGCACATATCCAAAGCCGGCGGGGAATGGCTGAGACCGAAGCTTCTCCCCGAGATAGCCGCTCTCGGCTCCTTGCACCGGGGTGTATCGTAGGAGTCGAGGATTCTCGTGTGGCTTTCCTAGCTGTGCAGCAGCCTTCCCATCCCGTCGCCGGGCTTGGAGCGTCAGGGATGCCGGCCGCCCTAGTCGCAGTGGTAGTACTGGCCGTCGTAGCCACGTCGATCTGGATGCTCGCCCAGGTCTGGCGAGACAGCCGCGACGGCGGCGCCCGCCGGCTGGTCACAGAAGCCGAGAGGTGGCTGCGACACCGCTGACGGCGCCCGCTACCTTGGGGCGGGTGTCAAGGTACGAGAGCGAATGACGGCCTGTGCCTCGGCCGCACGACGGAGAAGTGGCGATGATCGAGCGTTGCGATCACTGCGACGTCGTGGCGCTCGGCAAGAGCCACGACGGAAGCGTCCACAATCCCAAGCGGGAGGTCGCGATACTGCTCAGTTAGGCCCGCGATTCGATCCCACTCGACGTCAAGGACTGGTTCGACGACGAGCTCCCCCTTAGCGATCGAACGGCTAAACGCCACTTCGGCGTGGGGGCCGATACGATCTGCCAGCAGATAGGCGACCTCGGTTACGACCAATGTGGGAACTAAGAGGGGCCGCTCGGCGCTGGAGAGCAGCTCGACGCTTCGACGGTGGTTGCGATCACCCGTCGCTGCCGCGGCGTAGAGCGGTCCCGCGTCGACTATCAACATGCCGCTACGCCGGATTCCGACGGTTGCGAGAGATCGTCTCTCCGACGAACTCGTCCACGCGCTCCGAAACGTCGGAGGGCCCACCTTCGCCGATAGCGAAGAAGCCCAGCCCCCCTTTTTTCACCGGGCCGGGCACATAGTGATCGATGGCTTCGCGTGCGAGGTTGGCTATCGATACACCCCGGCGTCGGGCCTCAAGGCGAACCCTTGCGTCTAGCTCGTCGGGCAGCATAATCGTCGTACGCCTCATAACCATATGGTAACGCATCACACATCACGCATCACACTTAGTCCGGAGCGTTCAAGGGCCGCCTGTCGTCGCCCGCCTCCTACACGTCGACGAAAGCGCCGTCTAAGAGCAACTTGAAGCGGTCGAGGTCGGAGTTGTCGCCTTCGATCTCGTCCAGCGGGTCCGAGGCCACGAGATGACGCCGGGCGTGGATCGCAGCTACGAGCGCTTTGCGACCCGACGCCGCGTCCCCGCCCACACCTCGATGCTCTGCGGCGACCTGGTCCAACAGGGCCGCAGAAGTGTACAAGGAGGAGAATAGTTGGCTAAGCGGGAACAGCCTCGCCTCGGCGGCGTCAGCTTCGAGAGACCTCCAAGCCGCCAACGCCCGGCGTGCACGCTCCAGGCCAGCGGCGGTCAGCTCCCTAGCGCTGCGCTGGTCGGCTGTAACGCTGGGCGCTGAGTCCACCGAGGCGGCCACCCGATCGAAAAGCGCCTCATGGGCCTGCTCGCGGTCCATCGCTCTGCGCACGTCGAGGCACAAAATGTTGTCGGCGCCCTCCCAGACCGGGTTCACCTGGGCGTCGCGCAGGATCCGCGCGACCGGCCAGGTCTCTATGTAGCCGTTACCGCCGTGCAGCTCGACCGCGTCGCTGGCCGCTGTCACTCCCAGCCTGGCCGCCCGCAGCTTCGCCAGCGGAGCGGAAAGCCGAAGCCTGTTACCCAGGTAGCCGTCGAAGACGACGGCTTGGGCCGCTTCGACCTCGACGATCATCTCCGCCAGCTTGCGCCTTACCAGGGGCTGGTCGATGAGGCGAGCCCCGAAAGCCTCCCGAGCCTGGGTGTAACACACCGACTCGACCAGCGCCCGCCGGGCGCACCCGACGCCCATCATTGCGATACCCAGCCGGGCACCGTTGGTGAGGCGCATCATCGCCGCGAGCCCGCTCGAACCCCGTGCTGCGCCAGGGCGGCCCTGGCCGGCGGAGCCGGCCGACCCTACCTGGGTGTCCCCCGGCGCGGGGGCCAGAAGGAAAGCCTCTACCCCGTCGAGCTCGACCTCACCCGACGGCACCGACTTGGTTCCGAGCTTGTCCTTCAGCCTGCGGATCCGGATCCCGTTACGACTTCCGTCTCTTCGCTCGGATAGCACCAGGAACGGCATGACGCCTCTCACCCCGTCGGCACCGCCTTCGATCTTGGCCAGCGCGACGAAAGCCGGGGCGTGCACGTTCGACACGAACCACTTGATACCGTCGAGCCGCCACGTGTCACCCGAAACGTGAGTTGCAGTGGTCTCCAGTGCCCCGAGGTCCGAACCTCCGGCCCGTTCGGTGAACATCTGGCCGGCAGCGCCCGAGTTATCCCCGCCGGCGAACAACTCCCGAACCCGGGCGAGCACGTCGGGCGGGGCGAACGACTCCGCCATCCTTATTACCATGTCACCGCCGGTGCCCAAAGCGCACGTCATTCCGATGTCGGCCTGGTCGAGCAGGTAGCTCCACGCTGCGCTCAGCGGCGCCGGGTCCACTCCAGCCTGGCGGGCCTGGGCCGCGAAAACCGGCGAGCTCAAATTGTCAGCGAGGACCGCCGCCTGGGATGCTACGAAGCTCTCCGGCAGGATCACCTCGGCCGTCTCGTGCCCCCAGCGGTCGTAGCGCTCCAAGCGTGCCGGCGCGCGGTCTGTCTGCTCCGCGTACTGTGACACCGGCCCGCCCATGAGAGCCCCGACGCGTCGCAGATGCGGCGTGGCCCATGCCAGCTCGGACGGCCCGAGGTGCATCGCCATCAAGAACTGCAAGGTCGGGTCTATGTCGTACCAGTTACGCCCCGTGGCACCCCCGAAAAAGGAGGTGTCGTAACGCATCCGCTTCGACGGGCTCGAGAAGGCCAAACCACCCACACGCTCGGGCACAGCACTGAGCGACTTCGCTCGGGCGGCCCCTTCGCCTGGGGCCTTCTCGCTGACACGGACATTGCCAGAGTCGGAGGTTTGACCTCCGTGTGTAACTTCGGTCACCTTTGCATGTTAGATCGCCGTAGAGTTCCACGCCATGAAGAATGTCGCGGCCTACGGAACGTGGTCGTCGCCGATCGACGTCGATCGGCTCGTAGCGGGCGCAGCCGGCTTCTCGTCGGTTTCGTACGCGGGGGGCCGGGTCTGGTGGGTCGAGACACGCCCGTCGGAGGCCGGCCGGGCCGTGGTGGTGTCGTGCCCTCCCGACGCCTCGGAACCTCCCCGCGAGGAGACCCCCGAAGCGGTGTCAGTTCGCACCCTCGTGCACGAGTACGGGGGGAGATGCCACGTGGTGTGGGACCCTTCAGGCTGGGATCCGCTGGTCGTGTACCCCAACTTCGCAGACCAACGCCTCTGGGCGCTACACGGCCCGTCGCGGCGGAACCGGCCTTTGACCCCCGCCGTGGAAGGTCGCTCGGTTCGTTACGCCGACCCGGTCGTCAGCGCTGACGGGTCGGCTGTCATATGCGTTCGTGAAGCTCACGGCGCTTCGGGAGTGGCGAACGACTTGGTGGCGGTGCCGCTGTGGGTCGAGGAGGGGTGGCTGTCGCAAGGGTCCGAGCCGGTCACGCTCGTTGACGGCCACGACTTCTTCTCCGCCCCGAGGGTGTCCCCCGACGGCGGACGCCTCGCGTGGATCACGTGGGACCACCCCGACATGCCTTGGGATTCGACCTGCCTGTGGGTGGCGGACATGGCCGCGGCTGGCGGAACCGTAAAGCTAGGGCCCGCGAGACTCGTCGCCGGCGGGCCGGGCGAGTCGGTCAGCCAGCCGAGATGGTCACCTGGCGGCGTGCTGCACTACTTGTCGGATCGCAGCGGCTGGTGGAACGTCTACGACGAGTTGTCACAACCCCTGACTGCTCTAGAGGCGGAAGTGGGCGAACCAGACTGGGTTTTCGGTAACTCCCACTACACCTTCGACTCGTCGGGAAGGTTGGTGGCAACTTGGACGACGCCGCAAGGCCGTGCGATCGGCTGGGAGGATCAGCCCGGCGGGGGCCTCGTCGAAATGCACGGGCTGCCTTACAGTTCGTTCAGTTCGCTTCAGGCTTGCGGGGACGCAGTAGTGTGCGTCGCCGGCTCGCCGACGCTTCCCGCGTGCGTCGTTCGCATCGACAGGGACGGCTCGCACCGTGTCCTAGTCCGCTCCCGACAGACCCCCCTGCCCGAGGCGTTCGCCTCGACGCCGACCCTGGTTGACTTTCCGACGCCGGGCCCGGACGGACCTGACGTCGCCCACGCCGTGTTCTACCCGCCGGCGTCAGGGGACTTCGAAGGCCCACCCGGAGATCTCCCCCCGCTTGTGGTTGTCATCCACGGAGGTCCGACTTCGCAAGCCCAGAGGCTGCTGAACCTGGCGGTGCAGTACTGGACGACGAGAGGGTTCGCCGTCGCAGACGTCGACTACAGAGGCAGCAGCGGCTACGGCCGGGCCTACAGGCAAAAGCTTAAAGGCGCGTGGGGTGTCGCCGACGTGGCCGACGTCGTGGCGGCGGTCGCCGAGCTTCGCCGTCTCGGGCTGGTCGACCCGGCGAAAGCTTTCATCCGCGGTGGCAGCGCAGGAGGTCTGACAACGCTGGGGGCTCTCGCCACCAGCGACGCGTTCGCGGCGGCGGCGAGCCTCTACGGTGTCACCGACCTGGAAATGCTGGCCCGCGACACCCACAAGTTCGAAGCGCACTACCTCGACAGCCTAATAGGACCTTGGCCGCAAGCCCGAGCCGAGTACGTCCGGCGTTCGCCGCTGCACAACGCCTCTTCGATCAGGACTCCCCTTGTCATCTTCCAGGGTCTCGACGACATGGTCGTCCCCCCCTCGCAGTCCCAAGAGATCTTCGACGCCTTGGACTCAGCCGGGGTCCGAGTGGAGTACCACCGCTTCGAGGGGGAAGGCCACGGCTTCCGCAAGGCAGAGACGATCCGAGCCGTATACGAGGCGGAGCTGGCGTTCTACCTAGAAGCACTCGGCCGGCCCTGTTCTCGCTAAGCGACGGCCGTGCCGCCTCGCTCGGCGGTCGTCTCAGCCTTCGATGGTGATCGCCTGCTTGGGGCAGCGTTGCGCAGCGAGCTCGACCTTGGCCCGGAGCTCTTCGGGCGGGTTCTCGTCGAGGATGTAGAGAAAGTCGTCGTCTCTCACCTCGAAGACCTCCGGGGCTGCCGCCATGCACAAAGCGTTGCTCTCACAGCGATCGAAGTCCACTACCACGTGCATCTTGTCTTGACCTCCCGAGGTTGTAACAGCGACGATCCCACCATAGCCAGCGCGGCCACGGTCGGCTAACCCCCGGGGCAAGTGTCACACTCCTAGCTCTCGTCGCACCTCTGCCACCACCTGCTCGGCGAAGCCCGCCAAGCGTTCCGCCAGCTCACGGTCCGCCTCGGCAAGGTCATCTGCGTACCGTCCGTCGACAGCCCATGGATCGAGAACCGCAAAGGTTGCGCCGGCCACCGCGCTTAGCCGACCAACGTGAATGCACATCGCGTGCAGCGCCACGAGGTCGTGGGTCTTCCTGAAGGGCACACCTGCATCGATGAGCGTGGCCTTCAGCGCCTTCTCCGTGACCAGATGTGCAAGAAAACACACCATTCGGCAGGGGGACTCGGGATCGTTGGCGACGGCACGCATTGCGTGGAGGTCATCTTCGACGTTCCCAAGCCAGCGGCGGGCCTCGCTGAAGTTGTCGTCAGGTAGCTCTGGAGTAGACAACCCGCCCTTCCCGGAGCGGCCAGTAGTGCATCGAGCCAACGACGTCTCGTCTGCGTAAGCACTCGCGTCTGTCGGTCACGAACATCTGAAGCGGCAGCAGCGCCGGAGTTTCACTCCGCAGAGTAGCAGCGATATCGTGGCGCTTGGTGTAATCGATTGAGGAGAGCACCACCATCAAGTCGATGTCCGAATCGGGGCCGTCGTCACCCCGGGCCACAGAACCGAACAGCAGTACCTGCTCTGGGTCGCAGGCTGCGACAATCGCAGCCACCACATCGGATACCCACTCAGCCAGGGTGCGGCCCGCGTAACACGCCTTGCCGTCGCGCACCTCGTAGGTGACCGAGCTCATGAGGTGAGCTCCGCCTGGAACGAACCCTGTGGGCCGGCGCACACAGTCCCGCTGCGGCTCTGGCAAACGGCATAGCAAGACTCATCAGGGAACAAAAGTGATCTGCCAGTTACACGGACCATTTAGCGCCTCTGTTGTCCTGGATCGATGCTCGGTCATGATCCGACCTAGCTCGAACGCTGAAGTTGTCGTCAGGTAGCCATCGTATGCCACGCCACTAAGCCAACTGTGCCTCGCTAGCGCAAAGCCGCAGCGGAAGGCGGCGACGATCCCACCATAGCCAGCGCGGCCACGGTCGGCTAACCCCCGGGCAGGTTGAAACCCCGCAGGGACGGGCCGGCGCGGCCGGCGCCGATCACGGTGATCGACGCAGTGGCCAGGTAGGTCCTCCAGCAGATCTCGTCGCCAACCCCGAGAGCCCACGCCACGGCAGCCTTGATCGGCGACACGTGGCTCACCACGACGACGTCGCAGTCCGAAGCTTCCTCCCATAGCTCCTCGCACGCTGACCGCACCCGCAAGGCGACGTCTGATAGGGACTCACCGCCGGGCGGACGGTAGGCCAGGTCGACGGACCAGCGGTCCCAAAGCTGGCCGGCAGCCGCGACGGGAACCCCTTCGAAGGATCCGTAGTCGATCTCACGCCAGCGTTCGTCGACGCTCACCGAGGGTCCCAACGCCCCGGCAGTGTCCAACGCCCGAATCAAAGGGCTCGACACCACCCTGGAAGCTCCAGCCAGCTCTGGCAGGCGACCGAGCTTGTCGGCTTGGCGGCGGCCCTCGTCGTCCAGGGGGACGTCGCTGCTTCCCAGGAGCAGGCCGGCGGCGTTGTGGGCGGTCTGGCCGTGACGTAGCACGTAGAGCACGGCCGCTACCCTACTGTGGGGACGGGACCTGGCCGGGCGGCTCGACCACGAGGATCCGGGAGCACTGCTCGCAAGTTTCGAGCTCGTCGCCGGCGTGACGCACCCTTTCGAGCTCCATCGCCGACAGCGTGAGGTGGCATCCGCTGCAGCGCCTGGCCACCACCCGTGCGACCGCAACCCCGCCGAGGCGACCTCTCAGAGCCTCGTAGCGTCCGAGCAGCACCGCAGGCACGTCGCCAGCGGCCGCCTTGCGCTCGTCGCGCCGTGCGAGCAGCTCGGCATCGATCTCCTCCTCGGCCCGGGCTAGTTCCGCCCGCGCTGCGCTCAGCGAGCTTCTGACCGGCTCGACTGCGGCGTGGAGACCGTCGAGCGCCCCCGACGCGACGTCCGACGCGTCTAGAAGGCCGAGGATCTCGTCTTCGAGGCCTGACGCCTTAGACGCCAGCGCCTCAGTCTCGGCCTGCATAGCCGCCAGGTCACGTGTCGAGGTTGTCTGGGCTGCATAGAGGCGCCCCTCGACGGTCCTGCGCCGCTCGTCGACGGCCGACAGCTCGGCTTCCATCTTCGAGCGCCGCCCCTCGAGGGCGTGCAGTTCGCTTGCGCGCTCTGCGGCTTGGCGGCCCAGCGCGTCGAGCTGCCTGGACAGCTCGACGACAGCGGCCCGTTCGGGGAGATGCTCCCGCCTGTGCACCAAGGCGTCGATCGAGCTGTCCAGGTCTTGGATGTGGAGAAGTTGCGCCACCGCTGGTGTCACCGGGATCCTCTCAGGTTGGCTGGTTGGGCCGACGGCACAGGCCTATGTGGCCGGCTGCTGGCCGGCGCCGCCCGACGGTGCGGTCGAGGCGGGCGGTGTCGAAGCTGGAGGCGTTGGAGTCGAGGCGGGCGGCGTCGATCCGGGCGGCGTCGAAGGGCTCGGCGTGGTCGTCGCCGGGGCGGTGGTGGGCGGCGGGGCGGGCGGAGCGACGAAGTTGTGGTCCTGGACGTCGGCGGCGACGAGGGCCGGCGAAGTCACGTACTTAGAGGGCGGGACCAAGGCACCGTCAGGCGTCGGGAAGTCCAGCACCGGCTGGTTGGCCAGCACAGCGGCGCTGTAGTCGTGCCAGCTGCTCGCCGGGTAGTTCGCACCGTAGACGGTAAGCCCGTTGATGACGATGGGTATCTCCCCCTTGAGAGCCCCCATCCACACGGTGGTCGCCAGCTGCGGGGTGAAACCGTTGAACCACGCGTCGACGTTGTTGGAGGTCGTTCCTGTCTTGCCGGCGACGGGACGGTTCCCCAGGGCCGCGGCGGTCCCTGTCCCGTACTGGACGACCGCCTGGAACGCCACGTCGGCTTCGGCGGCTATCTGGCTTGAGAATATCCGCTTGCCCGGCTGGTCACCTTGGTAGATGACGGCGCCGGTGCGGTCGACGATGCTCGAGATGAAAGACGGTGCGTGGTAGACCCCGTTGTCGGCGAGCGTGGCGTAGGCGTCTGCCATCTCGATCGGATGGACCGCTATAGACCCGATGACCATCGACGGGATGAACGCGTCGGCGGCGGTGACCTCGCTCACCCCCATCTGTTGGGCCATCGAGACCACGTTGGGCAGCCCGATCTGTCTCGCCAGACGCATGTAGGCGCAGTTAACCGAGTTCGCCGTAGCGTCGACAACGGAGATGACACCACCGCCCGGGCCTGAGTCGTTGTTGATCGGCTTGGTCAGAAGGCTGTTGTTACCCGGGAACGAGATGTAGCACGGGCTTTGGCTGTCGACGGTGTCGTAGACGGAGTAGCCCTGCTCCAACGCAGCCAGAAGCGTGAAGAGCTTGAAGCCCGACCCGGGCTGGCGTTGAGCTTGGGTCATCACGTCGAACTGCGACGCCGCCGCTCCGCTCCCCCCGACCAGAGCTTCCACGGCCCCGTTCGACGGGTTGATCGACACGAGGCCCTCCTCGTAGCCGACGCTGTTGGCGGGCGTGTTCGCGGCGAGGGAGGACTCCGCTGCCGCCTCGGCGGTCGGGTCCATGTTCGTGTAGACCTTGAGACCACCCTCGAACAGGGCAGCGTAACGCTCCGCGTACGTCGAGCCGAGAGGGCTACCCGGGCCGAGAAGCTCGTTCTTCACCTGCAGGACGTAGTAGTTGTTGGTGCCGGTCAGGCTAGGCGGCGGGGGACTGGCCCCCGGCAGCGGCACCTGGTTCGCAGTGGCCGCCTGGGCCGGGGTGATGTCCTTGTAGTACACCATGCGCGAGAGCACCTGGCTGCGCCTTATCCTCGCCGCTGCAGGGTTCAGGATCGGATCGTAACCGTTGGGGTCTTGGATCATTCCGGCGAGTAGCGCAGCCTGGGCCAGGTTGAGAGCGCTCGCCGGCTCGGAGAAGTACGTCTGCGCCGCGGCTTGCACACCGTAGGCGCCGTTGCCCAGGTAGATGGTGTTCAAGTAGGTCTCCAAGATGGTGTTGCGGCTGTACTCACGTTCGAGCCGGTCGGCGAGGACGACCTCGCGGACCTTTCGGCTCAGCGTCTGCGACGGCGTGAGGAACACCTGCTTTACAAGCTGCTGGGCGATGGTCGACCCACCTTGAAGTCCGCTCCCGGAGGCGTCGTGGACAGCAGCACGGGCTATAGAGCGCAGGTCGAAACCTCCGTGGACGTAGAAGCCGTGGTCTTCGGTATCGAGCACCGCCGTCACCATCACCTTCGACACCTGGGACAGCGCTACCGGCTCACGCAGCTCAGGGCCTCGAAGCACCGCCAGGACTGTCTTGTGGTCAGCCGCGTAGATCGTCGTCGCCAGCTGGAACTGGCTTGTCAGAGGGGGGAGCGGGATCTCCTGGGCGATGGCGCTACCGTGGTAGGCGCGAGACGCGACCGCCCCGACTGCTACGACGGTCCCCGCTACCAGCACAGCTGCGCCCGAAACCAACGCTATTAACCTGACAAGCCGCTTCAACGCGGACAAGGGCCCGAACTCTCGCTCATCATTCCACCACACGCTACCGTTGCACGCACCCAGTTGTGCAGCACCCGGCTTGGCGCCACCCCGGCGTTGAGCCGCTTCAACGGATATCGTAAGAGCATGGTCTCCGTAAGCGAAGCAACCGACACAGCGACACTCCCCGAGAGCGACGAAGCACACGTCGAGCGGCTTGTCGACGAGCTGGTCGCGTCGAAGCCTCCGTCGCGATGCAGCGAAGTGGAGTTCCTCGGCGCCCAGTTCGACGCCGGATTGGCCTTCGTGCACTTCCCGGTCGGCTACGGAGGGCTCGGCCTTTCACGCAAACTAGCGCCTGTTATCTCCGCTCGACTCCAAAAGGCAGGAGCCCCGAACCTGGTAGCCCGAAACGCCATCGGTTACGGAATGGCCGCCCCGACCATCCTCGCGCTCGGCACCGAGGAGCAGAAGCGACGCTACCTTAGGCCGCTGTTTACCTGCGAGGACATCTGGTGCCAGCTGTTCTCCGAGCCCGGGGCGGGCTCGGACGTGGCGAGTCTCGCCACCAAGGCGACCAGAGACGGCGACGAGTGGATCCTCGACGGACAGAAGGTATGGACCACGCTCGCGCACACCTCTCGTTACGGGATGGTCCTCGCCAGAACCGACCCGGAGGCTGAGAAGCACAACGGGCTCACCTACTTCGTGGTTGACATGCACGCTCCCGGAGTGGAAGTCCGACCGCTGCGCCAGATGACCGGCGACGCCGAGTTCAACGAAGTGTTCTTCAGCGGTGTAAGAGTCCCCGATTCCGAAAGGCTCGGCCCTGTCGGCGAGGGCTGGCGCGGAGCGATCGTCACGCTGATGAACGAGCGCGTCTCCATCGGGGGGTCCATAGCCCCCCGAGGTTCCGGTCCCATCTCCACGGCGGTGGGCATCTGGTCCTCCTTGCCCGCAGCAGAGCGCACCCCAGCCAAGCGCGACCGTCTGATGTCGCTTTGGATCCAAGCCGAAGTGCTCCGGCTAACCAACATGAGAGCCGCCGCCGCCTCGGCGCTTGGCACCCCGGGCCCCGAAGGGTCGACCGGCAAGCTCGCCTACGCCGAGATCAACAAGAGCATCTACGAGTTCTGCGTCGACCTTCTCGGCGCCCGGGGAATGCTCTACGACAGCTACGAGATGCGCAGACCCGACGGCGCCGGCGGGAACGGGTCGGCGACGAGAATGTTCCTGCGCTCCAGGGCGAACTCGATAGAAGGCGGCACGTCGGAGGTCATGCGCAACATCCTCGGCGAGCGGGTGCTCGGCCTGCCCGGAGATGTGCGCGTCGACAAGGGCGTCCCCTGGTCCAAAGTTCCCCGCAACTAGACCCGGCGGTTACCCGGCACGGCGGCCGTCGGCGGAGATCGCTCGCGGGTCGATCACTTCAAGCTCACGCGCGAACACCTTTTCGAAGAGATCCCGCTTCCTGCGCAGACCCCACAGCTCCAAGCTGATGTCGTCGTCGGCGTCGACAGACACTACGACCTTGCGGTCCTCGACGATCACCGACAAAGCCCGGACGGGACCGCCGTGGCTTCTGTCCAGCCCGTCCGCGACCTGCAGCAGGGCGACCATCTGACTGACACGGCGACGCTCGGAGGCGGAGAGACGCCCGAAGGCTTCGAAGGACGCCTTCGGCGATCCCCGCTTGTGGAACCTGCCGAGGCAAGCGAGGATGTCCACTTCCCCGGGGCGGAACCCTCGCAACTTCCCGTTGGCTATCAGGTAGGCGCTGTGCTGCTCGTGGCGGTCGTTGGAGACGTGCTCGCCGACGTCGTGGAGCAACGCCCCGTACTCGAGAAGCTCCCTTTCGGTGCGGTCGAGGCCGTGGAGGGGCCTGGTCCCGTCGAAAAGCTCTACGGCCAAGCGGGCAACTTTGCACGAATGAGCCTCGTTCCACCCGTAACGGCGCGCCAGGTTGGTCACCGACTCGCGTCGCATGGCTTGCGGGTCCGGGTCCCAGTCGCTGCGGCTGTGCCGTCCGATCGCGTCGAGGATCATCCCCTCCCGCAGGGCCCATTCGCAGCCGATCACCTCTTCGATGGCGAACTCGGCCAGCGCCCGGGACGCGAGGATCGCCCCGGCGGGTAGGAGGTCGGCCCGCCTCGCGTCGACGCCGGGCAGCGAGGCGCGCTCCTCCGCTGTCATGGACACCAGGTCGTCGCGAAGCTTACGCAGGTCGGCTGCGCTTACCGACAGCTGGTTCAGGCTGGTCGGGTAACGCCCGTCCCTGCGCTGGGCAGCTAGGCCGACGAGGGTTTCGAGAGTTCCGCTGGAAAAGATCGCCGTCTTCGGCTCCAGCGGTGCAATCTGGCCGGCAACTCGGCCCAGGGCGCGCCCCACGGCGTCGGAAACCCGCCTGACGTCGTCGCCGCTTGGAGGGTCGGACCGCACGTGCTCGGCGGTGAGGCGGGCCACCCCGAGTTTCAGGCTCGCCGCCCAGGCGAGCCGGCGGCCGTCCCCGACCATCAGCTCCAAGCTGCCACCCCCGAGGTCCATAGCGAGGGCGGGTGACGGGTCGATAACGACGCTCGCCCTCACGGCTTCGAAGATGAGCCTCGCCTCCTCCCGTCCGCTTATGACCCGCACTTTCACCTTGCACTCAGACTCGATCCGCTCGACGACCAGCAGCGAGTCGGACGCCTCCCGGAAAGCCGACGTGGCGCATACCACCATCTCCTCGGCCCGGTTCGACTCGGCCAGCGCCGCGAACCGTTTCACGACCTCTACGCCGGCCGTGGCCAGGTCGACGCCGATGCGGCCTGTGGAGGCAACAGCGCTGCCGAGGCGGAGCATCTCCTTGTCGGTGGCTATGGCCTCGAACGACCCGTCGGGGTGGGCGTCGGCCACCAAGAGGTGAAATGAGTTGCTTCCGAGGTCGAAGGCTGCGATGCGCACTTTGTCCCAACCTAGCCGGGTCTCAGCCAGGCGCACAGCACGGTGCGGTCGTCGTGGCAGCCCTGCCTGGAGAAGTCGACGACCGCGGCGAGGTCTAGGGGTGACGGCCGGCCGCTGATAGCGGCCCGCAGAGCCGGGTCGACAGTCTGGGGCCCGTCGCGCCACGGGTCCGCCACCCCGTCGGTGGCTAGCACTAACACCGCTTCCGGCTGTAGCTGCAACGATGCGGTCTCCCAAACCTCCCCATCAGCGCTTGCGGCGTCGGCCCCGAGCCCGCAAGCGCGATCCTCGCCGAGGGGCAAGGCGGCCGTGGCCGTTCCGACCGTTCCGTCCTCGCGGGCAGGGAAAAGCTCCCGGGTGGATTGTGCGTCGACCACGAAGGCTGTGCTGTCACCGACGCGGGCCAGGCACACCGCTCCCCCCGCTGCCACCAGCGCTAAAACCAGTGTCGTCGCTCCCCCACCTCGAGCGGCGCTCTCCGCGGCTTGCATGCACAGCCTCGCCGCAGATGCCAGGCCTGGAGCGTCTAAGCCCGGACCGTCCAGGTCGCACGAAGACGCCGCTAAGACGGCTGCGCTGCACGTTCGGGCCGCCGCTCCCGCTGACCCGGGGATAGCGCCGAGGCCGTCGGCGACGGCTAGAGCCGTCCAGCCGTCTCCTTGGGACCAGGCGAAGAAGTCGTCGCTTGGCTCACCGGCCAGGCGGTGGCGGGACCCGACGACGCTCGCCGCTCGCACGGCGAGCCAAGTGGTGCTGGCCCCCTCAGCCCGGATGCCTGCCACCGAAGCGTCCCCGTAGGAAGCCAGGACAGGCTCGGTGCTCGACGCCGGAGAGGGCAGTCCCAGGACTGGACGCTGCAACGAAGTTTCAGTCGTCCTGGTCAGTCGAGCTCGTCGACGGGAATAGCGCGCATCGAGGTGAGCTGTGGCGCCTCGAGAAGCGCTTGGCCGTCGTACACGCTGGCGGACGAGCTCACGATCGACTGGACGAGGCCGGCCAGCAGCTCAGGTATCACAGTGGCAGGGTCTGCCCCTTCGGCTGCCACGAAGGCCCTGTTGGCCTTGGCCGACGTGACGGCTGACAGGACCGCCGGGTCGGCGTCACCGAAACCGAAAGCAAGTATGTTCGGACGGCGCTTCCATGACGGATCGGTGAGCCTCGACAGAGCGGACCGCCACCGTTCGCTCTCGTCGGTCGGACGGCCATCGGAGATCAAGATCACCGCCGGCCGGTACCAGCGGTCCCCTGCCGAACGACTCGCGTGGTAGTCGGACTCGATCACTTTGAACACGTGGTCGAACATGGCGGCGTAAGAGGTCCGCCCGCGCGCAACGAGCTCGGGGATCGCGTCGACCATGCTCAAGTCGCTGAGCGGCAGCACGCTCGTCGCCGTGTCGGAGAACGTGATGATCCCGACTCTTATGACCTCCGCAACGGCCGGATCGCTGCCGATGCTGGTCCTGAGCATGGGAAGCTGCTTGTTCACCGCCGCGATCGGCTCGCCGGACATGGACTCGGAGATGTCCATGCAGATGTAGAACGGGAAAACCGAGTAACGCTCCTGCGCGCTTAGAGGCGAATCTGCGACCGTCATCTTCTTCAAGGTAGCGGTCATCCCCGTGTTATCGGAGATACGACCAGGGCCACGATCCCAGCGGCGACCCCGACGAGCACGACGTCCAAGGCGAGCAGTGCCAGGACCCGAAGCGCTGCCCGCCGCTTGCCTCTGCCCGAGGCCAAGGCGAACAGCGCATCTTGGTGTGCCTTGACCCACCAACGCCAAAAGGCCACCCACAACACTTTCGCCTGCGAACGCAGGCTCCGATCGTCGCTTCCCCCGCCGGGACGGCTCGCAGCCGAGAAGGGACCTTGTGCAGCTGGGGGCAGTGCTGTGGAGGCGTACGACCAGGCGCTCGATCCGCTGCCGGTGGGCTGCGACATAGCGGGGCTGGCTCCGCGCCCACCGCTCAGGTTCGCGCTGGTCGGCTTGGTCGCCTTAAGGGGTCGAGGGGTTACCTGTACGTCCGTGGGCGGGGCCGGCGGGGGCGGGGCGGGCTGGGCCGGCTGGGGCGAGGGGGCCGGCTGGGTTGGCGGGCGCTTGGATGGGACCCCGGTTCCCCCCAGGAGGGCAGTGACCTCCTCTAGGGGCTCCACCCACTCTGCTGCGGTCGGGCGCGACCCGGCAGCCTCGACGCTCAGAGCCCTCGCGCACAGCTCCCACAGAGGGTGCCCGCCGTCCAAGAGTTGCTTCGTCACCGACCCCCCGGGCACAGGCACCTCGACGCTGAGGGTGCCCTCCCGACGCTGGCGGGCTTGCACGGGGAAGTTAGCGGCTCCCACCACCCTCAAGAAGATCAGCCCGAGCGAGTACCGGTCGGACGCCACGGTCGGGTTGTGACCTTTCTGTACGGAAGGGTCGTCCCAGTTGGGAGTCATAGCCCGCCGGCGAGGTGGGTGTGGCGCTACGGCTTCGACGGGAGCCGCACGGGACGGGAACACCTCTGCGGAGTCGCAGTCGATTACGTACACCTCCGGGCCGCGCTCCAGTGACCAAAGCACGTTCTTAGTGGAAAGATCACCGTGCGACACGGGAGTTTCGACGGAGTCGAAGGCCGCCAGGAGCCTGGCCAGGGCGAGCACCAGCCCGTAACGCCCGGCGTCGCCCGGCGGCGGCACGGCGATACCGTACGCCTTCGCCGGCCGCGCCGGGTCACAGGTCAGGTAGCTCAGCGTAGCGAGGCGCCTCTGGCCGTCCCTGTGGCGAACCGAGAAGCGCCGTGGGGCCCTGGGCATGAGCAGCCCGACCGGACGGGCACCGTCGTCGGTTACCACCGACGTGGGCCACGCGGCCGACGACCGGAGCACTTCGGCTTCCGGCTCCGCCAACAGGTCCGGCCAAGCCACGAGACCGTCCAGATACACCCGGTCGGTGTCCCCACGGTACGCCTTGAAGACTAGGTGGGGTTGCAGCGGAAGCTGGTAGACAGCGCCCTCCCCACCTTGGGCGAGCAGATCCCCTACCCGCAGCTCGCCCAGAGCGCAGCGCTGCACCTATCAGGCGCCGTGAGACCCGAAGAGGTGCCCGATACCGAACGTCACCCCCGCTGCTATCACGGCTACTCCAAGCTGGCGAAGAGCCATCCGCAGGGCCGGCCTTCCTGACATCCTCCCAGTCAACGCACCCAGGCCGAGAGCGGCGAGAGTTGCGAGCAGCATCGACAGGACGACCGCTGTCGACCCCGAAGCGAACAACCACGGAAACAGTGGTATGAACGCACCGACAGCGAAAGCCACGAACGAGAACGCTGCCGGCTTGGCGGACGAGCCGGTCTCGTCGGGGTGTATCCCAAGCTCCAAGCGAGCGTGGGTGTCTAGGGCTACCTTCTCGTTCGAGGAGAGGATCCTGGCGACGGTCATAGCGTCTTCGGTGGACACTCCGCGGGCCCTGTACATCCCGGCGAGCTCGCGTAGCTCCGAGTCAGGGTCCTCGGAAAGTTCGCGCCTCTCCACCTCGAGCTCGTGCAGCGCCATCTCCTTTTGGACCTGCACAGAAAGAAGCTCCCCCGCTGCCATCGAGAACGACCCGGCAAGAAGCCCGGCAACCCCGGCCAGACGGACCGTGCCCGCAGCGGCGGAAGCCCCTGCGACACCGAGCACCAGAGAAACGTTGGTCAAAAGACCGTCCCCGGCGCCGAGAACCGCAGCTCGAAGACCGCCGCTCGAAACATCTCGGTGCCGGCTAGTGCTGTCGGGGTCCCGCCCGTCGAGCAGAGCCAGGACCCGAGAGAGCTTCGGGCGGGGGGCCGTAGAAATCTTCATGCTGTTAATAATATACGCTCAAATGCCTTAAACTGCACCTAAATAGTAAGGTTCTCCAGCCTTTCTCTCTTGTCTTAGCCGCGCCTTCCGAATGCCACAGCCGGCCCCGGCCGGCCTACGGCATCAGCTGCTTTTGACGTCGGGTCTGCGACAGCTTCCCAAGGGGCTGCGGCTTCGAGCTGCGCCGCAAGGGAGATAAGGAGGCCGTCTGTGTTGGCTGGTCCGACAAGCTGAGCGCCGACGGGCAGTCCCCCCGCGACGAAACCGGCGGGTATGGAGATCGCCGGCCATCCGAGATAGTTCCACGGCCACGCGTAAGGGCAGCATGCCGCCATGAACCTCTGCGTCCTTAGATGTCCCATACCGTCGGCCGCGCCAACCTTGGGAGGCCCTGTCGCCGTCACCGGGGTGATAACCACGTCGAAACGCTCGAAGATCCTCCCAACCAGCGCCGCGAACGGAACCTCCAGCCGGCGCGACGCATGCAAAGGCCAACCTGCGAGGCGACGCCCGGACCTGGCGCTCGCCAGGGTTCTAGGATCGAGCTGCGACCAGTCAGGGACGTTACCCAGCCACTCCCACCCGCCCACAGCGGCGCGAACCAAGAAGGGGATGCCCATAGGCCCGTAGCGGGGGTTCATCTCCTCCACCCGGTGCCCTAAGCCTGCGAGGCGCTCGGCGACCCCTCGCACGGCCTTTTCTACCTGTGGGTCCAGGTTCACGGGAGCCGACACCCACGGGGGGCGCAACGCCAAGGCTACCCGCAGCGCCCGCGGCGCGTCGGACGCCCACGACACGAACGAACGCGACGGAGCAGGCGGACGGTGGCGGTCATCTGCGTGATTGACGCTGAGGACGTCTAGGAGCATGGCGGCGTCCACGACGCTGCGCGTGAGAGGCCCAGGGCTCGTGATACCCGTCCACGCTTCGCTCTCCGGCCACGTAGAAAGCCGGCCCCGCTGGGGCTTGACGCCGACCAGGTTGCACCACGATGCCGGGATACGAACCGACCCGGCGCCGTCAGAGCCTAGAGCTCCCGCCACCACTCCAGAGGCGACAGCGGCCGCCGAGCCCCCCGACGAGCCACCGGCGGAGTGCGACAAGTTCCAAGGGTTGCGTGTCACCCCGAAAGCCGGCCCCTCAGTCCACGGGTACAGCCCGAGCTCGGGGGTATTGCTCTTTGCAATTATCACCGCGCCTGCCTGGCGGAGCAGTCTGACAATGAAACTGTCAGTGCTTTTCACGGGGAAGTCGCCGGCGCAGCCGAACGGAGTCATCTGGCCCTCGACGTCGGTGTCGTCTTTTACCACTACGGGCACGCCGAGCAGCGGGGCCGTCTCGCCCGCGACCAAACGTTCGTCGGCGGCGTCGGCAGCCCTGAGAGCCTCGGCGGCGAGAAGGACCCGGAAAGGGTTGACTGTCTCGGCGACCTTCGACGCGCGAGCGAGGGATGCCTCGACGAGGTGGCGCGACGTGACGTCTCCGGCCGCCAGGTACCGCGCGGACTCGACGAGCCCAAGACGGCTGATGTCCCGGGGATCGCCCGGGGACGGGATCGCCGTCCCGCCTGGTAGTGGCTCGCTTCGCATCGCAAGCGACGCTAGCCCGCCACGAAGCCGAAGGTGTGTCCACGCCCGCAGCCCAGCGGGCAGCCAGCGGTATCCCAGCAGGTGCCAGCCGAGCCACAGCCGAATACCAGCGGAGCCACGGCGTCCCCCGGTACACGCCGCTGCAGCGGGGAGTATCGTTATGCAGGTGAGCGACACTTTCGACAGGGTTGCGTGCCGCTGGTGCCGGTCCCATAACCCGCCGGGGGTTTCGTCCTGTGAGCGATGCGGCGCGCCGCTGGATCTACGCGACGTCGTGTCCGAATCAGGGTGGAGGATGTCCCCGCGCATCAAGGGTCTCACCACAGTCGTGTGCGGTTCGGTCCGGGTGCAGTTCGACGGCAGGATCTCGCCGGCGGCTGCGGTAACACTGGCGGCCGGGGACAGCGTGTTCTTCGAGCACCATGCGATGCTCTACAAGGACGAGGAAGTGGCCCTTTCGGTCATCGACACCCCCGGCGGCCTCAAGCGCCTCGTGGACAACGAGCCTTTCGTGTTGAGCGTCGCTCACGGTCCGGGAAACGTGTCTCTGTCCCGCGACGCTCCCGGCAGGATCGTGTGCTTGGCCCTCGAACCCGGCGACAGCTTCCAAGTCCGCCAGCACGCCATGGTATTGGCCACTACCGGGATCGGATACTCATACGAGAAGCTTCCCGGCCTCAGGGCTACCCTCGCCGTAGGAGCCGGCATGTACCTGGACAGCTTTGAAGCTGGGACCGCACCCTCATTGGTGGTCCTGCACGGCTACGGTGACGTCGTCGAACGAACCCTGGCGCCTGGTGAGGTCATCGAGGTCGAGCCGGGTTCGTTCCTCTACAAGCAGTCCACGGTGACCGTTGCGACCGTCACCCACAAGATGACTCCCCAAGAGGCTTCGGGCGCCTCTCAGACAGCCAAAGGTCTGGCCACGCGAGGGCTGGCGGGTCTGCGGATCGCCAGGAACTTGAAAAAGGAGGGTATCGGTGGCATCGTCTCGGGCAGTGTCCTCCAGCAGGCTGCGACCGCTTTGAGCGGACCGGGTCTCATGTTGATAGCGCTCAAGGGACCCGGCAGGGTCGGTATCCAGTCCATGTACGCCGCCCAGACGGTCGCCTGACATGAGCGAATACACGTGCCCTTACTGCCGCGTGACATCCGACTTGACAGCTTCGCAGTGTCCCGCTTGCGGAGCCCCTCTGGACGTAACCCAGGCGAGCTCGACCGGCTGGACGCAACTGCCTCCCATCGCCGACCGGGCGCAGATCCAGATCGGCCGTAGCAGCGCCACGATCCTCGGGGTTTTGTGCCCTGTGGCCGAGATGAGACTGTCCGGCGATGACACGGTGCTGTTCCCCGCGCACACCTTGTTGTGGTCCGACGTGACGGTCTCGACGTCGCAGGCGCCGACGCGCCAAGGCTGGCAGCGCACCTGGGCGGGCCAGCCGGTAAGCCTGCTCCAAGCGACAGGACCGGGGACTGTCGCCGTTTCGGCTGACACGCCCGGCGAGATGGTCGCGGTACCGCTCCAAGCTGGGCAGGCCATCGACGTGCGAGAGCATCGCATGGTCGCCACCAGCGGCTCGGTCACACACGACTTCTACGACAGCGGGATCTGGTTCCGATCCCGTGGTGGGGGGTTTGGAGGGGACGTCGGGTCCGCTTCGGGCCTGCTTGGAATGGCCCTTGACCTTTCCGGTGTCGACGTCGGCTCGCGGCGGGACCGGACCGGCGTTTCCGCGGTCGTCTACCCGCTCGGCGTCCAGGTGGACCGCTTCAGCACCGGATCCGAGCCGGGCGTGGTTTTACTCCAAGCGGGGGGTGACGTCTCGTTTCGAGACCTGGCCGCCGGCGAAACGGTACTCGTCAAACCGCCCTCGGTGCTGTTCAAAGATCCTGGGGTGTCCTGGGAGCTCCACGTCGAGTTCCCCGCAGCGGGAGCGAAACTTTGGCGGTCCTGGGCGAACCGTTACCTGTGGCTGAGGCTTAGAGGTCCCGGGCGTGTCGCACTGCAATCCAACTATGACCGCCTGGCCGACCCCGGCGGTGATTTCGACGAGAGTTGCCGCTTCACCCAGCGCGCCTGGTGAGAAGCCGTCGGGGCCGCGCCGCTTCCGTCGACACCAGCTCCTAGGAGTTCAGCGGCGGCCCCGCCACCATCCGACCAAGAGCCTGTACCAAAGGCTTCTCGAGGTTCTCCGCTCGGGAGTCGAGTCGTAGAAACGCTGGAAGGCGACGGTGTCATCGGGTCTGGGCGTTTGCTCCTGGGGTTCCTCCACGCAGGCGATCCTAGTTTGTCAGCCCCCAGGGTTCGCCAGCGGGGCGAACATTTCACTCGCCCATGCGAGCGCTTGAGCACAGGCCGCGTTGAGCTTCGCGATGCTCACACCGCTGCGCATCAGCAGCGGGCTGCCCTGCTCCCATGCCAGCACGTCTGAGAGGATCCCCCCAAGGGGTCCGGTCATGTCGAGCAGCGCCTCGGCCAGCTCGTCGGTGACGGTGACGGTTTGTAGTATTTCGGTCTTGGCTATGCCCATCAGCATCTCCATCGCCGACAGCATTCCGAGCGTGAAAGCCGAGGCCGAGCGGGTCGGATCGACGACGTCCGCCAGAAGCTCGCAGAGCCTCGCCCTGGTGAGGGCCGTCAAGAGTTGAGCTGGAGCGGTAACGCCTGTGTCCTCAAGGATCATTATGGATGCCCATGCGCGCATACGACGCTGCCCGAGAAGCACCACGCCTTCGCGGATAGAGCTGATCGGGCGGCGCAGCCCGACGGCCGCCCCGACACCCGCCGCCCGCAAGAAGCGCAAGCTGAGGCCGGGACACGACTCGATCGTGTCCTCCACCGATCTCGGGTCGGCGTCGTCGGAGCACAGCTGGGCTATGAGACGCAGGCTCGTGGCCCGGCCAGGAGTCAAGGTTCGGCCTCTCAGCACCTGAGGTCGCGACAGCAGATAGCCCTGGAAAAGGGCGAAGCCCATCCTCTTGCACATCTCGAGCTCGTCGGCGGTTTCCACCTTCTCGGCGAGCAGGTTTTCGCAGTAACCCACCACCCTGTCGTAGTGCTCGCCGAGGCTCTCGCCGAGGGCGAGCACGTCCAGCTTGACCAAGTCGACCGTCGACAGGATCGCCTCGTCGCCTTCGGCCCACACGTAGTCGTCTAACGCGACCATGTAGCCGTCAGCCTGGAGCCTTCTGATCCCGTCGAGGACGTCGGCGTCGTGGGCGACGTCTTCGAGGACTTCCACCACGGTCCTCTCGGGAGGTAGCGGAATACCGAGGTCGCCTGTGACGAAAGGGCGGGTCGCGTTGACCAGGACGCGACTGTCACCGGCCAGGTTGTGAAGTCCTATGTCCATTCCGGCTCTGAGCAGGACCTCGGCGGTCATCTTCTCCCCGTCGACCGCCGACCCCGCTGGCCCTCGGAACAAAAGCTCGTATCCCCAAAGCGTCAAGTCGCCGTCGAAGACGGGCTGGCGGCCGATCAGGAAAGTACCGTCCCCGTGCGCGCTCGCAGGCGGGTAGGTGAGGGTCACGAAGACGGTCTTCGTCGTGGCGGCACCGGCGCTGTAGGAGCTCGGCAGAAGCGCTGTCGCTCAGCGCCAATTCGCGCAAAACAGTGTAAGAAGGCCTCGACCCTGCCCTGCGACTCTTGGAGCGGACGACGGGATTCGAACCCGCGACCCTCACCTTGGCAAGGTGATGCTCTACCAGCTGAGCCACGTCCGCAATTCTTCTCCTATCTTATCAGACCGTTCCAGGCCCTCGAACGGGTTCCCGGAGCGTCCCGGCGCTGAAGTCTGCCTACTGGCTACCTACCGACCGGCGGCTGCTACCCGGACAGATCGCGGATGCACTCCACGTAGGGGTGAACGGCGTTGAGGTCGGCTATCTCCACGCCTACGGTGCCGGCAGGGCACAACTGGCCCGGCGGGTAGGACGGTATAGCCGAAACGACTTTTGCCGTCGCTTTGGCCGATGAGCACGACACCGGCGTGGCGCTGTAGCGGGGGTGCCCGTCGAAGGTGCCGTTGGCGACCAGGCATTTGCCGACGAGGGCTTGTGCTTGCTTGGCCTGCGAGGCGCTCTGATTCGCGCTGGGCGTCACTCCCTGGTAGACGGCGTAGAGGACCGCTGCGACGACCAGCAGCGTAGGTATCAGCCGCCACGGGGATCGCCATGCCGGCCGTGAAACTTTCGTCGGCACGCCGAGCATCTGCCAGCGGGGCGGCAGCGGCGGCGCGTCGACGCCGGGAGCCCACCGAACCCACTCTTCGGCGTCGCGATCGAAGAACATCACGTCGCCCTGACCTCGATGCCAGTGGACCCCTCGAAACACCACGTTGTTGTCGGGGTCGGTCTCGGTCAGCGGCCTGTCGTCGCCGGTTGGGTCTCCCGCCCCGTCACCTGGCCGCGCCCCGCGTCGACTCACGACGGCCTCCCCCTGAACGACGGCCTCACGGCTGTCGACGTCATTTCAACAGGCGCGACATGCGCCTGTCGGCTAGGACCTTCCCGCCGGTCTGGCAGGTCGGGCAGTACTGGAAGGTTCTCGTCGCATACGACACCTCTCTCACTTTGTCGCCGCACACCGGACAGGCCAGGCCGGTCCTGGCGTGCACGGCCATCGACGACTTCTTGTCGGATTTCAGCTCGCCGGCGTCCATCCCCCTGCAACGCTCGACTGCGGCCGACAGAACCCCCACGAGGGCGCCGTGGAGGCGGGCTACCTCGTCGTCGGTCAGCTTCGCCGCCGGCTTGAACGGCGACAGGCGAGCGGCGTGCAACGCTTCGTCTGAGTAGGCGTTACCGACCCCGGCGATGAGAGACTGATCCGACAGGGCAGCCTTGAGCTGGCCTCCCCCGCCGCGCAAGACACGCCCGAGCGTGGCGGCGTCGAAGTCCTCCCCGAGTGGGTCGGGTCCCAGCCGGGCGACCCCCGGAACGCCTTGGGGAGTGGGGACCAACCACATAGCCAGGCGTTTCTCGGTCCCCTGCTCGGTGATGTCGAAACCGTCGCCCTCCTCGAAACCGATCCTGGCGGCCAGGGGCCCCTTGGACACCTTGACGGCAGTGGCCGCCAGGCGGTCCCTCCAGCGCACCCAACCCGCCCTGGCCAGATGCACCACCAGCCAAATCCCGTCGAGGTTCACGCACAGGTACTTCCCTCTGCGCTCCACCGCAGACACCCGCGCTCCGAGCAGTCCCGACCAGGCGGGATCGTAGGTTTTAAGGGCGGACAGCGAGCCCAGTTCTGCTCTTCGCACCGGCCTTCCGACCGTCTTGGCTTGAAGGAAGAACGCCAGAGCCTCCACTTCTGGCAGCTCAGGCATCAGGCGCCTCCGACGGCGAATGTGTCGTGCACCGTGTGGGTCAGCGGCCCGTATGGCCGAAACGGCCGGCACCGCGCTCGGTGCCGTCCAGCTGAGCCACCACTGCCAGGGTCACGGTCTCCACGCGCTGGACCACCAACTGGGCTATGCGGTCCCCCCTTGTCACTTCGAAGTTGGCGTCGGGGTCGGTGTTCAACAAGATCACTTCGAGCTCCCCCCGGTAACCGCTGTCTATCAGACCGGGAGCGTTGGCGAGCGTGACCCCGTGGCGCAGAGCGAGGCCGCTTCTCGGCAGGACGAACCCGGCGTACCCGTCGGGTATGGCGACGGCTACTCCTGTGGGCACTGCGACCCTGCCGCCTGCCGCCGGAACTGTAGCCCGCACCCTTGCGCACAGGTCCAGCCCGGCGTCACCCGACCTTGCGTACGCCGGTAGTCGCAGGTCGGGGTCGAGCCTGGTCAGCTTCACCTCTAACACGCCCTCAAGGCTAGCCACGCGAACCGCCCTATCCAGCCCGGATCCCGGGTCGCGGCGTACGGCTAGGTTTGGGGGATGCTCGCATGGATGGACCTCGAGATGACCGGACTCGACCCGGAGCGTCACGTGATCGTCGAGATCGCCACGCTGATAACCGACGACGACCTAGACGTCGTCGCCGAAGGGCCGGACCTGGTGATCTCGGCCAGCGATGCCGACCTGGACGGCATGGACCGGGTTGTGCGTGACATGCACACCCGAAGTGGGCTGCTCCCCGAGATCCGGGCGTCGCAGCTCGACCTACAGCAGGCCGGCGCAGCGACACTCGACTTCTTGCGAGCCCACATAGCCGAAGCGCGCACCGTCCCCCTCTGCGGCAACTCGATCGGCACCGACAGGCGCTTCCTGGCTCGCTGGCTTCCCGACATCGACGACTTCTTGCACTACAGGTCGGTGGACGTGTCGACCCTCAAGGAGCTCGCACGGCGCTGGTATCCAGAAGTCCTGGCTGGGGCGCCGCGCAAGGCGGGCGCGCACCGCGCTCTGGGCGACATCCAAGAAAGCGTGTCGGAACTGCGCTATTACCGCACGGCGATGTTCAAGACCGCCGGGGGACCCTCCGAAACCTGAGAAAGCCAGAATTTCCGGCTCCGTATCCGTCACAAGACCGGAGCCAGGTGGCAGAATCTAATAGCAATACCCGGCACCGTCCGGCGCCGGCAGACAAGGAGGTAGGCCTCGTGAGCTACGTGCGTTCGAGCGATCCAGCCGTCCGAGCTTCGACAGGGGAGCCTGTCGAAGCGTCCCCGAGACCGCCCGACGGGCTGGTCGAGGATCCGCCGGAGCATCGCAAGCGCACGTCGCGCCAGGTTCGCCACGAGGCCCGGGTCCGTCTGCACCAGGTCGTCGGGGATGAAGAAGCCCTCGAAGATGCCGACCTGCTGTGCCCGACCGGGGCGCACGACATCGGCCGCAAGACCTCACCTGCTCCCCGCCACGAGCCTAAGCCGGGTCGGCGTGACGGTTTCAAGGTGTGGAAGACGACTTTCTGGAAGCGCCGTCACAACATGCGCTCGGCGAGAAACGCCGCCGCCCGGCGTCTCGCAGCGCAAGGCTGACCCGCCGGCAAGCGACCCGAAAGCGGCTCTAGGACTCTACAAGCTGGCGGTCAACCGGCCGCCGGCTTGAAGTCCAACGAAAGCGAGTTCATGCAGTAGCGCAGCCCCGTCGGGTTCGGACCGTCGTCGAAGACGTGCCCGAGGTGGCCGCCGCAGCGCCGGCAGCGGACTTCCGTTCTTACCATGCCGTGGCTTCGGTCCTCGACCACTTCAACTGCTTCGGCGACGGCAGGCTCGTAGAAGCTGGGCCACCCGCTGCCGGACTCGAACTTCGTGGAGGAGTCGAAGAGGACCGAGCCGCAGCCAGCGCAGGTGTACGTGCCATCCTCGTGGTTGTCCACGTACTTACCCGACCAAGGCCTCTCCGTGCCGGCTTTTCGCAGCACCTCGTACTGCTCGGGGCTAAGACGAGACTTCCACTCCTCCTCGGACTTGGGCATCTCGACGCTTGGGGAATCGTTGCTCATACGTCGAGGCTACCCGCCTGAAAAGGCTAAATAGGAAGGCGGCCAGCCGGTACTCGAAGCCGTCCCACTAAGCGCCGAGTCGCCTCTACCATGTGTCGACGCAGGGACGCTTCTTGGCTCTTTGCCCCGAGCGCGCCCCGCTCGCCGGGCGCGGCCCGGCCTCGCCGAGCACGGCGAGTATGCGCCTGCGAGTGTCGGCTGGGTCGATGACGTCGTCGACCTCGAAATGGGTTGCAGCGTTGAGCGCCTTCCCGTTGCGGTAGGCGGCCTCGATGAGATGTTCTTCCAGTTCGGCCCGGGCCTCGGGAGTCGGAGCGGCGTCGAGCTCCCGGCGGAACCCGAGGCGCACCGCCCCTTCGAGGCCCATTCCGCCTATCTCCCCTGTCGGCCACGCAACCGTCACCGCCGGCGCCCTGAAACTTCCGCCTGCCATGGCCTGGGCCCCGAGACCGTAACCCTTGCGGAGGATGACGGTGACGAAAGGCACGTCGATGCTGGCGCCGACCACGAACATCCGGGCGAAGTGCCTCACCTGCGCCGTCCTTTCTGCCTCCGGGCCGACCATGAATCCTGGCGTGTCGCACAAGAACAGCAGGGGAATGTCGAAGGCGTCGCACAAGCCCATGAAACGCGCTGCTTTGTCGGCCCCGTCGGAGTCGATCGCTCCGCCCAGATGGGCCGGGTTGTTCGCGACGATACCGACCGGACGTCCCTCGATCCGGCCCAGGCAGGTGACCATCCCCGGCCCCCAGCCGGAGCGCAACTCTAAGACGCTGCCCGTGTCGGCGAGGCCGTCCACGACCTTGCGGATGTCGTAGACGCGAACCCGTTCGGCTGGTATGACGCCTCGCAGCAGCGTCTGGTCGGGGCATTCCCACTCGGCCAGGGTCCCTTGGAAGTAACCGAGGTAGCGCTTGGCGCAGGCGACGGCGTCCGCTTCGTCGGAGGCGACGACGTCTACCACCCCGTTGGCTACCTGCACGTCGAGGGGGCCGATGTCCTCCGGGCGGTACGACCCGAGGCCACCACCTTCGATCATTGCCGGGCCTGCCATCCCGATGTTCGCGTCGGGAGTTGCGATGATCACGTCACAGCAGCCGAGAAGCGCCGCGTTACCGGCGAAGCAGCGCCCCGACACGATCCCCACGAGAGGCACCAGACCGCTCAGACGCCCGAACAGTGCGAATGCCATGACCTCCAGACCCGAGACGCTAGGAGCGGAGGTGTCACCGGGCCTCCCCCCTCCCCCCTCGGCGAAAAGCACGACGGGAAGACCCTGCCGGGCCGCCAGTTCGAAGAGCCTGTCCTTCTTGTGGTGACCGTAGAAGCCCTGCGTGCCTGCAAGCACGGTGTAGTCGTAGGAAGCGACGACACATCGCGTCACGTCGGGGCCGTAAAGCTTCGAGTTGACGTTAGCCACGCCGCCTATGAAGCCGTCGGCGGGCGTCGACTTGATCAGCTCGTCGAGGCTCCTCCGGTCGCGCTGGGCTGCCAGGGCCAGAGCGCCGTACTCGACGAACGACCCCGGGTCGCACAAGTCGTCGAGGTTCTCCCGGGCTGTTCGCCGTCCGAGGGCGTGGCGCCGCGCGACGGCATCAGGTCTAGCGGCGTCCCCGACCATCGACTGGCGGTCGAGTACCTCGGCCAGGTCCGCTCGCACAGCGCCGCCGTGGTCAGCTGCGACGACCTGCGAACCGGGGGCTTCGACGACGCCGGGTGCGAGCAGAGCCACCTGGTCGCCGGCCGTCACAACCTGGCCGGCGACCACGGTGACGGCCGTGATCCTCCCGGCTTGGGGGGCTGTCACTTCGTGCTCCATCTTCATCGACTCGACCACGGCCACTACCGCGCCAGCCCTGACCTGGTCGCCAACGCAGGCCGGAACCGACACGACCGTGCCTGTCAGAGGGCAGTCGAGGCGGTAGGGTACGTCCGCGTCGGAACCTGTCTTGTGTGCAGTCACCCGACCAAGGCTATGCCGTCGCGGAACCGCCCACCCACAGCACCGGCCGGGGCCGGTGCGCTAGCCGGCTACCAGGCCGAGGATCAAGTTGGCGTCGCGCGTCTCGAGGTGACCGAAGGCGAGACGGTACCTCCATCCGTCCCCCAGGTCCTCGACGTCGACGGTTGTAGTCCGGGCGACTATCGAGTGGCCGTCTGGAAGGGTCAGGATCACGACCGGGTCCTTGTCCCCCTGCAGGGGTCGTAGAGTCTCGACGCACAGGCCTCCTAGCCCTAAGTCGACCGTCCGGCCTGGTATCCCAGCGACGCGCCGGGTGTCGTCCAGGGGGCACAGCGTGGCCGCCACGTCGAGGCGACGCCGGGGCCAGCTGCGGCGCTGAACCCGCTCGACGCTGACGCCAGCCGGAACCTCAACCTCGCCTTTTCGCAGCTCGCAGCGCCCGCTGAAGCGGTAGAGCGCTTCAGCTCCAAAGACGCTCACCACCACGCGATCCACGTCAGCCTCACGCCAGGTCTGCTCGTCACAAGCGACGACCAGCCCACCGACGTCACCCTTAGACACGAAGCCAGTCGCTTCTACAAGGCCGGTCTCCACCAAGGCCGGCACCCCTACCAGACTGTCGAGGATGCTACGTTCCATGACCTGCCTCCTAGGCATCATTGAAGCACTTCTTGGCCCTTGAGGCATACGAAAGGACCCCCGGGTCCGCTCGACTTCATACCTTCGATTGCGCCCTTCGCCTTTTTGTCGTTCCTGCCCTAGCCGAAGTCAATCGGGCGAGATAGGCTCGACACCGTGAAAGAGGTGGTGGGGTAATGAAGCCGATACCCGTCGTGTTCCACATAGGTCCGCTTCAGCTGCACACTTACGGCCTGGGCCTGGCGATCACTTTCTGGTTCGCTTTCCGCTACCTGAGCCGGCGTCTGAGGGCCCACGGTTGGGCGGACGAGTGGCTTGCGTCGACGACGGTTTGGGTCGTGGTCGCAGCTTTGATCGGAGCGAGGATCGTGCACGTCGTCGCCAACTGGACGACGCAGTACGAGCACAACCCTGGCCAGATAATCCAGGTTTGGAACGGCGGCCTTTCCTCTTTCGGCGGTCTCATACTCGGCGTTCCAGTCGGCTTCTACCTCGCTTACAAGCGCGGACCCAAAATTCCCCGCCTTCAGCTCGCCGACTTGGTGACGCCGGTACTCCTCGCAGCCTGGACGATTGGACGGCTGCTCGGCCCGCAGCTGATGGTGGCCGGGGGCGGCCACCCTACGAACGCCTGGTACGGCATGTACTACGCCGACCAGGTAGGCAAGCGCCTGCCCGTCCCGCTCTTCCAGTCGGCGATGACCTTCGTCATGCTGCTGATAGCTTGGCGAGTCGAGCGTTACGTCGAGCGAAACGGCGGCCCGCGCGGTTTGGTCATGGCCGTTGGGATAATGATCTGGGGCGTCGGGCGTTTCATCGAGGAGCACTTCTGGCTCGCCCGGCCCGGTAACGGCGGGGATGTAGCCGTCGAAGCGACCGGAGTGGTCCTAGCCGTCTTGGGTGCGGTCCTAGCAGCAGCCTTCTTGGTGCGTAGCCGCCGCGATTCCCACACGCCGGCCGCGCCGGTTTCCGGCGACGGTGAAAGCCTGGCTACCACGGCTTGAGCGCCGCCAGGCCACGATCAGCCACTGCCGACGGCGAATGCCTGCGGGCCCACGCGCCGAGGACCGGGAAGTGAAAGGCCAGTTGCGCGGGTTGCCGGCGGTTCCTTCGGACCCGGCCGGACGTGACCTGCTGGCCCGCTTCTACCGGGCGTTGGGCGACCCCTCCCGGCTTTCGCTCCTCGAGTTCTGCGCGGTCGCGGAGAGGACGGGTAACGAGTGCGTCGAACATGTAGGCCTCTCGCAGGGGCGGGTATCAGCCCACCTGGCGTGCCTCGTGTCGTGCGGGCTCGTGACGTCGAGGCGTGAGGGCCGCTACGTCTATTACCGGGTGGACGACCCCAAAGTTTCGGAGCTCTTAAGGCTCGGCGTCGAGATGTCCGCCGGTCACGCTGCGTCCATCGCCGCGTGCGCCACGGTAGCGAAAGCCCGCTGACTCCCGCCACGACCAGGGTCGGCGTCGACACACCCCGGCGAAGAAAACTGGTGCAAAGTACGCTTTAAGCGGCTTTTCGCTTTCCCTCTCAGTTTCGCTGCCCGATGACACGAACGTGGAGAATGTGAAGGCGCCTCCCAGGAACGCCGGAGCTGGCCTCGACCGTTGGGAGCACAGGCCTCTCTTAGCGTTCGCCGTGTCGGCTCTGGTCGTGCTGATACCGGTCGGGATTGGCTTCGCGGTCGGCATGACCGCCAACGTGATTGTCCCATCTGCCTACAGCTGGGGTGCAGGTATCGCCCGTTTCGTGGTCGTCGGTGTCCTTTCCAGCGTCGCAGCTTGGGCCGTGGAACGCCAGACGCGACGCCTCGCTCCCGTGGCGGTGTTGCTTCGAATGTCCCTCGTGTTCCCCGACCAGGCGCCCTCGCGCTTTAGGGTCGCAATGAGATCCGGGGCTCTGTCCAAGATGCAGTCCCGACTGGTCGCTAGCGCCGAGTCGACGCCCGACGGCGCGACGATGAGCGAAGTAGCAGCCGAGATGGTCGCCTTGGTAAGCGCTCTTCGAACCCATGACCGTCGCACCCGGGGTCACAGCGAGAGAGTGCGAGCCTACGCCGACCTGCTCGGCGAGGAGATGGGCCTGAGCGCCGAGGATCGCCAGAAGCTGCAGTGGGGCGCGTTGCTCCACGACGTGGGCAAGATGGCCGTCCCGGCCACGATCTTGAACAAGCCGGGAAAGCCCGACCCCGAGGAGTGGGCGATCCTGCAGAACCATCCAGGCGCGGCCAAGGCCCTCCTTGAGCCGCTGTCAGGATGGCTCGGCCCTTGGGCCGCAGCCGCGTGGGAGCACCATGAACGCTGGGACGGCACGGGGTACCCCAACTGCCTTGCCGGCCAGCAGATAACCCTTTCAGGCCGGATCGTCGCCGTCGCCGATGCCTTTGAGGTCATGACCGCTGTCCGTTCCTACAAGAAGGCGATGCCGGCAGCCCAGGCACGAGCCGAGCTCGCCCGGTGCTCGGGAAGCCACTTCGACCCCCAGGTGGTCAGGGCGATGATGGCGGTGTCGGTCAAACGCCTGAGCGTGGTCAGCGGTCCCCTGTCTTGGCTGGCTCAGCTTCCGTTCTTCGGCTGGACCACCTCGCCGGGCGGTCTGTCGGTGGTAGCGATGTCCGCAGGACGCAGCGCCATCCTCGCCAGCGCTGTCAGCGCCGGGGCGGTCGGCGCTGTCACGGCCACAGTCGGGGCAGCCGCGAACACCCAACCCGCCCACACTGTGCAGGTCCAACTCGCGGCGAATCGCTTCGGCCCCACGATACAGACGAAGCCAGCACCGTCTGCCCGCTACAGTCCGAGGTCAGCTCCCGCTGCGAGCCCAGCTACCACCGCGCCTACAACCATGGCGCCTGCTACCACCACCACGACAGCGCCGGCGACCACAGCGCCGACGACCACGACACCTGCCACCACGACAGGGCCGACCACCGCCACGACAGGGCCGACCACCGCCACGACAGGGCCGACCACCGCCACGACAGGGCCGACCACCGCCACGACACATGCATCCTCCGGTTCTGTCGTAGCGTCTACCGTCCAGAATGCTCGGCAGAACGCCAGCAGCACCGGCAGCTCCATCGGAGCGGCCGTGTCGGCGAGCGTCGGCCAACTCATCCACGGAGCCAAGAGGTAGCCGCCGGGCCGGTCGAGGCCAGGGCCGGCCCGGGGCGCCGCTGCCCGAAGCGCCTGGCGAAGCCGCGCCGGCACCCCGCTTTATGTCATACTTCTCCATGACATTGACGAAGGTTGCGGCCGCTGTAACAATGGCTTCGGCGGCAGTAGCCCTGTCCGGAGCGACCGTAGCGGGCGCCGAGACGACGGTCCCGACCTCGACGGCCACCACGACGTCCCCGTCACCGGCAGCTACCGCAGCGCCGACATCGACCACGTCCACCACGGCCTCGCCGACGCCCACCACGGCCTCCCACACCTCCACCCTGCGGGCGAAGGGCCAGAACCCGGCCGCCTACTACGGCAACCCGAAGCTCGGCGTGCAGATCGCTCCGGGAGAGCCTGGCCTTTACCCGGTGTTCGGAGCCGCCGATCAGCCTGATCTGAGCGGCTTCTCGATCGACGCCACGCCCGCTACCGGACAGCCAACGCTGCCGGGCGTGACGGAACCGCAGCCAACTTGCACCCCCGGGACGGCACTCGCCGCTAACTCACAGCCCAACGTCTACTGCGAGACCGACACAGACAACGGCTACGAGTTTCCCATGGGATCGTCCCCCGAGACTTACGACTTCGCAGTGAGCGCTTCTCCGCAGGGCTTCGTCCACGACCCGAGCCAGCCCGTGCCGATCCCCACCTCGATCAGCCAGTGCCAGCCTGCTAACACCCAGGGCCAGGACCATTGCGCATTCGAATCCGGGGAACGCCCCTCCTATAGCCAAGTTACCTGGTTCAATTACATCGGCATCTTCAGGGAGCTCACCGTCACCGTCACCGATTCCACCGGAAAGACGCTGTCGGGAGTTCCCGTGACGTTGACCTGCACCCCGCCCGCCGGTGCCCCCGCCGACGCCTGCCCGCAGGTCGGCGGCAAGAGCAACCTGTCGACGTCGCCCCTGACAGGGGGACTGCCGTTTACGGTGACGACGGGAACTAACGGGTCGGCTGCATTCCCCGGCATCTACCTTCCCGGCACGACCGTCCAACTGGTCGCAACCCCGCCAGCCGGCTACCAGGGAGCCTCGACGACCGTCGTCGTACCCTCGCCCGTGAGCGGATCGGGCCAAACCGGCCTCCAGATATCGACCGCCGCGCAGACCCCCGTACCTTTGGCGCTCGTACTAGCCCCGACACCGCCGCCCACCACCACGACGGTCCCCGTGACGACCACCCCTTCAACGGCAGCTCCGACCACCACCCAGCTTGCACAGACAGGCATTGACGCCAGGCGCAGCGTGGAGGGCGCAGCAGCATTTATCGTTGCGGGCTCTGGGCTCGTCGTAGCCAGCCGGCGCCGGAGCCGAAAAGGTCGGCACTTCCGCCGGCCGTGACGGGCTTCGACCCGACATCGGGGATGCCGGTCTGGTTCGCGCGCCGAGCCCTTCCCGAGGGCGCCACGGCCATCGCGTGCGTCTTGGGTGATGCGCACCCGTACCGTCACGTGATCGATACGACCGTTTCCGAGGAGCCGGGAACGGTCCTTTATCGCGGCGAGTACACCGCCGACGGGGAGATGACGTCATGCGTGGTCGATCCGGCATTCCAGCAGGGTGGGATCGACCTGTGGTACGTCGAAGAGAGCGAGCAAGGAGCCGACCCCCCGGCCACCAACCTTCTAGCCTTCGCGACACCCGAATGGCCCGACGGTTCGATCGTGTCGATCGACGACGCCGACGCGAGAGGTGTCGACCTACGCGAACAGGTCGGCGCACTACGGTGGTGGACCGAGACAGGGCAAGTGCACCAGGTCTACGTCGCGGCCCACATGCGCCGCAGACGGATCGGGTCGAAGCTGACGCTCACCGGTGCTGCGCTCACTCTCGGCCGGCGATGGCCGTCACTGTGGGCGACTGGGGAACTGACCGACATGGGCGCCGTCTTCGTCTCCCGGGCCCCTTGGACGTCGCGCGTGGCGCCCCGCTCGATGTCCCATCCTCCGATGACGCCGACGGACGCCTGGACGGGGATCCCTTAGACAAAAGTACCTGGGGCATTCGCCAGGGGTTGGCGGCTACCAATCCACGGGCACCATCCAGCCGAGTCGGCGTCGGGCACTCCTATCACCGCTTCGAAGTAGGGTCCTGTCCACGACGCCGAATACCCAGCTTTACGAGCGGCGACTATGCGCCATGACACCTCCACCGCGGGCAGCGACGTGCGCCCCAGCGCGATGTCACCCGCAGGCGAAGCCGGGTGATGTTAAGGTCGAAGTGGACCGAAACAGCTGACGATGACGACGCAATCCTTTCCACTCCCCAATGCCGGCAGCCGTTTGGACGGTCAGGTCGCGTTGGTCACCGGAGCGTCTTCCGGGCTCGGCAGGCGCTTCGCCCGAGCGCTCGCCGCGGCAGGAGCAAGCGTGGTTGTCGCTGGCCGACGCGCGGACCGTTTGGACTCGGTCACCGCCGAGATCGCAGGGGCCGGCGGGTCCTGCATCCCAGTAGTACTAGACATTGTCGACGCTAATCAGATCGTCGGCGCCGTGGACTCAGCAGAAGCTGCTTTCGGGACTGTCACGATCCTGGTGAACAACGCCGGCATCCCGGACGCGCAGCGGGCTCACAAGATGTCCTTGGAACTAATCGACTCGGTAATCGACACGAACCTGCGCGGACCGTACATCTTGTCCTGTGAGGTAGCCCGCCGCCTCATCGCCGCCGGCGTCCCGGGTCGCATCGTGAACATCTCCTCCATGGGCGCCTTCCACTACGCCGGTAACGGTGCGGCCCTGTACTCCATCACAAAAGCGGCACTCAACAGGATGACCGAGGCCCTCGCAGTAGAATGGGCGCGCTACGGGATAAACGTCAATGGCATAGCACCTGGCGCTTTTCGCTCTGAGATGATGGACGGGATGATCGAACGGATCGGCGATTTCACCGACCAACTGCCCCGCAAGAGGATCGGGGACCCCGCACAGCTCGACAGCACCCTCTTGTACCTGGTGGCGCCGGAGTCGGAGTTCGTGACCGGGACCGTCGTCAAAGTCGATGACGGGCAAGGATCCCGCTGAGCTAGCCACCCGTGATGAGCACCTAAGCCTTGGAGGCCAGATGACAGCTGCCGAAGACTCCGATGCCAGGAGCGCCGATGACCCCGGGGAGGTCGTGGTGTCGACTCCAGCTCCGGGAGTCCGCCAGATAACACTTAATAGACCGTCAAAGCTCAATGCGATGAACGTGACGTTGGTTGATCGGCTACACACCGTCTTATCCTCCACCGCCACTGACCGCGACTGCCGAGTTGTCATACTGACCGGAGCTGGCCGCGGCTTCTGCGCCGGCCTTGACCTCACCGGCTACGGTACCGTGCCGGGCCACGAAGAGCGGGGCCCGATACAGCGCGGGTTCGCGACCCAACAGCACATCGCCGCGCTCATACCGCGGCTGCGTGGACTCCCCCAGCCTGTCATCGCTGCGGTAAACGGCCCGGCCGCCGGCGGCGGCTTCGCGTTAGTGCTCGGATCCGACATCCGCCTGGCCGGGGCTTCCGCTAGGTTCAACGCCGCCTTCGTTCGGATCGGACTGTCGGCGTGCGACATCGGCACGTCCTGGCTGCTTCCACGCCTAGTAGGAGCTGGACGGGCTCACGAGCTAATGCTCACCGGACGGATCTTCGACGCCGAGGAGGCCGCCCGGATAGGACTCGTCGTAGAGGTGGTACCAGACGACGTTCTCGTCGAGCGCGCCTTGGAGGAAGCCGCCTTGGTGATGCGCAATACCCCGATGGGCATCCACATGACGAAGGAGGTCATGTGGTCGGCGCTAGAGATACCGGGCCAACAGGCCGCGATGGACCTGGAGAATCGGACCCAGATCATGGTTTCCCAGACGGCGGACCATCTCGAAGCCCTGCACGCCTTCCACGAACGCCGGCCGCCCACGTATCTCGACACGTAACTCAGACGCCACCCACACCGTCTCTACGCTGTAAGTTTACCTTCGGCAGTGAGCCCTGGCAGGTCCGCCAGGCCGACCAGCGCCACAAGAGCGGGCCCACTGATCGCTGGGCACCGGGCAGGGGCTGCTGCGCCAGGAAGTCTCCTGGCGCAGCAGTCGCGCTTCACGAGCAGCCGCTGGTGCTCCCACACGACGGGCAGGCGTGGCAGCTCCCGGCGCGCTGCATCTGCACCCCACAGTCGAAGCAGTAGGGGGCGTCAGACTCCGAAGGAACACGCTGGGCGCCGCCAGCGCCCCCTGCGTGAGTTCCGTGACGCTCGACTCGCGGTGTCACCTCGCCCGAACGGCCACCAGCTCCGATGCCGCTGGAAGCCGGCGCCGTCGGGGGAACCCCAGAGCCTGCGTCGAAAAGGGAGTTGGGCGTCGTCGCCTCCTCGACTCCTGGAAGTGTCAGCTGGGTCCGCTCGGACGAGGTGAGCACACCCAGCTCGGCCCGCTCTTCATATGAGAGGTAGTCCACCGCCAGACGCCGGAAGATGTAGTCCACCAGAGACTGGGCGATCCTCAAGTCAGGGTCGTCGGTCATACCGGCCGGCTCGAAACGCATGTTGGTGTACTTCTTGACATAAGTCGCCAACGGAACCCCGTGCTGCAGACCGAGGCTCACCGAGATAGCGAACGCATCCATGATCCCGGCAAGCGTCGAACCCTGCTTGGCTACGGTCATGAACACCTCGCCGGGTCGTCCGTCCTCGTACTCGCCCACCGTCACGAAGCCTTCGCAGTCCGCGACACGGAAACCGAACGTGCTCGAATGACGCCGTCTCGGCATCCGCTCCCGGATCGGCTGCTTTACCACGACAGTTTGGCGTTCGAGGGCTTTCTCCAGCTCCGCCACCTTGAGCGCCAGTTCGGCGTCGTGGTACTCGGCGAGCGACGACGACGGGTCTGCGACCGTCTTCTTCGCCGTCGCTAACGGCTGAGCCACCTTGCAGTTGTCCCTGTAGATGGCGACCGCCTTTAGTCCGAGCTGCCACGCTTCGATGTGAAGCTGCTCGACGTCTTCGACGGTAACTTCCTCGGGAACGTTGACCGTCTTGGAGATAGCCCCGCTGATGAAAGGCTGGACGGCGCCCATCATTTTCAAGTGACCGCGGTAATGGATCGTGTTGTCGCCCATCGAGCAGGCGAACACGTCGAGATGCTCAGCGAGAAGGTGCGGCGACCCGACGATCGACTTGTGCTCGTCGATGTAGGCGACGATGTCATCGACCTGCTCTGGGGTGTACCCGAGCCGGCGCAGTGCCCTTGGAACGGTCTGGTTGACGATGGACATCGTCCCCCCACCGACCAGCTTCTTGGTCTTGACCAGGCCAAGGTCTGGCTCGATCCCTGTCGTGTCGCAGTCCATGAGCAAGCCGATCGTCCCCGTCGGGGCGAGCACGCTCGCCTGCGCGTTGCGCACCCCGTGGCGCTCGGCTGACTCCACGGCGACGTCCCACGCTTCCTGCGCCGCGCTTAGAAGCTCCGGTGGCACTAGCTCCTCGTCGATGCCCGCTGCGGCGTCGCGGTGCATGCGCAGCACGTTCAACATGGCGTCACGGTCGGCTCTAAAGCCGGCGAAAGGACCCATCCGAGACGCGATACGCGCAGAAGTCGCGTAAGCCTGGCCTGTTAGAAGCGCCGTCAGCGACGCAGCCCACGCCCTGCCGCCGTCGGAGTCGTAGGGAAGACCTTCCGCCATGAGCAAAGCACCGAGGTTCGCGTAGCCGATGCCGAGCTGGCGGTAGCGGCGGGAGTTCTCTGCGATCTTCTCCGTCGGGTAGTCGGCGTTGCCGACGATGATCTCCTGTGCTGTGAAGACTGTCTCCGCTGCCTTCTTGAAGCCATCCACGTCGAAGGTTCCGTCGACCTCCAAGAAGCTGAGAAGGTTCAGACTGGCGAGGTTGCACGCCGAGTTGTCGATGTGCATGTACTCGCTGCAAGGGTTCGAAGCGTTGATCCGCCCGGCGTTGGGCGCGGTGTGCCAACGGTTGATCGTCGTGTCGAATTGCATACCAGGATCGGCGCACTCCCAAGCGGCCTTGGCGATCTGGCGGAACAGGTCTTTCGCCTTTATCGTGTCAAGCGTTCGCCCGTCGGTTACAGCACGAAGCGGCCAGTCCCGGTCGTCGAGAACCGCCTGCATGAACTCGTCGGTGACCCGGACCGAGTTGTTAGCGTTCTGGTACTGGATGGAATGGCTGTCACGGCCATCGAGGTCCATGTCGAACCCGGCGTCGCGCAGCGCCCGAGCTTTGCGCTCTTCGATGGCCTTGCACCAGATGAAATCCTCGATGTCGGGGTGGGCAACGTCGAGGATAACCATCTTAGCTGCGCGTCGTGTCTTTCCACCACTTTTTATGGTGCCCGCTGAGGCATCAGCACCTCTCATGAAGCTAACTGGGCCCGAGGCGGTGCCGCCCCCACGAAGGCCTTCCTTGGAGGAGCGTATGGGCGACAGGTTCACGCCGGCTCCGGAGCCGCCCTTGAAGATGATGCCTTCTTCGGTGTACCAGTTGAGGATCGCGTCCATCGAGTCCTCGACGGCGAGGATGAAGCACGCTGAGCCCTGCTGGGGAACTCCCGGCACTCCGATGTTGAACCACACCGGGGAGTTGAACGCCGCTCTTTGGTGGATGATCAGGTACTTGAGCTCGTCGGAGAACGCCGAAGCCTCCTCGTCGTCGACGAAGTACCCGTCCTTTCGCCCCCACGCAGTGATCGTGTCCACCACTCGGTCGACGACTTGACGCAGCGACCACTCCCTCCCGGCTTCGCCGACGGTACCGCGGAAATATTTCTGAGCGAGGATGTTGGTGGCGTTCAGACTCCACGACGCAGGTACCTCGACGCCCGCCTGCTCGAATGCCACGGCACCGGTCCCGTAGTGCACTATCCGAGCGTCACGGCGCTCCCAGTCGACCGTGGCGTAAGGATCGCTGCCGGCCACGGTGAAGTGCCGGGATATGCCGATCCCCGTGCGCTCGGGTGCTATAGACATTCCGTATTCCTCCTGAAAGTACACTTTTTCGAACAACACAAGGTGTTGTGGCTTTGTTCGCCTGCGATGCCCTGGGACCACAACATGGGGAAGCGAATTACAACACGGTAGTTACCGTCTTGTCAACCCTTGTCCGAGGGAAATCGCCGAACGGCGGTTTTCAACCCTACGACAGCCCGCCTGTGGAGTACTAGAGGGTCAACCCTGTGGATACAAGGTGGATTAGAAAAAGATGCTGAAATGCCGACTAAGAGACCCGGCTTGCGGGTATCGTAACAAGGGCCGCCGAAGCTGCCCCCTCGGCGGCTTATCCCTGGTGCGACCCCTCTGTCCCCGCCCCTTCGACGGGGGGTCGCGCCAGGACCCTCTTCCTGCGGCGCTGGAGCTTGGTTTCTTGCCGGTATGGCGGTTGTCGGTCTGGGTTCGTCGCCCGCGTCGGGCGAGAGGCCTGACTCCGTCCCGCTAACTTTGCTGCATGAGCGTCGTATTGGCTATAGATGCGGGCACGACCGGAGTGCGCTGCATGGCCTTCACCGAGTCAGGGACAGTTGCGGCGTCGAGCTACAGAGAGTTCCCCCAGCACTTCCCCCGGCCGGGGTGGGTAGAACACGACCCCAACGACATCTGGGAGGCCGTCGTCGTCACCCTCGGCGAAACCATCCAAGCGCTGTCAACTCCCGTGGCGGCGATCGGTATCACCAACCAGCGCGAGACGGTGGTTGTGTGGGACAAGACCGACGGCCGTCCCTTGCACCAGGCGATCGTCTGGCAGGACCGCCGGGGCGCCGCCACCTGCGAGGAGCTCGCCTCGCGGGGCTACCAGGACATGGTGAGAGCCAAGACGGGCTTGACCTTGGACCCCTACTTCAGCGCCACCAAGCTCGCGTGGCTGTTCGGCCCTGGCGGCGTCGAGGTCACCCCCACGACCGCTTTCGGCACGGTCGACTCGTGGCTGCTTTGGCACCTCAGCGGCGGGGCGGCTCACGCCACAGACGTCACGAACGCGTCGAGGACCCTGCTGTTCGACATAGACAAGCTGGCGTGGGATGTGGAGCTGTGCGACCTGTTCTCAGTGCAACCCTCAGTCCTCCCAGAGGTCGTCCCGAGCAGCGCGCGGGTGGCAACGACCGCCGCCGGCGCCGTCGACGGCTTGGCCGCCGGGATACCTATCAGCGGTATAGGCGGAGACCAGCAGGCCGCCCTTTTCGGCCAGGCCTGCTTCGAGGAGGGTATGACCAAGAACACCTACGGCACGGGGAGTTTCGTCCTGATGAACGTGGGAGCCAGTCGTCCCCACGCCGTGGATGGCATGCTCACCACCGTCGCTTGGGCCCTAGGCTCGGTCGAGGCGTCGAACGTCGATTACGCCCTCGAAGGTTCGATCTTCGTCACCGGGGCGGCGATACAGTGGCTGCGTGACGGCCTCGGCTTGCTGGCCGACGCCTCGCAAGCCGGCCCTTTGGCGGGTTCTGTACCTGACAGCGGGGGGGTTTTCTTCGTGCCGGCGTTCACCGGGCTCGGAAGCCCGTGGTGGGATCCACACGCTCGCGCCACGATCGTCGGCCTGAGCCGCGGCAGCGGCCGGGCACATCTGGTCCGCGCAGCGGTAGAAGCCATGGCCTACCAGACGGCGGACGTGGTCGAAGCCATGGCTGTCGCTGCTGGACGGGCCCCCAAGGAACTAAGAGTGGACGGCGGAGCGTCGGTGATGGACCTGCTCTTGGACTTTCAAGCCGACCTGCTTGGCATACAAGTCCGCCGGTCTGCCGTATCCGAGACGACCGCGCTCGGCGCTGCCTTCCTGGCGGGGCTAGCCGAAGGTGTGTGGTCGACGAAGTCCGAGGTCGCCGGAGTGTGGTCAGCCAGCCGCACCGCCTCGCCGACCAAGGACCAGGCCCGACTCGACGAGATGGCGGCCCGCTATTCGACTTGGAAACGAGCCGTGGAGCGGTCCCGCAACTGGGATCTGGCGGACTCATAGAGCGACGGTCGGAACCGCATAGGCTGCGAGCCTCGAAAGCTGTTGCCCAGGGCTGTTACCCGGGGCCGGCAAGCTGCCACGACCGCCGCGGCGTCTGCGCGCTCAGCTCAGCCCAGCGTGCGTCGGCGATCCGGGCCAGAGCGCTCAGCTGGCGGCGCTCCCTCAGGCGGAACGGCCTGCCTTGGCGGCCTACGACGATCACCAGGCCCGCAACGTCTAGGTCGGCCCACGCCACGTCTTCGGGTCCTGCGTCACCTGGACGCGATACCACCGACGCCCGGCTTCCGGTGAGAAAAGCCTTGAGCCACGGGCCGGGCGGGACCGACCCCACCGAAGCTCGCAGCTCTGCAGCGTCGGGGTCCACCACCGCGGACCAGTCGCTTTGGAAGTCACGCCGGCTGCTAGTAGCCAGGCTCGACAGGAGCGCCACTACAGAGTTCTTGGTCACCAGGGCCACTGCTGTCTCCAACGCGTCGAGTCGAGGATCGGCCACCCCGTCCCCGGCGACCCGGACGTCTTCGACGTCTACGCCGTCGAGGTCGGACAGTCCAGCGACGAGGACGTCCAGGTCTCTCTCGTAGGGCACCGAGACTATGAGCTCGTCGATGGCCCTACCGCCGCCCCGCTCAAGGATGTCTATGCCAACCAGGTCACCGCCGGCCGAGCCGACAGTACCCGCAACGGCTCCGAGAGCGCCCGGACGGTCGGTCAGCCACACTCGAAGGGCGTAGATCACCTTCCCAGGTTAACCAGCCGGTGTGTCCGCCGTGTTACGCCAGTCGGCGCCAACCCGGTCGTATCGTGTTGGAATGACCCCCCCAGCCCCGCTCGACCGTCTCTTGGGGGACCTGACGCCACCTCAGCAGCTTGCTGTCACTTCCAGCGCCGCTCCATTGTGCGTCATAGCAGCGGCCGGCGCAGGCAAGACGCGGGTCGTGACCCGGAGGATCGCCTACCGATGCGAAACCGGGTCCGCCCGGCCGGAGCGGACACTCGCTTTGACCTTTACCCGCAAGGCTGCGGCGGAGCTCGCCCAGCGTCTCGGCGCGCTCGACGCCGGCCGGGCGGGAACAGCCAAGGTCACGGCCGGCACGTTCCACGCGGTCGCCTCGGCCCAGCTCAAAGCGTGGTGGCGCGACAGGAGGACTCCCCGGCGCACCTTGGTCGACTCCAAGCTCGCGCTCATCGGCCCCCTCGTCGGTGAGAACTTCGCCAGCACCCGCTTGGAGGCAGGCGAGCTGGCCCGAATGATCGAATGGGCGAAGGCGAGGGCAATCCCCCCTGAGGCATTGACCGCCGAGAACCCCGAGCTTAGAAGCGGCCCTCTGGCGGAGCTCGACGCCGAGGTTATCTGCAGCGTGGCTTCGCTCTACGGCCGCTACGAGGCGGACAAGCGCAGGCGGGGGGTCATGGACTTCGACGACCTCATCTTGCACTGCGCCGAGACCCTCGAGCGCGACGCCGACTTCGCCGCTGCACAGCGTTGGCGGTGGAGTCACGTCTACGTCGACGAGTACCAGGACCTCAACCCGCTCCAGTTCCGGCTGCTGCGGGCTTGGCTCGGCTCCAACACGGACCTGTGCGTGGTGGGCGACCCGAATCAGGCGATCTACTCCTGGAACGGCTCTGACCGCTCCCTGCTGGAGCGCTTCGCGCGCCACTGGCCAGGAGCACAGGTACTCCGCCTCGAAGCTAACCACCGCTGCAGCCCACAGATCGTCGCCGCCGCATCGGCTGTGCTCGGCAGCGGCGGCGAAGCCCTGTCGGCAAGCCGACCCGACGGGCCGCCCGTGCGGTGCTTCTCCTACGACTCCGACCAAGCCGAGCTCGACGGGATCGCCCGGCGACTGCTCGACGCACACCGCAGCGGGCGTGCATGGCAGGACATGGCGGTCCTCGCCAGGACGAACGCCCAGCTGGAGGACCTCGCCACGGTCCTAACGGCTGCGGGCGTCCCCACACGTATCGCCGGATCCGACGGGACCGCACCGGACTTCACCGAGCGCTCCCAGCGCTACGTGGCCGCCGACGAACCAGCCGATCGAAGCGGCGTGACGCTCAGCAGTTTCCACCGCTCCAAAGGCCTCGAATGGCCCCTGGTGATGCTGACAGGCCTTGAGGAAGGCCTGGTGCCTTTCGGGCGCCACACAGACTCCGAAGCAATAGACGAGGAGAGACGCCTCCTCTACGTTGCCATGACAAGGGCTGTCGATGAGCTGCAGGTTTCGTGGTCGAAGCTTCGTTGCTTCGCCGGCCGACGCAGCGAACGCAGACCGTGCAGATGGCTTGCAGCGCTCGCTTCTAACCAAGAGACGCACGCCCCGGCGTGCACGGCGGGCGCGACCGGCCCGCTAGGAGGCGGCCGCCAGAGCCCTGCTAGGAGCGATCCAACCTCGCCGGCGCGACCCGCCGGCGACGTTTCAGAGGAAACCGCCCGCCTGGTCGGTGCACTGACGGCGTGGCGAGACGACACCGCACGCTTTAACGGCGTGCCCCCGCGCCTGCTAGTGACCGACGATGCTATAGCGGATGTCGCCGCGAGACGCCCGGAGACTGTGGAGGAACTAGCCGAAATTCACGGAATCGGGCCACTCAAGGCGCGCCGGTACGGCGCGGACATGCTGGGCCTTCTCTGCCGGCCACGAACGCCCTGACAGCCGGCTCGACGCCCCCGACAGGGTCGACACCCCTGGGGGTCCGAAGTGATGGTGGCACCGGGCTAGTAACGGCACGTCAGTAGTTGTAGTATTGGAAAAGTGAGCTCTTGGTACTCTTTGGAAGTGTTCGACGGTGCGACGTCCGCGTCGCTGTGGGCGGACGCCTACGGGGATGTTCTGAGTTCTGCCGCTCTTAGCAGTGGCGCTAGTGACTGGTCGTGGGATCGGCACACCTGGGGTGTCGTGTTCGAAGTCCAGTTCGACGACGACGACGCTTGGGACCGTTTCAGAGACCTGATGGTGGTCCGCGCGGCGCTCGAGGCGGTACCAGATCCCTACACCGGGCTCATCTTCTACCGTGGCCGCGGTGGTAGTTCCGGCGCCGCCCTTCCGCGCCGCCCGCGGCCGCTGTCGGGATCTGGAGCTGCCTCTCTCCCGCTTCCGTGGGACATCTACGACGACTTTTTTAGCGGCGTGACTTCGATCGTGCCTGCTAACCCCCTGGCGTTCGCAGCGGTCTAGGTCCCGACTTCCGGCGGTCTGCCCCAAGGGTGGGCCTCCGCCCACTTGTCGGGTCGGCCGGTCAGACTGCTACGTCGACGAAGACCGGGGCATGGTCAGAGGGTTGCTTACCCTTGCGGGCATTGCGGTCAACCAGCGCCCACTCGAGTTTCGCGGCGAGAGGGGCCGTAAGCAGTATCAGGTCGATTCTCATACCGCGGTGCTGATGGAAGTCCCCTGAGCGGTAGTCCCAGTAGCTGTAGAGCTGCGCGTCGGGGTAGAGCATCCTGAACGCGTCGGTCATGCCCCACGTTTCTAGAGCGCTCAAGCTGGCCCGCTCCTCGTCGGTCACGTGGGTGGAGCCGGCGAAAGCGGCCGGATCCCAGACGTCCATGTCAGCCGGTGCGACGTTGAAATCGCCGCAGACGGCCATGGCCTCGCCCGGGCCGCCAAGGGCCCCGAGATGCTCTTTCAGCTTACCGAGCCACTCAAGCTTGTAGCGGTAGTGCTCGGAACCAACCTCCCGGCCGTTGGGGACGTACACACTCGTCACGTACACCCCGGCGCACTTGGCACTGATCAAGCGGGTGTCGCGGTCAGGCGCTATGGACTCGACGAAGCCGAAGACAGGGTCGCTGATCCCGACTTTCGACAGGATCGCGACCCCGTTCCACTGCCCAGACCCGTGATGAACGCTTTCGTAGCCGAGAGCGCCGAAGGCAAGATGGGGGAAAGCGGAGTCCGACATCTTCGTCTCCTGCAAACAGAGCACGTCCGGCTTCGCATACCCGAGCCACTCCTGCACTCTCGGCATTCTGGCCTTCAGTGAGTTCACGTTCCAAGTAGCGATCCGCATAGGATCCGATGCTAGGAGCCGGCTGGCGTCTTTCGCGCCGCGGCCCTCGGCTTAGTGGCCCTGGCGGCGGGCTCGACGGGCTTTACAGTCTTGGCCGTCTTGGTGGCGGAACCAGTTGCCTTTTTTGCTACAGACCCGGCCGCCTTCTTCGCCGCAGGTCCGCTTGCCGCCGCTTTGACAGCCGCCGCGACCTTTACGGCCTTAACAGCAGCGACGGCCTTTACTGCTTTAGCAGACGCCACGGCCTTCGAAGCCGTCGCAGACTTCGCCGCAGAGGTAGCCGCGGAGCGCCTCACGGTGGCTGCCGTCTTCGTGGCTGCCGTCTTCGTGGCAGGTGCCACTTTGACCGTCTCCTTCGCTGAGCGCAGCGCCTTTGTAGCTTGAGCCGCCTTCGCTGCCGGCGGCGCCGCAGCTGTCTTCGTTGCTCGGGGGGCTCTCTTGGTGGGAGCGGTTTCGCTAGGGCCGGCCTCGCCAAACTCCGCCTCGTCGAGTGCTTGCGAGGACTTCGCGACCCTGGCCGGCGCCTTGGCAGGCCTCGCGGAGGGCACTGTGGCCTCCGCAGCGGAATCCTCGTCGCTGCGTGCCGCGGCCTTCCCTGCGGGCGCCCGTTTTGCTGGCGCCCGTTTTGCTGGCGCCCGCTTTGCCGGCGCCCGTTTTGCCGGGGCGCTCTCAGCTTCGGGAGCTTCAGGCGTCGCCGCTACGGGCCCAGGGCTGGTGTCCTCAGCGTCTGAGACCGCCGACCTGCGACGGGCGCTACGTCGTGGCAGAGCAGGCCCGCCAACACCGGGCAGTTCGTCGAGCGTCTCAGCCTCGACGGTCTCGGGTGTCGGTGCTCCGGAGACGTGCTCATGTCCTGGCATGGCAAGCTCAATACCCCGCCTTTGGGGGTCCAAGGCCTGCACCACAAGCGACACGACCTCTCCTTTGCCCATGACCTCGCGGGCGCTTCGAGGAGCAGGATCCCCCATCGCGGAAAGCGGCACATAGCAGCGAGCCCCGTCGGCTTCCACGAACGCACCGTGGGAGGAGTACTCGAAGACGACCGCTTCAACCAGGCTTCCAAGCGGATGGGAAGCTATAAAGCTGATAAACGCCAGCGGTTCGTTGACCGGCTCCGCCGCCGGCCTGCTTCGACGTCGGCTACCTGCAGTGGAAGGGTCGACCACCTCGTGAGTGGCGGTCTCTATGGCGCGGTCGACGCTCTTGGAGCGCTGCTTCGGTGCGGCAGAAAGCTTCGACCGGCGCTCTCCCCTCACGGCGGGCTCGCCAGCGACTGGCGTCTCAGTTCCAGCCGAAGGCGACGCAGCAGCGGTGGTGGTGTCTTTGCGCCGCCTGGCCTCTTTGACGACCTCCCTGCTTTTGGGGCCTCTGACGGGGGTGCGTTCCATGAAGATCCAACCGACACCCGGGACCGGCTTCCCGCCGACCAGGCGTCCCTTGTCGAAAAGCCACGGGTGCTCCGCGTGGAACTCCTGGAAGGAGTCGTTCGACAGCACCGTGGCCCCGGTCTTCTGCGCTATCCGCAGCAAGAAGGCATCCCCGCGCCCTATGGCCCCGGCCGGAGGGGACACGACGTCACCGGCTGCCTCGGCCTCCTCGAAGGTCGGTAGCTCCCGAGGGTCGATCCTGTGGCCGAACGACGCGTCTACTACGACTGTCACCTGGTCGTCGGGGTTCTCGCCAATGAACTCCCGGACCGCTTGGTCCAGCTGCTCCAGGCTCGGCAGGGAACGCCCCTCCGTCGCCAGGTTCGAACCGTCGACTATTACTTGCCGTCTTGACATGTCACCCAAGAGTCAAGCAGCCCGGGGCAGCCAAGTCGGGGATTACCGAGGGGACTGGGCCTCTCCGACGCACCCGGTGGATGCGCAAGGACCTGACGAACGACCCGGCGCGCTACGCTGAGCGCGGTGATGACATGAGAGCAGTCCTCTGGGATTTCGGCGGGGTCATAACGACCAGTCCTTTCGACGCCTTCGCCGAGTACGAGCTGCGATCGGGTCTCGAGCCAGGGTTCATCCGAGCTCTGAACGCCACCAACCCGGACTCCAACGCGTGGGCTCTTCTTGAGCGAGGGGAGATAACCCTCGACGAGTTCGCCCCTCTCTTCGAAGCCGAGGCTGCCAGAGCCGGGGGCAAGCTGAACGCGCCTGACGTGCTGTCGGCGCTCAACGGGCAGATCCGTCCGGAGATGGTCGAAGCTCTCCGACGCTGCCACGAGAGGCTGCGGACCGGTCTTCTCACCAACAATTTCGCCTCGATGGAGGCTACGTCCAAAGATTCCGTGGCCGAGCACTTCGACGTGGTGATCGAGTCGTCGAAGGTGGGGTTGCGCAAGCCCGAGGCCGCTTTCTACCAGCTCGCCTGTGACCGCCTCGACGTATCGCCCTGCGAGGCGGTCTTCCTCGACGACCTCGGGATCAACCTGAAACCTGCGCGCGCAATGGGAATGGCCACCATAAAAGTCTCCGATCCGGCGACGGCAATCGCCGAACTCGAAGCCCTCGTCGGCTTCGAGCTGCGCTGATCCGCCCCGGGCCACCTAGGAGCGCTCAACTCCGAGTGCCCGTTCGAGCAAGTCCTCCTGTTCGAGCTCGTGCATCGCATGGCTTCCCGTAGCCGGCGAGCCAGAGGCGACACGGCTCACCTTCGATATGGCGAAGTCGCCTCCGAAAGATTCTTCGAGCTTGTCTCGCACGTAGCCGGCTGCGCCCATGTTGGCCGGCTCCTCTTGAAGCCAGACGACCTCCTCCGCGCGCTCGAACGACGACACCACAGAAGTCAGCTGCGCTGCCGGCCAGGGGTGGAGCTGCTCTATCCTCACCAGCGCCACGTCCCTTCGCTCAGAAGCGTTGAGCAAGCTGAGAAGGTCCAACGAGACTTTCCCCGACGCCAGGACTATCCGCCTCACGCCGGAACGGTCAGCCCGGGTATCCACCCCAAAGCGCGGGTCGTCTAGCACTTCGCGGAAATGCCCCGAGGTGAACTCGCCGAGGGGACTGTACGCTTCACGACCCCTCAGATAGCGCTTCGGGGTAAACACGATGAGAGGTTTGCGGCTTGTGCGCACCACCTGCCTGCGCAGCAGGTGGAACAGCTGCGACGCCGTGGTGGCGTTGACGACCTGCATGTTGTCCTCGGCGCAGAGGTCCAAGAAGCGCTCGATTCGCGCCGAGGAGTGCTCGGCGCCTTGACCTTCGTAGCCGTGAGGTAGGAGCAAAGTCAGACCAGACTGCTGGCCCCACTTGATCTCCGCCGCCGCCAAGAACTGGTCTATGACAATCTGCGCCCCGTTTACGAAGTCGCCGAACTGCGCCTCCCATGCGACCAGCCCATCTTGGGCTATCAGCGAGTAGCCGTACTCGAAACCCAAGGCCGCGTACTCGGAAAGGAGCGAGTCGTAGATGCTGAACCGGCCGGGCCCGAGGGCACCCAGGGGAAGGTACTCGGCTCCGGTCCTGTAGTCGACGACAGCGGCGTTGCGATGGCCGAAAGTCCCCCGCCGGGTGTCCTGGCCAGCGAGGCGGACGTCGCGGCCTTCGAGCAGCAAAGTGCCGAAAGCGAGCGCCTCGCCCAAGGCCCAGTCCGCCTCGCCTGACTCCCACAGCCTCGTCCTCGTGTCGAACACCCGTGTCAACTTGGGGTGAACCGTGAAGCCGTCAGGAAAGCGCGACAGCGCCGCCACGACCCGGTCGAGGTTCTCCTTGGAAACTCCTGTCTCCTCGGGCGGCAGGACCGGTGCTGGCTCGGGCGCCGGTGGGACGTGCGTCGGCTTGGGCGGCGCTGCTGCCCTGGTCTCGTCCAAAGCCGACTGCAGCCGCGACGAGAAGTCCGCCAACGCCCGCTCCGCCTCGGCCATGTCGATGTCGCCGCGCCGTACCAGGGACTCGGTGTACAGCTTGCGGACGCTTCGATGCTCTTTGATCATCTGATAGAGCAAAGGCTGGGTCAAAGACGGGTCGTCCTGTTCATTGTGGCCGTAGCGGCGATAACAGACCATGTCGATGACGACGTCTTTGTGGAACTGCTGGCGGAACGCGAACGCGAGCCTTCCGACTCTTACGCACGCCTCAGGGTCGTCCCCGTTGACGTGGAAGATCGGGGCTTGGATCATCCTCGCCACGTCGGTGGCGTACACCGACGAGCGGGCGGCGTCGGGGTTGGTCGTGAAACCGAGCTGGTTGTTGATCACCAGGTGGACGGTTCCGCCGGTCTCGTAGCCGGGAAGCGCCGACATGTTGAGGGTCTCCGCCACGACCCCCTGTCCAGCGAACGCGGCGTCGCCGTGGATCAAAAGAGCCAGGACCGGATGCTCGCCGGGCGACGCGACCTCGTCTTGGCACGCTCTGGCTATGCCTTCGACGACGGGGTCGACGGCTTCTAGGTGCGACGGGTTCGAAGCGAGAATGACGTCCACGGTCACTCCCGAGCGACCGGTGAACTTCCCCCTGAAGCCCTTGTGGTATTTGACGTCGCCGGAACCTTGGACGCTTCCAGGGTCGATATTGCCCTCGAACTCCTCGAAGAGGTCCTTGTAACTCTTGCCGACGATGTTGATCAGGACGTTGAGCCTTCCCCGATGCGCCATGCCGAGGACCACCTGGGAGATCCCGTCCGTCGCCGCCTCGTCTATGACAGCATCCACGAGCGCTATCGCCGCCTCGCCGCCCTCGAGACCGAACCGCTTCTGGCCGATGTACTTGGTGTTCAGGAACTGTTCTAACGCCTCGGCGGCGTTAAGCCTGTCGAGAATCCACCTCTGGTCGTCTATCGCAAGGGAGGTGGGCACACCCTCTACGCGCTCTTGTATCCAACGCTTCTGGTCGGGGTCTTGGATGTGCATGTACTCGACTCCGACAGTGCGGCAGTAAGCGTCTCGCAGCACGCCGAGTATGTCGCCGAGCCGCATCGACTCGGTGCCAGCCAGCCCGTTCGTGTAGAACTCCCTGTCGAGATCCCACAAGGAGAGCCCGTGCGTCGCCGGGTCGAGCTCGGGGTGCATGTGGGGGTCTTTCCAGTCCAGCGGGTCCAGGTGAGCGATAAGGTGACCGCGGACGCGGTAGAGGTTGATCAGGTTGTCCACGTGGACCTGCTTACGCTGGCGCAGGTCGGCCGTGTCCGCCAGGTCGTTGGCGTCCTTACCGTAGGGAACAGGCTCGTAGGGAACGCCCATCGACTTGAAGATGTCGTGGTAGAAACCCTCCGAACCGACCAACAACTGGTGCGCCCTTTGGAGGAAAAGCCCCGACTCCGCGCCTTGGATGATCCTGTGGTCGTAGGTGCTCGTCAGGGTGACCACCTTGGAGACGCCGAGCTCGGCTAGCACTCGGGGGTCGGCAGCCTGCCACTCGGCCGGATAGTCGATAGACCCGACCCCAATGATCGCCCCCTGGCCTGGCATCAGCCTCGGCACGGACTGAACGGTGCCGATCGTCCCAGGGTTGGTCACCGTGATCGTCGCCCCGGCAAGGTCGTCCGCGCCGATCTTGTTGGAACGCACTTTGCGTATCAGGTCCTCGTAGGCCAGCCAGAAGTCCCGGAAGTCCATCTCGTCCGCGTTCTTGATCACCGGAACCATCAGGCTCCGGCTGCCGTCGGCCTTCTCCACGTCTACGGCGATCCCAAGCCCTACGTGACGGTGACGCACCACGGCGGGAGCCGATTTGGGATCAGAGCTCTCAGCGTCGACGAAGCTAGAGTTCAGCCCCGGCACCCCGGCCACCGCCCGCAAAACGGCGAACGCAATGAGGTGGGTAAAGCTGATCTTGCCCGCCGACCCAGTTCGCGAGAGTTGGTTGTTCAGCATCCGGCGGTTCACTTCGAGGAGCTTGGCCGGGACAACCCTAAAGCTGGTGGCCGTCGGCACCCCGAGGCTGGCCGTCATGTTCGCCGCTACCCGCAGAGCCGCCCCCCGCAGCGGGTTGGCCGGATCCCCGCCCGCGCTAGCGCCGGCGTGGTCGGCTGGGGTCGAAATCCCTGTCGACGGGGCGCTGCGCGCTGAAGCTGGAGTTGGGTCAGCCCTACCTGACCCTACCCGGCCGCCTGTACCGTTCGCCGAGGCGCCGGGGTCGGTAGCCTGGCCACCGCCACCGGCGATCCGCCCGGCTGTTCTGGCCGTCGCCTCGGGGCTGGCGGGTCTCGCCAGATTCACGCCGCCGGGCCGGTAGTTCTCGAAGAACTCCTTCCAGGAGTCACTGACCGAAGCAGGGTCCCGGCGGTACTGCTCGTACATGTCGTCGACCAGCCAGGCGTTAGCCCCAAAACGTGAAGCCGAACCTTGAGAGCTTGCGGGCAGAGAATCCTCGTTGATGTCAGCCATAGCGGGTGCCATCCTACGGCGGCCGGCGCCGTCCGCAGGGGCATTGGCCTCACAGTTGTCCTGACCTCTTACCACATGTAGCGGGTGGCTTATGATCGTAGAGGTCGAAGAGCCGGTCGGCGTCGAACCGGAGTCGCATTGGAGGTCTCAGCGTATGGGCAGCCTTTGGAGCCCGATAAAAGAATCCGGAAGCCTGACCGACAGGATCGTCGCCCGCCTCGACGAACTGATCCAAACAGAGGATCTCCAAGAAGGCCAGCGCCTACCTTCGGAGCGTGAAATGGCAAGACTCCTTGGCGTGAGTCGACCGGCGCTGCGCGAGGCCGTCAGGGTCTTGGAGGCGCGCGGAAGGGTCGTCGTAAAGCACGGCCAGGGGGTGTTCGTCGGCACCGGCGACCAAGTGGCGATCAGGTCGCGCCTTGCGAGCATGGAAGTCTCCCTTGCCGAGTTGTTCGCTATGCGCCAAGTGCTGGAGGTCCCCGCCGCGGAATGGGCCGCAGAGGTCGCCACCAACCGCGAGGTCGAAGCCCTAGGCCATCATCTAGAGGCCGAGGAGAAGTCCAGGGTCGGCCCGATCGACTTCGCGGTTCTGCGCCAGCTCGACACGGCGTTCCACATGCGGATCGTGGAGATGGCGAAGAACCGTTTTCTGTTACAGACCCAAGGCGTCCTTCAAGAGATGATCACCGCCGGCATGGAGACGACCCTCACGATCCCCGGTCGCGTCGACCAGGCCCGCAAGGATCACCGGAAGCTTTTCGAGGCGATCCGCGACCGCGACTCCCAAGCGGCGCGAGAGGCCGCCGCAGCCCACATCGAAGGCGCCAGAGACGCTGCGCTGGCCCGCATCCACCGCGAGCAGGCCGAGGCCGCCTTCGACGGCGCAGCTGCGGTGACTTCCGACGTCCAAGGCACCCGGCGTGCCGGAAACGCCCAGCGTGCCCGAACGGCCCCTGCAGCGACGAGCCGGTCTGGCGCGGCCAGAGCGAGGACCGGCCGAACGGGCACTTGACGGCCGACTCGTACGGGACTAGCCTCAGTGGCAAGAGGTCATACCTGTCGGGTTTCCTGGCAGGCGCTAGAGGACAGAAAGGTGCTGATGACTGAGAACGAATTAGGCTCCCCTGGGGAAGCCGCCGGCGAGAAACTGGGGTTCCTCGCGCACGAACCCGGTGACTCCGTCGCTGTCGCAGTCAGAGACGTCGAGCCCGGGACAGCCGAGATGGCAGTGCTCACATCTCCGCAACGTAGCCAGGTGCGAGTCAACGAGCCGATACCTCTTGGCCACAAGCTCGCTTTGACCGACCTGAGCGAAGGCCAGGCGGTCATCGAATACGGAGAGACGATCGGAGCGGCGCGCAGGGCTATCGCCACCGGAGATCTGGTACACGTCCACAACATCAGGAGCACGAGATGGCAAGCGCAGCACTGACCGGTTACCGCCGAGCCGACGGCCGGGTAGGTATACGAAACCACGTAATAGTCCTTGCGGTCGACGACCTCTCGAACGCAGCCGTGGAAGGCATCGCCCGCTTGGTGCCCGGACTGCTGGCGATCCCCCACGCCTACGGGCGTCTGCAGTTCGGCGAGGACCTGGAGCTGACCTTCCGCACGCTCATCGGCACCGGGGCCAACCCGAACGTGGCGGCGGCAGTGGTGGTGGGGATCGAACCGACCTGGACCGACCGGGTGGCCGACGGGATCGCAGCGACAGGCAAGCCGGTCGCGCGGCTATCCATAGAGCGCCACGGCGACTTGGCGGTCATAGCAGAGGGCGCCCGCTTGGGAGCACGTCTTCTCCAAGACGCTAGCGAACTGACCCGCGAAGCGGTTTCGAGGGCAGAAGTGATGCTGTCCATCAAGTGCGGCGAGTCCGACACGACCAGCGGACTCGGCGCGAACCCGACCGTGTCTGAAGTCGTAGACCGCACCGTCGGAGCCGACGGGACCGTCCTGTTCGGCGAGACCACCGAGCTCACGGGCGGGGAGCACCTTATAGCCGCCCGCTGCATCGACGACGACGTCCGCTCCAGGTTCCAAGGCTTCTTCGACGACTACCTACAGACGGTAGTTGCAGCAGGCGTGGACCTTCTCGGCTCACAGCCGACCCAAGGAAACATACGAGGAGGGCTTTCGACCATCGAGGAGAAGGCCATGGGCAACATCTCCAAGACCGGCACAGTTCCCGTCGTCGACGCTCTCGGCCCTGCATGCCCTCCCACGAGACCCGGGCTCAACTTCATGGACACGTCCTCAGCGGCCGCCGAATGCGTGACCTTGATGGCGGCAGCCGGCGCCGTACTGCACCTGTTCCCTACCGGCCAGGGCAACATCATCGGCCATCCGATCGAACCGGTCATCAAGATCACGGCCAACCCACTCACGGCGAGGACCATGGCCGAACACGTCGACTTGGACGTATCAGGCCTGCTCACCCAGGACTACAACCTCCGAGAGGCCGGTGACAGGCTCATGGCCCTCGTAGACAGGACCATCAACGGGCGCCTCACAGCAGCCGAAACGCTCGGCCATCGCGAGTACGTGATCACCAAGCTCTACCGCAGCGCCTGACGTCGATGCTGGCCACCACAGAGCTCATCGGGGCCGGAAGGCCGGCACCCTGGCTTGTCGACGGCACGTGGGAGGTTCCAACCGGCTCAACGTCTGTGGCGGTGACCAACCCGGCGACCAATCAGCCCGTCGGGCGGATCGCCTACGCCGGCGCGCTGCCAACGGCGGCGGCTGCCGACGCCGCCGCCGCCGCCTTCCCAGCATGGGCCGACACCTCCCCCGGCCAGCGCGCTGCGATCCTGCAGCGCGCGTCGGAGATCCTCGCGTCAAGAGCCGTAGAAGTCGGCGAGCTTCTAAGCGCCGAGACGGGTAAACGCCGCTCCGAAGCGGCCGGGGAGGTCAACTTCTCGGCCTCCTACCTACGCTGGTTCGCTTCGGCGGTCCGCGAGCCTCACGGCCAGCTGCTCAGCCCTGAGGATCCGTCAAGGCGTCACCTGACCTTGACCCGACCGGTAGGCGTGGTCGCCTCCTTGACGCCGTGGAACTTCCCGGTGTCCATCCAAGCCCGCAAAGTTGCAGCAGCTCTCGCCGCCGGGTGCAGCGTCGTGGCGAGAGCGTCGGAGAAGGCGCCTCTCGCCGTAGCCGAGTTGTTCAGAGCGCTTGACGATGCTGGGCTACCACCCGGCGTTGTCAACCTCGTTCAAGGCCCCGCGTCTGAGTGCACTGACGCTCTGCTCGCCCACCGGGCGGTACGTGTCGTCACCTTCACCGGCTCGACGCCGGTCGGGTCGCGGCTGATGGCCGCGGCTTCGGCTCGAATAGTGCGCTGCGCATTGGAGCTCGGCGGCGACGCACCTTTCATCATCTTCGCCGACGCCGACCTCGACGCAGCGGTGGAAGGTCTCATGACAGCCAAGTTCCGCAATAATGGTCAGTCCTGCATCGCAGCGAACCGGGTGCTCGTAGAAAGGCCGGTCTTCGAGGAGGTCTGCTCACGCTTGGCTGCGGCGTGCTCGGCGATGTCGGTCGGAGACCCGGCCAGGAACCCGGAACCCGACCTCGGGCCGCTGATCGACTCCGCCAGGGTCAAATCCGTCCAGGAGCTGGTAGACGAGGCCGTCTCTGGCGGTGCTAGATGGCTCGGGGACAGCCCAGACGTGCCCGAAGGCGCCAGCTACCACCGACCTGGTTTCCTCGCCGACGTCCCGGCGGGCTGCTCCTTGGCGACGACCGAGGTGTTCGGGCCGGTCGCCGCCGTAGTGCCCTTCGACGGCGACGACGAAGCTCTGGCCTTGGCCAACGACACAGATCTGGGTCTAGCCGGTTACTTCTACACCCGTGACGTGTCAAGAGTCTGGCGGATGTCCGAACGCCTCGAGGTCGGTATCGTCGGCGTAAATCATCCGCTGCCCTCTGTGGCGTTCGCCCCGATGGGTGGCGTGAAACACAGCGGGCTTGGCAGGGAAGGCGCCAAGGCCGGCCTAGAGGAGTTCCTCGACACGCGCTACGTGTCGCTGGGGCTGTAGCGGTGTCACCGCAGCCACAGGCCCAACCGTCACCGCGGCCGCTTCGAAGCGCGGCGTGGTTCGAAGCGACCGGAAAGCTCGGCTTCTACCACCGCTCCCACACGAAGTCCGAGGGGTTCCCGTCCGACCTGTTCGCCGGCAGACCGGTGATCGGCATTGCCGCAAGCTGGTCGGAGCTCGCCCCATGCAACGTGCATCTCCACGACTTGGCCCAGTCGGTAAAAGCCGGGATCTGGGAGGCGGGGGGGTTCCCGTTCGAGTTCCCGACACTGGCGTTGGGCGAGACGTTAATGCGCCCGACGGCGATGCTCTACCGCAACTTGGCGGCGATGGAGATAGAAGAGCTGATACGTTCCAACCCGCTCGACGGGGTGGTGTTCCTCACCGGCTGCGACAAGACGACCCCCGCAGCTGTAATGGCAGCGGCGAGCGCGGATGTCCCGTCGATCGTGGTCACCGGGGGGCCGATGATGAACGGACGTTTTCGCGGGGTGGCCGTCGGTTCGGGCACCGACCTGTGGCGTTTCTCCGAGGACGTAAGGGCAGGCACCATGACAGCCGAAGACTTCGTGGCGTCCGAGGTGTGCGTCTCGCGCAGCAACGGGCATTGCACGACGATGGGGACGGCTTCGACGATGGCTTGCCTCGTGGAGGCGCTCGGGTTGGCCCTTCCTGGCTCGGCGGCCGTGCCGGCCGTCGACGCGGCTCGCAAGGTGTACGCCCATCTCGCCGGGCGTCGATGCGTGGAGATGGTTCGCGAGGACCTTCGCCCTTCCCGCATCCTCACCAGAGGCTCCTTCGAGAACGCTGTGCGGGTCAACGTGGCCATCGGAGGCTCCACTAACGCCGTCGTGCACCTGCTTGCTATGGCTGCCAGGGCGTGCGTGCCTTTAGAGTTGGACGACTTCGACCGGCTGGGCAGGGACGTGCCCACCCTGGTGAACCTGAAACCGACAGGTCAGTTCTTGATGGAAGAGTTTGCCTCCGCAGGCGGCCTGCCAGCCGTCATGGCCGAGATATCAGATCTGTTGGATCTCAAAGCTTTGAGCGTTACAGGACGGACCGTCGGCGAGGAGATCGCAGGCGCCCCATGCTACGACCGTTCCGTTATCTCCTCACGCAACGCACCGCTGCTACCCGCTGGTCGCGGAACTGTCGTGCTTCACGGCAACCTCTGCCCCGACGGGGCGGTCCTGAAGCTTTCGGCCGCGTCGGAGAACCTCCTATCGCACACGGGTAAAGCCTGGGTGTTCGACTCTGTCGAGGAGCTCAACTCCGCTATGGACTCGGAGGATTCGTCGATCGAAGCCCAAGACGTGCTCGTGCTGCGAAACGCTGGTCCTGTCGGCTACCCGGGCATGCCTGAAGTAGGAAACCTGCCTCTGCCTCGCCGCCTTCTTCGCGACGGGATACGCGACATGGTCCGCATATCGGACGCCCGGATGAGCGGCACGTCGTTCGGAACGGTCGTGTTGCACGTCACCCCCGAAGCAGCGACCGGAGGACCTTTGGCGCTGGTAAGGACGGGTGACCGGATAACCCTCGACGTCGCTTCTAGGACCCTACGCGTCGACGTGACAGACGACGAGCTCGCCGAGAGGCGCAAGTCGTGGAGAGCTCCGGTGCTCGACGGCGACGGCGGATACAGCCACCTTTACCGCTCGCATGTGTTACAGGCTGATCGCGGAGCTGACTTCGACTTCCTCGTCGGCAGGCGACCAGTCGGAGTCCCGAGACCTCCGACATGACCGGCACCACACCCCCAGCCGGGCCAACCGGCCCAGCCGGCGACGGCGAACGCCGCCCGGCGTCGAAGTTCGACATGTCAGGATGGCTCGACGGGCGTGTCGCGTTCGTCACAGGAGCAGGGTCCGGCATCGGGGCGGACATCGCTAGGCGCATGGCCTACGCAGGAGCCGCCGTGGCGGTGGTGGACCGCAACGCCGACGCAGCTACGGCCACGGCCGCCTCGATACAAGCTGACGGGGGACGGTCGTGGCCGGTCGTCGCCGACTTGAGCGTAGCCTCCGAACGTCGCCTCGCCCTCGACGTGGCGGTGTCGAAGCTCGGCAGCGTGGACGTCCTGGTCAACAACGCAGCCGACCACGGCACCCGCCACCACTTCCTCCAAGTCGGCCCGGACGAGTGGGACCGGATCCTTGCGACGAACCTGACCGCCACGGCGATGCTGTGCCAGGCTGTCGCCCCTTCGATGTCGCAGGGCGGATCAGGGGCGATAATAAACCTCGCAGCGATCCAGGCTTCGCTTCCACTTCCCACCTACGTAAGCTACGTCGCTACCAAGGGCGGGATCGTGTCTTTGACCAGAGCACTCGCTGTCGAATTCGGTCCCCTCGGTATCAGGGTGAATGCCGTCGCCCCCGGCGCTGTCGCCTCGGGGTCGACCCGAGAGGCGCTGGCCGAATCGGGAAACCCTGATGCAAGCTCGCCGACCCTGCTTGGGCGTATGGGCACCGGCGACGACGTCGCTTCGGTGTGCGTGTTCCTCGCTTCGCCCGCCGCGTCGTTTGTTACCGGGGCTGTCGTGGTCGTCGACGGCGGCCGCAGCTTGTCGCGCCAAGCGGACCCACTGTCGGACCTGAGCCGACCAAGACCACATCAAGCCAGCGGAGGTTAGGCTCCAATCGTGGAACAATCACAAGATCCCAGCCAGCGGCGGATCAGCGGCGCTGCTGTCGGCACGGTAATGGCGGCTTTGGCGACGCCACTTGAACGATCCGGGCGCCTTGACGTGTCCAGCCTGGGTCGCCTGGTGGACCACATCCTTGCGGGCGGCGCCGACGGGCTGTGCCCTGCGGGTTCGACCGGCGAGGGGCCGCTTCTGTCTCGTGAGACACGGGTCGCTTTGGTGCAGGCGGTGACCGGTATGGCCCCGGCCGGTACCCCGATAATTCCTGGAACTCTCAGCGTCAACGCTGAAGCAACTCTCGCGGACATCGAAGCGTACGCCGATGCGGGGGCGACAGCAGTGCTCGTCCCTCCGCCGTTTTACTATCCCCTCGGCGACGGCGCCGTTGCCGACTTCTACAGTTACGTGGCGGAGCGGTCAGCTCTCCCAGTGCTCATATACAACATTCCCGCGATGACCAAGGTGTCAGTTGCTCCGGTGGTTACAGGGGACTTGTCGGATCATCCTCGTATAGCGGGAATGAAGGATTCCAGTCGGGACATGGAGTACTTCTGCGCGGTCGCAGCCCGAACCGCCGCAAGCGAAGGTTTCTGCCTTCTCACAGGCTCGGACACGCTGCTGTCAGCGAGCCTCGCCGCAGGAGGCAAGGGCACGATAGCCGCATCGGTGAACCTCGTCCCGGGACTGGTTCGCTCTTTGTACAATGCGTCGATTTCCGCGGCCGCTGAGGCGAGAAGCCTTCAGGCGAAGCTTGCCGACGTGGTATTCGCCTGCCGGCGACCGGGGTTCCCCGCCGGCTGGAAGGCGGCGCTCAAGCTAGCGGGCCTGTGCGAAGCCACCCTAGCCGCCCCTCTGCGCGAGGCCACCGAATCCGCGACCGCTGCTCTCGCCGACGAGCTTCTGGCAGTACTTGGTGAGGGCTGGGCCTCTCCCAAGCTCTAAGCCCCGATAGCCCCCGTCCCGGGTACCCCGTCCCGGCTTTAGGCGACTCCCAAGCGGCCGGCGTGCTCGGCGATGCGCTCGGCGACACTGTCGGGTATCGTAAGCGTGTCGTCGTCGGCGATAGCCCCCGGGAGCTTCCTGCCCGCGCCGGGCAGCCTGCCGCCGGCGGCTTGGACTCTCTTCGCGTACAGAGACATACGCGCCGAGGCGTTCCCGTCGACGTCGAACCTTGAGGGGTCGAGGGCTATCAGAAGGTGGCCTATTCGCTGGGCTGAGCCCGCGGCGTCTAGCGACAGCGGGTCTGCGACGTCCCCGGCGAGGTTCGATCCCACGAGCACGCCGGTTAGAAGTTCGACCATGGTCGCTAGCGCGTAACCTTTGGCGCCGCCGATCGGGGCGAGCATCCCTTTGAGCGCTTTCGCCGGATCGGTTGTCGGCTCGCCGTCCTCGTCGAGCGCCCAGCCCACTTCGAGTTGTCGACCGGCCGCAGCTGCCTCAGCGATCTTGCCGCGCGCTACGGCACTGGTCGCAAGGTCTACTATCACCGCTCCCGCCTCGTCGGGCATGGCAAAGGCGATCGGGCTGGTGGACAAGACCGGGGCTCTGCCACCCCACGGGGGGATGACCGCAGGGCCGTTCGAGAACGCCACCGACGCGCGTCCCGCCTCCGCTGCGGCGGCCACGTACAGGCCTAACGCCCCGCAGTGCCCGGAGTTACCTACCGACACGGCGGCTATGCCGTACTGGCCGGCGCGCTGGGAAGCAACCTGGGCGGCCTCCCAAACCTGCCAGTGCCCGAGGCCGTTGTCACCGTCGTAGCAGACGACGGGCCCGGTGTCGCTGACCTGGCGTAGCACCGCTGCCGGGTTCGCCCCCCCGCCGGCAAAACGATCCAAGTAGAACGGCAGCCGCATGAGACCGTGTGATCCCCTCCCCCAAGCGTCAGCGGCCGCAAGGGCCCAGGCAGTGCGATCCGCCGGGCCCTCGGCCATTCCCGCTGCAACAAGGATACGAGCGGCGGTCTGCCTCATCGCCCCGACGGTGCTTTGCATCTGTGGTCTCCTTTAGCGATCGTGGCCCGGGTTGACAGGACCATCCGACCGTGCAAGTCTAACAGTGGTCAGACCTCATGCCGGAACCCCTTTACACGTCTTCCGACGCTACTGCGGTATCAGAAACGGAGCCAAGCGATGCCATCTGCCAACCAAGACGAGACCGCTGGCCAGGACCAGCCCGGCCCACACAGGCCCGACACTGACCCGGCCGTCGTCATATCCGAAGACGTTTGGGGCGGCGCGTTCGAAGACCTGTCAGCTCGCCATGCGGTCCGCCGGCAAGCCGAGTTGTGGTCCGACCGTGATCGACTCGTCAATGCCGTGCGTTCCGCTTCGGCGCTGGTGGTCCGCAACCGGACATCGGTGGACCGCGGGCTCCTGGAGGCAGCTCCGCTGCTGAAGATCGTCGCTCGGGCTGGTGTCGGCCTGGACAACATCGACCTTCTCGCCGCCGACGAGCTAGGTGTCGTGGTCGTCGCCCCGCTCGGAGCGAACGCCCAGAGCGTCGCCGAGCACACCTTGGCGTTCGCTCTCGCTCTTGCCAAGGACGTGGTGGGCCACGACGCCCGGGTGCGCTCAGGAGTCTGGGACCGCCGGTACGGCACCGAGCTGGCCGGCAAGACGTGGGGGGTGATTGGACTCGGCGCTACGGGCAGAGCGCTGAGCGCGTTGGCCTCGGCGCTTGGGATGCGGGTGGTCGGCTACGACCCCGTCCTGGACCCGGGGACTCCACTGCCCAAAGGCGTGGACGCCAGGGCCACCAGCCTGGTAGAGCTCGTCACGTCCGCCGACGTCGTGTCGCTGCACCTGCCTTTGACCCCCGACACCGAGCGTATGGTCGACGCCGGATTCTTGGCTGACATGAAATCGGGCTCCTACCTGATAAATGTGTCACGGGGCGGTCTGATAGACGAGGATGCCCTCGCCGACTCCCTCGAATCGGGACGCCTGGGCGGGGCGGGTCTCGACGTCCGGGCCTCCGAACCGCCCACCATCGGGCGTCTCGAAGCTTGCGACAGGGTGGTACTCAGCCCCCACGTGGCCGGTCTCACCAACGAATCCCAAGAGGCGATCTCAGCTGCTCTGGCCTCTGACATCGCAGCGGTGCTCGACGGGATACCTGCGAGGCATGCTGTCGGGGCGCACCGCCAACCCGCCCGCTGAACCAACCCGCCCGAGTAACCGAGCTGGCCGAGTGGCGGAGCCGTCCGCGCACTCGGCCAGGGACGACTCCTAGAACTGCGCGCTCACGGCCACGGCAGGCACCTCTTGCACCCGTCCGCCGGGAAGATGCACGTAAGCCTTCGCCGCCCTGCGAGCAGGCTCGCGACACAGGACTCTCCCTGCGGGCCAGTCCGGGGAGCCCGGGTCGGGCCGGTAGCGGTGGGCGAGATCCCCGTCGTAGACGGTCGTAACGGTCGCCGGACCAGGCCACACGTGCAGATCCCACCGAGCGGGGTCGATCTCGCCGGTGTGATTGGCGGCTGGCCCCATCGGGATGACCGTACCCGCCCTCACGTAGAGAGGTATGCGTTCGAGGGGCACCTCCACGCGAGTCCGGCTCGGGCCGCTGGCCACGTCCCCGGTCCAGAAGTCCACCCACTGCCCGGGCGGTAGGACCACGTCCACGGCGGCGACGTCGGGGGATTCGTCGAGCACTGCCACCACCAGAAGGTCCGACCCGAGCATGTATTCGTGATCCACGTGCCACAGGAGCTTCTCGTCGGGGTACTCGAGCGCCAACGGTCGCAGCACGGGCCAGCCGAAACGGCTCGCTTCGCCCGCGGCGCTCATAAGGTACGGCAGCAGCTGGTAGCGCAGACGGGCGAAGTCCCGGACGATCGAGAAAGCCCGCTGCCCGAACTCCCAGGGTTCCCTGGGGCGTAGACCGTGGAAACGCGACAGCGGGGACAGACAACCCACCTGCGCCCAGCGCACGTAGAGCTCCGGGCTGGGTCCGTCGCCGTAGAACCCTCCGATGTCGTGCGCCCACAGCCCAGGAGCGGACAAGCTCCAGCTGATACCGGCTCTCAGTTCAGCGGCTAGACCGGCGACGCTCGCCTCTGGGTCTCCGCCCCACTGGGCTGGGTACCGTTGCGAGCCGGCCCAACCGCTCCTGCTCCAAACCAGGGCCTCGGAGCCGTCACGCTCGGCGAGGGTCTCGGAGACGGTCCGGCTGTACCACATCGGGTACAGGTTGCGCCACGCCCTACCTCGCCGGCCGTCCGACATGATGGCGTCGTCGGGCAGACCTTCGCCGAAGTCGCACTTGATGACCGCCACTCCCAGGTCGGCCAGCCCCCTGTTCTTTTCCTTCCACCAGTTACGCGCCGCAGGGTTGGAGAAGTCCACCAGGTGACGGGGCCGGCCGTCTCGCGACATTGTTCGGGCTACCACTGCGGGCGAGCCGTCCGAGCCCGTCACGAGCAAACCGGCATCGGCGGCTTCGTCGAAGACCGGCGAGTCCGGGTCAAGGTAGGGAAGTTCCCAAACTGACAGGCGAAAGCCTTGCGAGCCGAGAGACTTGACCATCCCGGCAGGATCGGGGTATTTGGTGTCGCTCCACACGAAATCGCAGTTGAGCAGGTCGCGTTCCAACCAGTCAGGGTCGATGTGCAACACGTCGCAAGGCATGCCGGTCTCACGAAGCTTCGAGGCGACCGACTCGAGCTCGGAGCGCGTGCGGTAACGGCACCGCGACATCCATACCCCAAAAGCCCATCTCGGCGGCACCGACATCCGTCCGGTGATCGCTGTGTAGTCGGTCAGACGCTCCTTGAGGGTCGCGGCGGCAAGGAAGAAGCAGTCGAAGCGGTCCTCCTCGTTGTCCAGTTCCAGCACCGACGGGAAGGTGGCTCCGACGTCGACACGCATAGGTCCCGGCGTGTTGACGAACAGGCTGTAGCCAGCCGAGGAGTGTATGACGGGTGCAGCTTTGTAGGTGAGGCCAGTTCCGGCGCCGAGAGCGTCGTTGGCTATCAACTCGAAGCTCCTACCGTTGTGCACGGTAGAGGTGAACTGCTCTCCCAACCCGGCCAGCAGTTCTCCCGGCGCTATCTCCAGGCTCATGGACAGGCGGCCGTCGAGTAGGGACATGGCCGGCACGAGAGGCAATCCGGCGACTTGGCGTAGCCCACCCCCGCTTCGCGCGAGGGGCACTCCTGACGCCCCGATCAGCTCTAGGCGGAAAGGCCGGCGGTGCAAGCGCAAGGCAACGCCTTGGCCTCGGACTTCCACGTAGCCGGGGGTCTCGGCGACTTCTATGCCCGCACCCATCGGGTTCGGGTCGACGACGATCCCGTCGTCGACCCCGTCTGCCGCCGGCGTCCAAGCCGAGCCAGCGTTGACTGTCATCCGCAGGCATCGCGGCCCGGCCGCCCGCACCCTAATCGACACCCGGCGAGTGTCGGAGGCCGCCACGGTCCCCCCTCCGGAGGAGTGGCCGTCACCCCAGTCGGGGGCGTTCGGCAGGAGACGCTCAAGGCCCTGCTCTGCCGGGGGCTCGACGGTGAAGATCCCCCGCGCAACGCCGAGATGTCTATAGGCGACCGCTGTCAGATCCACGTCGACGGCATCCCCGCTTTCGGCAAGCTTGACAGCGTCGATGCTCCTCACCAGGAACTGCCTGTCACCCGCTGACGCGGGAGGACTCGAACTCGCGCTGGAAGGTTGTATGGCACTCATCGCTGGCCTCCTGGGGAAAGTGCGACTCGGATGCTAGCCGCACCAAAGGTGGACCATTTTGGTATGACCTCTGTCCAACTTAGGGGCGAGGACCGCAACGAGTCAAATCCCGGCGAGCTCCTCGACGGCGACGCGCTCCATAGCGCCGGGGTACAGGCGTCGACCCTCGGCGTGAGAGACTGTGGGGGTGCCAGCCCAGTTCATTTTCACGATGCGCGACTTGAGGCGCTTCTACCCCCCCGACCGCGAGGTCCTGCGCGGGATTAACCTCTCCTTCTATCCTGGGGCCAAGATCGGCGTCATAGGGTCCAACGGTTCGGGCAAGTCCTCGCTGCTTCGGATAATGGCCGGCCTCGACGACGGCTTCACAGGCGAGGCCCGTCTGACACCCGGTTTCAGCGTCGGCCTGCTGGCGCAGGAACCCGAGCTCGACGACACGACCGACGTCGCCGCCAACGTGGCGATGGGAGTCGCAGCCACCAGGGATCTCCTGGCCAGATATGACGAGGTTTGTGCAGCGATGGGCGAAGCCGACGCCGACTTCGACAAGCTTCTCGCCGAGCAGGCTGACCTCGGCGAGCGGATCGACGCCATCGGAGCGTGGGAGCTCGACCGTCGCCTGGAGATCGCTATGGACGCTCTGCGCTTACCCCCGCCTGACGCTGCCGTAGCCAACCTCTCCGGCGGCGAGCGACGGCGCGTGGCGCTGTGCCGCCTGCTACTGGCGAGCCCCGACCTGCTCTTGCTCGACGAGCCGACCAACCATCTCGACGCCGAGTCGGTCGCCTGGCTCGAACGCACGTTGCGTGACTACCCGGGCACTGTGGTGGCGGTCACTCACGACCGCTACTTCTTGGACAACGTGGCTGGGTGGATCCTCGAGCTCGATCGGGGTGCTGGGATCCCCTGGCAGGGCAACTATTCGTCCTGGTTAGAGCAAAAGCAGGCACGTCTCGCCAAGGAAGACAAAGCCGACGAGGCCCGCAAGCGCACGCTGGAGCGCGAGCTTGAATGGATCCGGATGTCACCTCGCGCCCGCCAGGCGAAAAGCAAGGCCCGCGTGGCCTCCTACCTCGAACTGGCCGCCTCTGCCGAGGAAGCAGCGTCGCGCAAGATCCCGGAGCGCTTGGAGATAACTATCCCGCCAGGACCCCGTCTCGGGAATCTCGTCGTCGACGCAGACGGCCTGTCTAAAGGCTTCGAGGGGCGCCTTTTGATCGACGGCCTTTCCTTCAGCCTGCCGCCCGGGGGAATCGTCGGGGTCGTCGGCGCTAACGGGGCGGGCAAGACGACCCTCTTCCGGCTCATATCCGGAGCCGAAACTCCTGACTCGGGCATGGTTCGTGTCGGCGACAGCGTCACCCTCGCTTACGTCGACCAGTCGAGGTCAAGCCTCGACCCCTCCAAGACGGTCTTCGAGGAGGTAGCAGACGGCGTGGACCGTCTTATGGTCGGCGGACGGGAGCTCCACGGCCGGGCCTACGTAGCGAGTTTCGGCTTCAAGGGATCCGACCAGCAAAAGAAGGTTGGCGATCTTTCCGGAGGCGAACGAAACCGGGTCCATCTGGCCAAGACCCTGCGTTCAGGGGCGAACCTCCTCCTACTCGACGAGCCGACCAACGACTTGGACGTGGACACTCTGCGGGCGCTGGAGGATGCCCTGGTCGGGTTCTCGGGGTGCGCCGTGGTCATCAGCCACGATCGTTGGTTCCTCGACCGGGTAGCCACCCATGTCTTGGCCTTCGAGGGCGATTCGGAGGTTCGCTGGTTCGAGGGCAACTTCTCCGACTACGAAGCAGACCGTCGCAGCCGCATGGGCGGTGAGGCGGACCAGCCGCACAGGATTCGCTACAAGCCCGTCTCGCGCTGACTGGTGAGCCTTCCAGAGCCGACGGGCCCAAAACATTCGACCGAGGGACGCGCCGATAACCACCGTCGGGCTGCGCAACCGCTCGCGGGAATGCGCATCGTGCGCCGCCCGGCGCGCGATGGCCACACCGCGGCCGGGACCGTGGTAATGGTGCACGGAGCGATGGATCGAGCCACGAGCTTCACCCGGCTGATCGCCAAGCTCCCCGAGTGGGAGGCGGTCGCATACGACCGGCGCGGTTACGGGCATTCGGCCGGTCTGGCGGCCCCCGAATCATTCGCTGCGCAAGTGGAGGACCTCGTCGACCTCGCTGGTCCGGGTCCAGTCGTGGCCTTTGGCCACAGTCTCGGTGGCGACATTGTCCTTGCGGCCCTACAAAGCCACCCCCGGGTTTTCAGTGCCGCCCTGATCTGGGAGGCCCCGATGCCGTGGATGCCATTCTGGCCCGACGACACAGCCTCCCGGGGGGCGGCGGGGGATCTAGCGCCCGAGGATCGCGCCGAGTGGTTCATGAGGCGCATGGTCGGCGACAAGCTGTGGGAGAGGCTCCCGGCGGCTACCCGCGCCGCTCGACGCTCGGAAGGGGTCACCTTGCAAACCGACTTCGCCTATCTCTCACACGGGCCGGTCTTCGACGCGACTGCTATAGAGGTCCCGGTCACCGTCGGCTACGGAGGTGACTCCAGAGCCCACCAGCGCGACGCTGCCCACGCCCTCGCCGAAGCCCTCCCCGACGGCAACCTAGTCTGCGTGCCCGGAACCGGCCACGGAGCGCACCTGACACACCCGGGTATCGTGGCCGATCTCATAAGGAAGCTCCCAGCCGCCAGTGACCCGGCACACTATAACCCTCAACCCTAACCTTGCAGTTGAAGTTTAGAGTTGAGGTTCTGGGGCTCTCTTCGATGGCCTCGGGGAGCTGCAAATAGCGAAGAGAACCAGCGTTGTGTCGTCTACGTCGGTGGTCACATTGAACTCGTCGGCTGTAATCCCTGTCGCTCCCCCGCTGTCGTTACGAGCCATGAGGCGATAGACCAGAGGCAGGGCAGCCGAGTAGATGGTCGTGTACCAGCGGTGCGGGATGCGCTTTCGCAGTCCGAGGAAGTCGAGTCGGAGGACCTTTTCAGCCCTTCGACGCCGGGAGGCGAAATCGGCTTTCACCGCATCCGAGCCGTCCAGGCCGCCGACCCACACCTCTTCGAAGAAGGCCCGAAGCGTCTCAGTCAGCTCAGCCCGGTCGAATAGGTGTAGGTGGTATGGGTTCTCGAAGTCAGCAGTCCTGTTCGGCGTGAGGATCATTGCGCTGCCATCCCTGCCCAGGATCCTCGCCAACTCGGCTACATGTAGCTCGGGGCGCCTGAAGTGCTCTATTAGATGCGACGAGCACACGAAGTCGAAGCTCCCATCGCGAAAGCACGTGGACACAGCGTCGCAGCAGGCGACCTTTAGGCCGTCGCGAGCGAAAGTGGAACCGGCCTGCGCAGCGGTCGCTGCGTCGTAGTCGAAGCCAACTACCGTCCGGCCGTGACCGCCTAGCGACACCGTTTCGAACCCGAGCCCGCAGCCCGCGTCGAGGATCATACCGTCGCCAAGCCTGGAGCGAACCTCCCTGTATCCGGCGGCGTGCAACGCCAGCAGGGAGTCAGGGGTCGAACCTTCCACGGGCCTCTCGCCCAACAGCTTCACCATGGCCCATTCCTAGCATCCAGATCACCCGATACACCCAACCCAGCCGGCTGCACGAACCCGGCCGGCGCGTGTTGCGTCGGGGCCCGTACAATCTCCCCAGGTGATAATTTAGCAAGGGTAAATAACTTGGAAAGCGAGACAACACCCAGTCGCCGGTTGGGCCGGTTCGCGCCGAGCATCCGCCCGGCTTGGACGAACCATAACTTCGACCTGATCTTCGTCGCCAGGGTCGCCATGAGCTGCGGCCGTGCGCTCGCTGGAGTGGTCACGCCGATCTACCTGGCTCTTGAGGGTTTCAGCGCTCTCGAGATTTCGCTCTACGTGGTCGTAGTGTCTCTTGCGTCTGCAGCGATGTCAGCTCTCATCGGCGCGAGCGCTGACCGTATCGGCCGCAAGCCTTTCATGGTGGGCCTGCCACTTCTCACTGCCGCAGCCGCTGTCGTGTACGCCATCACGGCGATACACCCCGTCCTGTTCCTCGCAGGGGCCCTTGGAAGCTTCGGCCGCGGCGCCGGAGCAGGTGCAGGCGCCGTCGGCCCGTACCAGCCAGCAGAATCGGCGTTCGCCACCGACAACATCGCCCCCGAGCATCGAAACTCGATGTTCGGGCGCTTGGCCTTTGCTTCTTCTGGGGGAGCGACCGCCGGCGGGCTTCTCGCTTTGCTCGTCACGTCCAGTCACGTGCACGCAGCGGCGGCGACCGTCACCTTCCGTGCCTCGTTCGTAGCGATAGCCGTCGTCTCTAGCCTTGCGGGACTCATCGCCGTCGGTCTCGACGAGCCCGCCCGGCCCCTTCGCAAAGCCGGCCAGCACCACCTGCACTGGCCGCGTCGCTCGGGATGGCTGGTGTACCGACTGTGGATCACCAACAGTTTCAACGGGGCCGCCGTCGGGATGCTCGGACCCTTCCTCACCTACTGGTTCTTCAGACGCTACGGGGTAGGAGCTGCCGAGGTGGGAGTCCTCTACTCGGTCGTCAACGCGCTCACCATGGCTTCCAGCCTGTCTGCCTCGGGCTTGGCGCGCCGTTACGGTCTTGTGCGCACGTCCGCCGTGATGCGCGCAGCCCAGGGGCTCCTTGTCGTACCGATGGTCCTCGCACCCAACTTCGAGCTGGCCGGCGCCGTGTACCTAGTGCGGATGGTCACCCAGAGGATCTCGCTTCCGCTGCGCCAGTCCTACACCCTCGGCCTCGCAGAACCAGACGAGCGTGCCGCCGTAGCGGCGATCTCCAACCTGCCCAGCCAGCTGGCGATGTCGTCGAGCCCTCTTCTCACCGGCTACCTCTTCGACGAGATCAGCCTTAACCTCCCCTTCGAGGTGGCAGCTGCGCTGCAGCTCGTAAACGCCGGGCTGTGGTGGCAGCTGTTCAAGGACCATCCCCCCGAAGAGGAACGCAACCCAGGCGCAGGCCGCAACCGCTCTGGCGGAGCCGGCGATGTCTCTGCTGCGACGCCGACAGCCTTAACAGAACCCTCATAGTCTCCGGATACCACCATCACACGAGCTCCCGATACTGATAGTCGACAAAGCAAAAGCCTGGCGGCTAACCAGGCCCGAAAGGAGCATCCCATGTCTGTCCTAATCAACACACGGCGTAAGGTGGCAGCAGGGGCGGTGGCGGCACTCGCGTCGGTCGGAGCCGGCTTCGGTGCCTACGCGCTCACCGCTCCGTCGGCGGCGAGCGCCTCGGCTGGCTCCGCCCCGGTCAACCTCGCCGTGTCGTCGCAGCCGACGAGCTCGACCCATACCCCCAAAACCCACGGTCGCAGAACTCTCCTTGAGCGGACTGACCACGCAACCATCGAAGTGAAAGGAAAGGGGAAAGGAAAGTGGGTGACGGTGGAGCTCGACCGAGGCAAGGTGCTGTCGGCCAGCAGCACGTCGATCCAGGTTTCGCTACCCGACGGAAGCCAGGTGACCGAAGCGATCACCTCATCGACGAAGTTCACCGGCATCTCGGGTGCCTCCTCGATAACCACCGGAGCCAGAGCGACCGTGATATCGGAGAATGGTAACGCCCTACGCATAGCGCAGAAGTCTGCGACCAGCCCCGCTCCGAACGCCCCGACTGCGCCAGCGACGCCAGCCGCCTAAGTCGCCTAAAGACATGGCGAGGCCCCCGGGGATACTCCCCCGGGGGCCTCGCCATAACCGGTCCCAGGAACCGCCGACTAAGTCGTCGCGTCGGCGCCGGGAGCACCGCCAGGCTTGTTCGAACGGTAGTAGTCCTTCCAGATCAGCCTGTGGACGGGGATCTTGCGCGGAATGTCACGCAAGCCCGGGATGAAAGGCACCAGCGCCAGGAGGATCGTGAGTACTCCCATGATGGCGATCACCTCCACGTCGGCGTTACCTGAGCTCGACATCGGGTTGACCTGGTACCAGAAGCTGTACAGCCACAGCCACGGCTGGCCGGGCCATGAGCCGGTCTCGTTCATGACGCCCCACTGCGAACCGGCCATGTGCTGGGCGTTGACGATCTTGGCCACGTAGCTGGAGTTCGGGTGGGCCGTGTAGGAATCCCCTAGGAACATGATTGGGTTGGTGTAGTTCGTCGTGTAGAAGGAAGACTGCGCCACCAAAGCGGCGTCCAAGCCGCCGGAGCGGGCCATCGCCAGGAACGAGGTGAGCATCTCCGGGACGGGACCGTCGCTGGCTGGGGGCACCACAAGCTGGTCGGACTGCACTTTCGCTTTGTCGAGGGCCTTGCCGTATGCAGCCAGCCACGCCGCCTGCTGCGAGGCGCTCGCCGTGTTGTAGCGCTGCAGCGCGGCTGTCAGGGCGGGCTCGCCGCTGACGGTGGACAGCGGATCGAGGACGAAGGCTTGAGCTGGATTGAGGGGGTCTGTCACTCCGATGGTGTTTTGGATGGACACCCCCCAAAGGTCTTGGACCGAGCCTGACTGGTTGTTGTAGGGTGGTCCGTACGAGGCGCTGCTGCTCGTCCCGTCGAGCTCGCTCAGAGCGGTCTCGACGAAGCCTTGTGGCTGCGCCGACGCCCAGGATTGCAACGTGACGGCCTTGACGTCCGGAGACGAGAAGAGGACCGCCAGGACAACCACGAGAACCGTGACGACCACGACCGCTATCGTTCCCTCTTTCAGGATGTCGTAGCGGCGGACCGGGCCACGCCAGGACTGCCGGTCGAAATCCCGAGTCCGGCGAGACTTGCGGGCTCGGGTCCCCGAATCGTGAATTCTCGACTCCGAAGGGTTGGCAGCGGTCATTGCAGGACCTCCGATGCGGGAGAAGTGGCGAAGGTGGACCCGGTCTCAGACGGAGCGGTCCCGTCTTGGGACTGATAGCCGCCATCAGGCGGACCGAGGTGGTCCGGGTCTGCGTCGATGGGATGGACGACACCCCGCAGTCGGACCATCACGATGTGCAAGGCGATTATCGCCACCAAGAAAAGCGGCACGAGCGCGATGTGGAGCATGAACGCCTGCCCGAAGTTCATCGTGTTGAAGAAGGCTCCGATGCCGGCAGAGTTCATCGCGTCCTTCGACTGGAACGCGATCCACTGCGAGTCGAAGTTGGTCTGCGACAGATAGCCGGTGAAGCCCTCGAAGATGGAAACGATGAAAGCGAGCACCCCGGTGATCCACGTGAGAGCTCTCCGGCCTCGCCACGAGGCCATCCAGAACTTCCCCCACAGGTGGATTGCCATGAAGCCCATGAAGGTCTCGACGCTCCACAAGTGAAGGGAGTTGAAGAAGTGCCCCACGCTGCTGGTGTGCCACCAGATTGGACCTTCGAGGGCCAGCACGAGACCACTGACGACGGTAAGAACGAACCCGGCGAGGGTCAGGACCCCAAAGACGTAGATCCACGACGCTACGTAAGCCGGTTGGCTGTCGGGAAGCATCTTCTCCGGAGGAAGCTTCTTCATCCAAACCCGCCGCACTCGCGCAGTCCAAAGCGTGGGGTCACCGGCGGGTGGCGATGTTTGCGGCTGGTAGCCCGTGGCGACCGGCTGAGCGCCGGCCTGCGCCTTGAGCTTGTTCCGGGTGTGCACGAAGGGTAAGACCAGCGCCAACACGAAGATCAGCAGCATCGCCACGACCGCCAGGAAGTTGGCGAGGGAGATGTAGACGACACCCCAGTGGAAGTAATAGGCGGGTTTGTCGAGGTTGATCACCGATGCGAGCATGAGCCTGACCCTATAAGCATTCTCTTAGGTTTCGTAGGGTCGAAGGACCCTAAAAGTCCTATGACCAATGTCACTTCGACTTTTGTGCCGGCTCCTCTCGTCGCCGACTAGTCGAACAGGTCAGGGTCGCTCAGTGCTATGTCGTCCCACAGGGGTTGGAAGCTGAACCAACCTGCCTCGTGGAAGCCCGTCCGTTCGAACGTGTAGCGAGCGTCGTCGGGATCGATGAGGTGCGGCTTGCCGACCGACTCGGCGAGGATCTGGGCCTGGCAGGAGCGCTCCATGGTGACGAACCACCAGGCGGCCTCGTCGACGGAGTGGCCGACGGTGAACAACCCGTGGTTGCGGTGTATCGCAGCCTTGTGCGGACCGAGACCCGCGGCGAGGGCCTTGCCGGCGGTCTCGTCGAGCACGATCGCTCCGCCGCCCTCGGTAACCACGACGTGGTCGGTGTAGAAAACGCAGGCGTCCTGGGTTATCGGGTCGAGCGGGCGACCCAGGGCTGACCAGGCCTTACCGTAGATCGAATGGGCGTGGGCGGCGGCTACCACGTCGGGTCTCGCCTGGTGCACGGCGGAGTGGATGACGAACGCAGCACGGTTGACCGGCCGGTTTCCTTCGACGACTTCGCCCCTGTGGTTGACGAGGATAAGGTCCGAAACCTTGACGTGGCGGAAGTTCATTCCGAACGGGTTCACCCAGAAGTGGTCTGTGAGCTCCGGGTCCCGTGCGGTTATGTGGCCCGCTACGCCTTCTGAAAAGCCGAAACGACCGAAGATCCTCAGCGCTCCCGCGAGGCGCTCCTTGCGGTGGCGTCTCTCCTGGTCCGCCGAGGTGAAGACCGGCGGTTTCGCCATGCTCAGCCGGGCAGGGCCACCGGCGCCATCCCCGTTGTCCGAGCCCGCGGACGCCTGAACTTGCAGCGACTGTGATGTCACCATGAACCTCCCTGTGTCGATCCCCATACTTGCGCGCCGGCGCAGGATTTCGCAATGCCGGCGCGGCGGCTAACCGCCTGAGAGTACGGAAGCGCAGCGTCGGGCAACGCTCAAAGCTTGAGAGGGTGTCTCCCCTAGCGCTGTGACGTGGCCCAGTTTCCTGCCCGGAGAGGGCGCCTTGGAGTACAGGTGGACGCTTGCGGAGCGCACCGACAAAGCCTCCTCGAGCCTCCCGCGAGGGTCGCTCCCGTCGTCGGGACCCAACACGTTCACCATGGCCGCAGCCGGAGCGACCAGCGAGGCATCCCCGAGCGGCCACCCGAGGACGGCTCTCAGGTGGTTGTGGAACTGAGACGTCACGCAGGCTTCTATCGTGGCGTGGCCAGAGTTGTGAGGTCGCAGAGCGATCTCGTTGATCAAAACGTCGCCGCTCGTGTCGATGAACAGCTCCACGGCGATTATCCCGGTTGCGTCGACAGTCTCAGCGACCGCCCTGGCCAGGTCGCCGGCCCTATCGGAGAGCTCCGGGCTGATCTGGGCGGGCATGACCAGCTCGGTGCAAATGCCTTCAGCCTGCAGGGTCGACACGAGCGGGTACGCCACGTATTCGCCGTTGCGGCTGCGCGCCGCTACCAGCGCCACCTCGACGGCTATGTCCACGTGCTCCTCTACGAGCAAGCCGGTCGTCCCCAGCGTGGCGACGGCCGCCTTCGACTGGGCGGGGCCGTCGACGACTACCACGGCCCGACCGTCGTAGCCGCCGCTGCGGGCCTTGACCACCACCGGCCAGCCGTGGCGGTCTCCGAAGGTGACGATATCGTCGTGCCCGCCGGCTCCTACCGGGGCGAAGGACGGCACGGGGAGTCCCTGAGCCGCGAAACGCTCCCGGGCAACCAGTTTGTCCTGGGCGAACAGCTGGGCGTCCGAGCCCGGCTCGACTCTCCAGCCGGCAGCCTCGAGCGCTGCCACCCGCTCGTAGGGTACCCCTTCGTGGTCGAAGGTCACCACGTCCGAGCGCCGCGCCAGTGCCGCCAAGGCGCCAGGATCGTCGGGCTCACCGTAGAGAGTCTGCGCTCCTGCGGAGACCGCCGGATCGTCCTTGCGCCTCGCCAGGACGACCAGTTCGACGCCCAGGTCGACAGCAGCCTGGTGGGTCATCCGGGCAAGTTGGCCGGCGCCGACCATTCCTACTACGGGGGCCTGGAAGCGACCTTCGAGCTTCGCCTGCGCCACGACCGCGATGTTCCCCGTAATATGGCCGCGGTGTCAAGTGCGCCGCGGCCAACCGGAGCCGCCCCCGTAGAAGTCGTGATGGGCAGCGCCTCGGACCTGGAGGTGATGAGACCGGCCGTGTTGGTTCTCAGGGACCTTCAGGTGCCCGCGGCGCTGAGAGTGATCTCCGCGCACAGGACCCCCGCCGACATGATCGCCTACGGTCAGGGCGCAGCCGACCGGGGGGTGCAGGTGATAGTCGCCGGGGCCGGAGGAGCGGCTCACCTCCCAGGGATGCTCGCATCTGTCACACGCCTGCCGGTGATCGGGGTACCGGTCCCGTTGCGCTACCTCGACGGGATGGACTCCCTCCTGTCGATAGTCCAGATGCCCGCGGGTGTGCCGGTCGCAACCGTCGGAGTAGGAAACGCCCGCAACGCCGGGCTTCTCGCGGCGAGGATCCTGGCGCTCGCCGACACCGACCTAGCCAGTCGCCTGGAAGCCTTCGCCGCCGCGCTCGCCGACACTGCCCGGGGCCAGGACGCTTCTGTCGCAGCCGATCCGGATCCTGCGACGGATGCCTAACGGCCCCACCCCAGCAGTGCGTGCCCTGGCGACAGCGGGCTTGCAGTTCGAGCTTCACAGCTACCGTCACGACCCGGACTGCGAGTCCTACGGCGACGAGGTGGTAGCGGCCTTGGACGTCGACCCGCTAAGGGTGTTCAAAACCCTGATCGTCGAAGCGGACACCCGCCTCGCCTGCGCCGTGGTGCCCGTAGCGCACCAGCTCGACTTGCGTCGAGCGGCGAGCGCCCTCGACGCTAAGAGCGTCCGTATGGCAGAGCGTGCCGCAGCTGAACGTTCGAGCGGCTACGTGGTAGGCGGGGTGAGCCCAATCGGCCAAAAGCGCAAGCTGCCGACGATCGTAGACGAGACCTCCCTGAGCTGGGCCACCGTATACGTGAGCGCCGGGAAGCGCGGCCTCGAACTTGAGGTTTCACCGGCGGACCTCATAAAGGCGACGAATGCGAAGGTCGCCCGGATCAGCCGGCCCTGACCGCAATCGCCTCGTCGCCGCCCGCTGCGGGCCGATGACCTCGCGACCACGCCGCCGGGATGGCGGGCGCGTCCGGACGTGCGCAACGCCGCGAAATATTCTACCATTGGTCCATTCAGTCGAGGGGCGAGTTGACTCGCTCGAAGCCCACGAACCATGAGGGAGGAATAGACGTTGAACAAAATCCGGACAAAGCGCTCTGCCACACGTCGGGGGGCGATGGTTGCGCTTGGAGCGTCGGTAGCGCTCGTCGCGGCCAGCTGCGGGTCGTCCACCAAGTCCACCAGCTCGGCGACGACAACGTCGGGGGCGGGGTCGTCGACCACGTCGGGTTCGGGTGGGTCTTCGGCGCCTTCGGGCACCCCGGTCGTCTTCCACGCTGTGGTCGGCGAGACCGGCGCTGCATCGGCTCTCGGCAGTCGCGAAGCTAAGGCCCTCAAGGCCCTCGCCGCTTCGGTGAACGCTTCGGGCGGTATCGACGGCCACCCGATGCAGGTTGACGTCGTGGACAACCAGTCGAACCCCGCTACGGCAGTTCAGCTGGCCAGCCCATGGGTAAGCCAGGGCGTGCCGTTCATCTTGAACGGAAGCATCGTCGGCACCGACAAAGCGGTCGACGCCCTCGCTACGTCCAACGGCCCTTTCATCTACGACCTCTCCCCTGGCACACACCCCAAGGCGGGAAGCATGATCTTCTCCGCGGGGCTGTCCACTACCGCCGATGCCGAGGCTTACCTCACCTTCCTCAAGTCCAAAGGCCTGACGAACATAGCGGTGATCAACTCCACCGACGCTAGCGGCACCGACGGTTACACGCAGCTGTCCACCCAGCTCGCCACGAGCGCTTTCTCGTCGTTCAAGCTGGTCAGCCACCAAACCTTCGACCCGACGTCGGTTAGCGTCACGACCCAGATGTCTGCCATAAAAGCCGCCAACCCCCAAGCCATAGTCATCTGGACCACGGGAACTCCGCTCGGCACCGTCCTAAAGGCAATGCAGTCTTTGGGCATGGACTCGATCCCGACCGTTACTACCGCCGGTAACGCAGCCCATTCCGAGCTCACGTCGTTCTCGTCGATCCTTCCGCAGAACCTGTACTTCCCCACCGGCCCCCTCTACCTGGCACCTTCATCCCTGCCTGCGTCGATCGGCGCCGCGGTGAGCGCCTTCGACACCGCTGTTAGCGCAGCCGGAGGACATGGCGGGGACCCGTGGGGTCTGGCGTGGGACCCAGGCCAACTGCTCGTAGGGGCCCTCCGCAAACTCGGGGTCAACGCCACCGCCAAACAGATCCTCTCTTATATGGAGAACCTCCAAGGAGTGGCCGGCGTCTACGGCACGTACAACACCAGCGTCAGCGACCACCGCGGGGTTCACGTGGACAGCATCTACATGACCACCTGGAACGGAAGCTCGTTCACCGACGTCTCAGGCGCCGGCGGAAGCCCCCTCGGCTAAGAGCCTACGTAGGACACTGCTCGGCGCCTGGCGCGACGGCCACCTTGCTGTCGGCGCAGGCGCCGAGCTGACCGGCGCTACGCCAGGAGGATAGCTGTGACCGAGTTCTTGAACATAGTAGTGGGAGGCCTGGTCACCGGGTCTGTTTACGCCCTCCTGGCGGTCGGCTTCTCCCTGGTCTTCAACGTGACCGGCGTTCTTAACCTCGCCCAGGGAGCGTTCGTTGCGATGGGTGCCCTGGTCATGTACGACTTCAAAGTGGACGTGCACCTGCCGCTCGGAGTTGCGTTCCTCGCTTCCGTCTCCGTGATGACCGTAGTCATGGGAATCGTGGAGTGGGTGATCATAAGGCCTGCGGTCCACCAGATCTCCCACACGAACCTGCTGATGCTCATGGGGGGAATGCTCACGGCATTCCAGGGAGCTGCACTTTTGATCTGGGGCAACAACCCCTACACCCTCTCACCTTTCAGTGGCACCAAACCCATCGACGTCAAAGGCGTCTATATCGCCACCCAGGACATCTGGGTGGTGGCCACGACCGCAGCGGTCGTCACTGCTGTATGGCTGTTCCTGACACGAACGTCGATAGGCTCCGCGTTCCGAGCAGTCGCAGAGCAGCGCAACGCCGCACGGCTGATGGGTATCAGCGTCGACCGGACGATCCTCTTCGCGTTCGCCGCCAGTTCCGTCCTCGGCGTCATCGCCGGAGCGGTGATCATGCCCCTCACCTCGCTCGACTTCTCGTCCATGGCGACATACACCAACCTGGGACTGATAGCCGTAACCCTAGGAGGCCTTGGCACTATCGTCGGCGCAGCGGTAGGTGGGATAGCCTTCGGCGTCGTCGAAGCGCTCGTGGCCGGCTACATCTCGTCGCTGTTTGGTACAGCGATCAGCCTCCTGCTGCTAATCGCCATGCTCATCTTCAGGCCCCAGGGCCTTCTCGGGCGTTCGAGAGGCGGCCGGCTCGACGTCGCCGAGACCAAAGCCGGCCGGATCACCGAGATACCTCGCCTAGCCAAGAAAGCGTCATTGGGCGCCACCTTGGCCATAGTCGCCGCAATGGCTGTTCTACCCGTGGCTCTCGGAAACTCCGGGAACATGCACGCCGTCAACATCACCGGCATCTTTTGCCTAGCCATCGTCGGCTTGGAGCTCCTTACGGGTGTAGCCGGCCAGGTCAGTCTCGGGCAGGCCGGTTTCATGGCGGTCGGCGGTTACACGTCGTCGATCCTGATCGTCTCTCACGGGTGGCCTCCGCTGCTGGCACTCCTCGCCGGAGTGATTGCGTCGGCTCTGACCGCAGCCGTGCTCGCCCTGGCCGGCACTCGAGTGACGGGCATGTATTTGGCGATAGTAACGTTGAGCTTCGGGATCCTCACACAGTCCATAGCAAGTGGGCTGACCGTCACCGGCGGCCCGTCAGGCCTCGCGGGCATCCCGAGCTTCAGCGTGGGCGGTTTCAGCTTTGCCAGCAACGACCGTTTCTACTATCTGATATGGGGCCTCGTCGGAGTGGCGCTCCTGTCCACCGGGAACTTGATCCGCTCGAACCGAGGTCGACTCTTGAGGTCGATGCACGCCGACGAGATCGGCGCACGCAGCCTCGGTCTCAACCTGTTCTCCACGAAGATCGCCGTGTTCATCTTGAGCGCCGTAATAGCCTCTGTCGCTGGCACGCTCTACGCCACCTACTTCCATTACTACTCGCCCGACATGGTCGGCTCCGCCACCTCCTTGGAGTTGATAACCATGCTCGTGGTCGGAGGAGCGGGGACGCAGGCAGGTCCGCTGATCGGCGTCGCCCTCCTCACGTTCGTCCCGCAGTTCTCCCAGAGCCTGCAGACCTACTCGGCTCTGACCGACGGCCTGCTGCTGGTGCTCTTCCTTCGCTTTCTGCCCTCTGGGCTCTTCGGCGGCGCTGTCCTAGGCGTCCGTAGCGCTATCAGGCGGCTGACAGGGCTCCGATCCTCTGGCGAAATCACTCCACCGCAGCGCGACGCCTCCCCCGAACTGTCTGGCGCGTCAGAGACACCAGGCGCGTCAGAGCAGGACCCCTCACCACTAAAGGCGCCCAGCGTCGCCACGTCCGTCGGAAGTCCTGGTAGCGCCGCCGCACACCCCGTGCTCGAAATGCGGGAGCTCACCAAGACTTTCGGAGGCCTCACTGCGGTGTCGGACGTCAGCCTCGTAGTGCCAGAAGGGTCTATAACCGCAGTGATCGGTCCGAACGGAGCAGGCAAGTCGACCCTGTTCAACCTCGTGTCCAACCTCTACCATCCAGACCGCGGCCAGGTGCTGCTCGAAGGCGAACCGATCACCGGTCTGGCGCCTAACGCAATAGCCAGAAAGGGCCTTTTCCGCACGTTCCAGACTTCCCGGGTCTTCGGCGGTTTGACGGTCCTGGAGAACGTACTGGTCGGAGCTTGCCGCTACGAGAAGGCCGGCTACGCCGAGCAGATGCTGTGGGCGAAAAGAGCCCGGCGCGAGGAAGGAGAGATTCTCACCCGCGCCCGGGCGATCATGGAGGCTTTGGAGCTGGACCGCTGGGCCACCCAACCCGCCAACGTGCTTCCTCTCGCTGCCCAAAAGCACCTCGACATCGCAAGGGCCTTGATGTCCAAAGCTCGCGTGCTGCTTTTCGACGAGCCGGGTGCGGGCATGAACGACACTGAAACCATGGCTCTCGGAGCCCTCCTCTTGGCGGTCAGGGACTCGGGGCACACCATCCTCGTAGTCGACCACAACATGGCGCTTGTCATGGGCATCGCCGACCAGGTGACCGTAATGGACCGGGGTGCTGTCATAGCCAGCGGCTCACCCATCTCAGTTCAAGCGAACCCAGCCGTGATCGACGCCTACTTCGGCCAACCCCAACCGGCATAGCCATGCTGACGATAGAATCCCTCGAAGCGGGCTACGACCGCACCCCGGTATTGCACTCCGTATCGATCAGCGTGCGACCAGCGAGCATCGTGGCGGTCATCGGAGCTAACGGAGCCGGCAAGTCGACGCTTCTGCGAGCCGTGTCAGGGCTCATCGTGCCCACCGCAGGCACGGTCAGCGTAGACGGCCACCGTGTCAGGTTCCGCTCGGAACGCGAAGTTGTGCAGGCGGGTATCTCCCACGTCCCCGAAGGACGGCAGGTGTTCGCGAACCTAACGGTGCAGGAGAATCTGCGCCTCGGCGCCCACACGATCCGCCGTAGCGGCGACGTAGCAGCGAGACTGGCGGACATGCTGGAGCTGTTCCCCGAGCTCGGCTCGCGGATGCGCTCCTACGCCGGATCGCTGTCGGGAGGCCAGCAGCAGATGCTCGCCATCGCCCGCGGTCTCATGGCCGGGCCGCGCTACCTGCTTCTAGACGAACCGTCACTCGGCCTTGCCCCCCAAGTGGTGGACAAGATATTCGCCGCGCTGCGCTCCCTGCGCCAACGTGGCGTAGGAATCCTCCTAGTCGAGCAGAACGGTCGCATGGCTCTCGCAAACGCCGACGAAGGCTGCCTGCTAGAACAGGGCCACCTTACGATGTCAGGCACTGGCCGCAAGCTAGCGACCGACCCGACAGTAATCGAGAAGTACCTAGGGGTGGGCACCGCCATCGGTGGTAGCACCCGCCAGATGGAGATCGCCGCGAAGCTGGCGACCGCCCTGCGTCTTTAGCGTTGCGCACCTTGGCGAGTGTCCTGCGCTCCGACAGGGACTTGGTGGCGACAGCCGCCATGTCACTCGTGTACTCGGCCGCTCTGGCCATGCTCACGATCACCCTCCCGCTGCTGGCGCTCGCCGCCCACTACTCGCGGCCTCTCATAGGCGTGCTGACCGCTTTGTCGGCGGTTACGCAACTGGTGTCACGCCTCGGCTCGGCGAGAGCGATGCGGCATTTCACCGACCGTAACGTCGTGGCAGGGGCATGCCTCACGATCGCGGTGTCGGCTTTGGTCCTCGTGTGGTCTCACCAGGTTGTCCTCTTCGTGATCGCCGAGCTGATACAGGGTCTGGCCCGGGGAATGTTCTGGACCGGAACGCAAGCTCACGTGGTCCGCAGCCGCCGCAAAGCTGTCGGACGTCTCGCGACGGTCAACTTCGTGTCCAGCTTCGGATTGCTAGCGGGACCACCAATAGCCGGGGTGCTCTCATCTCGGTCGTTCGCCACAGCGCTGTGGGTCGCAGCAGCCCTCGGGCTGATCTCCGCTGTGATGGCAGCCACAATGATGTCGCGCCTCGACGTGTTCGCCGCGCCCAGCTCCGGGCCTCGCCAGAAGGTCTGGTCTTGCCCCGGGGTCAGGGTCGGCTGCTGGGCGGGCACGACCGCAGGGGCGTGGCGCGGTCTTGTCGGCTCGTACATACCTGTAGCGCTGAGAGCCGCATCGGAGTCCTCGACTCTGGTCGGGATCATGGTCGGGGTCGCCAACGGAGCAAGTCTTGTAGGCACCGCCAGCATGGGTGCGATCGGCTCGCGACGCACCCGCGCGACTTTCGCCGCCGGCGTCCTAGCAGCGGGAGCTGGCGTGGCGCTCACGGGGATCGCGGCCCACCAGACCGTTCTCGTAGCTGCGTTCATCGCGTTGAGCGGCGTCGGCGCCGGTATGCTCCAGACTCTCGGCCCGGCAACAGCCGCCACATCTGTCGAGATGGACCGACGCGGAGATGCCGTGGCTGTGGCTGGCAGCTTCCGCGCGGGCGCCCTGTTCGTATCGCCGCTCGGTACCGCTGCACTCCTCGACGTGACGTCCTTGCCAGCCGCCTTGTTGATCGCAGGGGCTGTGCTGGGCCTTCCTGTGCTCTCAGCCGCCCGGTCGAAGGATTGGCAGTGGAAGCTCGACGCCCAGAAAAGTAACAGCCAGAAAAGTGACACCCAGAAAACTTCCGACGGTCGCTTGCCCACCAACCCCAAAAGGTAATACCATATGGTTTTCACTTCTGATTGGAGACACCATGGCCAGAGAATACGCAAAGGGCGTGCTAGCTCCCTCCGCAAAAGCCCATTCCGAGCTGACGGCTAGAGACCAGTTCAACAAGGACCATCCACCCATAACCGGCCTCTCCTCCGGGGACGACCTGCGCAAGATGGAGCTTCCGGAGCGCCCTTGGCGCAACAACCGGGGCCAGTGGTTCGACCTCGCCGACTACGAGGTCCTCTCGGCGCACATCGCCGAGCTAAAGCCAGGCGGGGCCTCTAAGCGCCACCGCCATACCACCGAAGCTTACCTGTACGTAGTCAAAGGATTCGGCTTCTCGGTCATCAACTACGAAGGTGAGCCCGAGCAGGTCGTGGAGTGGTCCGAGGGAACCCTTTTCGCCCCGCCGCGCTGGGCTTGGCACCAGCACTTCAACCTCGATCCGGCCGACACGTCGCGCTACCTGGCGATCCAAGACACCGGGCTGGTCCGTACCATGCGCCTGCACCAGATCGAACAGCACTCGGTACAGTTGAGCATGGAAGATGCACGGCGGCTACTCGACGCCTACAAGGACTCCCTGACAGCCAGTCAGACAAGTGACGGCTGAGATCCGTGACGCCAAGGCACTGATAGTCGGGGCCTCAGTAGCCGGTGTCAGGGTCGCCCGCGACCTGCGCCGGCTCGGCTTCGACGGGCTGATCGTCATGACCAGCGCAGAGGAAGTGCTCCCCTATGACAAGCCTCCCCTCTCCAAGCAGTATCTTGCGGGAGCCTTCGACGCTTCCAGGGTGTCGCTCCTCGACGCCACCGAGGTTGACGATCTGCGCATCGAACTGCGCCTCGGATCGCGGGCCACGGAGTTGCACGCCAGCGAGAAGATCGTCGTCGATGCCAGCGGAGCCGAGTTTCCCTACGACGTTTGCGTGGTAGCGACCGGCGCGTCCGCTAGGCCGTCACCGTGGGGAGGCGACAAGCGCGTCCACCTGTTGCGAACCATGGCCGACAGCGACCGGCTAAGGTCTGGCTTGGCTGAAAGCACCAAGGTTGGCGTCGTCGGCGGTGGTCTGATCGGCTCAGAAGTGGCCGGCACGGCAGCGAAAGGCGGAGCGGAGGTGACGGTCATCGATCCTCTGGCATCACCCATGTCACGTCTGGTAGGCGACGATGTCGCTCACGATTTCTTGAAGGCCCACCACCGCCACGGTGTTACAACCCGCTTCGGCGTGGGGGTGGAGGCACTCACAGAGGATGACAGCGGCGTGGATGTTGTGCTGTCGGATGGCTCGCACCTGCGTTTCGACTTGGTAGTGGTAGGCATAGGCGCGACCACCAACGACGGGTGGCTAGCCGGATCCGGCATCGAGACCGGGCAGGGCATAGAGTGCGACCGCTTCGGGAGAGTTACCGGCCTTGACGGCGTCTACGCCGCTGGTGACGTTGCCAGATGGCCTCGACCGCCCTTTGGGGAACCCCGGAGGGTAGAGCACTGGACCAACGCCGTCGAGCAAGCAGCAACGGTCGCCGCGAACATCCTGCGACCGGCAGACCCGGTCGGCTACGACCCTGTCGACTACGTTTGGAGCGACCAGCACGACCTCAAGCTTCAGCTCGTTGGATGGCCTGAGCACTCCAAGCTTTACTGTGTAGTCGGACAGCGCGACAGGATGCCGCCGCGCTACGCCGCCTTGTACGCCGACGGTCGTGGAGTCCTAAGCGGAGCAGCAACGGTCAACTGGCCTCGCGGTCTAGCGGAGTGCCGGCGCCTCGTCGCCGAACGCGTCCCGGTGTCGGCCGCCAAGGACCGCTTAGAAGCCCTCGCCACCCCTGCTACCACAACGTCTGCTAACACAACCCCGGCAAGCTGAAGGCCAGGAGGGCTGGAGAGGCGGGAGGCGCCCGGCAGGGCCTTAGCCGCTCAAGCCCAAAGTAGAAGGCTCGAAGATATCATCGACATCGACCCGGCTAGCCAGTATCTTCTGGTCCACGGCGTAGGAGACCAGCTTTTCCAGCACCGTCCGGTTGGCCTCCACGCCGTAGGGTATCGGATCTGAACCGGTAGCGTCCCAAACCAGTCGGTTAGTCCTATCCAAACCAGTGAGTGTGTCAGCTTCGCACGAAGCCAAATATTGCATGTAAGGCTTCTTCGCCTCGACGAAAGCTTCGAAGATAGCTGGTGCGACGCCGGGGTTTGCTCTAAGGACGTCGTCTTTGATCACTACGAGATGGTTGACGGGATACACGCCGCCGGCCCTGATCTGGTCTATCGCTGCTCGCTCGGGATTGGGGATCAAGCTGGTCACCCTGGGGTCGTCGATGTCGGCGCCCACGACTGCGGCCAGGTCACCTTCGACGAGGCGCTCTTGTAGGCTCTCCCCAGCGCCGAGATCCACGACGTTCGCCGGGGGCTGGTAGCCGGCTACGTGCTCGTCACCGGAGCGAACCCAGGTGACGCTGTCCAGATCTACTCCGTAGTGCTCTTTTAGGATGCCCCTCCCCCACACTCCAGTCGTGACCGTGTACCCGCGGTTTACGCCAATACGAGTGCCGTCCAAGTCGGCTGGAGAAGAGACGCCGGCTCCGACGGCCACCTGGGTGGCGCCGTGGTGCAGGCCCCTTACCAACATCACGGGTATAGCGCTAAAGGCCACGCCGGCGGCTTTCGCACACAGGTATGTGGTGACGGCCATCTCACAGACGTCGAACTCCAGGCTGCGCACCATGCGCCTGAAAGCCTGCACGAGGACGGGAACCTCCTCGAAGCGCAGCTCGGCGCCGTGGACTCTAACGTCGCCGTCCTTCAAGGCACGGTTGGCACCCTGAGTTCGTGTAACCGTGCGCAGGACCAGAGGTTCGCTCATGTGTTTCCTTTCGCCGAACGCTATCGTCGAGGTCAATGTCTAATAACCATACCTTCGCAGTCGCCGGCCCGGTAGCTGTAGCCGCCGACCACAACGGCGTGGAACTGAAAGCCCTGATCGTCAGCCGCCTCCGCGACGCTGGCGTTACAGTCGACGACCTAGGCACTGACGACCCTGAAGTTGTGGTGGACTACCCGCCCCTTTGCGTAAAACTGTGCCGGCACGTCACCTCCGCCAAAGCACAGTACGGGATTTTCGTCGGAGGTACCGGGCAAGGCGAGGTGATCGTCTGCAACAAGGTAAAAGGGATTCGCGCCGGCGGGTGTCACAACACCCTCACCGCCGAGATCTCCCGGGGAAACAACAACGCCAACGTACTCGTCATCGGCTCGAAGCTACTTGAGCCTGCGCAAGCCTGGAACGTGGTCGACACCTGGCTGTCGACCACGTTCAAAGGAGGTCGTCACGCCGAGCGACTGGCGATGATCGAACGGATAGAACGCGGATACGACCTGTAGACCCTGCCACCCCAATGCTGCGCAACGACGCTGTCAGCGGCGCTGACCGCGGATCTGCTTGGACGCTCTGACGTCGTCAGCGTATTCGCTCAGCGCTTCGAATGCGATGCGGGCGACGTTGGCATATGTGTCCGGTGGCTCGTCTATGCCGTCGGCGGAATAGCCAATCGCGGCATGGGCCATCCTTACCCGGCCATCCAGCCATGGGCCGCCGCCGAAACCACCCATAACCGGTATAGACACCCCTGCCACTACGGCTGGTCCCACGGTCGGGCCCGAGTTGGTGAAGTCGAGCACTGCCGCCCCCGCGCTCTGCAGTGCTCTCGCCTGGGCGAGCATCTCGTCGGCGAGCTCAGTCGACACGATCGCGTCCGGTGCCGCTGCGTTCGCATATGCGACACCGTGGCGTAGGGCCGTTTGAGGAGTGATGCCGAACTGTGCGAATACGGGTATACCTGCGCGCACGACCGCTTCGACCCCATCGGTGAAGTCAGCGGCACCGTCAAGCTTGACCATATCAGCACCACCCTCTTTTACGAGACGCAACGCTGCTCTGACCGCCTCGCGGGGCCCTTCCTGGAGTGGCCCGTAGGGGAAATCACAGCTCAAGATCGCCCGCTTCACCCCGGATCGCACGGCCCTGCAAACGACGATCATCTCGTCGAGCGTCATGTCGAGAGGGTTGGCCCGCCCCCACAGGTTCGTCCCTACGGAGTCGCCGACCGACACGATGTCTACGCCGACGCGGTCGGCGATGCGCGCCATCTGGTAATCCCACGCTACAACCCCGACGAGTTTGCGGCCATCTCGCTTGGCGGAGATCAGGTCCCCGACCGACACGTTGGTCACGGCTGTCCCACGCGGATCACGCTCTCAAAGCGAGGAGTACCTCGCTTAGATCGTCGGGACCTGACGACACCAGCACCATATGGCAGTAACGACGCATCTCGCTCAGGACAGCCCGGGGCGGGCTGTCGATACCGGCGAGCACGATCCCTGCGACTGTCGCTCCAGCCTCGACGGCTGTCCTGCCGAGAAGTGCTGCGCTTTGCGCCGAGTCGTCCAAGGAGGCCACTAGTACGGCCAAATCCACACCGCTAAGCGCTTCGTGCGCGTCGAAGGGATTGCCGTCCATGTCGGACACGACAGCCGGCTCACCTCCCACGCCACCGGCTACGAATACCGCTAGGCGGTCGGAGAGCTTCGACCGACACGACGACGCCACGGGAACTGCCGGCGGGTCCAAAGCGACCAGGATGGTAGATCGTTCGCAGACCACCGGCGCCGGTATCCGAAAAGCTGCCTCGCGTGACGTCGTCGCCATGGCGCAACTGTTGGCGAGGATAGGGCGGTTTGCCACCCGCTCAGACCGAGACGTGGGCCACCCCCGGCCGTACCGTCGTCGCTTCGGGGGCAAGCTCCTCGAGGGGGACGTCGACGGGCGCTACTGCGGCGAACGAGCGCACCCGTTGGTGGGCCGTCTCGACTCCAGGCGGGACAGTCCCGTTCTCTTTGAGAGCGAGTGCCGCCTGACGAAGCTTGTGACGGGCTTTGACGATACCGACGTCGGTGGCCACAAGCCGCTCCTTGGTGCGGTCGACGATGGGACCCATGCTTTCTTGGAGGGAGCCGTCTTGGATCGCTATACCCTTCACACCCGAGTAGGTGTCGCCCCGGCGTTGGGCCTCGCGGTCTATGAGGTAGTCGTTGTCCTTGTTGGCGAGAGGCCGGTAAGTACCCGGCACGTACTCGTTGTGCACGCCGTTTCCGGCTTTCATCGCATCGAGCTCTGCCTCGGCCAGTGGTCGCGCCGGGTGATAGTCGAACGTGTAGACCCAGCAGTTCTCGTCGTCGATCGGTACCCAGAAGTGGCCGTGCACCGGGTGATCGGCGCGGGGTGGGACCATCGTGAAGTTCGGGAGCACCCAGGGCGTCACCCTCCAGTAGAAGTTTCCCTCCTCGGCGTTGCGCCTCGCACCGATGAGCAGGCCCCCTTCCACGTCGACGACCTCGAAGTGCGGCCTCAGGTCGTTCAGGTTGTAGATGTTGCCTACCGACCCTTTGAACAGCGGGTCGTCACGAAGGCCCGAGGAGTGCAAGAACGAAACGTGGCTGGAGTCGATCCCGCCTTCCAACGCCTGAAGCCAGTTACACTCCTGCCAGCGCTTCGAAGTGAAAGACTGCTCCGGGGGGACGGTCGCAAACTCGTATTCGGGAAGGTCGGGGGTCGACTCCGACGGGCCCATATAGGTCCAGAGGATGTCGCCGACCTTGACGAGCGGGTACGCGGTCATCTTGACCCGCTCGCAGAAAGTGCTCCCAGGTGGCTCGGCGGGCACCTCGACGCACTGTCCGGTCACGTCGAACTTAAAGCCGTGATACGGGCAGCGCAGTCCCGACTCCTCGTTACGACCGAACCACAGCGAGGCGCCCCTGTGGGCGCAGAACTCGTCGATGAGCCCGTAACGCCCTTGGGTGTCCCGGAAAGCCACCAGGCGCTCCGAGAGGATCTTGACCCGCACCGGGGGGCAGTCGTTCTCGGGTAGCTCCTCGGCGAGCAGGGCCGGCATCCAGTACCGACGGAAAAGGTCGCCCATCGGCGTCCCCGGCCCGGTTCTGGTGAGCAACTCGTTGTTTGCGTGTGTGAGCATCAGTCCTCCCTTTTCGAAAAGCGGTTGATTGGAGCGCAGTGGCGCACTCGGCGTCCTCCAGCTAGCCGAGAATTGTTATGGCGCGAGCTGGGCAGTCAAGAGCTGCCGCTTCGACAGCGGAGCGAAGTTCTTCGCCGGGGCTGTCTTGCAATAGCCTGACGATCAGCGCCTCCTCCGGTATTTCGAACACCTCTGGTGCGTCAGCCACGCAGTTCGCGTAGCCGAGGCACTTGTCCAGGTCCACCACTACTTTCACGGCCATCCAGTCCTCGAAGTCTCCGCCCCTGTCGTGGGCACGCCTTGGTCACACCAGCCAGGGGCTGGTCCGATTATCATACCATATGCCTGTTGAACTCGGCGCATTAGGTGGCGGGGTGGGCTGTGGCCTAGGCTCTTGGTCGTGGAGCTCACAGACGACGTCGACGGTCGCTCCGCCGAGGAGTTAGCAACCAGTGTCAGCTTGTTCACACCGGTTGCATCGGGGCGCATTTCAGAACTGATAGCAGACCAAATTCGCGGTCTGGTCCGGGAAGGTCAGCTACGGCCCGGCGACAGGCTTCCATCTGAGCGGGACCTCTGCCAGCAGTTCGGCGTGAGCAGGGTCACCGTGAGAGACGCCCTGCGCCTCTTGGAGGGAGCCGGCATGATCGACACCAAAGTCGGTGCCCGTGGGGGCGCTTTCGTGAAAATGCCCACCAGCGCCAAGATCGGCGAGGGCATCACAGACATGCTTTCGATGGCAGCCCTCCACGCTGACGAGGTGACCGAAGCCCGAATGGTCCTAGAGATGGGCTTGGTCCCACTGGTCTGCGAGCGAGCCACAGCGAAGGACATCGAAGAGCTAAACGACATCTGCGACAGGGCTGAGGCCGCCCTAGCGGCCGGTCACCACGACGTCAAGTTCTCTACAGAGTTTCACATCCGCTTCGCAGTGGCGGCACACAACCGCCCGCTCAGCTTCTTGGTCGAGTCTCTCCAAGTTCCGCTGCGCCACTCATTGGAGGAGGCCCAGGCGGTCGCACCGAGGATGGGCCGGCCCGGAGTGGCCGAGCACCGGGCTCTGGTAGAAGCGGTGACAGCCCACGACGTAGACGCCGCCAGGGGCATCATGTCGAGGCACCTGGGGCGTACGGCAAGGCGGGTGAAGACCAAATCTTCCTCCGCCCCCGAGACTAACCAGGCCGTCTAGACATCCCACGGCCCTACTGGGGCTGCCGGCTCTCCCAGGCGATACAGCCTTCGGCTACTTCCCCCTGCTCAAGTAGCCCCGACGGGGCTCCGATGCGCCTGATGTGGGTCGGAGCTTCTACAGGTTCTACGTATCGTTGGTTGCGGCGGCTGCGACAGCGGTGATATCGCTTCCCCGCGGCGCTGCGCTGCACGGCCGCTTCGGCGAGTTGCCCGTGATCGCCGCCGTGCCCGCAGTCGCCATGGCGGTGTGCCTGCTCGCTTCGATATCACTGCTTGTCTTCGCGTGGCGCGCTGCGCTGGCGGAGTTGGCCCTCGTAGGGGCGGCCATGAGCGCCCTCGCCTCCCTCAGCGTCCTTCAAAGCATCTCTACGCCGGGGTTCATTAAGACAGGAACGGCGCTGTCGTTCAGCGCCGAAGCGGCTGCCCTGCCGGCCGCTGCGCTGCTTTTGACCCCCATGCTGCTCGGCGCCTCGACACCGGGTCGGATCCTAGGGCGCCACTGGAAGGGCTGGTCTGTGCTTACCCTGGTCACGCTCGGCGCAGGTAGCGCCGCCGCATGGATTTACCAGCCGGCGTGGCTGCCGGCGGGAGGCACCGTTGGCGCCGGCGTGCAGGAAGCTTTCGGAGCGATCGGCGCCGCCGCTCTGGCCGCCCGGCTCCTGCGCCTGCACGGGGCCAGCGGCGATCGGCGCTTCGTGGTGGTGGCAACCTCCATTGCTGGCATCGCGGCCATCCGCCTAGCCTCCGGCTACGCCTCGGTGGGATCGGCGTCATGGTGGGCTGAATGGACCTTGGAGCTGATCGGTTTCGCTGCCGTGACCACCGCCGGGATCTCGCTGGCAAAAGACGGGGCGGTCGTCACCGCCGTCCTTGGGGTGGCACTGAACCACGATCCTCTCAGCGCTCTGGAAGTTTGCACGTCGCGCGAGGTTGCAGAGTTCGCCGAGGTTCTATGCAATCGGGAGCCCTACACCCACGACCACGCTCTGCGCGTCGGAGAGCTTGCCACCAGAGTCGCCGAGCGGGCCGGGCTGCCCGCCCGTCGCATAAGAGACGCCGGGATCGCCGGCGTCCTCCACGACATCGCTTCGCTCGCGCCGGCTACGAGCTCTGCGCCTGTCGCAACGCTCGGTCCAGCCCGCAAGGCTACCGGGCCAAGCATGCGCGCCGAAAGTGGCGCCGCGATCCTACGAGGCTCACCCGTGCTCGCCGGCGTGGCTGAGATCGTGCGCTACCAACACGAGCGCTTCGACGCAGCCGGGACAGCGCCGGCGGGTACCGGTCCGGCTGCCTGGACCTCCGTCGGCTTGCCTTTCGAAGCTTTCTTGGTGGCTGCCTGTGATGCGTGGGACGCCATGGTCCACGACCGCTCTTATCGCAACGGGATCGGAGCCGAGCAGGCCCGCCGGGCGCTTCTCGACGGGTCCGGCTTGCGGTGGCATCCCGAAGCAGTCCGCCTCGTCCTCGCAGAGGTCGCGGCCGGCCAGCCGATCCCTGCAGCGCCTTGGACCTTGGGAGCCAACCCTCCCAGCCACGCAAGGTACCTGCGCGACGTAGCCCCGGTCCACTTCGGATCGGTCTGCCCGGACGCCCTAGCTCAGGCTTGGGATACCCCTGTCGGGCACACCAGAAAGTCCTCCGAGCCTTCCACCGACCCCTATGACGATTCCTACGACGACGGACTGAACCCCCGCCTGGATCAACTGAGCGAACTGCTGCGCTCCCAGAAGCGCTTCCGGACCGCCTTCGAGCAGGCCCCGATCGGGATGTTGATCGTCGATCCGGCGGGCAAGATCCACTCCTGTAACAGCGCGTTCGAGACCCTCCTTGGCTTCGAGGATCCCGCCGCTGGGACGACCGCCATCGACTTGGTCTCCTCCGCTGACCGTCGCAGCGCTCTGCGCTGGGTTGCGAGCCTGCGGCGCCGCCCGGACTACGTGTACTCGTGCGACCTGACCCTCGAGCACCGAGGGTCAGGCGCGATACCGGTGCACGTCGCGGGGAGCGTCATCGAAGAAGACGACAGCTCGCTGTTTTACCTGATACACGTCGTCGACCTGAGCGAACGTCAACGCATGGAGTTGGAACTGCGCCGTCAGGCTTTCATCGACCCCCTGACGGGCCTGCTGAACCGGCGCGGCCTGCTGGCCGCAGGACCCGAGCTGATAAGACGCAACCAGATTCAAGGCCAGGTCACCACGGGCGTCTTCATAGACCTCGACGGGCTGAAAACCATCAACGATACGCTCGGCCACGAGAGCGGAGACCAGGCTATCGTCGACGTCGCCACCGTCATCGCCTCGGCGTTTCCCGCCGGCAGTCTCTTCGCCCGCCTAGGCGGGGACGAGATGTACGTCCTTACTAGCCTTGCGACACCAGACCCTGACGCTCTGAGCGCAGCGCTGCGCTTGAGACTCGCCGACCACGCCACCACCAGAGGGCGCCCCTACAAGTTGTCGGCGAGCGCAGGAACCTCCACGCATCGAGGTGACAGCGACAGCATCGCCAACCTCATCGACCGCTCCGACCAGGATCTTTACGCACGCCGACGCGTGGAACGCAGCCCGGCGAACCGCAGGAGCGGCGGCGGTTCCCACAGCGGGCCGCTGCTGCGGGAGCCAGCGATGTCCGGCCCCGAAGCCTCCCGATGATCGGATTCCCCGGCGGCCGTGAAGTTACACCAGGCGGCTACCGATCTGCGGTGGCGCGCCTGATCGCAGAGTTCAGCCGCCGCCGGAGTGACCGCCTCGCGGCGACGGCTCACCTGGGAGTGAGGTCCGGTGTGCGTACCCGGCTCGTTCTGATAGCGATAATTCCGCTGGCAGCACTCGTCGCCCTGTCGGCACCCGTGGTCGCCACCGCGCATAGCCAGATGGACACGACGAGGGCTGCGCAGGCCGCCGTCAGAGCCGCCGGCCAGTCGATGCAACTCGACGCCGACGTCGCGGCCGAGGAGTCCTATTCACTCGCCGAAGTTACACTCGCGCGGTCTCCGGGCCCCGCCTCGAACAGCTCCGCTCAGCTCGTCGGTGTCATCACCAAGAAGCTGACGTCAGCCCAACAGGCCACGGACATGGCGCTTAGCTCGATGCCGCTGTCAGAGGCACAGAAGGTGTCCGCCCCCCTCTACACGCAAAGAGCGCAACTTGCCGACGGATCGGCAACCCTCGGCGGAGAGATCCGCCTGTCTGGAGAGGCATTCGCGGCGGCAGAAAGCTGGGCCTCTCAGCTGCTCCTGAACGCCGGCGATCTAATCTTGAGCGTCCCTGCGGAACAGAGGACCGCGCTCAGTCTGCTGGCTTCCGTCGATGTCCTCGGAGCGGTCGAGACTTCGACCGGCCAGCTCAGGATGTTGAGCGAAGCGTGGTCGTCGCCGGTGGCGCAGCGGCCGGCGGCGGTTTTGGCGCTGGCGCGATCGCAAGGCGAGTTCGACTTGGCCGGCCAGTCGCTGGCGAACTCTGGGGTGGCTGCGCTCGAGGCAAATTGGAAGGCCTTCACTGCGAGCAGTTCCTACAGCGTCTTCGGGGACCTTGTAACCCGAGTGTCCTCGCTGGCGCAGCCGGGCGGGCCGGCAAGTGGAGGAAGCTCTCTCAGCGCTGCATCGTTCGCAGCAGGCCTTTCTTCCACCGGCGGCTACTGGTCGACACTCCAAGGCCTGTCGGCGAAAGCAGCCGTGTCCTCGCTTGACGCCATAAGCGCACTGTCCGCGGCTGCCGCCTTCAGGTTCTGGCTGTGGCTTTCCGTAGTCGCCTTGGCTGTCGTGCTCGCGCTCGGCGGTGCGGTTACCGTCGCTCGGGGCATCTCGAATCCCCTGGAGCGCCTCGCTGGTGCCGCTCTTGCGGTCGTGCGCGGGAGCCTTGAGGTCGAGTACCTCGCACCGGTCGGGCCTCGCGAGACCGTCCTGGTTGCGGACGCCTTCAACTCGTTGATGTCCAACCTTCGCCTCCTCGAGGCTAAAAGCGAGGCGTTGTCGAGATGCGACCTCGACAACGAGCTGCTCGACTCTCCGCTGCCGGGGCGTATAGGGGCCGCCCTTCAGGGCTCCTTCCGAGCCCTCGCCGACTCCGTGCGCGAACGCACCGAACTGCAGGAACGGCTCGCCTTCGAAGCCACCCACGACGCGCTCACGGGACTGACCAACCGCTCCGCGTTAGTAGACCACCTTGAGCGCCTGCTCGAACGCGCCGGTGAGCACCCGAGAGCTGTCGCCGTGTTCTACATGGACCTTGACAACTTCAAGCGAGCCAACGACCTTCACGGCCATCGCTGCGGAGATCACGTTCTACGCCAGGTAGGGCGACGCCTGATTTCGACGACCCGAAGCCACGACTTGGTCGCTCGAATAGGCGGCGACGAGTTCGTAGTCGTAGCCGACGGGATCTCCTCACTTCGCGAGGCGGAGTACCTGGCCCTGCGTTTCGTAGCCTGCCTCTCCGAGCCAGTGAAGTGGGAAGCGCTCAACCTCGAAGTCGGCACGTGTGTGGGTATAGCCCTGAGCGCAGGCGCCGGTGTCGGCGCTCTCGACCTGCTGGCCCGCGCCGACCTTGCGCTCTACCAGGCCAAGCAGCGCGGCGGCTCGTCGATAGGAGTGTTCGACGAACAAGTGCAGCAACGTCTGGCCATTAGCGACGGCGTGGAGCGCGACCTCCGCGACGAGTTAGCCGGAGACGCCAGCGGCCTCACGCTGTTTTACCAACCCCTTGTCAGCACTCACATGGAGCTCTGCGGCCTCGAAGCTTTGATCCGCTGGCAGCGGGCTGATCACGGGCCGATGTCACCGGGAGAGTTCATACCTCTCGCAGAGGCGAGCGACCTTATAGTCGACTTGGACAACTGGGTACTGCGCGCGGTGATGCGCCAGATGCGCCAATGGGACGACCATCCCGTGCTCGGCTCGCTGAACGTCGCCGTGAACATCTCAGGCCGCCACCTGCGGGGCAAACGCCTCATAAGCGACCTGCGCTCCGCTGTCGACGCCACCGGGGTGACACCGAACCGGATCACCTTGGAGATCACCGAGACGGTGATACTCAACGACCTCGAATCGGTGGCGTCACAGCTACGGGAGGTCCACGATCTCGGGTTCGGAGTGGCCGTCGACGACTTCGGAACCGGCTACACGTCGCTCGCTCATCTACGCCACCTGCCGGTGGACACGATCAAGATCGACCGCTCCTTCGTGTCGGGCGTTACCGACAGCGACGCCGCCTGTCTGGTTCGGTTGATAAGCGACCTCGCCCGAAGCCTCGATATGACCACCGTGTCCGAGGGGGTGGAGACTCCCGAGCAGCTCGAAGCACTACGGGAGATCGGCACGGACGCTCTCCAGGGATTCCTGATCGCACGGCCGATGCCCCCTGCCTTACTGCACTTTTGGTGCGAAGGAAGGATGGTCGCCCCGGCAAGGCCCCGACGTCGCTCCTGACGGGCAGCCGACCTACAGGGCCTGCGAGGTACCCGGCGGGTGCGAAGCGCTGGCCTCCACCTTAACCAAGGCGTTCGCTAGGCTCGAAGGGTGACCGAACCCTCATCGCCTTACGCCGACCGGATGACATCTCAGATGACAGACCTGGGCCTTCTAAGCGAAGCGCGAAGTTTCTCCGACGAGACGGTTCGGATTCGCCGAGCGATCCACGCCGAACCGGAGATCGGACTCGACCTTCCGCGGACCCAGGAGCTCGTCGCCGAGACGCTAAGAACGCTCGGCATAGAAAGCCGAGCCGGGAAGGGTTGCAGTTCCCTCGAAGCGGTCGTCGAAGGCGAAACAGATGGACCCACCGTTCTGTTGCGCGCCGACATGGACGCATTGGAGATGCCCGAGGACACCGGCTTGGAGTTCTCCTCGAAACACGGCTCTCGGATGCACGCCTGCGGTCACGACGCCCACACCGCCATGCTCTTGGGAGCAGCGAAACTTCTTGTCGGACACCGCAAGGATTTCGCAGGACGTGTCGTGCTCATGTTCCAGCCTGGCGAGGAGGGACACGACGGGGCGAAGGCGATGATCGACGACGGCCTCCTCGAACGCTACGGCGCCTTCGACGAGGCGTTCGCGATCCACATTTCCTCGGTGCTGCCAAGCGGACTGCTGGCTTGCAAACCCGGGACGATCATGGCCTCGGCCGACGAGTTCCGCGTCGTCGTGACCGGCAAGGGGGGTCATGCTTCGATGCCCCACGACGCAGTCGACCCGGTCGCCGCTGCATGTCACGCGGTCACCGCAGTCCAGTCGATGGTGACGCGGAGGGTTCCGGCTTTCGACCCTGCGGTCGTCACGGTATCGACGATCCACGCCGGCACAGCCACTAACGTGATCCCCGAATCCGTCGTGCTCGGAGGCACGGTCAGGGCCGTGTCCGACCATACCCGGGCACTGGTGCTGGAAGCCTTGGCGAACGTGCTGTCGGGCACGGCCGCAGCCCACGGCTGCCATGCGACTATGCAGATAGAGGGGCACAGCTACCCTGTCACGGTGAACGACGCCGGTTACGCCGGACACACCCTCGACGTGGCCAGAGCGCTTCTGGGTCCCGGGCGCGTCGTAGAAATGCCGACCCCTGTCATGGGCGCCGAGGACTGGTCTCACGTCCTACGCCAGGTTCGTGGCTCCATGGCCTTCCTAGGCGCTTCGCCCTCCGGGGTGGCCCAGCCGGCGCCAAACCACTCCAACCGCTTCGTAATCGACGAGGCGGCGATGCCGTCGGGGGTAGCCATGTACGCCGCTATGGCCCTAAGCGCGTCCGGCGGGTCAGCCAGATGAGCGAACCCGTCGCGTCGGTGCCCGACTGGCCGGGTCTCGAAACGACAGTCGGGGACATGGAAGTGCTCCGCCGCAGCGCTGAACGCTTCGGGGAGTTAGGCATCCTGCTTCCCACCTTCGAGGAGCTCACCGACCCCGCCAGGATCGCCCCAGAAGTCACAGCAGCCCTGCGAGACGTGGGCCCTGACGACGCTCACCCGCTCAACTTGTTCCGTGTCCACTGGCGCAACGACGCGTCACGGCGCAAAGTCGTATCAGTCCCCGGCCACGTCGTGCTGCCCCCGGAGCTGACCGGGGTCGGATCACCCATCGTGGTGATGCTCGGAGACAGGTTCCCGATGATCGGCGCTCACAAGGTTCTCGCCACCTACGGCTGCCTCGCCCCGAGGATCATCACCGGGCGATTCGACCCGACCTCGGACCGCGCCGTGTGGCCGTCGACTGGCAACTACTGCCGGGGCGGGATCGCCGTGTCACGCCTGATGAGCTCGCGAGGCGTGGCCGTCCTACCCGAAGGCATGAGCCAGGAACGCTTCGACTGGCTGGAAGCGTGGGTCCAGGCGAAAGAAGACATAGTCGCCACGCCAGGTACCGAGAGCAACGTCAAGGAGATCTACGACCGCTGCGCCGTACTCGCCCGAGACCCCGACAACGTTATTTTCAATCAGTTCTCCGAGTTCGGCAACCACCTTGCCCACTACCAGGTGACGGGGACCGCCCTGGGGGCCGTGTTCGAGCACCTGCACGCACAGCGGCCAGGGTCGCGTCTTGCTGCGTTCGTGTCCGCAACGGGATCGGCGGGAACTCTCGGAGCCGGCGACTATCTAGCCGAACGCTACGGCTCGAAGGTGGTGGCGGTAGAAGCCGTGGAATGCCCGACGATGCTCTACAACGGTTTCGGCGAGCACAACATCCAAGGAATCGGGGACAAGCACATACCTTTCATCCACAACGTGTACAACACCGACGTCGTCGTCGGAGTCAGCGACAAGGCCACTGATAGCCTGGCCGTCGCTTTCAACTCCAAGGAGGGCATCAACCACCTTTCTGAGGTTCACGGGGTGGCCGACGAAGTCCTGTCCGCCTTGGAGCACTTCGGCCTTTCAAGCATCTGCAACGTCGTAGCAGCCGTCAAGACGGCGAAACTTCTGGGTCTGGGCCCCGACGACGTCATCGTTACCGTCGCCACCGACGGCGCCGCCCTGTACCGAAGCGAGCTGAGGCGCATCGAAGCGCGAGACTACCCAGACGGCTTCGGTCGCGCCGAGGCCGCCGAGGCTCTGGGCCGCCATCTTTTCGGGGCTGGAACCGACGACACCCTCGAAACCCGCCAGATCGACCGGGCCAGGATCTTCAACCTCGGCTACTACACCTGGGTGGAACAGCAAGGTGTCAGCGTCGAGAGGTTCGAGGCGCGTCGCAGTCAAGACTTCTGGCGGTCCATCAGGCAGGTGCTGCCTGTCTGGGACGACCTGATCCGGGAGTTCAACGCCCGCAGCGGGGTGACCGTAGGCTGAGGTTCTGATCGGTGGAGATGACCTGCGGCGGCTGCGGGACGGTGGTGGACGGGCTCGGCGCCTACCCTTTTCGCTGCCCGAATTTCGCTATAGGCGACGTGGACCATGTCCTCGTGGCTCCGCCGCCGCGTACCAACGGCAGCGAGTGGCCGCCATGGCCGCAGGGTCGGTCACACGGCGACAATCCCTTCGTCAGGTTCCGCGGACTGCTCGACTGCTACCGTCGGTCGCTGGCAGTTGGAATGACTGAAGCGCGATATGTGGATATCGTCACAGACCTGACCAAAAGGATCGAGGCCCTAGACGGGAAAACACTGGGGGCGACGTCGCTGGCACGCAGCAGCCACATTTCCGACTTCTACGGTTTCTCTCCCGGCGGAGGTGTATGGGTTAAAGACGAGACCTCCAACGTGGCGGGTAGCCACAAGGTCCGTCACCTTGTGGGCATCATGGTCCACCTTCTGGTAAGCGAAGACGCCGGTATAACAGACCGAAGAAGCAGACCAGACCTGGCGATCGCCAGCTGCGGCAACGCTGCTGTCGCGGCCGGGGTGGTCGCCGCCGCCGCCCGGTGGAGACTGAAGGTGTACGTGCCAACCCACGCCGACGCCGAGGTCATGGCGAGGCTCGCTGCCCTCGACGCAGTGGTCATAGCTTGCGAGCGTCGGGCCGGGGAGGCCGGCGACCCGACTTACCGTCGCCTGCTTGAAGGCCTCGGGGACGGTGATATCGCCTTCACCTGCCAAGGAGACCTGAACGCCCTGTGCCTAGACGGAGGGCGCACTCTCGGCTACGAAGCCATATCCGAAGCTGTGGCGGCCGGTGCCGTGCCTGATCACGTGGTCGTCCAAGTGGGTGGCGGTGCGCTGGCCACGAGCTGTATCAACGCGTTCGCCTACGCAGCGCAGGCCGGTGTGATTGCCGGCATGCCGAGGATTCATACTCTTCAGCCTCTGGGGGCCCATCCGCTGTCACGTGCGTTCACAAAGCTGAAGGACCGGGCCGGGCCCTCCCCATCTGCCGAAGGAGTGGCCGCCCTGCTCGAAGAGGCGGCCCGCCACAGGTCGCGCTACATGTGGCCGTGGGACGAGCCTCGCAGCGTGGCGTCGGGGATCATCGACGACGAGACCTACGACTGGGTGGCGGTGGTCAGGGGAATGCTCGAAACCGGGGGATCAGCGCTCGTAGCCGGCGAGCAGGAGCTCGTCGACGCGCACACGCTGGCAGCGAAAGCCGGCTTCGCCGCTTCCGCCACCGGCGCTGCTGGGCTCGCCGGTCTCGCGCAGCTCGTAGGCAGCGGCGAAGTGGCAGCGACTGACAAGGTCCTCGTTCTCGCCACCGGGGTGCGCTGACCCGGGGATGCCAAGCTGGAATCCCCGACGGTTCCTCACGTATCGTCAGGACGCTGCGGTCTCCTCCAAGATGGCGGAGACGTCGAACTCCAAGTCGACCTTGTCGCTTACCAGCAGACCCCCCGCTTCGAGTGGGGCGTTCCAGGTGACGCCCCAGTCGCTTCGCCGAAGCGTAGAGCGACCTTCGAAGCCGACCCGCTGACGGCCTTCTTGGTCGACCACGGTCCCCGTGTAGTCGAGCTCGACGGTCACCGGTCGGGTCACGCCTTTCACTGTCAGGTCCCCTCTGACCCTGTAGCGGGCGTCACCTTCTCCTGACACGGAGGTAGATCGGAATGTGATCTCAGGGTAGTTGTCGCAGTCCAAGAAGTCCGCGCTTCGCACGTGCGCGTCGCGATCGGCGTTGCGGGTGTCCACGCTCGACGAGTCGATACGAAGGGACAGGTGCGACCTAATCGGGTTGTCGGCGTCGAAAAAGCCCTCGCCGTCGAAAGAGTTGAAAGAACCTCGCAGTCTCGTGACCATGGCGTGGCGGGCGACGAAGCCAATCCTGCTATGAATCCGGTCGAGCAGGTAGGTCCCAGTGACAGTAGTCGAGATGTCGTCCATTTTCCGATGTGCTCCAATCCACGTTCGACCTTGCCGGTGGCGCCGCTGCCGCGGAGGTGTAAGACCAGCTTCTTCTAGATGACTCTGCCATGGCCTGGCGTTGGACGCTAGGGGCTATCGGCTCTTTGTGGGCCAGCCTCTCGGCGATCCGCCGCCTATATGACTACTGTCGGCGTGCCCCTGGGGAACGTGGCGGTCCGGCCCGGAACGGAGCGGGTCCCGGTCCTGTGACGCTCCAGCCAGGGCGAGCGGGCCGGTCCCGGCCAGCTCGGCGGTCTCGGCCGCCTCCCCGCCACCGTGCGCGCCGGGGCCTTCGGTCGGCTCAGCAGCTTTTTGCCCGGTGCCTTGCGGCAGCGTGTGCTTGACAGCCTCCAGCAGCGCCAGGCCCTGGGTGGCCAAGCCAGCCACGACCTCGGCGACTCCGTCCGCCCCGTTGAGCACGGTCAGGTTGGCGTGGGAGAGGCTGTCGGCTGCCGCTCGGAGCATATCGGGGAGCTGCGCTATGAGCTGCTGATCCAAGGCGACCCGGTCGTGGGCGGCTCCGGCCTCGCCGAGACGGCGGAGCCTTTCCGCTTCAGCCTCGGCGAGAAGCTTGATCCGCTGCGCCTCGGCTTGGGCCGGTCTTATGACCTCAGCTATAAGCTCCCGTTCGCGGAGCTCGGCGTTGCGCTCCGCTAGGGCCGTCTGGGCCTCTAGGACTTCCTGGGTTGTCTGGGCCTGGGCGAGGGGACCGGCCTGAGCCGCCTGGGCTTGGGCTCTGTCCACCTCGGCTTGGAAGCCAGCGCGTGCCACCGCCGTCTGGCGTTCGAACTCCGCCTGGTTACGACGCGAGATCTGCTCCGCCTCCGCCGACGCCTGGTCGGCTTGGGCTTGAGCGACCCGTGCCGCGCGCTGCACCTGGGCGACGTGGGGGGCAGCGAGCGCTTTGATGTAGCCGGAGCCCATATCGTCGATGCTCTCGATCTGCAGGGCGTCGACCACCAGGCCTATCTTCGACATCTCCACTTTGGACGCTTCCAGAGCCTCCTCGGCGAGGCGTTGACGCTCGCGGATTATCTCTTCGACGGTCATCGACCCGATGATGGATCGGAGATGCCCGGCGAAGATCCGCCCGGTTAGGACGCCCATCTTCTCCTCGGCGGCGAGGAATCGCTGAGCGGCGTTGGCTATGCCCTCCGGGTCGCTACCGACCTTGAAAGCGATGACAGCCTTGACGTTCACGGCTATCCCCTGCTTGGTCACGCACTCTTCGGCCACCTCCGCCTCTTGCATGGACAAGGTGAGGTAGCTGACCTTGGAGCGAAGCGGCACTACGAAAGCCCCGTGCCCTGTCACGATACGAAACGGAAGCGACCCCCGCTTGCCGCCGCTTATCAGAAGCGCCTGATCAGGCCTTGGAACGTGCCAACCGAACATCGCTGCTCCTCTCTCGTTTCGGACTTCTCAGCCCGCAAAGGCCGTTACGTCGACCACCCGACCGGGCCGCGAAGCGACCACCAGAACCTGTGAGCCAGCCGGAACCGCCTCGTCGCTGTAGGCGATGAACGGCTCGGATCCCCCTCGGACGCTCAGGAGGACCTCACCCGGCCTGCCCGGGCCGGGTATACGCATACTCAGATGGCCGATCGAGCCGACGAGTTGGTTGCCCGATGAACTGTCCATACCTTTAGTAACGCTACCACCCTGATCGCGTTAGTCGACGGTCGAGGCGGGCCGGCCTGACCGTCGACCCAGGTCGTGAGGCCGCCAGAGCGACCATAGGGGACACGACGCTTTTCGGGCCGGAGACGACCAGGTACTCGACGTTCCTCACATGCGAGACCCGACCGACCTTTTCCCCGCTCGGGTTGTAGATGCCGATCTGCGCTCCCACGTAACGCCTGGAGTCGAAAGCGAGCACCTCCACGTGACCTCGCACCGTGCACATGTCGACGAGGTCCTCGGGTGCTACCCACGACTCGTCGTTGTAGGAGACGACGACGACCCGCGCACGGACGTCGGCGATGAGGCGGCGAAGGGCTTGGGGCATCTCACGCTTTCGGTTGAAAACGCTCTTGGTGGAGTCGTCGCGGCTGTCGACGCGCTTGCAGGCTGTCCCGTAGTGCTCCGGCGAATCCCAGGCTACGAGAGTCTCCCAGATGTGGTAGTTCGTGTAGTACCGGTGCTGGTTGTAAGGGGGGTCGAGGTAGGCGAGGTCCACCGGGTCGAGGCTGGCGGCGACCGTCGCCGCGTCGGCTCGCAGCGCACGGCCGGGACCGGCCAACAGCACGGGGACTCGCAACTCGAGGGGCTTAAACGAACGCGGCGCCCACTTTTTGACATACGCCATCTGCAGTCCTGTAGTCGAGTCGACCCGGTCGGCCGCTTCCATGAGAGAGCAGAGCAGTATCGGCCTGATCGGACTGTCAGAGAAGTCACGGTCGATACGATCCCGGATGACGTCGATGCGCTCCCCGTTGAAAGGCTGGAAGAACCTGGAACGCTCGCAGAAGGTCTCGGTGAAATAGCCGGGGGCGCCTTTCAGCGCGTTGAGGTACCCGACGGCCTCCGAGAGGCCTCGCACGTCCACCCGATCGGCGTCGCATTGGATGTAGCAGCGGGCCAGAACCTCCGAATAGCGTGCCGTGTCGACCGCTGTCACCGCCACGCCTTGACGCTTGAACTCCTGGGCGACCCGGGTCGTACCGGTGAATAGATCCAGGGCGCTCGCAGCACCCGATGACCGAACGAGCTCTCCCAGGATCGGCACGAGGAGCCTCTTAGAACCGAGGTACTTGATCAACTTGGCTTCGCCGGCCTCCATGAAACGCTTCGCAGGATCCCCCGACACTATGACATCGGCTCACGGCCCACCTCGTAGGTCGAGCGTCGGCCGTGCGCGCCGACGGTAAGGTAGCGGGTCATGTCGAAAGTTCTAAGCGCCCTTCCGGTCGGCGAACGGGTGGGGATCGCCTTCTCCGGTGGCCTCGACACCTCGGTAGCCGTGGCTTGGATCCGCCACAACGGGGCGGTCCCCTACTGCTACACCGCGAATCTGGGCCAATACGACGATCCCGATATCGACTCCATCCCCGGTCGAGCCCTCGAGTACGGCGCCGAGAAGGCAAGGCTCGTCGACTGCCGTCGCCAGCTTGCAGAGGAGGGACTGGCGGCTGTCGCCTGCGGGGCGTTCCACATCCGCTCGGGCGGACGCTCCTATTTCAACACGACTCCGCTTGGGAGGGCCGTAGCCGGAACGCTGCTCGTACGCGTGATGAAAGACGACGGGGTTTTCATATGGGGTGATGGCTCCACGTTCAAGGGAAACGACATCGAGCGCTTCTACCGCTACGGGCTTCTCGCGAACCCGCAGCTGCGGATCTACAAGCCCTGGCTGGACAAGAAATTTGTAGGCGAGCTTGGGGGTCGCAAGGAGATGTCCGAGTGGCTCGTCGAACGCGGCCTTCCCTACCGGGACAGTACCGAGAAGGCTTACTCGACCGACGCCAACCTGCTCGGGGCTACCCACGAAGCAAAAAGGTTGGAGCACCTCGACTCCTCCGTGGAGCTTGTCGAGCCGATCATGGGGGTCGCTTTTTGGGATCCCAATGTCGACATACCGACCGAGGACGTGACGGTATCGTTCCGGCAGGGTCGGCCTGTTGCTATCGGGGACCGGACCTTCGAGGACCCGGTGGAACTTTTCCTCGAAGCCAACTCCATCGGCGGCAGGCACGGGCTCGGCATGTCCGACCAGATAGAGAACCGGATCATCGAAGCCAAATCTAGAGGGGTATACGAGGCGCCTGGGATGGCTCTGTTGCACGTCGCCTACGAGCGCCTTTTGAACGCCGTTCACAACGAGGACACCGTCGCCGCGTACCACAACGACGGCCGGCGCCTGGGGAGGCTCCTCTACGAGGGCCGCTGGTTCGACACTCAGGCGATGATGATCAGGGAGTCGCTGCAGAAGTGGGTGGCGGCCGCTGTGACCGGGGAGGTTACGCTGCGGCTTCGACGTGGCGAGGATTACTCGATCGTGACCACCTCGGGCCCGTCACTCTCCTACCATCCCGACAAGCTCTCCATGGAACGCGTGGAGGACGCCGCCTTCGGACCGGAAGACCGCATCGGTCAGCTCACCATGCGGAACCTCGACATCGCGGACACACGGGCGAAGCTCGAACTGTACGCCGGTCTTGGAACCCTCCCCGCCGGAGAGCTCACTCTCGTCGGTGAGATATCCCCCGGAGGAGCCGAGTCGATCACCGCCAACCCGGCCCTCACCGTGGCGGGCGAAGAAGCGCTCGACCAGGCGGCTATCGAATCCGGAGTCGACTAGCCATAGCGAACAGCAGAATGTACCTTAGGCACCGTGGGGCATTCATAGCTATCGAAGTTTGCTGACATCCGTTTCGGATTTTACGCTTCCTAGCCGGCCCGTCAGACTTCAACTGCCCTTGTTTCAAGCCAGCCCGATTCGATGTCGAAATCCCTTCAAGTCCACAACAGGGTTGCGGAGCGTGCTTCACCGGCGCAAGCCGGCGAGAAAGGTCACAGTCGATGAGCGAAGGGCATTGGGGCACCGCAAGGAGACGCTTGATCCCCCATCTGAGACGACTACCCGAGCCTATCGAAGCGCGCCTTCGCAGGGTTCTCCCTGCCGCGATGCTGGCCGCCAAGGCTTCAACGGCCCCCCGCGACACCGGGTCTCTGCAACCACCGCCCGCCCCGCCCAGCGCCGTTCGTCCCGACGGCACTGTCATACTGCTATACCACAGGATCGCCACGGACCCCTACGACCCATTTCGGCTTTGCGTCACCCCCGAGCACTTCGACGAGCACCTAGACGTGGTTCGACGTCACGCGGATCCAGCACCGCTCGCCGAGGTAGTCAGACGCGGGGGGGTATCCAGACGGGCCAGAGTGGCCGTGACCTTCGACGATGGTTACGCCGACAACCTCCACGCCGGCGGACCGATCCTCGAACGAGCCGGTGTCCCCGCGACGGTGTACGTGACCACGGGTTCGATCGCATCCGACAAGCCGCTTTGGCCCCTTCGCTTGGAAGAGCTGTTCCGTCTCGGCGAGCCTCGCTCTGAGCGGCTCTTCGTGGACACCCCCGCTGGCGCTATCAGCGTTGACACTCCAAACGACGCTAGTCGGGATGCGGCCCTCGCCGTTGCGCACGACCGGCTGACGCCAATGCACCCCTCGGTAATAGCCCTGGCGATGTCCGCCCTGGAGGAGCACTTCGGAGGTGACGTCCCTAGCGTCGAGCGCAGGATGCTCAATCGGGAGGAGCTGCGTGCCATGGCTCGAAGCGACCTGTTCAGCTTGGGAGCTCATACGAGAACTCACTCGTGGCTGTCAGGTCTGAGCGACGACGAACTCGACTTCGAAGTAAAAGGTAGCAAATCCGACCTTGAGGACGTCACCGGCGTCGCAGTGCGCGACTTCGCCTATCCGTTCGGGACGAGAATCTCCTTCGACCGCTCCGCTACAAGGTCGGTACGCCGGGCCGGCTTCTCATCGGCATCCACCACGATCGACGACCCGCTCACCTCGGCTACGAGCCGGCTCTTGCTGCCGCGCCATCCCGTGTACGACTGGGACGGACAGCGTTTTGAGAGAATGCTCCTGTCCTGGCTCGCAGCCTGACAGCATTCGCGGGGCTTTCAGGTAGCAGGACTCACAGACGAGAAGTTGAAGTCCTCGACGACGAGCCCGGGCATCGCGGTGCGGGGGAACCACTCGTTCCACTCCCTCGACAACGCCCTCTCCGTCCGGCCGGTGGCGCTGACCCGGGCCAGCACGTCGAGGGGGCTCTCGTTGAAACGGAAGTTGTTGACAGCCGCTACGACCTCACCCGCCTCCACCAGATACACGCCGTCTCGTGTCAAACCGGTGAGCAGAAGGGTCGCGGGATCCACCTCCCTGATGTACCAGAGGCAAGTTACTAGCAGCGCCCGGTCGGTACCGGAGATCAGGTCCCGTGTCGAGGAGGCCGAACCGGGAAGTTCCAAAATCAAGTTGTCGCCGGGGAACGTCGCCTGCGCTCCGGCTCTCGCAGCGCCAGCGCGGCTCCACAAGAGCCGTCTCAGGATGCCGTCCTCGACGAAAGTCTGCCGTCCTATCAGAGCACCGTTGTCGAATACTGAGACGTCCCCGCTCGAAGCTCTCGCGGCGACGAAAGGGATCGCCTCCAAGCCCGGCTCTTCAGGGTCAGTGCGCAAGTTGAACGGCACGTCGAAGAGGCGCTGGCCGATCCTGGTTTGCGAACCCGACGCCGAGTAGACGTTGTGTCCCTCCATGGCATCGCGACCGCTGGCGGCCTGAGCGGCGAGTGGAACCATGTCGGCGACGGCGTCGGGTGGCAGGATCGTCCGGTAGCGCCCTGCGGGGAGGTCGATCCTGCGCGTGGACCAGCCGAGCCGGACGTCGAGCGACGCTTCGAGCTCGGCTAGGGAAAGCCCTGCCATCGAGCCAGCTCCGCTTCCGGCCCACACGGACGCGCCCGTCGAAATGTCACGCAGCGTCAGCTGAACTTTTGCTGTGGGAGTCACGTGACGGCGCATTGTCCCCGCCGTCGACGCGACCGTCGTCGTCACTACGCTCCCCTCGACGAAACCCGCTGCAACGCGACGCTGGGTCGCCGAGCGACGCAGCACGTCTCCCAGCTCGCCTAACAGCGCCGAAAGGCTCGACGGCTCCACCTCGGGCGCCGGAAGATAGGCGTCGCCGTCTTGGCCGCCGTCGAGCAGCCCCGCGGCGTCGTCGGCAGGGGCGGCGCTTAGCGCGTCTAGTTCCGCTGCACCGAGGAGCGCTTCGACGTCCACGTCGCCTGTGGCGGACGCCGAACCCGCGGAGCGTCCGCCGGGCACGTCCACGTAGCGAACGACGCTGACCCGCCTGAGCCTTCGCCGGCCGTCGGAGGTGATCGTATTGTTGGCGAAGCGGACGTCCACCTCGCTCATATCGTCCACCAAGACGCAGGCTTCACCGCCGGCGCCTTCGAGGATCCGCTGCGCGACAGCCGCAGCTGGCTCTTGGGAGGTGCTCAACGGCCGGACTCGTGACGGACGTTCAGCACGTTGACGTTACAGAACCTGGCCGAGGGACACGCATGGCCGACCGGGGCGACCTGCCCGGGCTGGCCCTTGCCGCAGTTGAACGCTCCGCCGAGCACCACGGTCCCCTCCCCGCCGACCCCGTCCATGGACCCCCAGAACTCCGTGGTGGTCGCCTGGTACGCGACATCACGTAACTGGCCGGCGAGGCGTCCAGAGCGGATCGCGTAGAAGCGCTGACCGGTGAACTGGAAGTTGTGCCTTTGCATGTCGATGGACCAGCTCTTATCCCCTACCACGTAGATGCCGTCGCCGCACCCGTCGATAAGCTCCTCGGTGCTCGGGCCGCCCGGGGCGCTGAGCAGTGACACGTTCGCCATGCGCTGGAGAGGCGCGTGCAAAGGCGAGTCCGCGAAGGCGCAGCCGTTGGAGCGCTCCTGGCCTGCCGCTGCAGCTATTCGCCTGTCCAGTTGGAATCCGACCAGGACGCCGTCGCGGACAATGTCGAAAGACTGCGCTGCGACGCCCTCGTCGTCGAAGCCGACTGTCGCCAACCCGTAGGGCCGTGTACGGTCACCGACCACGTTCATTAGCTCGGACCCGTAGCGAAGGTCGCCGACCATCTCCGGGCGAGCGAACGACGTCCCGGCGTAGGCCGCCTCGTACCCGAGGGCCCTGTCGAGCTCGGTGGCGTGGCCGATCGACTCGTGGATTGTCAGCCACAGGTTGGTCGGGTCCACCACCAGGTTGTAACGTCCCGGTTCGACGGACGGAGCGGCTAGCCGTTCGCGTAGCAGTTCGGGCAGCGCGTCTACCTCGCCGGCGATGTCGCAGCCGGCTCCGAGCAGTCCTTCCCAGCCTCTGGCCATCGGCGGTGCGACCGTTCGCATGGTCTCGAAGCCGCCGGGACCGCCGAGGGAAACTGCTTCCACCACGGGGTGGACGCGGACCCTCCGTTGAAGGGTCGAGGTGCCTGCCATGTCGGCGTAGTATTTGTCCTCGCAGACGGCTGTGACCGATCCGGTTGCGTGGTCGACGCCGGGCGAAGAGATCAGCCCCGACGTCCAGGACGCGAGAAGATCCACTTTGTCGGCGAGAGGTACCCGCGTCGGGTCGCTCTCGTATGGTGCCACCCACACGGCGTCAGCCCAGACCGGTTCAGGCGAAAGCTGCACCGGCCCCCCGAGTGCAAGGGAGACGACCTTAGCAAGCTCGACGGCCTCCCCAGCGAGACGAACCGCCTCTTCGACTGACACGGAAGCGGCGGCGGCGAAGCCGACGCTGCCTTGGTGGAAGACCCGGACTCCGATACCGATCTCGGTGTCGTCGAGCGAGGTCTCCAAAGCCCCGTCTCTGACAGCGACGTACTGAGTCCTGATGCGCTCGACCCGCACCTCGGCGTGGGCGCAGCCGAGCTGACGGGCCCGACCGAGCGCCGCTTCGCAAACGCCGCTTAACGGCAGCTCCAAGAAGCTCTCGTCGAGTCCGGGCACCTTCGAACCTTAGCAATCCTCCCGACGGCGGACTTCGAGACGATGGGCAGCCGCCAAGACGGCGATTTGCCCTGCCATGTCGACGTCCAGGTCGGTCACTCCGAGGTCGCGGTGGTGAGTGCGCAACACGACGTCTAAGACTCCGTAGCGCAGCGACAGGTCGGGGTGGTGGTTGGCTGTCTCAGCCAAGTGTGCGACGTCGGTGATGAACCTTGCTGCTGTCTCGTAGTCGGGCACGGCGAAACTTACCCTCAGAGCGCCGCTCGTATGAGTCCATCCGGCTAGGTTCGCTTCGGCTATCTCGGCATCGCTCAGCGCTCTCACATCCCGAAGTCTCGCGCGCCCGGAGCCCGCATAGCCGCCTCAGCCGTCACGCCGCGCGACCGGTCGCTCTCGGCGTACACTGAAATTGTGGCTCAACCCGGCCCTGTGGTGGCGGTCGAGGTCGAAGCGAAGCTGCTCGCGCCGGACGGGTTCGTCCTGCCGGAGCTGTCGGGATTACTGAGAGGCTGTGAAGCAAAACCCGCCGCAGTCGTCACCCTCGACGCTCGCTACTACGACACAGCCGATCTTCGCTTAGCGCGTTCGGGGTCAACCCTTCGCTACCGAAGCGGGGAAGGCCGGTCGGGTTGGACCTTAAAACTACCCCGCATGCGCCAGAGAAGCTCCTTGAGTCGAACCGAGATCGACCTCGAAGGCCCGCCAGATCAGGTCCCGGATTCGGCTGTCGACCTCGTCACTGCCATATCGCGGGGCCAGATCCTCGGGCCGGTATGCGAGATGTCCACGCTCCGGCGCCCCGTCGAGATCCTCGACGCCCGCGGCCGGGTCGTGGCTGAAGTGGTGGATGACACCGTGTCGGCGACCTCGACTGGGCGCAAGCTCGCCACGTTCCGCGAGGTCGAAGTCGAGGTCTACGTCACCGGGCGTCGAGCCCGCCGGCTACTCGACGCGGCGGTCGACAGGCTCGTCGAGGCCGGCTGCCGAGCGGAGACCCCTACCCCAAAGTTGATGCGAGCTCTCGGCCCGCAAGCGGCGATACCAGCTGATGTTGCCGTACCGGCGCTCGGTCGCAGCCCTGGCGTCGCCGACGTCATCGGGCACGCCTTGGCCTTTTCGGTGCTGGCAGTTGTCGGTCACGACCCCGGCGTGCGCCTGGGCGGCTGCCCGGAAGACGTCCACCAGCTGCGCGTCGGCACACGGCGGCTGCGCTCCGATCTGCGAACCTTCGCACCCATCCTCGACAAACCGGCGGTCGCGCAAATCCGGCGCGAGATCGGCTGGCTCTGCGACGTGGTGGGAGCAGCGCGCGACCTTGACGTCCTCGCCGACCGGCTGTCCCGTGACGTCAAGGCACTCGGCGGGGACGATAGCCGGCAGGGACCTGCCCTCCTAGGCGTGCTCGACGCCCAGCGAGGCGTCGCGCGGGACGCCCTTCTCGAAGCCTTGAGATCCCCCCGCTACCTGGAGATCCTCGACGTACTGGTAGAGCTGTGCTCTTCCCCGCCGCTACGCCCCAGCCAGACGCTATCCGGCACGGACCCCTCCCAGATGGCGAAGCAGATCGTGCGACGATCCGTTAGAGACCTTGCCGCGGCGGTGGAGCGTCTCGGCAACGAGCCGTCGGACTCCCAACTGCATAGCGTCCGCATCTTTGCCAAGCGTGCTCGGTATGCGACCGAAGCCGTAGCTCCTCTAGCGCACCGCCACCTTGGTGCGCTCGCGGTGGCACTCGGCGAAATACAGAGCTTTCTGGGCGACTACAACGACAGTGTGGTCGCCGAAACCTGGCTGCGAGATGCCGCGGAGCGGACACCGCCGGCGGGCGTGGCGGCGGGCTTGTTGATCGCCGCCGAACGAAGACAGCGCTCCAAGCTGCGCAGGCGCTGGCCGGCCGAATGGAGGCGCGTCTGCGCAGGACCTCTCGCCGAGTGGCTTTAAGAGCCCCTTCCCAGCCGGCCCCGAAAACCGTTTCGTCGCCATCAACTGGAAGATGGTGAAGATAATTCTCAAGGAATACCACCGAGCAGCATTACCCCCAGCCTCTCAGCCGTTCAGGAGTTCGTCGAGCGAACCCGCGAAAGCTCAGTTGGCGGTCTACGGAACAGGTTTCCGACCACCGTTGCGTCGACGGCGTCAACGGCCAGGAAGGCGACTGGACGCAGGAGGCCTACTGCGACGACTGTTACAGCCCCCAGCAGGTAGCCCGCCACCACGTCACCTGGATAGTGGGCCCCTACGTACACACGCGCGAAGCACAGGAACAGGCCGAGAACGAGGCTCGTTGCCGCCAAGACGCGCAGCGCTCGGACCGCTCGCCTGGTTGGCACTGACGCACCACCAAAGCCGCCTTTGGCGTGGAGTCGAAGACTGGAACCCACGTAAAGCGCAAGAAGGATCGATACTGTCAGACCACCGGCGAGGACCGAGTGGTCGGAGGGGAACGCATAGTCGTTCGACTTTGCTACCAGCACGAGGGCTTGAGGATGGGACACGTAAGGACGCAGCTCTTTGGCGGCGTGACCGACGAGCTGGTTGAGGCCGAGCGCCGCGACGGTGCCGATGCCTCCCAAGGCTAAGAGTGTCGTGGCGTGTGAGGACCTCTGCCACCAGGCCACGCAGTAGGCGACTACGAAAATGATGGCGAGAAGTACTGGCCCCAGCCACAGTGCGTAGCCGTGCATGAATCCGTGGGCCCAAGGTGTCTGTCGGGAGAGGTGGTTGAGGCCCAAGTAGACAGAGTTGTTAAGACCTTTGGGTGCCAGCACGGGAACTCCGGTGAGGGCCTCCGGCGGGGTCTGAGATGGAAATGCGGTGGCGACGAGACGTTCCACAGGAGCTTTCTCCGGCTGTAACCCGGTTAACGGAAGGTTGCCTAGGGGTGAACAGTAGACTCCAAAATGGTAGCGGACATCTCTCAGGGAGGATGTAGCGTCTGTTACATGAGTTGGCGTATCCTCACCTACCGGCTGACCGGAGACCAGTCACGCGATCCGGTGGCGGTATGGCGGGAGCTGCGCCGCGTAGGGGCGGTGGCCTTGCAGTCCGCTACTTGGGCGATCCCTGCCGGCGACCGCTTCGACGAGGGCATCGAGCGAGCCGTGTCCCTCGTAAGGCGCTCGGGCGGTCAAGCGCTGTGCTTCGACGTGTCCGCATCGGAGGACACCCTCGCAGCGCTGGAGGCGCTTTTCACCGCTGAACGTGAGGCCGAGTGGGTCGAGTTCTGCGCCGAGTGCGACAAAGCCGAGGCGGAGTTGACCAGCGAGATAGACAAGCAGAAGTTCACGCTGGCCGAGCTCGACGAAGAGGAGCACAACGTCGACCGGCTTCGCCGGTGGTACCGGGACCTGCGGGCCAAGGACGTTTTTGGTACTCCTGGTGCGTCTCAGGGCGAGCGGCGCCTGAAGGACTGCACTCAAATGCTGGAAGCTTTCGCCGAGCGGGTGTATCAGGCCCGCGGGCGACCTTGACCGAGGACCTACGACGGACCTTTAAACAAGTCGAGCCGAGCACCCTGCGCAGGTGCCGTAGACGCTGAAGCTCGCATGGTCGACGCTAAAGCCGTGATCGGACTCGATCGTCGCGAAAAAGGGCCCGACCGTCTCCTCGGGCAGATCTGACACCTTGCCACATCGCTGGCAGACGAGGTGATGGTGATGGCCTACGGTGGCGCAAAGCAGGTAACCGGAGCGCTCACCGGGTAGCGACAGCTGCTCGACGATACCTGCACGCTCAAGCGCTGCTACCGTCCGAAACACCGTCGCCCGGCCTATCCCCGGATCGAGGCGCGCCACAGCCTCATAGAGACCTGAAGCACTAAGCGGCCGAGGAGCCGTCTCGAGCACGCCCGCAATCAGGTCGCGTTGAGGGGTGATCCTCTCCCCAGCAGCAAGTATGCGGTCTCTTACCGTTTCACTCGCCATCCACGTAGGGTATCACAAGCGAGACTTCACCGGCGCCAGCCAACTTGACGGGTCCTGATCTGTATATGATACTTACTCTCAATATGTAGATTGCACATCATTCAAGGAGATGCGTATGGAACGAACAGGCCTCTACAGGAGAGGGCTCGCAGCGATAGCAGCGCTGTGCGCGGGAACCCTCGGGTTCGCCGCCTGCGGAGGGACCGGCTCAAGCGCTGCCCCAAAGGACGGCGTCGTCAAGGCTGTTGGCGCCGAGAACGAGTACGCGAACGTGATCAGCCAGATCGGGGGTCCATACGTGTCGGTTGCTGCTTTAGAGTCCAACCCGAACACTGATCCCCATACCTTTGAGGCCAGCACCTCGGTCGCTGCCGAGATCGCCGGGGCTGACCTCGTCGTGCGTAACGGCCTCGGCTATGACACGTGGGCTAAGAAGATCATGGCGGCAGCGCCAAACCCCAAACGAAAGGTGGTCGACGTCGCCGACCTCCTTGGGCTCCCCGACTCAACACCTAACCCGCACCTGTGGTACGACCCGTCGACAATGCCGGCTGTCGCCAAGGCTGTCGCAGCCGACATGTCGGATCTCGAACCCGCCCATCGGGCCTTTTTCGAAGCGCAGGTAGGATCGTTCGACAAGTCCCTCGACCCGTGGCTCGAGGCGCTCGCCTCGTTCAAGGCACGCTACGGAGCCACGCCCGTTGCGGTTACCGAGCCGGTTGGCGACTACATGCTCCAAGCCGCCGGGTGCGACATCCGAACTCCGTTCAGCTTGCAGGCTGCCATCATGAACGGCACTGACCCCTCCCCCGAGGACGTCACCTTCGAGGACAGCCTCTTGCGAGATCACCAGTTGAAAGTGTTCGTCTACAACCAGCAGGTGACCGACCCGCTCACGGCCTCCTTCGAAAGCCTCGCAAAGAAGGAGGGAATCCCGATCGTCGGCGTCTACGAGACCATGCCCACCCCAGGCTACGACTACCAGTCCTGGATGCTCGCAGAGGTCAACGCCTTGACCAAGGCGGTCGCCGAGCACGCCTCCACGACCAGATTGTGAGGACAGCCTTG
>DAHYHI010000076.1:0-42205 GCA_027391075.1 Acidimicrobiaceae bacterium | reverse complement strand
CTCCCCCCTCCGCTCGGTCAGCCAACCCCTCACCGCCTTCCAGCGCCACGCTCCGATGGAGGGCGAGCAAACGCTCGAGGTCCTGGACGAACTCGGCCTCAGCGAGGAGACCAGGCAGCGACTGCTGGACGGGCGTACCGTAAGGCAGCACGCCCGATAGGTCTCAGGGAAGACGCCCTTGACGTTGAGGCTCGAGCCGTCTGCTGTCTGGACCATCGCCGCCGGCCCAGGGGTGAGCACCGGACCCGCCGACCCGTCGACGGCGCTTAGGAGGACCTGGTTCCCGTTGCCATCCTGGCCGGTGAGCAGGGCGTTGACCCCGCAGCCCCCGTCGGTGTAGTTGGTCCCGCCGCTGCCCTCAGGGGCGCTCAAGGTACGGGTGCGGATGTTGTACAACTCGCCGTTGGCGTCGACGTCAACGAGGTTGTCGGTCACCGCCGCGACGTTGGAGTGACGCCGGCGGCATCACGTGGATCACCGGATCCGCATCCCGATCTCTCGATCACGAGTCCTCGGCGGGGCGGCTACCGGCGCTGTCGGGTCTTGTAGGAAGGAACTGAGGCGGGGAGGTAGCCGGCGTGAAGCTCACCCGGCGCCGGCATCGGCCGCCCAAGACATCCGGTCGAGCACGGCACCTCGAACCGACAAGCGGTCGACGTCGGCGTCGGTGTAGCCGACTTCGCGCAGGATCTGGCGGGTGTGAGCACCGACAAGTGGGGCCGGCCCCTGGATCACACCAGGGGTCCGGTCCAGATCGAAGAGCAACCCGAAGACGTCCATCTTGCCGACGGCGGCGTGTTCGTAGGACGTGACCCATCCCCTCGCCCGAAGCTCGGGATCGTCGAACAAGGACATCACGAAGTCGGGGTCGGAAACCTCGCAGGGCACGCCGGCGGCGTCGAGGAGCTTGAACCACTCGGCCGCGGACCGCTCGGCGAAGACCTGCTCCAGCTCGGCGGCCAAGGACCCGGCGTTCGCCTTGCGGGCGGCGGCGTCGCGGTAGCGCGGGTCGAGTGAAAGGTCGGGCCGCTCGACGACGCGGCACAGAGCCGGCCACTGCTCCGAAGCCACCACCACTACGCACAGCCAGCCGTCGCTCGTCCTGTAGAGCCGGCTGAGCGGACCCGAGCCGTAGTGCAAGGCGTCGAGACTGGGACGATCGCCGACCCGTGTCCCGTCGGGCGTGACCCACGACATCGATGCGTTGAGAAGGTGGGCGTAGAGGATAGAGCTGTCGACATACTGGCCTGCGCCGGTGCGGTCGCGGTGGTAGATGGCCTGCACGGTGGCGATGGCGGAGAGAAACCCGCACCCGGTGTCCCCGAGGGAGCACACGCTCCACAAGCCCCGGCCTCCGTGGTCGATGGCGCCGTCCAGGTAGCTGGTGCCGGCTAGCGCCGCCCCGGTCTGGTCGTTGCCGGGGAGGTTGTCGCGCGAGCCGTGCTCGAAACCGCGCGTGTGGCAGTAGATCAGGTCCGGTTTGATGGCCTTCAACGTCTCGTAGTCGATCCCGAGCCGCTCGGCAGCGTCGTAGCGCATGTTGTGATGGACCACGTCTGCGCTGCGGACCAGCTGCTGCAGCGCGGCGTAGCCATCGGGGTCCTTCAGGTCGATCGAGATGCTGCGCTTGCCGCGGTTGCACGCCATGGCCAGGTGCGAGCCGAACCAGTAGCTGTCGGCCACGGTGTTGACCTTGATGACATCGGCGCCGAGGTCGGCTAGGAGTTGCGTCCCGAAGGGCCCGGCGACGGCGAGCCCGACGTCCAAAACCCGTATCCCCTCCAGAGGAGGCGCCTGACGCGCCCGCGCCCGCGGTCGCGCCGGCGCAGCGGACACCGCCTCGGCGATCGCTTCCGCCTCGGCGATCACTGCTGCGGTGTGCGTGCCGGGGACTGCACGCGGGGAAGGCGGATCGGAGGGGCAGGCCGACAGGCTGTAGACCCGCCCGACCTGGCGCAGCGCCCCCATCTCGGGGTCGTCGACCTCGGCCACGCAGCCGTCAGCCACCAGCAGCGGATCAACCAAGGCGTCTTCGGGTGACCGGACGATCTGCAACGGGACACCGAGGTCGGCGGCCATGCGCGCCCAGTCCTCGGAGGGGAACTTGGCGATGGCGGAACGCAGCTGCGAGTCAAACTCGTGGAGGATGACCATGTTCTCTGCGGCCATGCCGATCCTCAGGTGCATGTCCCGAGGCTGGGCCACCTGCCACGGGCTGTCGGGCCCTGGCAGCTCCAGGCGATCACCCTGGGAGACCCCGAGGACGAAGGTGGGGAGCATCACCCACTGGTGCACCCAGCGGCCGTCGGCGGCCCGGTAGATGGCCTTCGAGGCCCTGGGGTCTATCAGCCAGGACTGGTAGTTCTCGCTTCGGTACCGCTCGGTGCGTTGCCACGGCGCGATGGTGGTGGCCAAGACGCCCTGCAGCAGTGAGGTCGACACCTTCTGGCCGCGACCGCTGACCTCGCGCTCGCGCACCGCTGCGCTGATCGCCAGGGTGGCCAGGTAGGCGGTGGCCATGCTCGCCCACGGCACCCCCGACGCCAGCGGCCCGTCGCGGCCGGGGCCCGACCAGCACTGCTCATCAGGCGGCACCAACCCGGGCATCATTCCCTCGCCCCCCGCCAACTTCTCGATGGTCCCGCCGAGTACCCCTCGGTGCTCCCACTGCTGGCCGGTGCGGGCCGCCACCAGCATGTCGTACCCCGGGCGGTCGGCGTGGCGCCCGTCCGGGCCGTATCCGGTGATGGAGCAGTAGATCAGCCGGTCGTTCCTGGCGCTGAGCGTCTCGTGGTCGACGCCGAGGAGCGCCGTCGTGCCGGGGGCGAAGCTTTCCACCACCACATCCGCCTGCGACGCCAGTGCGAGGAAGGTGTCACGTTGGCCCGGATCGGCCAGGTCGAGCTGCGCGCTGCGCTTCCCCCGGGCCCACACCCGCGATCCGGAGAACGAGCGGAAAGGGTCCCCCGACGGCGGCTCGATCCGCGTAACCAGGGCACCGTGGTCAGCCAGGAGCATCGTCGCCACCGGCCCCGAGATCCCCCACGACAGATCCAGGACCGTGAGACCCTCCAGCACCCCAGCCACGACGCAAACGTACTACCAACCCCGCTCGGACGCGGGTTAATGTCTAGGCGAGGGCGAACGATCCAGCCAGGACACAGGCCCGGAGGTGATGGTGTCCCCCACCCATGCGCAGCGGCTCATCTCCTCCGACGACCACGTCGATCTGAGCCAGGACAAGGTCAAGGCCCACCTCCACCCCAGGCACCACGAAAGCTACGAGGCGGCCGTCGCCCAGGTGGAGGCCGAGCTGCGAGGTCGTAACAACGTCGAGATCAATCGTCGCTGGCGCCAGCAGCTCGACCTCCCGTCCACCGAGACGAAGGGGTTCGGCGGCAGTGAGCGGCATCCGGCGTTCGGCCGCGCCGGCCACACCGACGCGCGCCGCCGGCTCGAGGACATGGACGCCGACGGCGTCGAGGCCTCCTCGAGCTACTGCGAGGTCAGCGCCTTTCGCTACCTGTACCTGGTCAAGGACGGAGCGGCGGAAGCGACACGCGCCTTCAACACCGCGCTGGCCGAGTTCGCCTCCGTCGACCCCGACCGGCTCGTCGTCTCCTACCAGATCCCGATCCACGACATCGACCTCGCGGTCGGCGAGGTGCGCTGGGCGGCTTCCAACGGGTGCAAGTCCCTGCAGCTGCCGGTATTCCCCACCGAGCTCGGCCTGCCGGACTACTGGGACGCTCGCTACGACCCCCTGTGGCACGCCATCCAGGACGCCGATCTCCCGGTATGCCTCCATATCGGGCTCAAGCTGAGCATGGAGGACCTAGCCCGGCGCGACCCAACACCCCAGCGGGCCATTTTCACCTCCATGGTCCCCATGTCGACCGCTGAGGCCCTCGGGATGTGGCTCCTCACCGGCATATTCGAACGCCACCCCCGACTGAAGGTGGTCTTCGTCGAGCCCGGCATCGGGTGGGTCACCTGGTGGCTGACCACCGTCGACGACATGGCCGCCCGCCAGGGCTACGAGTTCCCGAGCCTCGTGCACTCGCCAAGCGACTACTTCCACCGCAACGTGTTCCTCACCTTCATCGACGAGCCCAACGTCATCCGCCAAGCGAAGGAGTGCCTGGGCATCCACAACGTCATGTGGTCGTCTGACTACCCGCACCCGGTGTCGAGCTGGCCCAACTCGCAGTCGACCGTCGAACGCATCTTCGCTGGTGTGGCCGAGGAGGACCGTGACCTTGTCTGCTACGGCAACGCGGCCCGGGTCTGGAATCTCTGAGAGGTGCGCGCCCAACCGCCCGTGATCGTCGAGGAGGACCGCTGGTTCTGGGAGGGTGTCGACGACGGTCGGCTGCTCCTGCACCAATGCGCCCGCTGCGAGCGGCTCCAGCACCCGCCGTCTCCCATGTGCCCGCAGTGCGGATCTCTGGAGTGGACCACCCAGCAGATGTCCGGACAAGGCCGCGTTCACACTTGGATCGTGTCACAACATCCCACCCAGCCCGACGACGATCCTCGCATCACCGCCCTGATCGCGTTGAACGAAGGGCCCAGGCTGGTGTCAAACCTGACCGGCATCCGAGCCGCAGACGTCGCCAACGACATGCCCGTCGAGGTCGTGTTCGTCGACGTCGCCGGGGTCCGGCTCCCGCAGTTCCGACCGGCCGAGCACCGGCCGGCGCCGAGGTGACCGATCGGCGGGCTGCTGTAGTCGGCATCGGGCAGACGGAGTTCTCGAAGGACTCGGGACGCAGCGAGCTACATCTGGCCTGCGAGGCTTCGAGACGTGCGATCGTCGACGCCGGGCTGGCCGCCGCCGACATCGACGGCACCGTGACCTTCACCCTCGACACGAACGACGAGCTGGCGCTCATCCGCAGCTTGGGCATCCCCGAGCTGAGCTGGGCGTCCCGTACCCCCTTCGGGGGCGCCGGCGCGTCCGCCACCCTGCAGCAGGCTGCAGCCGCGGTCACCAGCGGCGCCGCCGACGCCGTCCTCGTCTACCGAGCGTTCAACGAGCGCTCCGGCCACCGGTTTGGCCAGCCGATGCAGCGGCCGCCGTCCGCCAGAACCAACCTGCACGAACCGTACGGCCTCCTCACCCCCCCGCAGGTCTACGCCCTCTGGTACCAGCGTTACATGCACGCCTACGGAGTGACCAACGCCGACTTCGGCATGTACTCCGTTATTGCACGGCGCAACGCGGCCACGAACCCGAACGCCTGGTTTTACAACCGCCCCATCACCATCGACGACCACCAGAACTCTCGCTGGATCGTCGAGCCCGTCCTCCGGCTCCTCGACTGCTGCCAGGAGAGCGACGGAGGCGTGGCCTTGGTGGTGACGTCGACGGACCGGGCCCGGGATCTCCGCCATCCGTCGGTGACCATCGAAGCCGCCGCCCAGAGCAGCGTCGTCGACGGCGACATGTCGTTCAACTACTACGCCGGCGACCTAACCCGCTTCGCCGAGGCGGAGAACGCCGCCGAGCGTATGTGGCGCAGCAGCGGCCTCGGACCCGCCGACATGGACGTCGCCCTGATCTACGAGAACAGCAGTCCGGTCGTCTTCTACCAGCTTGAGGCGTTCGGGTTCTGCGGACCGGGCGAGGCCAGGGACTTCATCGCCGAAGGCCACATCGGCCTCACCGGCACGATCCCGGTGAACCCTCACGGAGGTTTGCTCGGCGAGGCGTATATCCACGGGATGAACAACATCGTGGAGGCCGTCCGGCAACTGCGAGGGACCGCCGCCAACCAGGTTCTGAGCCCGCAGCACGCGCTGGTGTCCGCCGGGCGCAGCGCAGCGATCCTATCCCGGGATTGACCCTGTACCGGGCTGTCCCCGCCCCAACTTTGGCGAATCTTCAGATCATCCCATGCCCTACCTTGATAGGAGCCCCTTCCTACTGAGTCAGGTGAGGGTCTCCAGCGGTAGTCCGCGCTACACGCAGCGGTCGCTGATACGAAATATCAGAGCTATCCTTGCTACCAGGAGCGAAGAGCTGATCTAAGAGCTCCATGTCAGTTGTCTGAACGTCAATGCCGGCTTCCAACAGGCAGACGCGCGCCGCTATACGCCATTCTCCGTCGCGCCGCTCGAACCGATCGACGTAGCGGCCACTGAAGAACTCGCTCGTTCCCACCTTTGCCCGATGGACCACCAAGTAATAGGTCTCCGAGTGTGCCGTGTCACCGTCGAGCTCGACCACCTGGTTCGTGATGTGATGCTGGGTGCGAAGGAGGCCAGCATGGTTAGCGATGGCATCTTCGGCCAGGCCGCGACCAGGTCCCACATAGGAGCCGTGGTCGTCGATCGCGTCCGGGTGGTAGCAGGACGCGACCAGGTCGGGATCGTGGCGATCAATGCCCCGAGCATATCGGTATATGCAGTCTCGTATCGCCTGGCGGTCGAGCAACTCGCGCAGCTGGGTGGAAATATCAGTCATGGCCATCCTCTCATTACGCGTCCGGTTCTATGACCGCGAGCTCCGTTCCGACGGGATACATCTTTTGCTCCTCGGCTGCTCCGTAACGGAGAATCCCTGCGGCCGGGGACGGCACCTCGGTTTCGACCTTCTCGGTCTCCACCATGTAGAGCGGCTGGTTTTCCTCGACCCTCTCGCCGTCTGCAACCAGCCACTGGAGGAACGTGCCGTCGACAGCGGCCATCGTCAGCTTGGGCATGTTGACGGAGACACCCTTGCTCATATGAAATACCTGGCCGTCTCGCGTGCGGCAGCCGCTATGCGCTCTGTGCTAGGGAAAACAGCTGCCTCGAGTTCTCTGGCGGAGGGGATAGGGCGGAACCGGGCTCCGACTCTTCGGACAGGAGCATCTAGGCGCCCGAACATCTTGGAACTAATTTGCGCTGCTATCTCGGCGCCGGCGCCCGCGTACTCAACCGCGTAATGGGCCATCACGGCCCGCCTGGTCCGACCGATCGACTCCATGATCGTCTCCACGTCCAGCGGGACGAGGGTCCTAAGGTCCACGACCTCCGCTTCGATCCCTTCGCCGGCAAGTTGGTCCGCCGCCTGGAGCGCATCGATGACCGCTCGTCCGTAGCAGACAATGGTGACATCTCGGCCTGGGCGCTTGATGTCCGCTTTGCCCAGCTCGACCACGTGAGTGCCCGACGGAACCTCGCCTCGAGCGCCATAGAGAGCCACCGTCTCGAGGAAGAGGCACGGATCGGGATCGAAGATGCATGCCGTGAGAAGTCCCTTGGCATCGGCCGGTGTACTTGGCACGATGACCTTGATGCCTGGGACATGCATGAACCACGCCTCGAGCGATTGTGAGTGAGTTGCCCCGGAGCCAAGGCCGCCGAAGCTGGCCGTACGGACCGTTATGGGGCAGCCGGTGCGACCTGACGACATGAACCGTGCTTTGGCGGCGATGTTGACGATCTGATCCAGGGCTATCGTGATGAAATCCATAATCATGATCTCCGCGACGGGGATCCGACCTTCGAGGGCCGCGCCGATTGCCGCACCGGCGATCGCCGCTTCCGAGATCGGCGTGTCCAGCACTCGCTCTCGTCCGTGTTTCGTGGACAGCCCAGAGGTGACGCCCGAGACCCCCCCTGCCGGGTCAGCCAGGTCCTCGCCCAGCAGGAACACCCGTGGGTCCGCCGACAGCGCTTCGTCGAGGGCCTCGTTGATGGCGCCCGCCATCGTCATGGTGCTGGTATCGGCGGTGACGGTCATGCCGGTATGCCTTTCATGTCAGCGAAGAAATCCACTTCGAGCTCGCTGGGGTCAGGCCCGGGGGAGGCCAGCACCTCGTCGATCGCCTCCTGCACCAGGCGACTAGACCACTGTTCGAGCTCGACCGCCTCGTCGGCGGTCAGGACGCCCGCTCCGATCAGCCTGTGACGGTATCTCGGGATGGGGTCAGCTGCCTCTGCCGCGGATAGCTGCTCCGGGGGCATGTAGCGCTGCGGGTCACCCATGTAGTGGCCCTTGAACCGGAACGTCACGCACTCCAGTAGGGTGGGTCCGCCTCCGCTACGACCGCGTTCCGAAGCCTCCGATACAGCTTGATACACCGCCTCGGGGTCGTTGCCGTCGATACGGTAGCCGGGCATGGCATGGGCGAGGGCCCGATCTGCCACCTTGTCGATGTGCATCGTCTCCGCTATGGGGGTCATCTCGGCAAACAGATTGTTCTGGCATACGAATATGACGGGCAGTTGCCAAGTCGACGCCAGGTTCATGCCTTCGTGGAAGGAGCCGGTATTGGTGGCTCCGTCACCGAAGCAAACCGCCGCCACCCGGTCACTGCCCTCCTGGCGAGCTGCTAGGGCCAGGCCCACGGCCACCGGGACTCCGGCGCCTACGATCCCGGTAGTGAGCATGACACCCACCTCGGGGCAGGTGATGTGCATCGTCCCACCCTTGCCCCGGGAGGCGCCCGCGGTTCTCCCCAGCACCTCGCCGATCAGTTCCTTGAGCGGCACGCCCTTACAGATCATGTCGTGCAGTCCCCGGTACGTTGTCACTAGCCGGTCGTCCTTGCGCAACGCCGCTCCCAAGCCAGCCGCGATTGCCTCTTGCCCACGTGATGGCCAGATCGTGACAGCGAACTCTCCTCGGGCGATACCTTGCCTGAGCCGCTCATCACAGGCCGCGGCCAAGGTCATCTTCGTGTAAAGCTCCCTTCCGACCTCCTCGGCGCCAGGTGGCGCGGCTTTGGTTGAAGTCGTCATAACGCTCTCCTCTAAGTGTGGTTGCTCGTCGGGGCCCTATAGGGCCCGCGTGCCCAGGTAGCTGCTTTCCAGCAGCTCACGATTGCTGCTCAGGTCGGCCGACTGACCTTCGAGCACTAGCTCGCCGTGACTCAGCACGTAGGTGCGGTCAGACATTTCGAGGGCCAGATGCACGTGCTGCTCGACCAACAAGACCGCCGTGTCGGTGTCGTTGGCGATGGCACGCATGATCGGCAGGAGCCTTTCCACTATCACGGGCGCCAGGCCGAGGCTCATCTCGTCGACCATCAGCACCTTCGGTGACGTGGCGAGCGCGAGGGCGATGGCCAACATTTGCTGCTCTCCACCCGACAGCGTGGATGCCCGTCGGTCGAGCAGGCCCTCCAATGCCGGGAAATAGCTAGTGACCACCCCGAGGACCTGCCGGCGGTTGTGCTTGCGTACCAGCGCCAAGTTCTCGCGAACAGACAACGAAGGGACGATCCCTCGGTCTTCGGGCACGTGGGCCAGGCCTCGGCGAGCCAAGACATGGGGCGCAACCCCCGCACATTCCTGTCCCTCGATCTCGATGCTGCCACTGATCGGCTCCACCAGCCCGGAGATAGTTAGCAGCGTGGTCGTCTTTCCGGCGCCGTTCGGCCCGAACAGCGCGACCACCTCTCCACGGCTGACCGACAAGCTGACATCCCTCACGACGGGAACCCCGCTGTAACCGGTCACCAGATGCTGCACAACCAGGGCGGGCTTTCGGCTCCCTTCGTTGAGCCCGGGCCGACGCGCGCTGGCGGGATGACCGGCGACCGGTTCGAGTGCCGGCGTGACGACCACCTGCCGGCCAGTCGCGTCGCCGCGCCGTGCGGCGGCGATAGCACCCGCGTCTGGTCCTTCTGCCTGCTCCCCCAGATAGGCGGCCACGACGTCCGTATCCTGGCGGATGGATGCCGGGGTCCCCTCCGCGATGACCTGACCGAAATTCAGAACATAGATGTAGTCACACACGTTGAGCACCAGACCCATATCGTGGTCCACGAGCAGGACGCCGACGTCCCGCGCCGCAACCAACCTCCTCAGCTCCTCCCCGAATAGCGTGCTCTCTGCCGAGTCGAGTCCGGCCGCCGGCTCGTCGAGAAGCAGAGCGCGCGGTCGAGAGGCCATAGCGCGCGCGACACCGACGAGCTTGCGCTGTCCATGCGACAGCGTGGGAGGGAGGGAATCCGCGCACTCGGCAAGGCCCAGCAGTCCCAACGCCTCGTCGACTGCGTCTTCCGCGATCCGCCGACCGGGCCGGATGACATCGACGAAAATGCTCCACCACCGACCCGGATCCGCGCTCACCAACAGGTTGTCGCGGACCGTCAGATCCTCGAAAAGCTCCAGGGACTGAAATGTTCGGGACAGGCCGCGGTGGACCCGCCGATGCGCCACCGTGTCGCTGATCACCGATCCGTCCATCTCGATCCGCCCGCTACAACGGGCGAACCCCGTGATCGCGTCGAGGAGGGTGGTCTTCCCGGCGCCGTTCGGCCCGATGAGGCCCACGATGGACCCTGCCTCTACCTTTAGCGACACGTTCCGTAGTGCGACAACCCCGCCATATCGCACCCCGATCGCGGTAGCGCTAAGCAGTGGTGCCACTAGGCTCCGCCTCCCCCCTCATCGCATCAGCTGACCGATGCATAGGGGCGGGCACGGCCGTGGGCTCCGGGGTACTCGCCGGCCGCGAGCCGATCTCGCCAGAGGCTCCCCTACCGCGCCCTAGGTACCTGCCCAGACGCTTGACATTCTTTCTCGTCTCACCAGCGATCCCCTCTGGATTCAGCACTACGGTGATCACAACGCCGACGCCCCCCAGTAGGATTAAATAAGAGTTGTTCAGATGAAACCAAGAGGTAGTCGCTACTGCAGCCAGACCCCCGGCAGAGACAATCCCGGTTGTAAAGGCGCCCCCCACGCTGGCGATACCTCCCAAATACGCGTAGACAAGAAGTGTAAGGCTCGCCGTTGAGCTGAACGTGTCAGTCGTGACAGATCCGTTCAAGTATCCGGACAGGACCCCACCGGTGCCGGCCAACAATGCTCCGATAGAGAAGGCGACAATCTTTACCCTGGTAACGCTGACCCCTGCGCTGGCGGTGGCCCGCTCGTTCGACCGCACCGCCAACGACAGGCGCCCCGAATGTGACCGCCTAAAGTTGAGAACGACCGCAGCTGCGAGCAGAGCAACGATAATACAGAACACCCCGAACCACGGGTTTGGTATCTTCCCGTCTCCGTGGTATCCAAACAGGGACCAGCCTGTCGAATCGTTTGGCCCGAAATGCGCCGGACCTAGTCGCGGCGGCGGGACATTCGCACCAAAGTTGTTGCCGGCCAGGCTAGGATTGTTGAAGATTATGTTCTCTGCAGCCACCGCCAGAGCGAACGTCACGATCGCCAGATCCACCCCCCTTACCCGAAGCGCCACCCCGGAGACGGCCACACCAAGAATCGTCGCGATCAGTATGGCTACGATCGGACCCAGCGGGAACGGCAGCCCCTGGTGGAGTGTCACCTTCGACAGGGCGAAGCCGGCGGCGCCTGCGAAGGACATCTGGGCGAGCGATACCTGGCCGACGAAGCCCGTGACCACGATCAGCGACATGGCCAGTACGGCCCACACGGCGCTGCTGGCGATCCCGAGGCGCCAATCAGGGTGCAAGGTCAAAAGTAAGACGACGCCTATGGCGGCCACCACCGCCATCTTGACGCTGATAGCTCTCGCCGAACCTGGCTTTGGAGCGAACGGCATCCGCAGTGCTGATACCGTCGCCCGGCTCGGAAGTGCGGAGCCCCTGGCGAATAGCACGACCACAATGACCACCACCGGCACCAGCTGTTGGATCCCTGGCAGCGGAGTGCCCCTCAGGTGCGGGAACCAGCTGTCGAGGCTCCATCTTTGTATCAAGCCCTGACCCATGGAAATGGCGATACCAGCCGCCACTGTTACCCCGAACGAGCTGAACCCACCGATAAGCGCTGCGGCCAGCGCCGGGACGATCAGCAACACGACGGTATTGGGGTCCACGCTGGTGTTCACCGTCGAGACGAGGATTCCCATCAGCCCCACAAGAACAGTGGAGAGGACCCAACTGGCGGCCGCGAGACGGTTCGGAGCGTGACCGAGTAGCACGACGGTCTTCTCGTTGTCGGCATTGGCCCGCGACGCAATGCCGAACTGCGTGAACTTGTACACCGCCCACAGGACCAGGGTCAGTGCAAGCACGATCGCGACGCTCAGGAGCTGGTCCTCGGGCACGATCAAGCTCCGGGGCAACGTCACACCCCGCTTGGGCAACACCGCCCGCAAGGCGATCGGGGAAGTGCCAAACCGGTCCACCACTATGCCCTGCGTGAGGACCAGCAGGCCTACCGACGCCACCACCTTCGCGAGCGGCGGCGCGCCTCGCAAGGGCCGAAACACGAGCACGTGCAACAGGAGGCCGATGAGTACAGCCACCGCCAGAGCGAACAGTAGAGCGGGCAGGAACCCCCAGTGACCGCCCCCTAGCGACACCTCGGTCGGCCAGTGGGGCAACTTGAGACCGTGAGCACCCGCCTTGTGAGCCACGCCCTCAACCAGAGCCAGCGGATTCGGTAGCGGCGGGATGAAGATGCGACCACTGCTTCGGAGATCCGCGTACACATAGGCGATGTACATAGCCAGCGCTCCGCTGGCGAAGTTCACCACACCGGATCCCTTGTGAGTCAGCACCACGCCGAGAGCAATGGCCGAGACCAATGCTCCCGACGCGATCCCGAACAACAGGGCATCAGCGGACTGCCTGCTGGATAAGTACAGCGCCACGTAGAAGACCACCACGCTCGCCCAGAGCAGCTGCCCTCGCTTCGGCATCCAACCGCGCCCCAGCGCCGGCACCCCCCGACCAGATCTGGCGGGCGCGGTCACCGGTGCCCTAGACCGGCCGGGGGCCGACTAGCACCGCTAGCCAACGGCATCATCGGCTAACCCGAGATCTTCTGCAGGACCGGAAGTAGATCCAGCGCCTTGCCGTTGTACCCGTCCGCAACCGACACCCACTGCCCGTTCAGCCGCTGCATCAGACCCGCCCCGAAGTAGCAGGCATTGGGCGTGGATGGCAGGGCCCCGCAATTGGTGTTCCCGGCATTCAATGGAGCCAACCCGGTGTACGCCTTCATCTCTTGACTGAGCGCATTCGAGGTGGCAGCCGCACCGCCTGCCCCAATCAGAAGCTTGGCCATCATCATGGTGTCACCCCACGCCACCGGCGCCGCCCCATGAACATTGGCGCTCGGGAAGTACGACTGCATCGTCGCGTCATAGACGTTCTCCCCGTTGGAGTTGGAGGTCGGCTTCAACTCGGAGAAGCCACCATCCTGAAAGTACCAACCGGTGGGAAACACGGTGTCCTTCAAGCCCAGAGCTTGCAGGTGACCGGGCATCGGGGGCAACAGCTGAAGGCCGCCGCCCAACACCGGAATCTTTGTGAGGTTGAGCGAGTTCATCGCGTCATATACAGAAGTGCTACCGATAGCTGTGATGTAAAGCAGGATAACATCTCCCGGGCCCGGATTCACCGCAGAAAGGGCAGCGGTGTATTGAGGGTCGGTACCCGGTTCCGGTACCGGGACTTGGACCGTGTTAAGGCCAGCAAGCTTCGCCTCGGCTGAAAGACCCTGGAATGCGGCCAGCCCGGGTGCATTATCGGTCCTGATGACGATCAGTCGCTTAGCGTGGAGCACTTGCTGGGCTGCGTCAATAGCCTGCGCCGAGGCGTCAGCCACGCTCTGATAGTAGGAGTATACGTTGGGTGTCGTGTAGTCCACCGGGTACACCAGCTGCCCGTCCAAGTACGGCTTCTTGCCACCCAGCGCGTTGAAGAAGGCCTGATCATCCAGTTCGAACTCGGAGCTGGTGACCGCCTTCACCGCGCCGTCGTTGGCCATCTGCTCTCCACATTTCAGCGAATCACTCGCGACGGCGCCGAAGCACGAGTGGGCCACCAGCGGATGGCCCCCTATCCCTCCGAGGTCCTTGTTGACAAAGTCGACCGCCGCCTGCATAGCTGACGTGTTGTCCGGGAACGACAGCGTTCCTCCTTGCGCGTTGACCCAGCCGAAGGCAACCGGGGACAGTGACGGGTTGGCCGCACCTGCCTTCTGGCCGAGGAAGCTGGCGCCCCATTGAATATCGGAGGCGGTGATACCACCACTGCTGCTGCCACCCCCTGCTGTCGCGACCGAACCTGCGCCGGCGGATGTGGTCGAACTGCCAGCTGTCTTGCTGCCGCTGGAGCAACCGGTCAACGCCGCCACGCTGATCGCCGTTGCGGCTGCAACCAGCTTGGTACCCCTTCTAACCCGGAGCCTGCTCATTTATCGACTTGATCCCTTCTTCGTTAGGATCCCGGCGGCGTGCCGGGCAGCTACATAACCGAACACCGTGGTGTTCGCGATGCTGGCGCCCGCGCCCGGGTATCGGCGACCCATCAGGGTTGCGGTCGTGTTGCCTGTTGCGTAGAGGCCAGGTATGGGCGAGAAATCTTCCTTCAACACCTGCGCGTACTCGTTGGTCACTGCTCCCCCACAAGTCCCCACATCCCCGGGGAAGATCTTGGTCGCGTAGAAGGGAGCACGGTCGAGTGGACCCAGGGCCCCGTTGGGCTTGTAACCGGGATCACCCCAACAGAGGTTGAATGCTGACTGCCCGCGCCCGAACTCGGGGTCTAACCCCAGCGCTGCCTTGTCGTTGAATCGCTTCACGGTGGCGGTCAACGCCCCCGGGTCCACCCCGATCGCTTGGGCCAAGCTTCCAAGGGAGTCCGCCTTCTTCAGAAGGCCCCGATCGAGCCACTCTTGAGGAAACTTAGTCGGCAGGTAATCCTTCGCGGTGTTCCTGTAGCGCCGACGGTAGCCGTCGTCGAAGATAAGCCATGCAGGAACAGCATCGTTCGCGTACATGGCCCGTCCTACCTCTATATAGTCGTTCGCCTCGTTGCAGAACCTGAGCCCGGCCTGGTTGACCAGGATTGCTCCCGGTCGCGAGCGAGCCAGCGCTATAGAGGAGAGTCCGAACTCCGGCGCCGGATTCGGGTTCCAGATCGCCTCGTCCATCAGGTCCACTCGGGCACCCAGGCGCATCGCAGCCGACAGCACCTCGCCCGTATCACCCGGATTCGAGAGCGACCACTGGGCCTCATTAGGCTGATGACCACTGTACTCCCTGCGCATTTCGGCGCTGCGGGAGAATCCACCGGCCGACAGGAGCACACCCTTCCGAGCCTGGATAAACACAGGTGACCCGTCGCGCATGATCCTCACGCCCGTCACGGCTCCCTCCTCCACTACCAGGTCGTCGAAGGTGGCGTTGAGCCACAGCGGGATCCGGTTGGCAAGAACCGCCTTGAGGAGCTGACCAACGAGAGAGGCCCCGTTGGCCACCAACTCCTGATGGCGCGCCCTGGCCAGCTTGGTGCGCAACCACGACCGAGCTGCGACGGCGAATGCCGCCGGCGCGCGGTTGAAGTAAGGGAGGAGGCGGATCTCATTCGTCTTGAAGACCAGCCCGTAGTAGGACGAGAACGCGGGTGGAAGCTTGTCGTGCCACTCACCCAGCTCCCGCAGGTCAAAGGGTACCCCTTCGAGAGAACGGCCGTCGGCGTTGCCGCCTTTATGGTTCGGATAGTAGTCGCTATATCCCGGGCAGCGAACAAGGCGTAACCCCTTATCGAGCAGCAGCTGGATCATGTCTGACCCAGCGGACAAGAACATCTCACGACGTTCGAGAGAGGACGCTGGACCGATGTCCCCTACCACCGCCTCGAGGTAGGCCAAGCCATCCTCGAAGCTGTCCTCGACGCCATCCGCCTTCATCAGCGGGTTATTGGGTAGCCAAATGATGCCGCCCGACATTGCAGTTGAGCCCCCCACGATTCCCTGCTTCTCCAAGATGACCGGCCGGAGTCCGGCATCGGCTGCCGCCAACCCTGCCACCAGGCCACCCCCGCCGCTGCCGACGATCACCAAGTCAAACGATTCATCCCAATTAGACACATATCCCCCATTATCGGGCCGGCGATCTGCCGGCGACGCGCTTAGTGACATCCCCAGTCCCGGGCAACCGCTATCTCCTTCTTCAGCTGGTCACATCTTCGCTGCGATCACCCGGTCCAACTCCTGGTGGAGGTTAAGAATCGTTTTCTCGAAGAGCGGCGAGAGCCGGTGGTGCTCGTAGCCCATTGAGTGAAGCCCTCTCTGCTGGCGCTCGATGTTGCTGAAGTCTTGACGCGGGATCAGGCCCCAGTGGTCTTCATCGTCTTTGTCGAACACGCCGAGCAGCTTCGCCCGTTCCGGCTCCTCGCCTTCCGGATACGTTGTCAGCGACCAAACGTCGAAAAGGCACCGCTCGGGATCATCCTCGTAGGGCCGCATCCGGTAAGCGAGGCTATTCCCGTACATCGGCAGCATAAAGTAGTTCGGAAACATGAGAATCTCCCCGCCCCAGAGCCTCATCTTCTCGGATGAATAGGGCGCCATCGGTATGCCGGCCCCCTTGGAGTAGTCGTACAGCGCTTTGAGGGCGACAGACGCGAAGTTGCCCGACTCTGCTTTCCGGCGTACCCCCTGGAACACCTTGACGTCGCGGTCGATCGCCATCGCATCCTGGCCGTCGGCCAGCAACCGGTTGAACTCTATGAACGAATCCGGATCCCAAGCATCTGACTCGAGCGTCTGTTCCGCGACTCCGCTTTGGAACCGCGCGTGCCCGTTGCGGAAAGCCGTATACTCGGTACCTAATGCCTGCAACGCAGCGATATCCACGTCAGCACCCATAAGCAGCTGGGGATGGGTTTGCATCACATGGTAGCCCTCCAAAAATGCTTCCTGGACTAGCTTCCAATTGGCATCGAGGACTACCTGCTTCCACCACTTCACCCGCATGTCGCCGACACCCACCCCCTCAAGGAGCTCAGCCACAGGCCAGAGCGCGTCGTGTAAAGGTCGGGCGCCTCGGTCGAGATTGATCCAGACCATGCCGCCCCATACCTCAACCAGGCACTCCCTCAGGTGCAGGTCGTCCGGCGTCATGCAGCCGGGCGGAAAGGCTGATTGCACGAACACGAAGGAGGACGACCCGTCCAGGTTCCACCGCCAGCCATGGAATGGACACGCAATCACGCCGGCCGGAAAACTACCGCTTCCCTTGGCCAGCTGGGTAGCCCGGTGGCGGCAGGCATTGTGTAGCGCCTTGATGGAGCCATCGGGCTGCCGGACGATCAGGATCGAGTTCCCAACGATCTCGTACTCTACGAAATCGCCGGCCCGAGGAATCTCCTCCAGCCGTGCCGCCATCTGCCACGCATGCGGCCACAGGTGCTTCTTCTCCAACTCGAAGAATTCCCTGGAAACGTACCGCTCTTTCGGCACAAAGTTCGTGTCTGTCATGGCAAACGGGACCTTGCCCCAATCTTGCGGAGCGTTGGCGCCGAGAGCCAGCTGATCGGGTGCTACAGCACCGAACTCGCGACCAGCGTCGGTAACGGTCATTGTAGTAAGCCCTCCCTGACACTGCCATCACATTGCGCAACCATGGTCCTGCACCCCCTAGCTCCCCCGGAGCTAATATTTGGTTTCATTGTTACGGCGCTTGAATGACTCATACAGCGCTTGATCCGGCTAGGAACGCCGAGTCGTCATTGATGACTGGCCCCCGATGCAACCAACACCATGAGAGGCCTAGAGCACTCGGGTCATGAGCTTAGCCGTGGTCGATGTCGGTGTCAAGGGCCTGCCTGGATGCGAACCAATATTTGGTTCTCATCCAAGCAACGGCGTCGCCAGCTGCGAGGAACCCCGGTAGCGGCGACCTGTCGCGTGGCCATGGCCGGCCCGCGCCCCCCACCGAGGCCAGCACTGTGCGCCTCTAGGAGGTGTTCGCCCACCGAAGCTCGACGGCAGCGTCATCCGGCTCAGCTAATAGACGACTGCGACCGGCTCCCCCTCTGGGACCTGCACTGAGTGAAGGAACGCGGGACGTGGCGCACGGGCACTGAGCGGGGGGAGGCGGGCTCGACCACCCTTGCAATATCGACCGCTGGTGATAATGCTGTCGGTGCGGAAGCCAGATCGCCATTGGCCAGGTCTCTACTGGCTAGACCTCCGAGGGCGGCGCCGATCGGCCCCTGCTCGACCGCGACCCGTGAACTTCGCGGCGGGACGGCCTGAACCCACGCCGCAAGTGGCATTGACGACGACCATGTGACCGGTATGCTGAACCCGCCAGCGGGCCTGCAGAGGCAACGGACGCCATCAGCTGCACAGCGCTGGACATGCAGGCAATACCGACAGGAGCTGAATGAGGGGCCCCAATGCCTCCCCAATTGAAGACGAGTCCCCACCGATAGTGCCCGGCGTCGGTAGCCGCCTTACTAAAGTTCGGCGCGACCAGATTCTCGATCTCGCAGCGGCGAGGTTCGCTATGGCGGGCTATTCGGGAACATCTCTTCAGGCAATCGCTGAGGCTGGGGGTATCCTGCCGGGGAGCCTCTACCATCATTTCGATTCCAAAGAGGCCATCGCTCGCGAGCTCGTCCGTCACTATCACTCCGAGCTTGACGCGATCGGTCGTGCCGCATTGGAACAACGGCAGCATGCTCTGCCTGCCTCTATCTACGAGGACCTATTGGGTCTGACAATGGCTGTAGCCGAATGCTCGATTCGCCACCGAGCGGCCGTTCGGCTCTCCATATACGAGTCCGCCGCTGGCGAGCTGCAGGTCGGCGAGCCTCAAGACGGCGGCCCTGCTGCGATCGACCAAGCAATTGAACAGATCCTGCGTCGTGGGCGCGATGCAGGGCTAATTCGTTCACCAGTCTCCTCTCAGGTGTCAGCTCAACAGATTTCCACAACTATGCGGCGCATCGGGGTGTCGAATACGCGCCAAACCACTCTAGTACCCGAGCTCGTAACAACGCTCCTCCATATCCTACTTGGCGGATTGGCCAGTAACAATCCGGCCGATGCCAACCTCGATCGGTCCGATGCGCTACGTGCCGCCAAAGGACCACTGGAGGCGTGGCGGAGCGAGGCCCGTCGCTCTTCTGAGGACAAGGTTGCGACGCTCTACTCGGCGGCCCGGTTTGAGTTCGCTCGTCAAGGCTACGAGGCGGCAACGATGCGTGGTATCGCTCAGGCGGCGGGCATATCCATGGGCGTCCTCTATCGGATCGTGGATTCGAAGGAGACGCTTCTTCAAACGATAATGTCTACGTACTATACTCGTTTGTCTACCGCATACGAAGCCGTATTGGCATCGGGATCTAGCGTTACTGAGCAAATCGACGGATTGATATGGGTTAATATCAACTCCATGGAGTTGTTCGGCGCGGAATTTGAGATACAGCACTCATGGATTCGGGAGATACCCCCGGCTGCCGACATCTCCAGCACTGCGTGGAGCCGCCAGATCGAACAGACCCAATCTCTCATACTGCGGGGACTCCGATCTAGTGAGCTTCGGGTCTGGAAGATCGGTCCGGTGCCTCCGCCCGCCGAGACAGTCATCGCCTCCGTGCTTAACCTTATTTGGTTCCCAAGTGGCATCATAGACGGACGTGCGTGCCGATCCGCCCTTCGACATTCCCGTCAAACTATCTTGCGGGGTATGGGCTCCAGACGCTTGGCCAAGGTGATCGAACGGCGGCCCGCTTGAGATAACACTTGCTTCATGCAATCGCCGCCGACCCGCCGCATTTTGAAGTCGGGGGTTTTGCGCATTTGCCCGGTGATCCGGTTTAGTAAGTGAGTATGTTTGGGCTGCTGCGCAGCGACGCATACAGCATGTGCGGCTGGCTAACCTTGAGAGGGTCGACATGCGCACCGAAGAATCGGTCCTCAAACTGATGGTCGACGGGCCTCGCAGAGGCTCACTGTCATTCCTAACGTGGGGCTCTGACTCCAGACTTCTCGAGTACGACACCCGGTCCGGTCACTTTCAACTGACAGGCCAGGCGCCTCGAAGGATTCCTCCACCGGATCGGTAGGAGTGCGCGCATCCGCTCCAGCTCGTAGGCGCTTGCCGGTTCGACCTCGGCCTCGCCCGAGATGATCTTGGTGTGGCAAACCATACACTCGGCCTGACCCCAGCAGCGAGTGGGCCAAGAGTAGCCGAGTCTCCATGCGGCCTCCGCTACAGTTTCCTCGGGGTTCACTTCGAACGTCGCGCCGAGGGGTTCGATCCGCACCATCGGCACGGTCAAGTCCCTTCCGGACGCCAAGTGGATGTCATCGGTTGTCGAGCCTACGACGATCTTCTCCTTCCTGCGTCCGGCCAGCTACTCGCGACAGGTTTCTCTGGCTTCGGCGTACCTTGCCGACGAAGTGATCGGCGAGGGCGGCGTCGCATATTCGATGCGGCGGGTATGCGATGCCGGTGCCGAGCGCGTGGCTGGGTGCCCCATGAGGCGGGTGGTCGCGGCAACGGCCTCCGTAGACGGATCCATGCGGTCGTAGCGACCGGCGCACCTGGTGCGTGCTCGTCTGGTATCGACTGAGAGTCACCTGGTGGGGGCGACCAGCGAGGATGCCGGCTGACGGTGGCCGCCGACGCAGCGGCAGCAGCCGTCCGGCCCGCATTGCGACCAGACTGCAGCGCCTGCGGACAGGCGATGGCATTCGACGGCTCGCACGCCCTCTGGATTCGCGGGACCGGGGACGGTGCAATGAATTGTCGTGCGTTGCGTCCTCCTGCCAGACCTGCGAGGCCGGTGACGCCTTGCTCCCAGACTTAGTTCCCGGGGCCCGGCGCAGGCGCCTGGTCGGCACCATCGTGCCGGACCACGCACCATCACGGCACGTCCGCAGGAAGGGGAGACGAGGACGAGGTGGTCGCACGCTCGTGGCAGAGGGGTGGTCCCATGAGGCTGGAGGCATGACACCCAGGCATAGACGTGGAGTCAGCAGCATTGGGACGGCTACGACCGCATTGGCCGTCCGGGGCAAGATCATGGCCGATCGCGGTGTGATGAGGAGCAGTTCCGCATGAAGGATGGGCCAGCAGTGGTGCGGCCAAAGCCGGACGGGGCCGTATAGGCCGTCCGATCATCGAGGAGATAACCCTTTGTCCCGAATTCGTACCAGTCGGTTGTTCCTGGCAGCATGCGCTCTCGTGATGGTCGCGGCCAGCTGCAGCAGTTCAACTCACCAAGGCAACGCCACCTCGCCATCGACAGGTCACGCGTCGCCGGCGTCGTCAGGAGCGACCTACACGATTGGCTTACTCACAGACCAGACGGGGCCGCTATCGGATACGGCAAAGACGACCGTCAATGGCGTCAAGGCAGCGGTAGGCATGTTCAACGCTGAGGGCTACCACCTGAACTACGTGGTTGCCGACACTGCCTCCTCCCCCTCGGGCGCTCTAGCGGGGGCACAGAGACTGGTCGAACAGGACCACGTCTTCGCCGTTGACCTCGTCTCCGGATTGGGCTTCGCAGCCGAGCCCTACCTGGTTTCCAAGGGCATTCCAGTCATCGGTGCAGACATCGACGGAGGGACACCTTGGATTTCAGCCAGGAACATGTTCTCCTCGTTCGGCTCTCCGAACTTCCACGACGTCGAGACAACGATCGGTCTGATTCTGAAGAAGCTCGGAGCCAAGAACTTCGCATCCATCGGCTACTCCATATCACCCAGCTCCTCTCTCAACGCCAAGGCCGCCGCCGCCTCGGCGCAGCTCGCCGGCATCAAGGTCGGCTACCTGAACTCTCAGCTTCCCTATGGATCCACCAACGTGGGCCCTGAGGTGATCGCCATGAAGAACGCTGGCGTGGACAGCCTGGAGGCCTCAACCGTACAGAGCACGTCCCTGGCCCTCATCAGCGGGCTGCGCACCGCAGGGGCACACCTAGTCGCTCCCATCTTGGTCGCCGGATACGGGACCCTGCCGACAGAGGGCGCCGCTACTCAGGCCTTCGCCAAGGGCGGCTACATCCCGTTCCCCTTCGAGCCGGTCGAGTTACACACACCCGCCACTCAGCGACTGGTCAACGCGCTGATGACCTACGCCGGCATCCCAAGCAACCGGATCGACGAGGCCGCCTACGAAGGCTACATTTCGGTGGACTCCTTCGTCGCAGGGCTGAAGAAGGCTGGTAACAGCCGCCCAACCCAAGCGCAATTTATCGACGCCATGCTTTCTATTCGAAGCTACAACGCTGCCGGTCTCTACGGCTCCCACACTATCGGCTTTGCCATGGACCAGCGAGGCCATGGCACCGCTGGTGCCGACAATTGTGGTTGGATGGTCCGATGGGACGGATCGTCTTTCACACTTGTCAACGGCATGCAGCCGCTCTGCGGGACAATCGTCGCCGGCAAGTCGGTGTCATAGTCGGAGATTCGTCAGCTGCGTATGCTCGATGCTGGTATTGACACCGGCTCGCCTGAAGAGAAGGCTTGACACTCAGGGCACTGCGGGGGGTTACGAACGGATGGGACGCACCCAAAGACATACCTATTTGCTGGATCGGGGATCAAGAGCGGCGAGATCGAGCCTTCCGGGTCGGTACGTCGATCGGTCTGAAAGGGCGGAGGCAGAGTGGAGGACGCTACTCTCTTCCGCTTTCGCGTCCGGCATCACGGACAGGAATGAGATCTCATCTTGCCGTCCTCCTAACGTGGTTAGGAAGGCAGCTCAAGACGCCCATCCTGTGGCCTCAGCGCGGGCCTCGGCCTAAACGGGAGGAAAAGTGGACTTGTTCTTGGACGGCCTGGGATTCGGGGAAAGCCCGCGCTGGCGCGATAGCCGGTTGTGGTTCTCTGACTTCATCCTGGAGCACGTGGCAAGCGTCGGACTCGACGGGGACCTGCGGATCGAAGCAGAACTGCTCGATCGGCCGAGCGGGCTCGGATGGTTGCCCGACGGACGGCTTCTCATTGTATCGATGCGTCGCCGAATGCTCTACCGCAGAGAGCACGACGGGCGTCTCCTCCTACATGCGGATCTAGGAGGTGTCGCCGGTTTCGACGCCAACGACATGGTCGTAGCCGCGGACGGCACTGCCTACGTCGGCAACCTCGGCAGTGACCTATTGGCGGGCGCAGAGCTTCGTGAGGCGCCGCTCGCCATAGTTCACCCCGACGGCCGAGTCGAAGCGGCGGATGAGGGACTTCTGGTACCGAACGGCTCGGTGATCACCCCGGAGGGAGACATGTTGATCGTGGGGGAAACCCTCGGTCGTCGCTTCACAGCCTTTCCTATCAAGGCAGATGGCTCCCTCGGCGCCTCTTGGGTCTGGGCGGATCTAGGAGAGCGGTCCACAGACGGGTGCACTCTCGATAGCGAAGGCGCCATCTGGTTCGCCGACGGCAACGGTGTGGCGCGTGTCCTCCAAGGCGGCAGGATCACAGACGTCATCGAGGCTCCGGAGCCGGCGTATGCCTGCGCTCTTGGCGGCGAAAACGGGAAGACGTTGTTCACCTTGACATCTCCCGGGCATCCGACGCGGGACTTCCGGCCTGGCCAAGCGCACATATGGAAAGTCGAGGTCGACTATGCCCACGCCGGCCGCCCATAGGACCTTCAACCAACTCATGGGAGATTGGCCGCCGAACACCAGCTCCCCTGCCCTCTCGAGGACTACTACGCGGCGCTGCGCTGGGCGGCCGGGAACGCTTGCGCAGTCGGCGGCGAACCCGAGCGAATTCCGGTCGGCGGAGGAAGTTCCGGAGAGGACTCGGCGGTCGGGGCCATCGCCGCTCTTGACCGAGGCGACGGGCACTAGCTTTCCAGTTACTGGACGTCCCCCTGTGACGCGTCGTCTAGAAGGGTCCGCAACCGTTTGCGTCACTGGAGCGGACACGTTCTCGCGGCTCTTTCGGATTACCGCAGCAAGCCCCTCGGCCCAGCCATGGGCCGAGGGGCGGGGACGCGCGGAGGCTATCATCTATGCCGTCACGAACTCCGCCACAGGTCAATGGTCCGCCGGGTTTACCAAGGGCACGGGCTCGTGACGAGGATTCGCAGTGACCCCCAGCCGCTGTGAGTCTGATGCGAAGGCATCTTTCCAAGCGTGACCAGCGAAGGACCAAACTCAGGGCAGAAGCCTGGAGGAGGGGATCTGATGGTTCGCGCCCAGCGTGACGATGGTGTCGATGACCCGATAGGCCTGATGGCGCACACCGAGATCGGATTGTGTTGGGGAACCCTGCAGAACGCCAGCCTGCCGGAGCTGATCGACGCGGCCGGCGCGTACGGATTCCCTACGCTGAGCGTACGACCACAAATGGTGCTCGGCGCGCTCGAGCACAAGCTGGACGCGGCGGCGCTACGCCGGCGGCTCGACGATGCTGGGGTGGTCATCCGGGTAATTGACGCCATTGGGGGGGACCTTCCGGGTGCCATCACCGGCGGCGCATCCGGATGGGTCCCGGCCTCGGCGGCCACGTGTTTCCGAGCGGCCGAGGCGGTCGAGGCGCCGATCGTGAACATCTGTCACTGGCGCTTCGCTGGCGAACCACCCGGTCTGCCTGAGATGACCGACGCCGTTGGGGCCATCACCCGCGACGCCGCGGCGCGGGGTTTGCGCATCGTGGTTGAGTTCGTACCCGATAGCGGGGTCCCGGATCTGTCGTTCGCGATGGCGATCGTTGAGGGCATCGACCTGCCGACCTGCGGCGTGCTGCTCGACCCGTGGCATCTCGCCCGCTCGGGGGGCACTGTGGATGACCTGCGTAGCCTTCCCTCCGGGGCGATCGGTGCCTTTCAGCTCGACGATCGCAGCGCACCGCCCTCGGGGGCCCCCTACCTGCCCATGACCGGCCGGGATCTTCCGGGAGAGGGGGAACTGCCGCTGCGAGCCATCGCCATGGCCGCTCTCAATAATAACCCGGCGCTGACCGCCGAAGTCGAAGTATTCAACGATGAGTTGCGCTCGCTGTCGAGCGGCGAAGCGGCGAAGCGGGTCCGGGCCGCACTTGACGCTTGGCTTGCCGGGTGGGAGGAGCAACGATGAACGTAGTAGTCGTCGGCACAGGCTTCGGCGGCCGGGTCGTCGCCGGGGCGTACCGAGACGCGGACTGCGCTGTCGAGGTCGTGTCGCCGCGGGATGCCGAGGCGGTGTCACGGGCCGTCGCCGCGGGCGCTGACTTGGTGTCGGTGCACTCCCCGCCTTTCCTACACCACACCCACGTCATGGCCGCTCTCGATCGCGGCTGCGCCGTGCTCTGCGACAAGCCGTTCGGGCGCGATGCCGCAGAAGCACGGTCCATGCGGGACCGGGCTCGCGAGGACAAAGCCCTGAACTTCCTGAACTTCGAGTTCCGACGCTTCCCGGCCCGCCTCAAGGCTCGCAGCCTCGTAAGGGACGATGCCATCGGGACACCGCAGCACGTCAGCTGGCTCTTCGTTGGCAATGGGCTGCGGCCCCAGCTGCATCGATGGCTGTTCGACCGGGAGTTGGCCGGTGGCTGGATCGGCGCATGGGGATCGCACTGCATCGACACGCTGCGATGGCTTCTCGACAGCGAAGTGGCGACGTGCAGTGCCGTCCTCCGCACCGATACGGGGTCGAGGCCCGACGCCCAGGGAGTCGAGCATCGCTCCACCGCCGAGGACGCCTTCTCCGCCTGGTTCACGATGGAGAATGGCTGTACCGCCAGTGTCGATACCGCCTACTCCGCCCCCGTCGCGTTGCCACAGACGGTACATGTGCTCGGCAGCGACGGCGCCATTGAAATCCACAACGACAGCACCGTCTTGCTCCGACGGCCCCGAGAGGCACCCGAAACCTTTTTATTCTCCCTAGGAGCCGGCGACCCCCACCTGCCCGGCCTCGGTCCATGGCTCGCCGAGGTCGCCAAGGCGGTCGGCTCTGGCGTCCAGCTCTCCCCCTCCTTCGATGACGGTCTCGCCGTGGCCAACGTGATGGAGCAGATGCGCGCCCGCAGCAACAAATGACCCGCCGCGAAGCCTCTCCGACGGCAACCGTCCCGTACCCGGCATCGGAAGACCGGAAAGACTGCTGCAGTTGACTTCTCAGAACTCGACCGGGCGCCGCCTCAGTGCCTCGGGAATAGACCCCATGCGAAGGGAACACCTTGTACGAACACATATTTCAGCCCATTCAGGTCGGTGGCGTCACCATCAAGAACCGAATCGTCCGGACGGCCCACGGCACCGCCCTGGCCCCCCCGACCCCCGAGAATCCTGACTCGCCGCTCGTCGCTTATCACGAGGCTCGGGCCCGAGGCGGCGTAGGAATGAGCATCCTCGAGGCCTCGCCGGTCCACCACAATATCGCCATGAGCGCCCTGCTGCTCTGGCGGGATGAGACGGTCTGGCAGTTGGCCCGCATCGCCGAGGCCTCGCACCGGTACGACATGAGGGTCTTCCAGCAGCTGTGGCACGGCGGCCACGCGTACGGGACTCCCACGGGCAAGTCCGGCTGGTCGGCTAGCGACCTGCCGAATCCCGTCGGGGGTATTGTGCCGATCCCGATGACCAAGGGAATGATTGACGAGGCGAAGGGTGCTTACGCGGCAGCGGCCAAGCGGTGCAAGGAGGCCGGCCTCGACGGTTGCGAGATCCACGCGGCGCATGGATATCTACCGGCGCAATTCTTCAACGCCAGCCTCAACCGGCGCACAGACGAGTACGGCGGCCCTCTCGACAATCGCGTTCGGTTTTGCATCGAGCTTTTGCAGGCGATTCGCGCCGAGGTAGGCGATGGGTTCGCCGTAGGCGTGCGCATCGTGGCCGACGAAGAGTACGAGGGTGGGCTTCGGACCGATGAGTCGATCGAGATCGCGAAGCTTCTTGAGCCGCATATCGACTTCCTGAACGTATCAGTCGGCAGCTACTACCGCTTCTATAAGATGCTCTCGCCGATGGATGATCCGCTCGGCTATGAAGTGCCGAAGACCGCCCGGGTGGCCCGCGCGGTCGACGTCCCCACCATCGTCACAGGGCGGATCCTAACGCTCGAGTTCGCTGACCGGCTGATCGCCGAGGGCGCGGCCGACATGGTCTCCATGGTGCGGGCGCTCATCGCCGATCCGGAACTGGTGAATAAGAGTCGTGAGGGACGGGCGGATCAGGTCCGGCCGTGTATCGGCTCCACCCAGGCCTGTGTCGGCGCTAGCCTCGGCTGTGTTGTCAACCCGTCGGCGGGCAATGAGGCTGTCCGGTCGTTCGAGGTGGGCCGAACGCGAGGTGCCAGGAATCGGTTCCTAGTGGTCGGTGGTGGGCCGGCCGGACTCGAGGCGGCGCGCACTCTGGCAGTGGCGGGCCACGAGGTGAACCTCGCCGAGATGACGGCAAAACTAGGCGGCCAAGTTACGATGGCCGCCACTTCTCCTCACCGGGCTGACTACGGCGCCATTACCCGCTGGTTGGCCGAGGAGGTCAATCGCCTCGGTGTCAGGCTGGCGCTGCGGACGTTCGTGGATCCTGACTACGTCACCGACTTCGAGCCGCACGCGGTCGTGGTGGCCACCGGATCGTCCCCGCGGCGAGACGGGTTCCAATCAGTGCGGCCGGCGCACCAGCTCGCTGGAGCTGACCTGGGCCATGTCCACACGTCGTGGGACGTGCTTGGTTTCGGCGGACGGGTGCGGCCGGGTCAGCACGCGCTAGTATTCGACGACACAGGGAGTTACGAACACATCTGCGTGGTCGAGAAGCTGCTGGACGCCGGCTCGGCGGTCACGCTCGTGACCCGGTTCGACCGATTCCCCGCTCTGGTGCCGAACTCCGGGAGCGCCTACGACCTGACGGCGCTGCCAGCGCGCGAGCGGATACAAGCGCATCCCGGATTCAATACCATCACGGATAGCTACATCGTGGAGATTACCGAGCGCGATGTGGAAGTCTCATTGATCCACCCAACCGCAACTACGACAACCCGACTCCCAGCCGACCTGGTCGTGATGGTCGGCTACAACCATCCGAACCGCGAGCTGGCTGAGGCCCTTGAGGCCACGGGCGCTTCAGTCCACCTCGTTGGTGACGCAACCGGGAGCCGCACGCTCCGAGACGCGATCGCCGACGGGGCGGAAGTGGCTCGACGTCTCGCACACGTCTGACAGAAGGGGGCCCCCGAGGACATCCACAATGAGCGTTGCCCACACCCGGCAACCGAAGCTCAACCAGTCATGCGCTCAACAGAGCTCTACTCCTGCTGCACCCGCTGGGGCAATGCCCTCTGCGAGTTGGTCGATGCCGCTCTGTGCGGCGCCTGGGCCAATCAGGTCGTCGCCCTTTGACAGCGTCCGCCTCAACCAAGCCACCACCAGCCAACGGGGTCGTGGCCCCTCTCCTGGCCCATCCAACCTCGTGGCAGCCACCTAGGGAATTATTCTGGCCATCATCGGCAGGATCCGACGTTTCGTCGACCAGACGATCGCCGCCAGCCATCTCCAGTCTGGCGTGGCGTTTGTCTCGGTCCGCACTTCGGGGACTACCGGAAGTGCGTAGCGGGAACGCCCCCTTTAGTACACGCGCATCAGGGCATCAGCCCCCGACCCCTTCAGCGACCTGGAACACACCAGTGTGGCCTTCATCCCCGCAGCCTCCGCGGGCGGCAGCTCGCCACCCGGTGGGACCCGGCGATCGGCAGCATGCGCGGCGACTTCGAGGGGCTAGCGGTGCCGAGCGCCACGGCCGCAGTAGCGCGATCAGACTGCGATAGGTGACGGCCCTGGGAGCAGGTGTGACATGCCCAAGATGGTAGCGTACTCGCCAGGGATCTGGGCGCCCCCGCGCCGGGTCGCCACCCCGGCGGAACGCACTCGCATGCGGTAGGAGGACGGGGTTTCGCCGGCGTATGTGGTGAATGCCCGGGTGAACGCGCTGGGGCTGTTGAAGCCGACACGTACCGCTGCCGCCAGGACGTTCTGTTGATCCTCAGCGAGGAGCGCCATGGACCTCAGGATTCGGCTCTCGTGGACGTATTGGCGCCAGGACATCCCTACGTCGGCAAGAAAGCTGCGGCGCAGCGTCCGCTCAGATGTTCCGACGGCGTCGCACACATCCGACAGGGTGACGTCACGCAGGTGGTCGTTCAGATAGGCAATTGCCGCGGCCACGAGGGGATCCCGGGAGGTGGGAAGATGCAGCGGTGATTCCGCGTCAAGCCACTCCGCTACCAAGTGGCCGAGCGCTTCGAAGAAGGCGTCGGCGACGTGATCCGACGTGGTCCGACTGATCGGCCATCGAAGCGCGTACCTGATCATCTCCCGTACGACAGACGCCGCTGGTAGGATTCGGACCCGGTCTCCGGCAGGCATCCCCGTCGCAGGATCGAAGAAGACAGATACCCCGCGGACGCCTCTCACCGTGCTGGAGTGTTCCACCCCTGCGGGTATCCATATTGCCTGCTGCGGTGGGAGCAGGTACCGTGCGGTGGCGGTCTCCACCTCAGCTGTGCCCTCAAAGGCGTATTCCAGCTGGTGGTAGTTGTGAGTGTGCCAGATCGCCGGCTCCTCAGAGCGGTTGATCTCGTACGTCCCCGCCCATACAGGTGGCTGGTGCCCAACCAAGTCGGAGTGATTGGTTGCCGGGATGAGGCAAGGGGTGGAAGAGGTGAATGCAGACACCACCCCATTATGTTACGCCGTCGGCGCTCGTGCTGCCATGCGCCGATGTCTCGGTCCCTGGCACACTGTCTCTCGGTATCCGCTCCTGCTGTCGTGTGCCACGACCCGCTGCAGGTGACCCTCGCCGACGAGGTGGACGGCCCGGCGCTGATGGCCAAGCGGGGTGCATAGCCCGAGGAGCAGCGCCAACACACGCCGAGCACCGCTTGGCGTCGTTCCGCCCGGAGGGCCCGGATGGTTCGTTACGGTCCGTGTAGGTAGATGATCGCGCGCCGGCTGGGACGTACAAACTCAGAGCACGACGTGGCGTTCCTTGAGCCCGATAATCTCCTCCCACGATAGCCCGAGATCCAAGAGTACGGCCTCGGTGTGCTCCCCATGGGCAGGACCGGGATGTACCTCGTTCGCTTCGCCGTCGAACTGCGCCGGTGATGGCACGGCCGGCACCACAGTCCCGTCGCTTAGAGTGATCTGGCCGAGATAGCCATTCGCCAGCACTTGGGGGTCAGTCGCAAGCTCGTGCGGCTCTCGCACTGGCACCCATTCCCCAGCAAAGTCAGCCAGACGGCTGCACCAGTCTACAAAGTCCCGCTGAGCGAAGACCTCGTCGAGCCGGTCGATGCAGGCACGGACGTTTCTCCGGCGAGCGTCCATGTCGACGAAGAGTGGATCGGAAGCCATCTCTGGCTGACCAATAGCCTTGCAGAGATCCGGCCAATATCGCTCCGGCGAGAGCATCTGCAGAGAGATAAACCGCCCGTCCCGAGTGCGGTACGGAAGCATCAGCGGATTGAACATCTGATAGCGGTCCATCACGGCACCTGCGAGCAGCTGTCGAGCCTCCGGCGGGACGATCATGGCGTTCACCAAATCGACCTGAACCTGCCACATCCCTGATGCCAGGAGCGAGACGTCGATTACCGACGGTTCGCCGTGGACAGCCCGTCGGTAGAGCGCAGTGCTGATAGCGCCGGCGATGGTGAGCCCAGCCACCACGTCGCCGAAGGCGGCGCGGGGAACCGCCGGCCACGGGTCAGCGGGACGGGTGAAGATCTGTTGCATCCCGCTGCGAGCCCAGTAGGCCCCGGCGTCATACCCTCCCCGTCCAGCGTCCGGTCCCTTGTGCCCGAAGGCGCTGCCGCGGACATAAATGATCGATGTGTTGTCGGCGCGTACACTGGCGACGTCGAGTCCGAGACGATCGAGTGTGTCGGAGCGGAGGTTCGTGACGAAGACGTCGCACGTCGCGAGCAGCCGCGAGACCAACCTACGTCCTTCATTGCTCTTAACGTCGAGGCCCACGGACCGCTTGCCGCGGTTCGCAGAATCGAACCGGGGGTCGACGCCCCCGGCGGTTCTGCCCATACCTCCCGTAACCAGAGCGCGGTAGGGGTCTCCCGACTCCGGATGCTCGATCTTTAGGACATCAGCCCCCCATTCACCCAGGACCGTCCCGGACATGGGGACGAACACATGGGAGGCAACCTCGATGACCCGAACCCCGGCCAGCGGAGCGGTCACTGCGCATCCCGCTCTGCGGATTTCGCTGCGAGCGATCGTAAGACATCGCGGCGCCAAGCCGCCGGTGGCTCTTCGATCCGGTACAGCTGTGCTGCGTTATCCCAGAGAATCCTTCTCCGTACGCTCTCCTTTACATGTCCCAGACCCCCTTGGATGGTCTCCTGTATGTTCCCAAACAAGCAGGTTGTGTGTGGGAAATCGGTTTCGAACAGCACATTGTCGACTGGAATAATGTCGATGAAGTGTTTAGGAGCGAGTGACTCGAACCAGTAGGTGACGTATACTCCTCGGCGAAAGAGCTCCGACGGCAGGATGTCCTCGGGTCGTCGCTCGCGTCCGGGCCGAAACGAACCGAGCCAGGAGTAGTCGGTCGCCTCCAGCATGAACGGCAGCCAACCCATGCCGCTCTCCACGGAGACAAACTTGACGTCGGGATAGCGGTTCAGGACCGTGGACGTGATGAGGTCACAGGTCTGAACCCCGTTCTTCATGAACAGGCTCACGCCGGTGAAAGCATGTGAGGCTGAAACACCGTGGCTCGCATATCGGTCCTGACCGGCCGCTTCCTCGAGAGTATCGCCGGCGTTGCCGATGTGGAAGTGGACCGGCAACCCGGCCGCAGTGGCAATCTCCCACAAGGGATCCCAGTGATGGTTACCGATCACGGGATGACCGAACCGCTGCGGCTCGCCGGTGAAGAGGATACCCCTTGCGCCCAGCGATACGCACCGCTCTATCTCCTTGACCGCGACGTCGATGTCCCAGAATGGCACAGCGACCACGGGTAAGAGACGTCGAGGATCTCTTGACGCCCACTCGAGCAGGAAGTCGTTGTAACTGGTCACGCACAGCAGCTTGAGGACGTCGTCCTCGAGGGCCAGGAAGTTCTGGCTGCCAAACCCGCCCACGTTGGGATACAGAACCTGAGCCCAGATCCCCGCCTCGTCCATGTATTTTAGGCGCTGTTGGGCATCATAAGCACCCGGATGGATGTCGGCGAAGCCGGGGGGGAACTCTGGCGGGAAGCCCGGCCATCCGGCGGGGGCGGTAACGCCCACCGGTGTCAGCGGCTTGTCCTGAAGGACCCACATTTCCGTCGAGCCCTGGCGGACGACGCGAGGCACCAGGTTCCGGTACTTCGCTGGAGCACGGGACGTCCACACGTCCGCCGGTTCGGTGATGTGGCTATCGGCGTCGATGATCAACTGCGGTTCGAGCGACATCATGACCCTCCTGACTGCGAGCGGCAACTGTTCATTTGATCCTCGATCACTGCGCCGGCAACTGTCGCTGCTCGTTCGGCCAATTCCTTAGCTCCGGCGGCCAAGCGGCTACAGCTACGATTGGAAGCGGGTGTGTCACCGCTTGTCCATCTTGAGTTCATCCACTCAACGCAACTTCGGCGCAGGACGCCACCAGGGCGGTGGCGTCCTGCGCCGAGTGCCACCTGCTCCGTGCCAGCTTCGCCGACCGTGGTCGGCAATGCCCCTTCTGCCCCGAGGGGCCCTCCCTGGGCAGGTCACGGTGGACGGCAAGAGACTGTTGTCACCGATGCGGCTCGCACCACCTTCGGATCCCAGGACGCCCGATCCAGCGCTGCCTGTTCCACCTCAGCTCCCAAACCCGGTCATTGCCCGCTACAATCTTTCGACGGACCAGCCGAGGCTTTCGCCGACAGGCGGGGGGGCTCGGGCATTTCGAGAGAGAGGTGCTCATGTGGTAGAGGCCGCTATCGTGGGAGTGGGAACCACAGACTACTTCCGAAGAGGGCAATCAGCTCCACGGACGGTCAACGACATGGCAGTCGAAGCGATCCTGGCTGCGCTATCCGACTCAGGGTTGACGGCGGACGATATCGACGGCTTTGCTTACTACGCCCACGGGTTCGACACCGGCTGGTTTGCGCAAGCTCTGGGCATACCACGAATCATATTTTCCGCCACCGTGACGAGCGGGGGAAACGGGTCAGCGGCGTGCATCGGACTCGCAGCGGCCGCAGTCGAGTCGCGCCAGGCCCAAGTAGTAGTGAGCGTGATGTCGATCCAACAGACGCCCGATAGGAGATTCGGTGCCTCCGGAACTATGCGCCCCGCAACGGCGGAGAGTGATTTCGAGGCGCCGTACGGGATCGTGTCTCCAGGCCACTACTTCGCTCTAGTGGCGCGCCGGCATATGCATGAATACGGGACCACCCGCGACCACCTGTTCGACGTGGTCAAGGTCCAGAGGGAGTACGCCTCCAATCGGCCGAAGTCGCTGTTCAAGACAGCGCTCTCTCGCGATGAATATTTTAACTCGCGAATGATCTCGGATCCCCTCTGTTTGTTCGATTTCACCATGGAGAGCGATGGAGCCGTCGCCGTCGTGACCGCATCGGTGGACAGGGCCAGGGATCTGCGTCAGCCGCCGGTACGGATCTTGGCCAGCGCCATGGGGGGTGATGGTCGTTGGGGGCGAGGGATGAGCTGGATCGGCATGGACGACGACCTTTTCACCACTGCCGGGACGGAGGCACTCGCGAGGGAGCTATATGGGAGAGCCGGTATCACGGCTGACGACGTCGATGTGGCGTTGTTGTACGACCATTTCTCTCCCAGTGTGCTGCTTCAGTTGGAGGACTTCGGATTCTGCGGGCGAGGCGAGGGTGGGCCGTTCGTCTCCGAAGGGCATACCGGTAAGAACGGAAAGATACCGGTCAACACGCACGGCGGGAACCTCTCCGAGGCTTATATTATCGGGCTGACGCACGTCGTAGAAGGTGTCGAGCAAATACGAGGTACCGCTATCAACCAGGTCGAACGAGCGGAAATCGCCCTAGTCACAGGCGGGCCCTCCCATATTCCGGTCGGCGCCATCCTCCTCCACAGGTGATCTCATGACTTCAGCCAAGGCACTTATGCCTAATACATCGCTCTTCGAACTTTCCCCGAATATCCACACCACTCCCTTCTGGGAGGCCGCTCGCGAGCACCGATTGGTCGTTTCATCCTGTACGACCTGCCGGACGTTCGTGATGCCGCCGACGGGGCTCTGTCCGCGCTGCAGAACCCAGTCCATCGAGTGGATCACGGTCTCGGGCCGGGCACGTCTCTACACCTACACGGTCGTTCGGCATGCGCCCGTGCCCGCCTTGGCGGGTAGCATCCCGTATGTCATCGCCGTCGTGAAGCTACCGGATGCCGGCGGCGTCAAGCTGATCACGAACATTGTTGGCTGCGAGGTGGATGACTTGTCGATCGGCCAAGAACTCGAAGTGGTGTGGAATACACGTGGCGACGGCATAACAGTCCCCCGGTTCCGACCGATAGTCGCGCCGTGAGTTTGTCGCGGGGCTTTCTGCCCGAAGCGGCCATGCCGGAGAACAAAGGCGCGTTCTTCCCGGGTGGTGAAGTAGCGGGTACGGGATGGTCCGGAGTCGAACTCCCGCTCGCTTCGCTGACCGGGCGCCTCGAGTTATAAACAGGAGCGGGCAGCGCCCGCCCGCTCCTGTCTTAATTAAGGGAGGGGTGGAGACAGCTCCAGGTTGGCCCGGGTCTCTTCGAACGTAACGCCCAGTTCTTGCAACAGGGGGGCCAGCTGCTTCTGCGCCCACACTTTCTGCTCCCAGATGACTGCGCTGGGGAAATCGCCCGGCGCCGCCTGGTATCCCCGTAGTAGCTGCTTACATACCGCAGCGAGATGCAGCTCGGTGACCCCGTCGGCGACGCCCTCATGCAGTGCAACAGCCATCCGTTGACCGAATCGCATGGCATTCGACAGGCCGATCGCCCCGTGAAGGTGCACCGCTCGGGTAGTGACGTCCTGCGCTATCTGGGCCATGGCCGCCTTCACGGCCGAAATCATCTTGCGTCCCTCGCGTCCGTGCTCGAGATGCCGGTCGAACATCCAAGCGGTATAAAGGACCAGCAGTCGGAACTGCACGTATTCGATGTAACTGCGGGAGATGGCCTCCTGAACCGCCTGCTTGTCTGCCAGCAACTCCCCGTACGATGAACGACTTAAGGCCCGTTCCGCCATCATGTCGATCATCTGCTTGACTGCCCCGATGGTCCGTTGGGCGTGATGCAGGCGACCGCCTCCCAGCCGCGACTGGGCGACCTTGAAGCCTTCCCCTACCGGTCCCAGCCGGGCCGCGTCCGGGACGTGCACGTCATTGAAGCGCAACCACGGATGACCGCCGCTACCGGCCGGATCCGTCCACAGGCCCATGTTGCGCACAATTTCGAAACCGGGGGCATCGGTCGGCACAACGAACATGGTGGCTCGGCTGTGCACAGGGGCGGCCGGATCCGTGGCCGCCATGACGATCATGAAGGCGGCGTGGTTGGCGTTCGATGCAAAGAACTTCTCGCCGTTGATAATCCAGCTTTCGCCGTCCCAGACAGCGGTGCACTGCAGGTTGGTGGGATCCGAGCCGCCTTGCGGCTCGGTCATCGCGAAGCACGAGAACACATCGTTGGCTAGTAGCGGCTGGAGATAGCGTTCCTTCTGCTCGGGGGTTCCGAACATGGCCAGTATCTCCGAGTTGCCGCTGTCTGGACCCTGGCAGCCGAACACGACCGAGGCGAAGCTGGATCCGCCGAACAGCTCGTTCATATACGTGAGCTTTACTGCGCCAAATCCCTGACCTCCGAAATGCGGGGGCAGGTGCGCCGCCCACAGGCCTTGATCCTTGACCTTCTGCTGCAGGTGCCTGACGATTTGGCGCAGACCCTTGTTATCGACGTCGAACGGAGCGTCGATGTCGTAGTCGTAGATGTAGTCGAGTGGCCGGATCTGGTCGTCCACGAAGTTGCTGATCCAGTCCAGCTTGGCCTGAAACTCATTGTCGATCGAGAAATCGACCATCACCCTCTCCTTGGGACGATCAGATCGTCCATCAGTGGATACTTCTGTCTCGGTACCGTCCCCGCGCTCATGGGAACCGCCTCCTCCATACCGCCCCCTGCCTGTACGAGTTCGACGGTCATAGCGTTGAGCAATGGGCAGTCGAGGTAGGCGAAGGAGATGCCAGCCTCGCCGCCTGCGAGGACGACGGTGAAACCAGCGGACTCCATCTCGGCACGGGTGGCCTCCAGGTCGGTGACCGGGTATCGCAGGTGGTGGAGTCCCTCGCCGTGGAGGTTCATCCATTCGGCGGTCGGCCAGTCTCCCGACACAACCTCTACCAACTCGACCTCTATCTCGCCCGTTCGCCCCAAGGCCAAGCGTAGAGTGGCTGACGTGGGGTGTCCTCGATGGGTTATTTGCAGATCGGGTACATCCACAACCGCGAACGGGCCACCGAACATAGCCGAGTAGCGGGGGACGGCTTCGTCGACGCTCGCCACGGCGAATGAGATCTGATCGATGGCACTCAGCCCGAAACCCGGGCTCATGGTTCGACCACCACCCGAAACACGCCTTTTGAGCGGTCCTGAGCCGTGCGAAAGGCCTCCGCTGCGTCCTCGATCGGGAACCGATGGGTGACCAGCGTCTCTACCAGTTCAGGTCTGGTGGCCAACATGTCGGCCGATTCGGCGAACTCGCGGCGCCCGGCGTGGGCGCTGTAACCGAGCGAGCCGACGAATGCGATCTCCCGCTGGAAGGCCTCCATATAGGGCCAGGGTCCTTCATCCTGGTAGGCGCCTACATAGACGACTCGACCCCGGGTGCGAGCCAGCGCCACCGCCTCGTGGAGGGCGCCATTGGTCCCTCCGGTCTCAATCACGACGTCGTATCGATCGGTTGGCTCTTCGACGCCGATCATCTCTCGCGCCTCGTGTTGATGGCGGTGGCGGGCGACGAGGGCCACCTCGGCAGCTCCCATCGACTGAGCCGAGGCTGCGACGAGTATCCCGATGGCCCCGGCGCCTACCACTGCCACGCGCGAGCCCGGCCCCACCTCGCCGACGTGGCAGCTGTGCCTGGCCACCGACGCCGGTTCGACCAGGAACGCATTGGCGACGCCGAGCCCCTCGGGCAGCGGCACCAGCGCCCGCTGAGGAGCCCGGAACCATTCGCACATACCTCCGGGATCCGTCAGACCGAGCCCGACCACCCCGCGTTCGCACATGTTGTAGTGGCCCTCGTCGCACTGTGGACAGCTTGGGCAGCCGAAGATGGCCTCCACCGCTACGGCGGTTCCGTCCTGCATCTGACCCGCGAACTCGTGGCCGGCGATCTGCGTGCTCCCCCAGCGGAGGTAACTCAGATCGGAGGCGCATATACCGGCGCCCCGAATCCGGACAAGTTCGCCTACGCCTTCCGGCTCGTCGATGTCTATGACCTCGACTCCGGGCGGCGCGTTACGAACGGCCTTCATACGCGCTTCCCCTTCGTAGGTGCCGCAGCAAGTCGCTTGCGTCGTTCTTATACCGTGACCACGTTATCACTTCTGGGAAAGAATGCAATTCCGGATACCCCTCCCAAGTGACCTAAATCCGGGGGATCTACTCGGCAAGGTTCTCTGCTGGGGCACTAGCCTCGGCTGGTCGTGGGCATGGCCACGTACTGGCTTCCGCTCCCGTGTCGCCCACGAGATAGTTAGTCAGCGTGCCGATCTCCTCTACCTCGCAGACGACCTGATCACCGATCTTGATGTCGGGGGCCGGATACGGTGTACCAAGCGCGAGAACGTCACCGGGCCGCAGTGCTATGAGCTGGCTGAGGTGGCTCAACATCTCGCTCGGACTGAAGGCGTACCACTTAGAGTTTCCCCCCTGCGCCTTTTCGTGATTGACGTAACCCGTGATCTCCAAACCGTGCATCACTCGGTCCTCAGTCAGATCTCTGCGGATCCACGGTCCCCACGAGGTAAACCCGTCGATCGACTTCGCGGTGCCCCAGAGCGGGGTGAGCTGCCCGAAGCCGAACTCTGTCGCGGTCAGGTCATTGAAAACTGTCCAGCCAAAAATGGCTTCTCGTGCCTCTGCGGGAGACGCCTTCCGCAGCGTGCGTCCGACGACCACGGCCAACTCCGCTTCCATCTGGGCTGGTGCCGTCAGAGCTGTCGGCAACTGGATCTCGCCGTGGTCGCCGGTCGGAAAGGCGGTGGCCTTGGGAAGCCACATGGGGAGACGCTCGGGGTCGCGTGACTTTCCCGGCTCCACGAAGCCAGCCATCACGTTGAAGAACCGTACGGCCTCAAGGGGTGTGCCAAGTGTGACGTCCTCGAGGCCGAAGGACTGTCCATTGCGGCGGTAGGCGCCGAAGACATCTCCAACGACGACGTGGAAGCGATCACCGTCTATCTCTCCGTGGGAGGATGTCTCACCGATCAGAGCGCGTCCGAGCATGCTCACTTGTGCTTCTCCAGGTCGTCGCTACGGTGGGCCGGATGTAGGCGAAAGCGACGGCGGGCAGCCCTATCGGTGCCTTGCCAGGCCCGAACGCTCATGAACAGGTTCGGTAGCCACCCTAGTTGGCCTCGGATTCCGGCCTCCCCAGGGGAAGCGAGCGTCAGAGGGCCAAATCTCCACGAGCGTCCCTTCGAGATCGAGAGTCGATAGGTCGAGGCGCTGATGCGCTGCCGCAAGAGGAGGTGGTGCAGGAGCGACACCAGATCGACACGTTGAACCCGCCCGGGTACGATTCCCAGTCCTCGACGAGGTTTGACGTCGCGCTGGCGGCAGGCGTTGTCGAAAGCGAGTACGCCCTTGTGCCCCCCGCGGAGGATAATGAGCGACTGATCACGGCTTTCGTATTCGCCGAAGTCACTAGGACTCGGCGTCTCCTCGGGCCGGCACGCCGTCTGCCAGACATGGGATGACAGCAGCTCTGCCTCCACCAAATAAGGGTCCGGTGGCAGTAGCGCTCCTCGATCATGCGGTGGTCGGCCGCGTCGAGGGCACGGAGTGCGCTTCGTCTCGGTCTGCACCCTACATCCCTCTCCTTGCGCTCGTGCCGTCGTCCATCTTCATTATTCAATGTCTGTCTGCCACGGTCGTAGCGCGATCGGCCAGGACGTTGCCCGGGACGGCCAATGTGGCCGAGTGGTCCGCACCTCCCTCTCAGGCGCGCATATGCTCGGCGAAGTGGAGGGGGACCTTGCAACGCCAGAGGACATCGTACGTGCCGTTTTCGAACGGGCACGAGCCGGAGATCCCGCTGTCGGCGACCTATATGCCCTCGACGCGGTTCTTGCCGCGTCGAAGACACGGCTCCAGGGTCGCGCAGCCATAGCTCACTTCTACAAGACGGTCACCTTTGCGCAAGGGTTTCGCCCAGAGATCGAGTGGCTGTTCTCGGCGCCCCCGACTGTCGTGGCGGTCCTCCAAGTGGAGACACCTACGGGACAGCTGATCCGCGTCGCTGACGTCTTCGAGGTCGAGGATGGGGAAATCCGGTCCATGAGAGCCTGCATGTCGGTGGGGTCTCGTGCGGCCTCGTAGCCGACTCCCAGCGAACGTCGTCTCACTCTCCGCCCCTGACGTATCCATCTTTCGAAGCGAGCAAGGAGCTTATTCGTGGATCCGAACAGTCTGATCCTCATCAGCGTTGACGACCACGTCGTCGAGCCGCCCGATGTGTTCGACGGTCGCTTGCCCAAGAAGTACGTGGACAAGGCACCCAGGCTTTTGCGTCGCGCCGATGGTACGCAGGCGTGGCAGTACGAGGGTCTTGAGATTCCGAACGTAGGATTGAACGCCGTCGCCGGTCGACCCCCGGAGGAGTACGGGATGGAGCCGACGGCACTGGAAGAAATCCGCTCAGGGACGTATGACGTCCATGAGCGTGTGAAGGACCAGAGTGCCAACGGAGTTCTGGCATCTTTGAACTTCCCATCGTTCCCGCGGTTCACCGGTCAGGTGTTCGCCCAGAACCTCAGCGATTCAGCACAGGCTGCCGCTATGGTGCGGGCGTACAACGACTGGCACATCGAGGCCTGGTGCGGTGCGTATCCTGACCGGTTTGTCCCGCTTGCTATACCGGCGCTGTGGGATGTCGATCTCCTCAAGAATGAGGTCGGGCGTGTCGCGGCCAAGGGTTGCCATGCCATGACGTTTACATCGAACCCGTACGATCTCGGGATGCCGTCGTTCCACTCGGATCACTGGGATCCGTTCTGGGCAGCCTGCGAGGACAACGACGTCGTGGTTTGCATTCATCTCGGATCGAATTCGAAGATGGAGTTTACCGCTCCCGACGCACCGATGACGGTGCACATAACCGGTTCTGGCATCAGTTTGTTCTCGTGCGCCTCTGACCTGCTGTGGTCCCCCGTGTTCGTGAAATTCCCTCGCTTGAAGGTTGCGCTGTCAGAAGGTGGGATCGGCTGGATCCCGTACTTCCTGGAGCGGGTGGACTACGTCTACCGCCACCACAGGGCATGGACCGGCGCCGACTTTGGCGGAAAGCTGCCTAGTGAGGTATTCAAGGAGCACGTTGTGACGTGCTTCATCGACGACGAAGTCGGCGTTGAGATGCGCGACCGGCTGAACGTGGACATGATCACCTGGGAGTGCGATTATCCCCATTCGGACTCGACCTGGCCGCGCGCTCCCGAGACGGTGGCGCGCTACCTCCAAAGCGTGCCCGAGGGCGACGTTGACAAGATCACCCACCTCAACGCTATGCGCCTCTTCCACTTCGAACCCTTCGCGGTCCGCCCGAAGGAGCGGTGCACAGCCGGCGCCCTTCGCCAGGAGGTCGAAGGTCACGACATCTCCATAAGGTCGCAGGGCCGGCGCGAGCACGAGACCACCGTCCAGGCTTTCAACCTCGCGGCTGCGGATGCGGGCGCCCCCAGGTGAGCGGTGTCATCCGCATGACGCCCGGGCGATAACGGTCGCCGTGAGAGCCGGCATGAAGACACCATCACGGTCCGTCAACGTCTCGGACCGGCGACGTCGAGCCCTCGAAGGGGTAGCGACCACTGCACGACAACGCGCGGTGTACTGGGGCTGATGCCCACCGGGTAGAGAAGCCACGTCATAGTTCGTTTCGTGCTTGAGATATCCGAGCGCCCCGCCTGTCCGAGAAAAGGAAACTCTGTGCCGCTTCTTCCCGGCCTGCAGCCCCTATACGCCGCGCTGGACGGGATGCCGATTCCGGCTGATCTCCCGATCGCAGAGATGCGCGCAGCGATGCATGCGCAGATCGACGCCGGGTTCGGCGCGCTGGCGGTAGAACACCCTCCGGCAACATCAGAGGTCGACCACGTCGTTCCCGTTGACGGCGGTGAGATCACCGTGCGCGTCTATCGCCCGCAGCGGGACGGCAACCTTCCGTGCCATGTCTACTTCCACGGCGGTGGCTTCTTCCTCGGGACGCTCGACCAGGCGAACAATACCTGCCGTGCGCTCGCTGAAGAGGTGCAGTGCGCCGTGGCGTCGGTCGACTACCGACTCGCCCCCGAGCATCGATTCCCAACTGCCGCCGAGGATGCATACGCATCACTGGAATGGGTCGTCGAACAAGCTGCCGAGCTTGGTATCGATCCGACCCGGATCTCCGTCGGTGGCGCCAGTGCCGGCGGGAACCTCGCGGCGGTGGTCGCGCTGATGGCCCGTGACCGCGGCACGCCTCGGCTCCGCTTCCAGGTGCTCGAGATCCCCGTCACCGACTTCACAGCCGCGGAGGACGTCGTGTTTCCCGAAGAGGGGATCACGATCGAGGCCGGAAAGGCGTATCGGGACCTCTACCTCGGCATCCCCGAAGACGCAACCAATCCCTACGCATCACCGCTGCTTGCCAGCGATCACCAGAACCTCCCGCCGGCCCTCGTACTGTGTGCCGAATACGACCAGCTTCGGCCCGAGGGCCTCGCCTACGCAGCTGCCCTCGAACGTGCGGGAGTGTCTGTCGAAACGATCGTCTGGGAGGGCCAATTCCACGGCTCACAGGGCATGGACAAGGTCATCCCCGAACATGTGGCCCGATACCGAGCGTCGATCGCCGGATCGCTGAGGCAGGCGTTCGCTGTCTAAGCGCTGGGTGGAGGGCCTTCTGTGGGCTCCTCGGGTGGCAGACCATGCACTCGGCCTGGCCCCAACAGCGACTTGGCCACGGATAGCCAAGTCTCCATGCGGCCACCAACATGGTTTCTTCCGGCGTCACGTCGAACGTTGCGCCCAGAGGCTCGATCCGCACCAATGGCAAGTCAAGTCCCTCCTTCGGCCTTTAGTGTAGGGCCGATCAGACGGGCACGCCGGGTGTGACGACGTCTGACAGATTGCCGCCCATGATCCGGGCAATGTCCGACTCCGGAAGCCCATCAAGCTCTTCGAGATAGGACAGCGGCTCCGCAAGTCCCTCGGGGTGGGGGAAATCCGAGCCGAAGACTACCCGGTCCGCACCCACCAGATCGATCAGGCCGCTCGGATCCTCCTCGTGGAAGGGGTGGACCCAGACGTTG
>DAHYHI010000035.1:0-49827 GCA_027391075.1 Acidimicrobiaceae bacterium | reverse complement strand
GGATGGACTTGACCGGGACACGAAACGGAGGTCTCCTCGGGCCGAGCCCGAGGAGGCACCCACCGTGCGCATCGCCACCTACACCCGTATTTCGACCGACGAGGAACACCAGCCGTTCTCCCTCGAAGCCCAGGCCACCCGGCTCGGCTCCTACGTCGACAGCCAGGGCGACTGGTCCCTCGTTCGACGCTTCAGCGACCAGGTCTCGGGGGCCACCCTGGAACGGCCGGGCCTGCGCAAGGCCCTCCTCGAAGCCAAAGCCGGCCGCTACGACCTCCTTCTCGTCTACCGCGTCGACCGGCTGTCGCGTTCGGTGCGCGGTCTCGCTCAGATCCTCGAAGACCTCGACGCCGCGGGAGTCGCCTTCCGCTCGGCCACCGAACCCTTCGATACCGGTAGCCCCGCCGGCCGCATGATGGTCCAGATGCTCGGCGTGTTCGCCGAGTTCGAACGAGCCACCATCATCGACCGGGTCATCGCCGGCATGGAACGCAAGGCCAGCCGCGGCGGCTGGTGCTACGGCGCCGCCCCCTTCGGCTACGACCTCGACCGCACCCTTGGACAGCTCGTCGTCAACGAACGCGAAGCCCCCATCCTCCAGCGCATGTTCGACCTCTACGCCCACAAGCTCCTCGGCAGCCACGAGATCGCCAACCAACTCAACGCCGACGGACACCGCACCAAAGCCGGAAAGCCCTTCAGCTTCAAAGCCGTACTCATCATCCTGCGCAACCGCGTCTACCTCGGCGAGGTCACCTTCCGAGACGGCCACAACCCCGCAGCCCACCCAGCGCTCGTGAGCGCTGAGCTGTTCAACGACGTCCAGGACCTCCTCACCCGCCGCGGCGAAGACGTCGCCACCCGAGCATCCAACAGCTCCGACTACGACCTCACCGGCCTCATCCTCTGCGACCACTGCCAACGCCACTACGTCGGCACCGCCGCCACCGGACGCTCCGCCCGCTACCGCTACTACACCTGCCAAACCCGACAACGCTCCAAAGGCTGCCAAGCCGACCGCCTCACCGCCGACACCCTCGACGACGCTGTCTTGCGCGCCGCCATCGACACCTTCGAACGCACCGACCTCATCGACGACGCCGCCCGCGCCGCGTTCGAACGCAGCGGGGTCAACCGACACAACCGGGAAGAAGAACTCGCCACCGTCAAGGCCGCCTTGAAAGACACCGAAGACTCGATCGAGCGCTACCTCGCCGCCTTCGAGGCGCGCACCATGCCCGAAGCCCTCTGCGGAGAACGCATCCGCACCCTCGGCGTCCGCGTCGTTGAACTCAGAGAACGCCGAGAGGACCTCGAAGCCTCGCTCGACGCCGACTCCGTCGTCCTGCCCACCGAGCAACAGGTCGCCGCCGTGCGCGGCAAATTGCGCGAAGCCCTCGAACACGGCGACCGCCCCACCCGCAAACGACTCCTACAATCAGTCGTCGCCGAGATCCGTGTCTACAGCCGACACAAGATCCAGACCTACTTCCGCGTACCGGGCACGAACGACACCCCTGAGGGCGCGGTTCGTGCACCGTGTACCAGGGTGGGCGCTGAGGGACTCGAACCCCCGACCCCCGCCTTGTAAGGGCGGTGCTCTAACCAACTGAGCTAAGCGCCCGGGAGCCACTGATGACCGGGAGCCACTAATGATAGGCGCGACGCCCCGAGCCCGCTACCTCCACCCGGAGGTGCGGGAACACCCCGGTCTGGTAGAAGTAGCTGCTGAACTTAGCTAACTATTCCGACGCTTGTCTTTACCGGAAGGAACCACAATGTCAGACACCCTCCACATCGACACCGCCGACGGCACGATGGGCCTCTACGTCGCCCGGCCCGCGACCACAGCTACGGCGGCCGTCGTGGTCATCCAGGAGGCTTTCGGGGTGAACGACCATATTGAGGACGTGACCCGCCGTTTTGCCGGCGAAGGGTACCTGGCTGTGTCGCCCCACCTGTTTCACCGCTCCGGCGACCCGAAGCTCTCCTACAGTGACATCAGCCAGGTGATGCCCCACATTCAGGCTCTGAGCGCGGACGGTATCGCTAATGACCTCGAAGCAACTTTCGACTTTCTGGCCAAGGAGGGCCTCGAAGCCGGACAGGTCGGGATCGTCGGCTTCTGCATGGGCGGAACGGTCGCGTTCATAGCCGCCACCCGCTACCCGCTGGGTGCGGCGGTCAGCTTCTACGGGGGAGGGATAGCACAAGGGCGTTTCGGTCTTCCAGCCCAGACGGACGTCGCCGGGGACCTGAAATGCCCTTGGCTCGGCTTGTACGGCGATCTCGACCAGAGCATTCCCGTCGCCGAGGTGGAGACGCTACGGGAATCGGCGTCTCGTTCAGGCGCGAGGACCGAGGTGGTGCGTTACGCGGACGCCGGGCACGGCTTCCACTGCGACGCAAGGGACTCCTACCACGAGGCTTCGGCGAAGGACGCCTGGGGCCGCTGCCTCTCGTGGTTCTCCGACAACCTGCTCGAGCCGGCTGGGGCCTAGGCAGGTCCGGCCGGAGAGCGTCTAGCCGAGGTTCGGACGAGCCGGTCGGGTTAGCGTCCGGCAAGCTCGTCGCGGATCACGCGGCGAAGGAGCTTGCCCGTCTCGTTGTAGGGCATCTCCGGGCGGAACTGCACCACGGTTGGCGCTTTCGTGGACCGCAGGCGTTCCCTCACCCAATGTTGAAGCTCTTCGGCGCTGACCGAGGCTCCTGGTTCGACGACAACGGCTGCTGCGACAGTTTCGCCCCACTCCGGGTCGGGCACACCGACCACGGCCACCTCCGCCACCGCTGGGTGTTCCATGAGAACCGCCTCTATCTCCCCCGGGGAGAGGTTCTCGCCTCCCCTGACGATGACGTCGTCGAGCCGGCCGTCGAGGAACAAGAACCCGCCCTCGTCGACCCAGCCGGAGTCACGCGTCGGGAACCACCCCTGGGCGTTGAGGGCGCTTTTGCCGATGTACTCGCCTGCCACCTGCTCTCCCCTGACCCACACCTCGCCGCGCTCGCCTGCAGCGACCTCGTTGCCGTCGGCGTCGCGGATCGAGACTTCCACTGACGGTAGCGGGCGTCCAACCGACCCGAGCCGGGCGCGCACCGCAGGGTCCGAACTGGCCATCGAGACCCTATGGTCCTGCGGGCCGAGCACGGCGACAGTCGACGAGGTCTCGGTGAGGCCGTAGGCGTTGACGAAGTTAACGTCGGCCAGCAGGGTCATCGCCCGTTCGATCGTCTCGACCGGCATACGACCGCCACCGTAGGAGACGTGGCGTAGCGTCGAGACGTCACAGCCCGACGTCTCGATCTCGTCGAGGATCCTCCCGAGCATCGTCGGTACGACCATGGCCTGGGTTATACCTTCGGACTCGACGGTGCGCACCCACGCGCCCTCGTCGAAGCCGGGCAGGTAGACGAGCCGGCGTCCGCTGTAGAGACTTGACAGTATCGAAGACACACCGGCTATGTGGTAGGGGGGGACGCTCACCAGCTGAGCCTCGTCCTCGCCGGCGGACAGGAACTCGACGCTGGAGAGGATGTAAGAGGCGAGGTGACGGTGGCGGAGAACCGCCGCCTTAGGCTCACCGGTAGTCCCACTCGTGAAGAGGAGGACCGCCACTACCTCAGGGTCAACCCACTGTGACTCCCCGCTCGCCGGCGATGCCCCTGCGGTGCCGTCCCCCCCATGCGTGCCTGGGAGCGCGTCAGCCATGACCGTGTCGGCGAAGACGACGTCGAGGCCTTCAATCCCCTTGGCGCGCGAGGCCATCTCCGCTCCGACAACGGCGACGGCGGGCGTGACCCTGGCTAGGATCGCCTTGAGTTGGGAGTCAGCTAGCCGGTAGTTGACCGGCACGAAGGCCAACCCCGCCAGGGCGGCGCCGAAGAAAGCTACGGGCAGGGCCTCGGAGTTGTAGTCCAACCACACGACGTTCTGCACGCCGGAAGACGTGAACGCCTGAGCAGAGCGACGGGACGCCTCAAGCAGTTGCCCTGCCGTCAGGCCCTTCGTCCGGCTCCCGACGACGACGCGGTCTCCGGCCGCTTCGGCGACCATCTCTAGCAGCATCGGCACGTTCATGCGATTAGAAGCTCCCCGGCTTGAAGTTGGCTCAGAGGACTCTAACCGCCCTGGGCGCCGCCACGGCGGCGAACAGCGATCGCCTCGTCCAGCAGTTCCCTGGTCGCGGCGGCGACGACCGTTCGGCGCTCGTCGCCGGAGGTGACGATCAGGTCCCGGCCCTCGAAGTCCTCGACGCACGCTCCCGCCTCGCGACACACTAGAAGACCTCCGAGGTAGTCCCACGGGGCCAGAGACCGGTCCGCAAAGTCGATGAACACGTCTAGGGCTCCCGAAGCCACGGAGCATATGTCCAACGCAGATGCGCCCAGGGACCGAAACTGCGACCAGCCCAGGTCCGATCCGGGATAACCGGACACCGCCACGATCGATTCTGCGATGGTCGCGCTGGTGCTGGGACGTACCGGGCGACCGTCGCAGGTAGCGCCCTCACCGCGCAACGCCTCGAAGCGCTGCCCTGTCGCCTGGTTGACGACGACAGCAGCGAGGGGGCCTTCGCCGTCGAGTGCGCACAGGCTGGTAGCCCACCACGGCAAGCCACGCGATGCGTTGGTGGACCCGTCGACAGGGTCCACCACCACCCTGATCGGCCGTTGCGGGTTGTGCAACCCTGACTCCTCGGAGAACACCCCCAGGCCGGCAGCAGAAAGGACCTCGATCGCAGCGGCGTCAGCCACCAAGTCGCTGCGGTACTGGCCTTCACGGGTCCCGGCCAGACCCCAGTCCGACAGCCCTTCGAGGGCTTTCTTGACAGCGGATGCTGCTGCACCTAGGACCTCAAGGACGTCGGAGGGGTTCATTTTTTCGTCGTGGTAGGTCACCGACATGGCAAGCTAGCGGAATCCGGTAGCTGGAAGTCCCGCCGTCCCGGTATCGTCATGTCCATGGCGGTCATCGACGTCGCTGGTTACGTAGCGGAACTAAAAGACCATGCAGTGGACCACGGGTTCCACGTGCACGACGAGCGCCACTTCGTGGAGACCTACTCGCTGCGCCAAGCCTGGGAAGTGGACGTGCACCCCGAGGAGGCCTGCAACGGCCCCTTGGACCTTCACCTGGCTCTGGAGGTCGACCCCAGGGTGCTGCTCGCTTTCGAGGATGTCGTCGTAGACCTACCCGACGGTGATGACCCACCCGACACGTTCCATTTTCCTCTTACGTTCACCTGGGGTCTTCCCCCCCTCCCCCAAGGTCCGGACTTGCTCCGTCTCGCCATCGACCTGGCCGGCATAGGGGGGATAGAGCTACCTTTGGAGTCGTCGGCGATCGACAGTTACGCCTCTGCGACAGATCCGGCTGAACGGCGTATAACGATCGTCGCTCGCCAGCAGGTGTCCCTCGCCAGGGTCTTAGCCGGCGAGGAGTTGCTTTGCGAGACTTTCGACAAGGCCCTCGCTGTGAGCCAGTACCTCCTCGAACGCGCCCCGGCCTGGCTGGAGACTTGACAAGCCCCTTGGGGTAGCGCTGACTTCGAGTAGGGTGGGTCCCCTCAGACGTCGCGGTCGTTGTGACTCAAGGCGTTGAGGCGGTCAGCCCTGTTTTTTACGTATGTAGCGGTCGCCAAACCCATGCCGACTACTAACACAGCCACCACCAGGCCGAACGTCGGGCTCAAAGCAGCGACGACCGCTACCACCGCCAACGGAACCCCGATGAGAGCTGCCCTGACTCCAACCCTGAGCGCCGCCCACTGGTCGCGAAGGGGCGGCACCGACTGTCGAGTCGCCTGGTCGTCGGGCCCGTGTGTGCTCACCCCAGCCATATTGGCACGTCCGCAGAGAAGTTGCGCCGGTAGCGACCGGCGGCCAAGATCTCTCAGGTGACTTCTACGATTGACCTCAGCGGCAAGACGGCGCTGGTGACCGGTGCCTCGAAAGGCATTGGCGCTGCCATAGCAAAGCTACTGGCTGAGAGCGGGGCGAACGTAATGCTCTCGTCACGCAAGATGGACGCTTTGGAACAGGCAGCCGCTGGCATAGACGGGGACACCGCCTGCTTCGCTGCGAATGCAGGGCGGCCCGACGAGGCCCGAGCCGCCGTGGCTGCGACCATCGAGCGTTTCGGCTCTTTGGACATCCTGGTGAACAACGCCGCCACCAACCCCTACTACGGGCGTTCGATCGACATCGATCTCCCCCGCTTCGACAAGATCTTGGAGGTCAACCTTCGCGGTCCGCTGGTGTGGACCCAGGAGGCGTGGAAACAGGCGATGGAGGACAAGGGCGGGGTCGTGATCAACATCTCGTCGGTGGGAGGCCTCAAATTCAGCGGGCCGATAGGTATCTACGACACCAGCAAGGCGGCTCTGATACACCTCACCAAGCATCTCGCTTCCGAGCTTGGGCCCAAGGTGAGGGTCAACGCTATAGCACCAGGCCTTGTCAAGACCGACTTCGCCCGCGCGTTGTGGGAGCCGAGCGGGGTTGACGCCGAGCGTCCCTGGCCGATGCGGCGTCTAGGCCTGCCGCTTGACATTGCCCAAGCAGCTCTGTTTCTCAGCAGCGACCTTTCGTCTTGGATCACCGGCGAAGTGCTGACCGTCGACGGTGGAAGCATGGTCTTGTAGAATCAGAAAGCCCCGCCCCTGAAAGGCCGCCAGGCATGTGCCGGGACCCGCCTGAAGGCGTCTAGCGGATATCGGCTGCTGCGCTAACCGTGTTGCCGCCGCTCCTCTTGGATTGGTAGAGAGCCACGTCTGCCGCCTTCATCAGCGCGTCGGCATCCCGGCCCGCCGAGGGGTAAACGGCCAGCCCAATCGAGGTCTTCTGCTCCCAACCAGGTGCGAGCGGGCTCGCGCAGCCCGCTACGCACCCCGCCACGATCGATTCGCTCACCCGCAGGCCCTCCCGCTCGCTCATACCCGGGCACACGACCATGAACTCTTCCCCTCCCATCCTTATGACCGTGTCCGCCTTTCGGACACTGCCCTGGAGGAGCTCGGAGAACCTCCGCAGCACGTCGTCGCCGGCCGCATGACCGAAGGTGTCGTTCGCCTGCTTGAAGTTGTCAAGGTCCAAGTAGACGAGACACACGTAGTCGTCAGACATCTCCGCCAGCTTGAGAACCCGGTTCAGAATCGAGATGCCGTGGCGGCGATTGGCGACGCCAGTGAGCGAGTCGGTCTGAGCCTCGGTAAGGAGCCGCTGGCGTTCCGCCGCGCGAGTCATCGCCGCCGCAAGCAAACCGATCATATCGGTCACGGTCTTTTCGTCCTCCGGTTGGGGCGGAACCGCCCAAGCCACTCCAGCCTCGATCGTGCCTTCCGGCAACACCAGCGCCGGCAGCTGCTCTTGAGGATCCAAACCCGAAGCGAGAGTTATATAGCCTCCCACCGCGGGATGCGTTATGCGCAGGTTGACGCCTGACAGCTTCGGGAGGTAGGACATGGCCTCGACGAGGTCTCGGAGGTCAGGCCCGGTCGGCTCGTCCCCGAGTCCGTGTATGAGCCTCGCAGCGTCCCCGAGCGCTGCCTGTCGGCGAATTCGCTCGGACTCCGACACTATGAGAAGACCGGAAGCCACTTGCTCACTGACGGCGTCGAGCAACTCTTGAGATCCGACGTCAGAAAGTTCGAAAATGCACGTCAGCGCCCCCGAGCCCTGATCGCCAAGCGCCAACGGGCTGCGAAGCGCTCCGCTTGGAAGTATCGCTGATAGCTCGCCGCCTGGAGCGGCTAGCGTCCCGGCTGGAGCGTCGCCGCGCTGCGCTGATATCGGCGGCACACCGGCTATCTCGCAGGTGAGCTGACTCCACCGCACGGGCAAGAACTGGTCGACGATCGATACAGCCGCCTCGGAGTAGGTGGAAACATCAGTCACGTGGGCAGACAGCCGGGCCAGCTCAAGAAGGCACTCGGTGTGCACTAGCCGGATCATCAGCTGCACCCTGTCGGACTCGCGAAACTCGACTAGGCGTTCGGCTTCGCGTTCGGCAAGCGCTCTCAGCGCGCTCATGTATCTGCACCAAGCCGGGTACTGACCCTGGCAAACGACTTCTGGGTAGCTCGAAGCACTTGGGCGGGCTTCACCCAGAGTCGGCATTCTTCGATGACCTCCTCAAGAGACCTCGAGTCCTCGTGGCACGAAAGTCCGACCGCCTCCGCCACGGCCGCCTCTCCGATGGCAACCGCCTTCGTCAGCTTTCCGGCGCCTACGAGGGGAAGATGGTGGTCCCGTACGGCTTCGACGAGGCTCTTGGGGAAGCCCCACTTGGCGACGGCGGCAGCGCCCACCTCGGGGTGGTCGGTGCCGAAAGCCGACCTCTCGTGCTCAAGGAGTCTCTCCCCGCCACGACGCACCACAGTGGCATAGAGAGCTGGGTCGCGAAGGTGCAGCAGGACGGCACCGATGTCGTGGAGTAACCCGGCCGTGAAAGCCTCCCCGGCCCCCACCTCCAACTCGGCTGCGACAGTCGACGCCGCAGCGCCGACCTCCATGGCGTGGGGCCAAAAGGAGTCAGGACCGAGATCCACGCCGTCAGAGAGCAGCGGAAACGCAGCCGCAGCCGTTATCGCTTGAACAGCAGACGAGCCGAGCATCATGACGGCTCTGGTCGCAGAAGCGACCCCTCCCCTAGTTGCGTAGGCGGCCGAGTTCGCCATCCGAAGCACCCGGGCGGAAAGGACCGGGTCTATCTCGACTACATCGGCGAACTGCGACAGCGAAGCCTCGGGATCGTCGATCAACTCGAACAGTCGGGTCGCCGTCGACGGCCGGATAGGCAACCTGCGAGCCAACTCATCCCAGTCCACCGAAGTACCTTTACCCACAAGCGCTGATATTACTCACCTATACCTAGGCAACCGTAGCTTTTCGTGGCCTGCTACCGCGGGGTTGGTGGTCCCTCCCGTTTGCCGCAGCGGCACGGCCCTCGGCTGCGGCGACGTCCGCGACCCTGGCCAGCCTTCTGAGCACTGTCCTGACGAGAACCTGAGCGAGTCGGTCCCCGAGCGACGGCGCCTCACCCTTATCCCCCGCAGGTGTCGCGCCATCCCCTAGCGCAGGGTCAGGCGCGGCTGACACCTCGACTCGGGGCAGTCGTATCCTGGCTCCGGCACGCAACTCGCAGCGCTCCGGGTCCAAAGCGACGACCGCCATCGAGATCTCACCATGGGCTCCTATCCCACCTGGCATGGACGCTTCGAACGAGATACCTACCTGAGCACTGCCTTCTCCGCCTTGCGATCTCAGGACGTCTACCTCCTCGGCCCGGCTGAGGGAAGCCGAAGACACGACGTGCACCGGCAGCCATGGCCTTGCGTCCCCGACGATCCTGTTGCGCAGCTCGTCGACCTCGTGAAAAGCGCCGGCTAAAGCCTCGGTCAGAACCTGCTCTCGTCTGAGAAGCGCCACAAATTCGGAGAGTCCGGCCTCGACTTGGATCGAGTCAGCCACGGCGACGCTTGGATCAGCTGACCTGTGAGAGTCCTCTGGGCGGTGCACCCTACCGGCTTCTATGTCCTCGTCGCGGCGAACTAGGTCGGCCAGACTCGTCGAACGCAGAACCTCGCGGAGGGCCTCGGTCGCGGAACGCCATGTCTCGTGTAGTGGGCACACGGCGTCCCACCGGCAAGGCCCTTCTCCCAGGGCGCATCTCTCTGCTCGCAGAGGCCCCTCGCCAGCTTCGACCACCTCTACGAGGCTGACCTGTTCGGGGGGAGAGGCGAGACGGTACCCGCCGTCCTTGCCGGCCTTGGAGGTTGCCAGACCGGCCCTTACCAGGTCAGCGAGGATCTGCGACGCGAAAGTCTGGGGCACACCCATCTCGGCTACCACTTCGCGGATTTTGCGCGCTTCGCCGCTCGGGTAGGCCCTGGCGAGCGAGAGCGCCGAGCGGACCACGTAGTCCCCCCTCTTCGACAACGTCATATTCACAACAATAAGTATAGCTCAGGACTTGACATATGTCACTACCTTAGTTATTCTTATCAACGTTGAGCGTCGCACCCTAGGAATAGTGTTCGAAGAAAGGTACCTAGATGACGATCGTCGCCCCCGATGACCAGCGTCCCCAAGCAACGCAACCACCACCTCTGGCACGCCCCGCTCCAGTGGCCGTCAGGTTGCGAGCCCCAAGCCGCGAGGGTCTAGTCGAGCACTTCGCCCCGACTGACCCACCTGCCGCCTGGGACCTCACAAGCAACCCACGAGTCGCGAAGCTCGTCCGTAGCCGCAAGTTCCAGTTCCTTTTGATCCTGCCGAACCAGATCATCTTCTGGACGGTCATCTTCCTAGGGATCTTGGGGACGGTAGTGCCCGGCATCAACTTCGCCACGGCAATCACGTGGTACATCTGGTTCTGCCTCGTCTTCGTCTTGATGGTCGTCGTCGGACGCGGCTGGTGTGCGATGTGCCCGTTCGGCGGGTTCGCCGAGTGGCTCCAACGCCGCACGTTCTGGCAGCGCACACAGAAGACCCTCGGACTCGGAAGGAAGCTGCCTGAACCGGTCGCCCGCTACGGGCTGCTCCTGTCGGTCGGCACGTTCGTGGCGCTGACTTGGATCGAGGAGCGCTTCAACATCGCCGGGCCCGGCAATCCCGCAGACACCGGCTTGATGGTCGTCGGGATCGTGGCGAGCGCCGTGGCCGTGTTCCTAGTGTTCGAGAGGCGCACCTTCTGCCGTTACCTCTGCCCGCTGTCGGCTCTCATCGGCAGCGTCGGGGCAATGGGATCAGCCGCCGGGTTCCGCACCCGGGACCGGGAGGTATGCCTCACCTGCCAGACCAAGGACTGCATGCGAGGCGGCGAGGAAGGCTACGGCTGTCCGTGGTACACCTGGCCTGGCAGCGCCGACTCGAACCTGACCTGCGGGCTGTGCAGTGAATGCTACAAGGGCTGCCCCTCCGACAACGTCGGACTCTTCATCCAGCCCCCGCTCAAGTCGGTGATAGCCCCCCAGAGGCGCCGAGCCGACGTCGCCTGGTCCGTAGCGTTACTTTTCGGATTGGTCCTTTACCAGCAGATCAACTCCACCAGCGCGTACGCGAGCCTGGACAGCTGGCTCAACCGGGTCACCCACATCGGTCCCTACCCCAACCCCGTCGACTATCTGGGCATGATCGTAGGTCTGGGGTTCGCAGTAGCTGGGCTCGCCTGGGCGGCGAGCAGGCTCGTCATGAAGGACCCAGCCCGGCTTCCCGTCACCGACAGGCTGGCGGCGCTTGCCCGCTCCAAGTCCTTCGTGGATCGTGCCAGCCAGTTCCGCTCCTTCTTCGTACCCGTCGCCTACGGCCTCATCCCCGTCGTAGGGTCGGACTTCCTGGCCCGCCAGTTGCCAAAGTTCTTCAAGCATTCGCTGCGTATCATCCCGGCGATCGGCTCGTGGTTCGGCGCCGGCTCCACCCACTCAAGCCTCTACAACACCCACATCCTCACCAACCCCCAGATCGTGATCGCCCAACTGGTGGTCGTCGGCCTCGGGATGGTCGCGTCGCTGTGGGCCACCCACAAGATTGCGTTGAGAGACCTCAGGCCTTCCGCAGCCCGGCCGATCGCCGCCGAGGTGAGCGGGATCGCCATGGTCCTCGTGTCAGCCGGAGTGGCCGGGTTCTTGTACGTGATCATGCACGCCGCTTCTTGATTTTTGAGAGGAACACGACAATGACGATTACCGCCCCATCTCACATAAATTCCGCCTCGCAAGAGGGCATCGTCTCTCCGACGATCCACGTTCTCATCGACCGCTGCGCCGGCTGCCAGGAGTGCATCGTAAGATGCCCGACGCAAGCCCTCCACATGGATCCAGTCACGTGGACCGCCGTCGGCGACGACCAGCTATGCGTCGGGTGCCGCCAGTGCGAGCGCACCTGCCCGTACTCTGCGATATACGTGGAAGGCCCTCAACTCGTGGCGGGCAGGGTGAACCTTGAGACAGTGCACCCCGATCAGCTCGCCTTCGACCGCAGCGAGACCCGCCGGGCTATCACCACCTGGCACGAGGCTCTCGACGAAGCGAGCCGCTGCCTCGACTGCCCGGATCCGACTTGCGTGCGCGGCTGCCCCGCACACAACGACATCCCCGGTTTCATCAAGGCGTTGCGCTCAGGTGACCTCGACGAGGCTCACAAGATCCTGCGCCGGACCAGCTACCTGCCCGACGTCTGCTCGCGGGTCTGCGACCAGGCAGTCCAATGCGAAGGGGCCTGCAGCTGGTCACTTGCCGGCAGCAGCCCTGTCGCCATCGGCGCACTGGAACGCTTTATCGCCGATAACGCTCCTGTCCCGCCCATCGAAGTGGCCGAATCCGGAGGGAGCGGTCGAGTGCCGCGCGTGGCGATTGTCGGGTCCGGTCCTGCTGGCATAGCAGCAGCCGCCGAGCTGCGAGTCGGAGGTGCCGACGTGACCGTGTTCGAACGTGACGACGCACCTGGAGGCCTCCTCATCTGGGGTATACCCGACTTCACGCTGCCCGAGCCGGTCGCTAGGCGCCCTTGGAAGCACTTAGTCGACGCGGGGGTGCACCTGCAGACGAACCACGACGTGAACGCAGACCAGCTCGCGTCACTCAGCGAAGATTTCGACGCAGTGCTCGTCGCCGCCGGCGCGAGCGTAGCGATGCGGGCGCCGGTTCCCGGGGCCGACCTGGACGGCGTTTGCGACGCCACCGAGTTCCTCCAAGCAGCCCGCCTGGCGATCGCGAACGGAACCCCCATGGCGGCACTCGCCCCAAGGGCCGTCAACGCGTCCACCCCGGGCGACACGAGGCCTGCCAGAGTCCTCGTGCTCGGAGCCGGGAACACGGCTATGGACGTGGCCCGCAGCGCCCGACGCCTCGGCGCAAATGCCACCTGCATCGACTGGATGGACCGCCGCTTCGCTCCGGTACGCCCCGACGAGCTCGACGAGGCGACCGCCGAAGGCGTAGAAGTTCGCTTCTCGACCACCCTGCGCCGCCTCCTCGGAGACCAGGGGCACGTCAACGAAGCGGAGCTAGCCGAGACGGAGCAGCCGAAAGCCTCCAAGCGGCCCAAGGTGCTCGAGTCCAAGACGTCGAGGCTCCAAGTGGACATGGTGGTCATGGCGATGGGTTATCGCATCGAGGCGGACATCGCGAAGCTGGGAGGAGATGTACCCGTAGCCAAGAAGGTCCAAGGCCTCGCCGACCGGCGCTGGATCGCCAGCGGGCTGCTGGCAAACCCCGCTCCGCCCGCCGCCCGCTACCAGCCCGTCGGGCTCTTGGCGCTGGGCCGTGAGAAAGGCGAAGCGCAGGCGGCCTACCCTCGGGGAAAGCGCACCTGGTTCGCAGGGGACTCCCTGGTCGGACCGTCGACGGTCGTGGAGGCGATGGCCCAAGGCAAGGTCGCCGCAGCTGCGATCCTCGCCTCGTTGTCGGTGGGCGAGCCCGACGGGCGGGTCTGAGGTCTCAGACCCCGGACCAGTAGGTTCCCGAAGCCTCCGCTGACTCGTCGAGCATCTCCATTCGAGACTCGGCGGTTAGCGGATCGGCTTCGCACATAGCATCCACAAGCAATCCCAAGGTTACGAGCACTGCCGGATGGACGTCGAAAGTCAACCCCGAGCCGACCGGGAGGGCTAGGCTCCACGTCGGCTGCACACCAGGTATCGGGGGCATCGCCCGGTCGCAGACGAGAGCGATCCGATATCCGAAACCGACAGCCGCCTGGATCATACGGATCATCTCGAACGGATAGCGGGGCATGCATATGGCCAATAGGACGTCCGCTCCGGCCGCCCTGGCCCCTAAAAGCGCGTCGAGGGCTTTGGAGTCGGCCTCCGCTACCGACAGCACATGGGGATGGACCTTTCCGGCCAGGTACGCGAAATATTCTCCCAGATATGCCGAGGCCCTGACCCCGGCGACTACCAGCGGCTTCGACGCTACTAGTGCCGCTGCGAGACCGCCACCTCCGACCAGGACATCCGACGTCCTCGCAGCTTCTGCGACGTGACTGGCTTCTTCGCTGACGACCGCCTGAGCGTGGGTCAGTCCCCGAGGCGCACTTTGAAACTGCGCGTCGTCGACGAGAAGGTTTCGCAGGTGGTCCCGAAGAGCGCCGTAGCCGTCGAATCCGAGCGATGCGGCAAGGCGGCTGACAGAAGGTTGGCTGACGCCGACTCGCTCCGCTAGTTCTCTGGCGCTCAACCATGCAAGCTGGTGTGGGTTCTCCAACAGCAAGGCCAGGATCCTACGCGAGGTCGGGCTCAGCTTGGTCCCAGAAGCAAGGTAACGAAGCTCCTCGCCTGGAGTCAGAGACTGGGTCGGCGCCACCGGCCGAGACGCCGTCACCAATGCCCCCCAGGTGGAGTTCCGGCTACGAGCTCACCGAGCCGGAAGACAGAGGAGACCATCGGAACACCCGGGCGGTAGGCGATCCACGACGCGCTGGGCGCGTCGAGGACCACGAAATCCGCCCTTTTGCCCACCTGTAGCCTGCCAACGTCGTCGCGCCTCAGAGCGTCGGCGCCGCCACCCGTCGCAGCGTGCAGCGCTTCGGGTAAGGTCATTCCGAGCTCTCGCACCGCCAGCGCTACGACGAAGCTCATAGAGGTGGTATAAGACGTGCCGGGATTACAGTCGGTAGCCAGCGCCACCCTCACGCCGGCGTCGAGGAGCCGCCGACCGTCAGGATAGGCTGACCTCGTAGAGAACTCAGCTGCCGGCAGCAGAGTCACTACCGTCTGCGAGCCGGCGAGGGATTCGACGTCGGCGTCGGACAGGTGGGTGCAGTGGTCTACCGAGGCGGCGCCGATGGCTGCTCCCAGCGAAGCTCCCGGACCGTGGCGGAGCTGGTTGGCGTGCAGCCTGAGACCAAGACCCGCCTTGCGCCCGGCTTCGAGGACCGTTCTTGCCTGGTCTGCGTCGAAGGCTCCCTCCTCGCAGAACACGTCGATCCATCGGCATTCCCCACGGCAGGCTTCGAGCATCTGCCCGCAAACTAGGTCCACGTAGTCGTCGCTACGCCCCGCGTACTCAGGGGGGACCACATGGGCTCCGAGGTAGGTCACCTCGTCGGTCAGTGTCGCTGCTACGCGCACCAGCCGTGCTTCGTTAGCCACGTCGAGGCCGTAGCCGCTCTTGACCTCTATGGTCGTCGTTCCACCTTCGAGCGCTTCGGCTACCAGCCTGTGCGCCCGCCTTGACAGCTCCGGTGTGGTCGTGGCTCGGGTCGCCTCGACAGTTCCGACGATGCCGCCGGCGACGTAGGCGCGTCCCGCCATGCGTGCCTCCCACTCTCCCGCCCTGTCGCCTGCGAAGACGAGATGCGTGTGACTGTCGACGAAACCTGGTATGACGGCCCTTCCGGCCACGTCGAGGCGTGACCTTCCCGCAGCCTCCGGCAAGGTCCTCTCTGGGCCCAGCCAAACGATCCGGCCTTCCTCTACGACGATGGCCATCCCAGCTGCCGGCGACGACCCCGTCCCGTCACACAACTCGCCGATACCGCTGACCACGACGCTGGCCCCGCCGTAGCCGCCTGCCATGCAGCTACGAATCTCAGCGTTAGGAGCGTCGGCGACCTCGCGCTCGCAGCTCGTCATTCGCCGCGGCCCATGACCGTTTCGATCGCTTCTGACATGTGCTTTGCCACGTCGTCCAAGCCTAGGTGGTGGCCGTCTTTCACGACCGTCCTTCCGGCTACGACCACCTCTTGGGGAGAAGCCTTGCGCGTAGCGAAGACCAAGGCCGACGCGGCGTTGGCCCCTCCGGCGCTGAAAGTGCCCGCCACGTCCACGCCGGACAAGTCAAAGCTGCACAGGTCAGCCTGGGCGCCTACTGCGATCCGCCCGACGTCCTCCCAGCCCAGCGAGCGCGAGCCGTTGCCTGTGGCCGCTTTGAGCAGGTCCGCTGGGTTGTGGGACCCGCGCCGGCCGCTGGCCAGGCGCTCGTCGAGCTCGACGGCTCGCGCCTCTTCCAAAAGGTCTATTACCGCGTGGGAGTCACTTCCCAGGCAAAGCGGCACCCCGGCACGTCTCAGGGCGACCGTAGGTCCGATCCCGTCCGCGAGGTCGCGCTCGGTGGTCGGGCACACGCACACCGAAGAACCCGACGCTCCGAGCAGGTCGACGTCTCGGGCTTCGAGATGGGTGGCGTGCACAGCAGTGAACGCCGGTCCGAGCAGGCCCGCTTCGCCCAGCAGCTGCGTCGGGGTCAGCCCCCAAGCGCGCACGCAGGCCGCGTTCTCGGCTGTTTGCTCGCTGACGTGAGCGTGAATCGGCCCACCCGATCGCCCCGTGCCGGACGGCGCCGTGCCGCTTGGCCCTGTGCCGCTTGGCCCTGTGCTGGACGGCGCCATGGCGGCGGCGATCTCGGCCAGAGCTTCACGGGGCACGGCCCGAACGGAATGCACTGCAGCCCCGAAGCGCACCGTCGGTCCGCTGAGGGATCTCGAAGCGGCTTCGAGGCGGGCCAGCCAGCTGTCTACGCTGCCATCGCTGAAGCGCCGCTGCGCTCCTTGGAGCGGCACGGCAGGGAGCGTTCCGACGCCGGGTCCCACACTTGGACTCCCCTCGCTCGCCGGTCCTATCCCTCCGGTCAGGTAGCAGGTGTCGAGCACGGTTATCCGTATTCCTGCGGTGCGCGCAGCCTCGACGATCGCAGCTTCCATAGCCTGGTTCTGGTAGGCACGGCCGTTTCGGTCGTGGTGCAGGTAGTGGAACTCGCCGACCGTGGTGATGCCCGCTAGGAGCATCTCTGCGTATACGGCGCTCGCTAAGTCCAAGTAGGCATCCGGGTCGATCCGTTCGGCGACCTGGTACATGAGGTTCCGCCACGACCAGAAGTCCCCTCCAGCGGACTGAGTCCAGGCGCGCAACGCCCGGTGGAACGCATGGGAATGGCAGTTGACGAGACCGGGGACAGTCAACCCTCGCAGAACCTCGATACCGGGGCTCTCAGGGCGCGGCGCTCCGGGAACCACGTCGATTATGGTCCCGTCTGCGTCGCAGTCGATGCGGACGCCGCTGACCGCGTCGGGCCCGCCGAGCCAGGCCATCTCGGCCCACCAGGTGCGGGCGGTCATCCCAACTTCCCGCAGACGGCCTCCGCCGCTTCCAGCAGACGGCCCGACGCCACGGCATGCACTGCAGCTTCGACCTCCGGGGCGACCCATCGGTCAGGGCCGGGACCTGACACGCTGCGGCGCAGTTCGTCTCGGGCTGCTGCTGTTGCCGGGGCAGGCTCCAGCGGAGCCCTCAGGTCCAAAGCACGGGCGCCTACGAGCAGCTCTATTGCGACAACCCGGCGCAAGCCGTCCAGTGACTTGCGGAGTTTTCTGGCGGCCGACCAGCCCATCGAGACGTGGTCCTCTTGCATAGCGGAGCTTGGTATCGAATCCACGCTCGCCGGTGAGGCGAGACGCTTCAGCTCGCTGACTATCCCCGCCGCGCAGTACTGGGCGATCATGTAGCCGGAGTCGACGCCAGGATCGTCGGCGAGGAAAGGCGCAAGCCCGTGCGAGCGCGCAGGGTCCAGCATCCGGTCGCAGCGGCGTTCACTCATCGACGCGAGGTCGGCGGCGACTATCGCTAGAAAGTCCGCCACGTAGGCGAGCGGGGCACCGTGGAAATTGCCGTTGGATTCGACGCGTCCGTCTGCTAGCACCACGGGATTGTCGACGGTGGCGGCGAGCTCGCGTTCGAGCACCGTCGCCGCGTGCGACAGCGTGTCGCGTACCGCTCCTGATACCGCAGGTGCGCAGCGCAGCGAGTAGGCGTCTTGGACCCGGGTGTCGCCCAGCCGGTGCGACCCGACGATCTCGGAGTTTCGCAACAGACGCCACATGTTGTCCGCCGCTGCGACTTGGCCGGGATGGGGTCTCAACGGCTCGTGCAGGTCGGCTGCGAACACGCGGTCGGTTCCCAAGAGCGCTTCGACGCTCATAGCGGCCGCCAAGTCGGCTGTCTTGCAAAGCGCTGTGAAGTCGTTCACCGCCATGATCAGCATGCCAAGCATGCCGTCAGTGCCATTGACTAAAGCCAGGCCTTCCTTCTCCTCGAGCTCTAGGGGTTCGATTCCTGCTAGGGCGAGGAGTTCTGCCGCCGGGCGCAGCTGACCGGCGCGGTCCCGGCCTTCGCCTTCTCCCATCATGAACAGGGCCGTGTGGGCTAGGGGCGCTAGGTCCCCGCTACAGCCGAGGGACCCGTACTCTGGCACTGTCGGGGTTATCCCGGCGTTCAGGGCAGCCGCGTAGGAGGTCGCTACTGACGGTCGGATGCCCGTTCGTCCCGACGCCAGGGTCGCCAGGCGGAGCAGCATCATCGCGCGGACCACCTCGACTTCTACCTCTTCTCCGGTGCCGGCCGCGTGGGATCGTATGAGGCTGCGCTGAAGGTCCTTTCGTCGCGACGGGGGGATATGGCGGGTCGCCAAGGCTCCGAAGCCGGTGGAGACTCCGTAGACCGGAGTCTCCGAGGCCGCTAGCTCCTCGACGCGCAAGCGCGACTCGTTCATGGCGGCGATCGCCTCTGGGGTTAGCTCTACGAGCGCCCCGCCTCGCGCTACGGACAGCACGTCTTCGGGGCGCAGTCCTGACGTGGAGAGCTTTACGATCATCGTGGTGTCACCTTTGTCATAGAACGAGATTCGTCGGCTTGGAGACCGGACGGATCCTCCGACGGCCTTCGGGGATCATCGAGCAGTGCTGACAACGCCGCCGTAAGGGCGTCTACACCGCTGAGGCAGTCCTGCATGCTGGCCGCCTCGGCGGGGTCATGGCTGATGCCCGTCGGGTTACGTACGAACAGCATCGCTGTCGGCACTCGGGCTGCCAGTATCGCAGCGTCGTGGCCGGCTCCGGTCGTCAGCTTGGGGACGGAACCTAGGGCTGCGGCCACGGAGGCGATTAGATGTTCCTGCAGCGCACCGGGGAAGTCGGCCCCGTCACTCCACGACTCCTCCTTGGTCGCCAAGGCAACGTCGTGGTGCTTGCAGTGTTCCAAGCTTGCGGCCTGGATCGACTCGACGAGGTCACGGACTGCGTTTCGCGACGGAGCGCGGGCGTCGAGCCAGGCCGACGCTCGCGACGCCACGGCGTTCGTGGCCCCCGGGTTCACCTCGACACGTCCGACGGTGGCTAGAGCTTCGGCGGCGCCGGCTTGTGCGCGGGCGTCGAGGATCAAGTGTGCGACGGGGATGAGAGGGTCGCGCCGGTCGGCGAGACGAGTCGTTCCGGCGTGGTCTCCCTGCCCGGCGAAGTCGAAGCGCCACCTGCCGTGCGGCCAGACCGCTGCGGCAACGCCGACCGGCGCGCCGAGACCGTCGAGGGCTCGGCCCTGCTCGATGTGAAGTTCGACGAACGCCGATATTTTCGAGATTCTTTCGGGGTCCTCGCCGCACCCGGTCGGATCGAAACCGGCCGCTCTCATCGCCTCGGCCAGTGTCACACCGGACCGGTCGGTTCGCGCGAGAAGGGCGTCAGGGTCGACCTGCCCTGTCATGAGGCGGCTACCGGCGCACGCCACACCGAAGCGTCCACCCTCCTCGTCGGCGAAGTCGACCACGGCCAGCGGCTTGGGCGGGACGGTCCAGTGTCGAGAGAGACGGTCAACTGCAGCGAACCCCGACACTACGCCGAGGGGGCCGTCGAACGCCCCACCGCCGGGGACACTGTCGAGGTGGCTGCCAGTGACGACCGCTCCAGGGCCGGGTTCGCCCCACCAAGCCCACAGGTTCCCGTTGCGGTCCTCGTCTAAGGCCATGTTCCTCTGGCGGGCCTGAGAGCGAAACCAGTCCCGGCAAGCCAGGTCGGCTTCGCTCCAGGCGAGACGGTGATAGCTCCCGTCGGACGCCCTGCCGAGAGGCTCGAGGGTCGTCCACATCTCGGCGAAGGTGTCGCCCTGGGCGAGGCTCACAGTTGGCCCTGTTCGGCCGTGGTCAAAGCGGGGATCTTCACCTTGCGACTTGACGCAACTTGCTTCGCCGTGGCATAGCCGGCGTCGGCGTGGCGCAGGACTCCCATCGCCGGGTCATTGGTGAGAACCCTTGCGATCTTTTCGCCTGCTAGGACGCTGCCGTCGGCCACGCAGACCTGTCCGGCGTGTATGGAACGTCCCATGCCGACACCGCCGCCGTGGTGTATCGAGACCCACGAGGCACCGGAGGCCACGTTGACCATCGCATTGAGCAGAGGCCAGTCAGCGATCGCGTCGGACCCGTCGAGCATCGCTTCGGTCTCGCGGTATGGCGAAGCTACGGACCCGCAGTCGAGATGGTCCCGGCCGATGACGATTGGCCCGGCAAGCTCCCCGTTGGCGACGAGCTCGTTGAAACGCAGACCGGCCTTGTCACGCTCGCCGTAGCCCAGCCAACAGATCCTTGCGGGGAGACCTTGGAAAGCCACCTTCTCGGCGGCACTGTGAATCCACCTGGCGAGAGGATCGTTGTCAGGGAACAGGTCCAGCACTGCGCGGTCAGTTACCGCTATGTCGTGGGGGTCGCCGCTCAGCGCAGCCCACCGGAAGGGCCCTTTGCCCTCGCAGAAGAGCGGGCGTATATAAGCCGGAACGAACCCCGGGAAGTCGAAGGCTCTGGCGTAGCCGGCTAGTTGGGCTTCGGCGCGGATCGAGTTGCCGTAGTCGAAGACCTCGGCGCCCGCGTCGGCAAAGCCGACCATCGCCTCGACGTGTCGAGCCATCGACTCCCTTGCGGCGTGTGTGAAGCCTGTCGGGTCGGCTTGGCGCGCCTCGGCCATGTCCTCGAAGGCCATGCCGGCCGGAAGGTAGCTGAGCGGGTCGTGGGCGGATGTCTGGTCGGTGACTATGTCCACCGGGACCGACCTGCGGAGCAGTTCGGGCACGACGTCGGCGCAGTTGCCTTCGACCCCGATCGACAGGGGCCGCCTCATGGCTCGGGCCATCATCGCCTTTTCTATGGCTTCGTCGACCGAGGTTGCGTGCTCGTCGAGGTAGTGGGTCTCGACCCGCCTGCGGATGCGGCTGGGATCGCAGTCGACGGCGATGACGACGCCGCCGTTCATCGTCACGGCGAGAGGTTGGGCTCCTCCCATCCCCCCCAGACCGCCCGTCAAGGTGAGCGTGCCGGCCAGGGTTCCGCCGAAGCGTTTCGCGGCGACGGCAGCGAAGGTCTCGTAGGTGCCCTGCAGGATCCCTTGCGAGCCTATGTAGATCCACGAGCCGGCGGTCATCTGCCCGTACATGGTCAGGCCGAGTGAGTCGAGACGGCGGAACTCTTCCCACGTGGCCCACTGCGGCACGAGATTCGAGTTTGCTATTAGGACTCTCGGCGCCCACTCCCAGGTGCGCAGGACTCCGACCGGCTTTCCCGACTGTACCAGGAGGGTCTCGTCGGCTTCCAAAGTCCTAAGGCACGCGGTGATCGCGTCGAAGGAGCTCCAATTCCTGGCCGCCTTGCCGTTACCTCCGTACACGATGAGCTCGTCGGGGTGCTCGGCCACCGCAGGGTCGAGATTGTTGTGAAGCATTCGAAGGGCACCCTCGGCTTCCCAGCTCTTGCAGGACATCTCGGTCCCCACCGGACTGTGCAGGATTCTGTGGTTCGTCGGAGCAGGCATACAATAAGTGAATCAGATGATTCACTTATTGTCAACACAATGAACGACCACATTCAGTATGGCTGGGCTCCGCAGCTCAGGCCCGCTCCGCCGTCCCAGGTCGCCGAACGCTCAAAATGTCGATGCTTGCCCGCTTAGGGCAGCAAGTCCACCAGGAGGACCATCGGAGGATAGCCTGCCGCCTTCTCCGTCCACCCGGCTCGAAACCCGTCGCGTTGGCATTGCCTCTACCACCAGCATGGCTCCCACGACCAGCGCCCCACCTACTACTACGGTTATACCGATGCTCTGACCTGCAAGCCACGCCGCCAAAGCGGCGAAGACCGGTTCCATGGTGAGCACGACTGCGGTACGACTCGGCGAGAGCCTCGCCTGGGCCCAGCTTTGGACGACGAAAGCGAACGCTGTGGCAACGACCGCAGTCAAGAGGATCGCCCACCACTGCGACGCTCGCGAAGGTACAACCAGCCCCTGCCAGAAGCCGAGCAGGCTGCTCATCGCCCCGACAGTGAGAAGCTGGACCGTGGCAATGGCGTAAGCGTTCTCCTTGGAAGACCACCGGCCGAGCCCGACGACCTGGCCGGCGAACATCACGGCGCTAGCCAAGGTCAGCATCTCACCCCTGCCTACACTGAGGCCACTCGACGACATGACCGCCAGCCCGAGGCTTGCCACACCGGCGCCTGCGACGACCCGGCGCGCTGGGCGCTGTCCGAACAACGCCCACGCCAGCAGCGGGGTGAAGACGACCGCCAACCCGGTCAGAAAGCCCGACACTGCAGCCGTCGTATAACGCAACCCGGCGGTCTGCAGCAGGTAGCCGGCGCCGAGCGCCAGGCCTATGAGCACTCCCTTGGCCCACCCGTCCCGTCCGAGCGTAACCAGGCTTCTAGGTCTTGCTGCGCTCAGGATGGCGCCTGCGATCACGAACCTCCATGCGAGGAAGCTCGCCACCGGCAAGTGTGCTACTGCGTTTTGGACGACGACGAACGTCGAGCCCCACGCAGCTGTGACGACCAGTAACGCCACCACAGCGACCGCAGAACGCTCCCGACTCATAGCAGTGCAGTATATTACACTTTTGGCTCGGACCGGCGGCGCCAAGTACGTTTACTCCCGTTCGCAGCTCCCTACCCTCCATCGGAGAGCTGCCGATGCGACAGACTCTTGAGGTGCCCTCACCCGACAAGCAAGTGCCCCCTGTCATCGACGAGATAGGGCGCCGCGTCAGAAGCATGCGCTTGGAACAGGGACTAACCCTGGACAAGTTCAGCCAGCACTCAGGGGTGAGCCGCCGGACGATTATTTCCCTCGAAGCCGGGGAGGCCAACGTCAGCCTCGGGACCTTGGACAAGCTCGCCCGCGCGCTGGGGACAACCTTCGGTCAACTTGTCTCCGAGCGCGAGGCTGCCCCTTTGGTGGCAGAGCGTTTCGGCGAGATGTCCCCAATCTGGCAGGACGAGGCGGGAAGCAGCGCCCGACTTCTGGTCTCTTATACGTCTCTGACAGGTGCGGAGATGTGGAGCTGGGAACTGGCCCCCGGTGCCCGCTACGACGCCGATCCGGACCCCCCTGGCAGCGAGGAATGTCTCCTCGCGTCAGTCGGTACGCTCCACGTCGTGGTGGAAGGGACCGCCTACCCGCTCAGCGCGGGCAGCTACCTGCGCCTGCCGTCAGACCGCAACTACTCCTACGTCAACCCGACTGCCACCACAGTTGCGTTCACAAGGCTGGTGACCAACCCCGGGAAACGCACTGTCGAACCCGTCGGATCTGACGGATCCGGCAGGCCGGCGGATGTCACCGGCCCGGCGGATCTCACCGGCCCGGCTGAGGTCTGAGCCTTGGGTCAGAGCCGAGAACCTGAAAGACCCAGCCGCCGCCGCCAAGGTCAGCGTCCCAGCGATGCGATCCCCGGCCAGTCGCAACGCTTGTCAAGGGCGGCGAATCCGCCGCAAGCGCCCCGGGTCTCCTATCCCGAGCATCTCCCCATCGCGGCGAGGCGCGACGAGATCAAAGCAGCCCTAGTCGACAACCAAGCGGTCGTCGTTGCAGGCGAAACAGGTTCGGGCAAGACCACGCAGCTAGCGAAGATGTGCCTGGAGCTCGGCCGGGGACGAGCGGCGATGATAGGGCACACCCAGCCCAGACGGATAGCGGCCCGTTCGGTCGCCGAGCGTCTCGCGGAGGAACTGAAAGTACCTCTCGGCGGAACCGTCGGCTACGCAGTCCGCTTCGACGACCGCGTCAGTCCGTCCACGATGGTGAAGGTGATGACCGACGGCGTGCTGCTCGCCGAGGTCCGCCGGGACCGTCTGCTGCGAGCTTACGACACGATCATCGTCGACGAAGCACACGAGCGCAGCCTGAACATCGACTTCCTTCTCGGCCACCTGACCCGGATCCTTCCACGCCGACGCGACCTGAAGTTGATAATCACCTCGGCGACTATCGACACCTCCCGCTTCGCCAGCCACTTTAACGCTCCCGTGATCGAAGTGTCCGGCCGCAACTATCCGATCGAGGTCCGCTACAGGCCGCCCGGTTATCACCCAGAGGGATCTACTCCGCCGCTTTCCCCTGGCCTACCCGACTCGGATGACACGAGCGCCGGGGCGGTTGGCGGGGCGGTTGGCGGGGCGGATGGCAACGCCGACAGGAGCGTCGACATGAACGATGCGATCTGCAACGCAGTGAGCGAGTTGTGCGCCACTGGACCCGGCGACGTGCTCGTGTTCGTACCCGGAGAGCGAGACATCCGCGACGCCACCGAGGCGCTACGGTCAGGGGGACCCGCTGACTTGGAGATACTCCCTCTTTACTCGCGGCTCTCCACGGCGGAGTCCCACAAGGTCTTCCGACCTCACGCCAACCGGCGCGTGGTAGTCGCCACCAACGTCGCCGAGACGTCACTCACCGTGCCTGGCATCCGCTTCGTCGTGGACACCGGACTGGCCCGGATCTCGCGTTTCAGCCACCGAAGCAAAGTGCAGCGCCTACCGATAGAACCCATTGCACGTGCTTCAGCCGACCAGCGGGCAGGTCGTTGCGGCCGGGTTGCGCCGGGAATCTGCGTCAGGCTCTACTCTCAAGAGGACTACCTGTCCAGACCTGAGTTCACCGACCCGGAGATCCTTCGAACTAACCTGGCGTCAGTCCTTCTGACCATGATCACCACGGGGCTTGGAGAGATGGAGGACTTCCCTTTCATTGCGCCCCCGGAGAGGCGCTCGATATCCGACGCCAGGTCGTTACTCTTCGAGCTGGGAGCGATCGAACAGCATGGTAGCGCCTGGCGGAGCACACCAACAGGCCGGCGGATGGCTCGGCTGCCCTTGGACCCGAAACTCGCCCGGATGATCGTAGAAGCCGACCGACTCGGCTGCCTCAAAGAAGTAACAGTCATCTCTGCAGCTCTGTCGATACAAGACCCCCGCGAGATCCCCATCGACGAGCGCGAAAAGGCCCAACTGATGCACAGCCGCTTCGACGGAGGCGACTCGGACTTCGTCGCGTTGGTGCGGCTATGGGATTACCTAGCCGAGACAGGGGCGGAGATGTCCGGTAACGCTTTTCGAAGGCGATGCCGGGCGGAGTTCCTAAACGTCCTGCGGGTGCGTGAATGGCAAGATCTTGTCAGCCAGATACGGCAGGCCTACCGTTCGGAAGGCCAGCACGCCAACTCCGCTCCGGCACCCGCCGACAAGATCCACCAGGCGATGCTCACCGGGCTTTTGTCGAACGTCGGCAAACGCGACCGCCTTCGCAGGGACTACCAAGGGACCCGCAACACGAGGTGGCGGATAAGCAGGTCCTCCGCGCTGTCCAAACGCTCCGCCCAGTGGGCGCTGGCCGGAACTCTCGTAGAAACCGACGGCATCTGGGCTCACAGCGTCGCGGCCGTGCAAGCCTCGTGGGTGGAAGCGGCGGGCTCTCACCTTGCGCAGCGCACCTACGCTGACGCCTTTTGGGACGCCTCGCGCGGCGAGGCCTTCACCACCGAGAGAGTGACGATCCTCGGACTTGTCGTCGTGGACGGCCGCCGCGCAGCGTTGGCTCGCGTCGACCCCGCCGAAGCCCGCAGGCTGCTGATCCGCCATGCTCTACTAGGAGGGGAGTCACCTCTTCGACTCGGCGTGCTCGAAGACACCCGCAAGCGGATCGCGGCCCTCGACCGCCTCGCAGACCGGCTACGCAGAAGCGATGTCTACGCCGGCGACGACGCTCTAGAAGCGTTCTACGATTCGGCTCTGCCAGCCGAGATCACCGGAACCCGGCGACTTGAGCGCTGGTGGAGACACACCAAGACCGCAGACCTCGACCCCTTACGGCCGCCACTGTCAGCGCTCGTCGATCCCGAGGTCCTCCCGCTGCGACTTTCTGAGTACCCCGACTGGTGGGAGGCCGACGGGATCAGGCTACGCCTTCGCTACCGCTACGCGCCGGGAGACCCCGACGACGGGGTGACAGTCCAGGTTCCCCTCCTCGGACTGAACCGCCTCGACGCCAGGACCTTCGAAGGCCACATTCCCGGTCTGCGTCGGGAGCTGGTGCGTGCCTTGATCCGCCTGGCACCAAAGTCCGTCCGGCGTAGCATTGCAGGAATCGACGAGACGGCCGACCTGCTCATCGAGGCCGCCGGAGACCCCGCTGGGAGCAAAGGCAGTGGTTTCCTGGCGCAGATCGCCGAAGGTCTTGCCCGAATAAGCGGCGAAGCCGTCACGATTGACATGTTGGCCCTCGAACGCCTGCCAGGACATCTCAGAGTCGGGTTCGAGGTGATCGGACAAGACGGCTCAGCGCTAAGGTTCACCAAAGATCTATCGACCTGTCAAAGCGAGCTCGCTCCAGACTTCCTGGCCGCGGCAAGATCCCAAGTACCTGGAGTCGAACGCTCCGGCCTCGTGTCTTGGGATTTCGGCGATCTGCCAGAAACCGTCGAATGCGGTGTACTGAGGGTCTACCCTGCGCTGACCGACGAGGCAGGAACCGTCGGGGTTCGCCTTTTCGCCTCGCCCCGGGAGCAGACGCTCAACATGTGGCAAGGCACCCGGCACTTGCTGGCGCTGGCGGCCCCGGCTCCCGCCGAGCACATCGCGCGCCGGCTCACCAAGGACACACTCTCCGCTCTGCGCCAGGCTGGAACCACGGCGAAAGACGTCGTCTACGACGCAGCTTCGGCACTGGTCGACGACGTGCTCATAGACAACGGGGGTCCCGTTTTCCGCCAGGTTGACTTCGAGCTTCTCGCCGCGCGACTGCGAGAGGTCTATACGACGCGTCTCGAAACTCTCGTCAGGCTCGCCGGGTCTGTCTACTGCGAATCGCTAGTCGTCGAAAAAGCCCTTGCCGCGCTCGAATCATCGGACCGCTATGGACGGCTTGCCCCTTCCCTCGCCGACGTTCGCCACCAGCTGAAAGGCCTCGTGTTCCCCGGTTTCGTCACGGTGACCGGGACCCGGCGCATCGAGCACCTTAATCGCTACCTCGACGCCGTCACGAGACGCCTTGATCTGCTTCCCGGAGACCTGCGCAGGGACCAGGCCCGCCAGGCGGTGACCGACCGGCTGACCGCCGCCTACGAGAAGCTTCTGGACTCCAGCCCGTCGGTGCCACTGGCCGAGGTGCGCTGGATGATCGAGGAGTTGAGGGTATCGCTGTGGGCCCAGTCGCTCGGCACCGCAGTCGGCGTAAGCGAGGAACGCATCTGGCGGGCAATGGGCCGCGTGGGGCCTTAGTCGGGCTCTATGGTTGGAGCATGACCGACGAAGCGCGAAACAGTGGACAAGACCGAAGCGGACCGGCCGTCAGCCGGGGTGGCGAACCTGCCTCGGGAATCGCGAAGATGGCCTTCGGCCGTACCGGGCATCTAAGCACAAGGGTCATTTTCGGGGCGGCAGGCCTGGGCAGGGCCAGCCAGGAAACCGCAGACCGCTACCTCGAGCTCGTCGCTTCCTACGGGGTGAACCACATCGACACCGCAGCTGACTACGGGGAGTCGGAGCTTCGCCTGGCGCCTTGGCTGGCGAAGCACCGCAGCGAGGTTTTCCTGGCGACCAAGACCGGCCAGCGTGACGCCGAGGGCGCTCGCAGGAGCTTGGAGCGCTCGCTTGAGCGTCTCGGTGTCGACTCGGTTGACTTGATCCAACTCCACAATCTTGTCGAAGACCAAGAGTGGGAGGAGGCTCTCTCCCCGGGTGGAGCTCTCGAAGCGCTGCTCGCCGCCAAGCAGGAGGGGCTCACCCGTTTCGTCGGGGTCACCGGGCACGGGTTGCGTATACCCGGGATGCACCTGCGCAGCCTTGAGCGTTACGACTTCGACTCGGTACTTCTCCCGTACAACTTTGCGCTGCTTTCCAACCCGGCCTACCGCGGCGACACCGAGGCGCTCCTTGAGGTTTGCGCCGAGCGTAACGTAGCGGTCCAGACGATCAAGTCGCTGGCCCGACGGCGCTGGCCGGCAGACCACGCCGGTGTCCGCCACAGCTGGTACCAGCCGTTGCCCCCCGGAGAAGAGCTGGCCCGGGCGGTACGCTTCGTGCTCGGCAACCCCCAGGTATTCTTGAACTCGTCAAGCGACATGAGCCTGCTCGGCTTGACGCTGCAGGCCGCCTCGAACCCCGAGCCGGTACCCTCGCAAGCGGAGATGCAAGCCGACTTGGAGCGCCTGGACGGCTCTGCCCTCTTCGATGGCGACGCTTTGGAGAGGATCTGAGACCAACGCAACCCTGCCGCCAGCGGCAGCCCTGCACCGGGCCGGTCGGGGCCGGCCCCATGCGGGGCGGCGGCTTCGTCAAGCCGGCTTTTGGAACACGCTCAGAACTTCCACGTGAGGCGTGTGGGGGAACATGTCGATCGGGGTCGCCGACCTTAGCTGGTAGCCAGCGTCGACGAGGAGCCTGGCGTCGCGTCCGAGGCTCGCCACGTCACAACTGACCAGCGCAACCAGGGAAGCCCCGCTCGCGACGACAGTGTTTGCGCCGCCGGTGCCGAGTCCTTGACGGCTCGGGTCGGCTACGACCAGATCCGCCGGCGACGGCGCCCAGTCCGCCACCTTGGAACGCACGACTTTGGCTGTCAACCCCGCAAGGTTACGCTGGGCGTCACGGACCGACGACCGTGACCACTCCACTGCAGCGACCTGCCAGCCTGCTTGGGCGAGAACCCCGGCGAACACACCGACGCCGCTGTAGAGGTCTACGGCGCGTCCCGGCGTGCGGAGCTCCCCGGCCAACTCGGTTACCATCGAGGCGAGAGTGTCTACCCCGTCGGGTCTCGTCTGGAAGAACGAGCCGGCGGACACCCGCCACAGCCTTCCGCCCGCCCGCTCGTGTATGTGGGTGGCGGAGATGCCGGGGGGAAGTGACGAAAGCCGTGGTTGGGGTGTCGGCGCTGCCATCCGCTCGGCGGTCCGAGCGCCGCTTCGAAGCACGACCTCCGTCGCCCCGGGGAACTCCAAAGTGGTGAGCATGTGGGCGACCGGCACGTCGGCCACCGGGCAGTCGGCGACCGCCACAAGGTCGTGCGTGCGCGCTCGGCGCAGACCCGGCCGGCCGCCGGCGACACCCGCCCGGATCGTGGTCCGATACCGCCACGGCGCCAGCGGGACCGTCGGCCTCACCAAGACCGAAGCCGAGCCGGGGATCCGGGCGATCCGCGACAGGGACTCCCCGACCATCGTCTCTTTGAGACGCCGCTGCGCTTCAACGGACACGTGCTGCCAGCGGCAACCTCCGCAGCCCAAAGCTACAGCCGGGCACGGCGGCTCGACCCTGTCAGGTGAGGCTTCGAGCACCCGTCGGAGCACGGCGGAACGGTACGAAGAGCGCTCGTCGACGACGTCGACGCTGACGGTCTCCCCCGGTAGGGCTCCCTCTACGAACGTGACCTTACCGTCGCCGGCCCGGGCGACCGCCCGGCCGTCGGAGGCCATGGTCGAGACTTCGAGCTCGAGCCAGACGGAGCTCACTGCGCTAGTTTGTCTGGCTCTCGAGTCCTTCGGCGACCCGGGCTAGGAAAGACCGCACTGTCGCTTGCGCCAGACGGTGCATGAGCGCCTGGTCGAATCTCTCGCCCAGCCATCCCAGAGGCGGCCTGTACGAAGCCTGAAGAGTTACCCTGCTCTTGGTGTCGTCCACAGCCGTGACGACCAGGTCTCCGTCGAGCACTGGGAAGACGGGCCGCAGTTCGGTCGCCTCCCAGCGTATGGCCACAGCCGTCGACACGCCCCGTCTGCGGCACCCGCCTAGGAGTATTCTCACTTTCGGACCGACCGCCGACGTGGACGGCGTCGGGCCGATCCTCACGATCAACGCGGAACCGTCCTCGGTCGCCCTCGTCGCCAAAGGCGCGAGCCACGACCCGTCGCCGCAGATCTGTTCGGAGATCGAACCTGCAGGTCGGTCGACGTCGACCGACTCGTATAGGAACACTGCGCTTCGTCGGGGCTCCGTTGCCGCTGCTACCATCAGTATCTGAAGATACGGCACCGTCGGGATCCTTTTTAGGGCCGAAGGTCACCTTGGCTCCGAGCGGTGCAGGTCAGCCTCGATCAGCGAGGGGCCCGGAGTAGCGAACGACTCCGCTAGCGCCGCCGAGAGTTCACCAGCGTCGCTGACACGACGGGCCGGAACTCCCAAGCCGGCCGCTATGGCTACGAAGTCGATGTCGGGATCGCCGATGTCGAGCATCCGGCGCGCCCGGTCACCACCCGGCGAGGCCTCAACACGGCGAAGCTCCATGTTCAAGATTGCGTAGCTGCGGTTGGACAGGACGACTACCGTCACGTCTGCCCCTTCGCGTGCCATGCTCCACAGAGCCTGTGGGGTGTACATCGCCGAGCCGTCGGCTTGCAGAGCGAGCACCCTGCGGTCAGGGCAGGCGACCGCCGCGCCGAGAGCGAGCGGTAAGCCCTGGCCTATGGCCCCGCCGCTCAAAGTCAGCCAGTCATGGGGGCCGGCGGAAGCCGATCCGATGAACGCTGCCAGGCCGGAGCTTATCGACTCGTCGGAGACGATCGCATCTTCGGGCAGCAGAGCCGCTACAGCCTGGCCGAGACTTCGGCTGTCCAGGGGACCGCTCTGCGGTGCCTGCGGGCGGGGCTCGCCAACCGGTCGAGGTAGGGTTCCGCGCCCGCCTGCGACCAGGGAGGCCAAGGCGTCGATTCCCGTCGAGCAGTCGTCGGCACCGCTAGCGAGGTGGTGGACGTGGCAGCCTGGCGGCACGAGCCAGCTCGGCTTGGATGGGTAGGCGAAGAAAGACACCGGAGGCGGTGCCCCGACGAGTATCAGGTGCTCCAATCCCTCCAGTTGGGTCATGGCCATCTCTGCGAGGTAGGCGAGGCGTTCTGGTTCGAAGCGTCCCCCGCCGCGCTCCAAGCGGGCGGGGAGAGTCTCGCTGATCACTCGTGCGCCGACGGCCGCGGCCAGGGCCGCTATCCGGCCGAGGAGCTCGGCCCGACAGGCCGGTCCGCCGACCAGGAAGGCCGCTGGGCGGCCGCTTCTCAGGGCCGCGGCCGACTCTTCGACGGCGGCGTCGTCGGTCTTCGCGAACTTGTCGCGCTCGGCTGGGGCTGACACTCGGGCGCCCTCTGACCAAGACACGTCCGCCGGGAGGACGAGCGTCGCTACCCTACCGGGCGGCCCGTACGCGGCGGAGACGGCTTCCGCCGCCGCGGCGGACAGCTCGTCGACGCTCGCCGGCCTCGCGTACCAGCCGGAAAAATTGGACGCCAACGAGCGGATGTCGGACTGCAGGGGGGCGTCGAAGCGCTCGTGGTAAGTCGCATGGTCCCCGACGACGGCTACGACCGGGCTCGCGGCTCTCCTGGCGTTGTGCAAGTTCGCACCGGCGTTGGCGAGACCAGGGCCGAGATGCAAAAGTACGCTAGCGGGACGGCCTGTCATCCTCGCGTAGCCGTCAGCCGCCCCGGAGGCGACACCTTCGAAAAGGGCCAGCACGGGTCGCATCTCCGGCACTGTGTCCAACGCTGCCACGAAGTGCATCTCGGAGGTCCCCGGGTTCATGAAGCACGTGTCTACGCCCGAGTCGACCAGGGTCCGCAGTAGGGCTTGGGCTCCGTTCATGTTCTAGGCACCGCCGCGAGGCTAGACCATTATGGTGGTGAGATGACAGAACTTCGCGGGGCTAGGGTGCTGCTGACCGGCGCTACCGGCGGCTTGGGCGGTGCTATCGCCTCGGCGTTGTCGTCGAGCGGATGCGACCTGGTGCTCACAGGGCGCGATCGTGGCGTGTTGGAGCGGCTCGCTTCGACAACCGGGGCGAGGACCGTCGCTGCTGACCTCTCCGAGCGGCGTGAGCTCGAAAAGCTCCTGGACGAAGCCGGTGAGCTTGACATCGCCGTATTCAATGCTGCAGTGCCAGCATCGGGGGACCTTTGCGGCTGGGAGCAGAACCAGATAGACCGCGCGTTTGAGATCAACCTCGCCGGTCCCATCGCAGCGACGCGAGCTGTGCTGCCGGGCCTGCTCGAACGCCGCCGCGGGCATCTCGTCTACGTGTCCTCGCTGGCCGGCAAGGTCGCCTCCCCCGGCGGTGCCCTTTACTCGGCCACCAAGTTCGGCCTCAGGGGTTTCGCCGCAGGACTACGCTGCGACCTTCACGGTAGCGGAGTCGGATGTTCTGTCATCTCGCCCGGCTTTGTGCGTGACGCCGGCATGTTCGCCGATACCGGCGTGTCCCTACCCGCCGGTATCGGCACGGTGAGCCCCCAGCAGGTGGCCGACGCTGTGATCCGGGCCATCCGCTCGAACCGGGCGGAGATCGACGTCGCTCCTATCGGCCTGCGACTTGGCGCCGCCCTCGGCGGGCTGGCACCCGGTCTCGCAGCCCGCCTCCAGGCGCGTTTAGCCGGTTCCACCTCCAAGATGATCTCCCAAGCACAGTCGGGCCGCCGCCCCTGAAACTCACAGCTGCGCCAACGACCGTCCCGCTGCACTAAAGGCTGGCTGGCCGCTGAGATCACCCGGCGACATACGGGCGTCCGACCATGGCTGCGCCGACGGTCACGTTGGTTACCTCGTCGACGACTATGAAGCTGCCTGTAACCCGGTTGTGACGGTATGGGTCGGCTGCCAGGGGTGCGGCCGTAAGGAAGCGAACGACGCCTATGTCGTTGTCGGCTAGCTGCTCGCTGGCGACGAGGCGAAGGTCACTGACGTCGAGTCGTCCTTCGACTTCGATGACCTCGGCCCGGGTTAGAAGAGTCGTGTGCTTGATCCGGTAGCGCCCCCCCGCTCGAAGCAGATCCTGGCCGAACCAGCAGACGGTAGCTTCGACTTCTCGAACCGGATGAGGTGCGCCATCTCTGGCGGCTATCAGGTCACCTCGCGACACATCCAGGTCGTCGGAGAGTGTCACTGAAACCGACTCAGCCGGCACAGCGCGCTCTTTCGGTCCGTCGAGCCCCCATATCTCGGCGATCCGGCTGCGAAGTCCGCTCGACAGCACGACCACCTCGTCGCCCACAGCGAGCCCGCCTCCGCTCAGCAACCCGCTGTAGCATCTCCCGCCACCGGGACGTCTAGCTACGATCTGGACGGGGAGACGAGCCCCGCCCGAGCCGTCCTCCTGATGGGACCACACCCCGGCGTCCGCTAGGTGGAGCGCATCCAGAACCGTCGGTCCGCTATACCAGGGGCAGTTCTGCGAGTGCTCGGCGACGTTGTCACCGTCGAGCGCCGATACCGGTACGGCTTGCAGCGACTTGACACCCAGCCGCCACGATAGGTTCGCCAGGTCCTCAGCGACGACCTGGTAGGCCGAGGGATCCCAGCCGACGAGGTCCATCTTGTTCACCGCTACCAACACGTGGCGCACTCCGAGGACGGCAGCGATGCACAGGTGGCGGCGGGTCTGGTCCCGCACCCCGACGGATGCGTCCACTACCACCAAGGCCAAGTCGGCGTTGGATGCGCCGGTGGCCATGTTTCGCGTGTACTGCAAGTGCCCGGGGCAGTCGGCGATGATGAATTTGCGCTTAGGCGTGGCTGCGTAACGGTAGGCGACGTCGATCGTGATGCCCTGTTCACGTTCGGCTCTGAGCCCGTCGGTGAGCAGGGACAGGTCCATCTCGCCTGCACCGCGGCGTCGGCTCACCGAGGACAGCGCCTCGACGTGGTCGTCGAAGAGCTGCTTGGTGTCGTACAACAGCCGGCCGATGAGCGTGGATTTGCCGTCGTCGACTGATCCAACCGCTGCGAAGCGAAGCAGCCCCGACTCCGGGGAGCGCCCCCGCTCCGGTAGGGGTTTTGGCGCCAGCCGCACGGTGTAGGCTTCACACCGGTCGGCGCCTTTGAGGAGCTGGGACATTAGAAGTAGCCCTCCCTCTTGCGGTCCTCCATGGAGGATTCCGACACCTTGTCGTCAGCGCGAGTGGCACCGCGTTCGCTGACCCGCGTGCAGCGAACCTCGGCGATGACCTCAGCCACGTTTCTCGCCTGGGAACGGACCGCTCCCGTGCACGTCGCATCCCCGACCGTCCGGAAACGCACTAGGGCGTCTTCTACTGGCTCGCCTGGTCTCGGCGACACCGACGGCGACACTGCGAGGAGCATCCCATCCCGCCCGACGACCCGCCGGCGGTGCGCGAAGTAGATGGAGGGCAATTCAATAGACTCCCGCTGGATGTAGGACCAGATGTCCAACTCGGTCCAATCCGACAGAGGGAAGGCCCGCAGGTGCTCGCCTGGGTTGACCTTGCCGTGGTAGAGCTGCCACAACTCAGGGCGTTGCCTGCGCGGATCCCACTGGCCGAAAGTGTCACGGAACGAAAGGACTCGCTCCTTGGCTCTCGCCTTGTCCTCGTCGCGGCGAGCCCCTCCAAGGCAAGCGTCGAAGCCGTGCAGGGCGATAGCGTCTAGGAGAGTCACACTTTGAAGCCGGTTCCTCGAAGCGCCCGCGCCGGGATCGGCGACACGGCCGGCGTCGATCGACTGCTGCACAGAGGCAATCACTAGGTCCGCTCCGAGCTGGGACACCCGACGGTCACGAAAGTCGATCACCTCGTCGAAGTTGTCACCGGTGTCGACGTGCATCAGGGGGAAAGGAATCGGCGAGGGGCTGAAAGCCTTGTACGCGAGGTGCGCCAGCACAGCCGAATCCTTACCAGCGCTGAATAGAAGCACGGGACGTTCGCACTCGGCGACAACCTCTCTTATGACAAACACAGCGTGGGACTCCAGCACGTCGAGATGCCCGAGGTGCCGGGCGGGCCGTTCGGGGGCTACACGGAGTCCTGTTTCCATGTGGCAAATATACCACTATCATGATCTACTTAGTCATATATTGACTTTCGCGGGTTCCTCGGGGCCCGCGAGCCCCTGCTCTCCTTCTACCTCCGACACGACAAGGACGAACCGATGGAATCCCCCGCCTCACCGACCGGCCTCGCTGCGCCACCGCAACTCCAAGAAGAGCTCGCCCTACGATCCGCTGACCTTGAGACGGCCGGTGCGTCCGAGATCTTGGCGTGGGCGGTGGAGCGCTTCGAAGGCTCAGTGTCGGTCGCCTGCTCGTTCCAGGACCCCGTCCTGGTCGACCTTGCAGTCAAGGCAGACCCCGGCGTCGAGGTCATTTTCTTAGACACCGGCGCGCACTTTGCCGAGACGCTCCGCTACGTCGAGGATCTGCGCCGGCGCTACGACCTCAACCTGCGCGTGGTGGAACCAGGCCCGCTCGCTCAGGCGTGGCCGTGTGGAACGGCTAGATGCTGCGATTTCCGCAAGGTCGAACCACTAGAGCGGGCTCTGGCAGGTCGCAGCGCCTGGATTACAGGGCTGAAGCGCGTCGACGCGTCCACGCGCCGTGAGACTCCGGTCGCATCTTGGGATTCCAGCCGAAACATGGTCAAAGTCAACCCGCTCGCCACTTGGACCGACGACGACATAGCCTCCTACGTCGCCGCGAACGACCTACCCCTACACCCTCTCAGCGCCAAGGGTTACCTTTCCATCGGCTGCGCACCCACCACCCGCCCGGTCCAACCCGGCGAGGATCCAAGGGCGGGCCGGTGGGCGGACAGCACGAAGACCGAATGCGGCCTTCACCTGTAGCTCCTTTTGTGCAAACGTGGCCCGCTGAAAAGGTGGAGTTCTGACAAGCCCTAAACTTCGTAGTCGACGACCAACTTGTCGTTGACCTTGGCGACCAGAACAGTCCCGATCCACACTGCCTGTCCGCCGCCGCAGTCGTAAGGTTCGCCGGGTTTCAAATCGGTTCCGGTTAGGACCGACCCTGCCAGCGGCTCCCAAGCCCCGCTGGCGGGGTCATAAGAGTAGCTCTCTGTTTGCCAGTATGGCATCGGATCCGATATGAGGACCTGCCTGTCGTTCACCTGTAGAAGACTTCCCCCTCCCGGGCCGGCGACGACGAGCAGTCTGCCGTCGTAGCACGCCCTCCGGGGAGCGCAGAACGTACAGCTTCGATCCCGACCAGGCCAGGTGCACTTGTCCAAAGATGAGGTTGCCGGGCGGTGTAGGCAGCAGCGTCCAGCGTCGTGCAGCGGGATTGTACGCTTCCGCTGCACTGCTCCCGCCGGTGGGAACACCTGGCCCCGGCGAGTAGCCGGTCACGACGATCATCTCTTTGCCGGTCCACACTGCGGCGGCATGCGGCCCGGGGGCGTCTGGCATTGGGGGCAGCGCCGACCATCGGTCTAGGCTCGGGTCAAAACTGGCGGTGCTAGTAAGCGCGGCCCCGTTTGAGCCGACGCCGCCGGCGATGATCCACTCCGAGCCTGTCCACACCGACACGGCGCTTTGACGCCCTGATATGGGGGCCGGGGGCAGCGAAGTCCATGTCGAAGTGGAGGGTCGGTAGGCGGCACCCGCGTCGGGAGTGGTTTCCTTTAAGTTAAGTGGAAGGGCGACACCGCCCCATATCAGCCACTCGGACCCCGTCCAAGCTGAAGCCGAGTAGCCTAACGGTGGTATCTGCGCGCCTGGCAGGGCGCTGAACACGCCTTGCTGCAGCCTGGAAGACATGTTCACACTAGCCGAGCTCCCAGGCCGGGATATGTGTGCTGCTGCTACTGCGAGCACTAACGCCAGGGCGGCGACTGCCGCCAGTGCACTAGGACCCTCCCCGGGCGACGTCTAGGCCGACGACGTAGCGCAACACGACTACGCTGCGCTGACGGACTGGCAGCCGCATGAGCACATCCCGTGGTTCGACGAGCTCGTCCGGCATCTCGTCCGACGCTGAGACCGTAGTTGCCCACCTCTGCGCGACCAGGCGGCGACGGTAAAAAGAGCGGGTCGCGTTCACCACCGTTCGCCGTAGATAAAAGGCGGGGTCTTCCATCCCCTCCAGACGCCCCGAGCAGCGCACGAAGACGTCTTGAACCATGTCCTCGGCCGTCTCCCTCGATCCGGTCAAGCAGAAAGCCGTCTTCAACAACTCGCTGTAATAGGCCCGGTACAGATCCGCGTCCTGTGTCACGAGGTCCCTCACATCAATACAGACGCGCTACAGGCACGAACTGTTGCACCTGTATCTGCCAAAGTGCGGCCCCATCCACAGGCTCGCACTGCGCGACAAGAAGGGAGCGTGCCGGGTAGAGCCGGGGCGGAGCGACCACCCAGGGACCTGCGGGAGGGCCTGGCGGCTAGCCGACCATCCGGGAACGCCCGTGCCAGTAGGGTTCCCTCAGGTCCTTCTTCAAGACCTTGCCGCTCGGGTTGCGGGGAAGCGCGTCCAGCCAGACGACGCCGCTTGGGATCTTGAAACCGGCGAGACGCTCCCGACAGAAGGCGATGAGCTCGGCTTCGGTCACCTCCGAGCCCGGTGCCCGCACGACCATTGCCAGCGGGGTCTCACCCCAGCGCTCGCTCGGAATGCCTATTACCGCCACGTCGGCTACGCCCGGATGTGCCATCAAAGCGTTCTCCAGTTCGGCCGGGTAGACGTTCTCGCCGCCCGATACGATCATGTCTTTCACACGGTCGTGGACGTAAAAATACCCGTCCGCGTCGACGTAGCCGGCGTCGCCGGTTCGCAACCAGCCGTCTGCGGTTATCACCGCAGCTGTCTGGTCGTCGAGGTTCCAGTAGCCGGCCATCACCGTAGGGCCTTTCACCCAGATCTCTCCCACCTCGCCGGCGGCAACGTCCTCACCGGTAGCTGCGTCGACGATCTTGGCCTGAGATCCGGGAGTGGGCACGCCGACCGCTCGCAGACGGTGCCTGTTCGGGCCGTCGGGGTCGTGATCCGCGGCGGGAAGGTAGATGATCGTGCCGGTCGACTCGGTCAGCCCGTAGGCCTGCACGAAGTTGCAGCCGAATGTTCGCACTGACGCCGCAAGGACTTTCTCCGATATCGGTGACGCCCCGTAGAGAAGGGCTTGAAGGGCAGAGAAGTCCTTCTTGTCGACGTCGGCGACGGCCAGCATGAACCCGAGCACCGCCGGCACGAGGAATCCGTGGGTGACCCGTTCGTCGACGAGGGTGTCCACGAACCGGTCTGGGACGATCTCACGTACGAGCACGTTGGTGGCCCCCTGGGATATCCCAGCGAGCGCCCACCCGCCACCTCCGATGTGGTAGAGCGGCATCGGCACGACGCTAACCGAGTCCGGCCCCAGGCCCATGACGGCTGGGTAAAGGCCCATGCCGGCGGTCAGGTTGGCGTGGGTGAGCTGAACACCTTTGGGACGGCCTGTAGTGCCAGACGAGTAAAGCTGGTACGCGACGTCGCCAGCTGCGAGCCCGACGTGGGGGTCTTCGTCGCCCTGCCGGTCCCGCCAGCGATCGTAGGAGTCCCCGGTCGTGATGATGTGCACACCTTCCAGGTCTCCTGTGATCTTGTCCGCGAGCGCTGCGAACTCTTCGCCGACCACGAAGACTTTGGCTTTTGCATCCGCGGCGATGTAGGCGACCTCCGGCGGGGCCAGTCGATAGTTGACCGGGCACGGCACCGCCCCGAGCTTGGATGCGCCGAAGAACAACTCGACCTGCTCTGGGCTGTTCTTGTCCAAGAAAGCTACCCTGTCGCCTGGGCCGATCCCGTCCGCTGCGAGCGCCTGGGCGACCCTGTTAGCCCGCTCGTCGAGCTCTGCGTAAGACAGCTCGCCCTTCTCCCACCGCAGAGCGGGATGCCCAGGCCTGAGCGCCGCCCAGCGGCGGAGGATGTCAGCGGTCGTGAGCGGCTGATCCCCAGTGGCGCCGCCCGTGCCGGCGGTGGTCACGGGGGAGGAGGGTGTGACCTCTGTCATACCTGAGGAGGTTAGTCTGTATCGGCTGAAAGCAACGCCGAGGCCGGAAAGGTTTCGTCTCGAGAAGGGGGCGAGCAAAAGAAGATCGTTGGGTGCTCAGCCCGGCGGGAGCGTCGACCCAGCATCTCGGACACCGGGTGATCCAAGTAATTTACAAGGTCAGCCTTACGATTCATATAGCCGCCGCCGTTACCGTGCGTTGCCATGACCCGCTCAGCACTAGACCCGGGTCCGGCCTGGCCGGGATCCGATGGAAGACCGTCACGCCCGCAGCTGGTGCGGCCCAACGTGACGCCGCCAGCGGACCGACGTCGAACGCCGCTCACCTGGGCGGAGGTGGTGGTGGCAGTGGCCGCTTTCGCAACCCTGTGCGTGCTCGTACTCACCAAGGCGACCGCCATGTTGGAGCCCGACGACTACGCCTACCTAGCCTCGATCGTCGGGCTCAGTCACGGCGAGATCCTGCTCACCACGGCCCAGTACCACGCACTTTCCCACCTTCTCGGCGACGGTGGCCAGTCGATCCCCCAGTGGGTTCACCTCGCCGACGGACGGTGGATCAGCCAGAAGAACCCTGGATACCAGTTCCTGGCGGTGCCGTTCTACCTGGTCGGGGGTTCGGTAGGGCTGCGGATGGCGCCCCTGTTCTATGGGGCGTTGGCATGTGGAGCCCTCTTCCTGGGCGCCAGGCGGTGGCTCGGGCGCTGGGGTGGGTCCGCTGCCGTGCTCCTCTACTGCACGTCGGGGGCGGCGCTCACGTTCGCTTGGCGGCCAACGATGGAGACATTCACCGATGCCTCCCTGGTCGCAGCCGGCGCCGGGCTACTCCTGTGGGCGATGCTGGCCGTCGACTCGCCGGCTCGCCGCCGCCTCGTGGCCGGCGTGGCCGCATTTGTGGCGTTGGGCCTTGCCACCGTTACACGCTACACCGACGTTCTCGAGATGGGCGTGGCCGTCCTCATCGTTGTGGCCTTTGCCAGACGAGCCCAGCTGCGCCGGACGACGATGGCGGCCTGGCTGGGAGTGGTGGCAGGGTTCGGCGTCCTCGTAGTCTGCTTCGACACCGTCGTGTACGGCGGGCCGTTTGCGACCGGCTACACGTCAGGGCTGATCACTTTCTCCCCCTCGGCGATCCTGCCCAACCTCGCCCACCTACCGCTCGACCTGGTAGAGGTCATGCCGATGGCGCTGGTTGGGGTGGCGGCGGTGGTTTGGATCGCCGTTCGGGTGCTCGCCGCCAAGTGGAAACCGGCCGCCACGCACCTGTGGACCCTGCCCGAGCGCTACCAGGACGCCGCCGTCGGGGGTGCCCTGGCACTTGGGTGGGCCGCCATCTGGGTCCTGTACCTCGCCTACAACTGGACGGTGAATCAGCGGGTCGGGAGCGACCCGCTGCACGTCGTGCGTTTCTACCTCCCAACACTTGGACTGATCGCCCTGCTCGGGGCGTGGGCCATGGTGCGCTTCCCGGTTGCCGTCTGGGTCGGCGTAGGCAGCGCCTTACTGGGTTTCGGTATCGCCTCTTTCCACGTGATGAGCGCTGCGGGTGGACCCGGTGGCGGACTGGGTGGCGGACCCGGTGGCGGACTGGGCGGTGGCGGACTGGGCGGTGGACTGGGCTCCAGAGATGGCGCCCGCGGTGGGTTGTTACCGGGCGGGAACAGTCTGGGCGGCAACGGTGCGGCCAGCAGGCCAGGGCCCTTCCCTCGGGGTCCGGCCGGCTGAGCGACACTCAGGAGCCAGCGGAGCACCCATGCCCGTCGATCCCATCCCCCAAGCGGACGTCCCGGCAGAATCACTCGGCGGAAGCCGAACCGGGGTTAGTCAGATGGTAAACGCTAGGTGCTCGACTATACGCCGGCCGAGGTCGACGTCGCCGGCAAGTTGCACCCCACCGAAAGCCCCTCCTTCTAGGACCGCCGAAGGGTCCACTCGCCCACAGGAAAGACGGACGTAGGCGTCGGAACTGAGCGTTATCGTCGCAGTAGGCGAGGATTCGAGCTCGCCTACCACCCTGGCCCGCCCGTCGGCGACCGACACGTGCACCGCCCGGCGCGCGGGGCCCGTCAGCTCGAAGCTCACCGTCGAGCCGACGGGAGCCTGGCCCAGCTTGCCGACGACATAGCCGGCAGCTCGGACGATCTCGTCGAGGGATTGCTCCACCGCCGGACCGATCACGTGCCCGGGACGGCCGAGAGCGTCGCGGATGTCCTGTTCGTGCACCCAGCAGTCGAAGACCCTGATCTGCATGAAACGCCGGTAGTCGGCTTCCCCGACAGGCGTCCACGAGGGTCGGGAGAAGTCCTCTTCGCTCATAGCATTTAGAGCTTCGAGACGAGCGGCGGTCGCCTCGGCGAAGCGCTCGAGCACCTCGGAACGCCTCGCCGAGGCGAGGGAGGCCACCCACGCCTCGTTCAGACCGCCGATCTGGTTACGCACGTGCGGCGGGGCCGGGGCCGGAGCTTCGGGGCCGGGCCGTCCGAGAAGCGAGCTTTCCGTGCCGACCATGTGGGCGTATTGAGCGGCGACGTCCCAGCCCGGGCAGGGTGTCGCCAGGTTCCACTCGTCGTCGCTGATACTCGCGCCGAGGTCGGAGAGGCTCGTCCACACCTCGTCCAGCTGGGCTCTCAGCGCCTCGGCCGAGTTGCCGGCAAGGATGCCCGGGGCGGGCGCAGGAACGCTCACGGCACTGGGTTCTGCACGCTACGCCAGTCGCGCGCGTTCAAGTAGGGGGCGAAGGAAGTCTCGATGTGCTTCCAGTCCTGGGCTGTCTTGGGGCGGCGCATCTCGTAGAGGTGGGGGAACTCCGCCCAGGCCACAACGGCGTCCCACAGTCGACCAGCGGCTGCCCCGGTCGGGGCTGGGGCGATGACGGGGCCGAAGAGTACGCAGGAGCCGTCGATCACCAGTGTTGGAACCCCGTAGCCACCTCTAGCCACCGCGGCCTCGTGGTCTGCGAGGACGTCAGCGCTGGTCGTGGCGTCGGCGACGGCTGCTTCGACCAGATCGGGGTCCTGCCCGATCTCTTCGAGGACACTGGCGAGACCTTGCGGGGTGTGCACTTTTACGCCCTCTTCGTGCAAGACCCGTCCGGCCACCTCGTAGAAGCGGTCGACGAGTTCGTTGCCGTCGTCGGCTCTTCGTAGCAGCGCTGCGACTCGCAGCATCGACCAGCCGTACGACCACGGACGCTCCCAAGGGTGCTTCTTGGTTTCCTCGCGGTTGACCTCCTCCAAGGAGAAGAAACGCCAGTGGACTTTAATCGGACGCTCGGCCCGGGCCTCTCGGATCCACTTGGAGGTCTGGTAAGCCCACGGGCACATCACGTCGAAGTAAAAGTCAACGTCGTGCACGTTTTCGATCCTAGCCGGGTTGCCGGGGCGCTATCTTGTCGCAGTTCGACCCGGCGCCGCCGGGTCGAGGTAGACGTCGACGGAGACTCCTCTTGCACGTGCAATACAACTCTGGGGATACGGGGTGGGTCCTGGTCAGCGCCGCTTTGGTGCTTTTCATGACACCCGGTCTGGCCCTGTTCTACGGGGGCATGGTAAGACGCAAAAACGTCCTCGGCATGCTGATCCAGAACTTCGCGGTCATGGCGGTCGTGAGCCTGCTGTGGGTGTGGGTCACCTACAGCCTCGCTTTCGGCCCTGACGCCGGCGGCGTCGGGCTGATCGGGACCTTGCACTTCGCCGGTCTGGGCCATCTCAACCAGTCGGTGCCTGGCTTCAGCGGCTCGCACGCTCAGAGCATCCCGCCGGTGGCTTTCATCATCTTCCAGATGATGTTTGCGATCATCACCCCGGCCTTGCTTACCGGTTCAGGCGCCGACAGGATGAAATTCGGCGCCTTCCTCGCGTTCATAGTGGCCTGGTCGGTGCTCGTGTACGCCCCGATCGCCCACTGGGTGTTCTCCCCCCAAGGCTGGCTGGCGAAGCTGGGCACAGAGGACTTCGCCGGGGGGACCGTGGTCGAGCTGAACGCCGGCCTGGCGGGAGCTGCTCTTGCTCTCATCTTGGGCCGCCGCCGTGGCTGGCCGAGATCGCTGATGCGCCCGCACAACGTTCCGCTCACCGTGTTAGGCGGGGGGATCTTGTGGTTCGGATGGTTCGGTTTCAACGCCGGTTCAGCTTTGAGCTCGGTAGGAGCCGGAGTAGCGTTCGTCAACACGAACACCGCCACGGCCGCTGCGCTGCTTTCGTGGATCGCAGTCGAAAAACTCCGCACTGGCAAGCCTACGACCCTAGGGGCTGTCAGCGGGGCGGTCGCTGGTGCGGTTGCGATCACCCCGGCCTGCGGCTTCGTCGACACGCTCGGGGCGACGCTGATAGGAGTGGCCGCCGGGGCGCTATGCGCGCTGGCTGTCAGCCTCAAATTCCGTTTCGGGTTGGACGACTCCTTGGACGTGCTCGCAGTTCACGGGGTCGGCGGTCTGATAGGAACTTTGGCGGTTGGCCTGCTCGGGACTTCTAGCGCCCTCGGCGCGAACGGGCTTTTCTACGGGGGTGGCCTGGCCCTGCTCGGGCATCAAGCTCTAGCCGTTGTGACAGTCGGCGGCTACTCGCTGGTCGTGACGGCCGCTATCGCCTGGGTGATCAAAACGACGGTCGGGCTCAGGGTCTCGGAGTCCGACGAGCAAGCAGGCCTGGACCTGAGCCTCTTCGAGGAGAGCGCATACGACTTCGACGCGTCCGCCGGAACGCGGGCTGCCGGTCCTTCCCACCAGTCCGAGCGACGGGAGCTGTAGGCCAAGCCGCTCCGGGGGAGGGACTCGAACCCCCAACCTAGTGGTTAACAGCCACCCGCTCTGCCGATTGAGCTACCCCGGAAAGGTCGCCCAAACGATACCAGGAAAACTCGCAGCGCCGATCACAAGACCGGCCTATTCGACTTCGAGGTAGCTTCGCAGGTGCCCCGAGTGCACAGGGTTTCGCAACCGGGCGAGGGTCTTGATCTCGATCTGGCGGATCCGCTCCCGGGTTACGCCGATCTCTCGACCCACTTCGTCGAGGGTGTGCAATCGCCCGTCGACGAGACCGAACCGCAGCCGGAGAACTCTGCGTTCCCGCTCGGGCAGGTCCTCCAGCGCCTCGTTGAGAGCCTGGTTGAGCATCGCCTGGGTGGCGGCGTCGACGGGCGCCACAGCTCCGGGGTCTTCGATCAGGTCGAACAGGCTGAAGTCGTCGTCGCCCATCGGCTGCTCCAAGGAGATGGTCTCCTGGCTTGCGAGGAGGATATCCCGGACCTTTCCGGGGGTCATACCGACGCGGGCTGCGACCTCGTCGACCGTCGGGTCACGTCCGAGGTCCTGTAGCAGTTGGCGCTGCGCTCTCATAACCGAGTTGATCGTGTCGATCATGTGGATCGGTATACGGATGGTCCGGGCCTGGTCTGCTATCGCCCTGCTTATGGCCTGCCTTATCCACCAAGTGGCGTATGTCGAGAACTTGAAGCCTTTGGAGTAGTCGAACTTGTCGACGGCTCTCATCAAGCCGACATTGCCTTCCTGTATCAGGTCCAAGAAGGCCATGCCACGGTTCCGGTAACGTTTGGCTATAGACACCACCAGTCGAAGGTTGGCCTCTATAAGGAGGCGCTTCGCAGCGAGACCCTCGAGGCGGACCCTTTCGTCGTCGAGTCGCGCGGCGTGAGCCTCAGCGTCGGCATCCCCGATGTGACTGTCGAGACGTTCGGCGGCGGCTAGGCCAGCCTGAACCCTCCGGGCGAGGAACACCTCGTCGGCGGCGCTGAGGAGTGGAACCTTGCCTATCTCTTTCAGGTACAACCTGACCGGATCCTCACCCCCGGAGGTTTCGAACGCCACGTCCACTCCTACGCCGCGGCTACGGGGTGGCCGCTTTCGAGTTGGGGTGACGTCTGCGCGCTCGGGCCGCTCGGAAGCGGCCGGAGATGCTCCCGCGCCGACGTCAGAGGCCACTGGGCTCTTACCGGCCCGGTCGAGGGGAGATCGGTCGTCGGTGTGCTGCTCCTCAGAGACGTCCTCGGGGGATTGCGCGTCCTCGCTGCGATAGTCGATGCCGGCAGCCCGGACCCTGGCAATGACCGTGGAGATCACGTCCGGTGTGAGCTCGACACCTTGGAGGACTCCGATCACGTCGTCAGCATCGAGGTGGCCTCGGTCCCTACCGACGAGAAGCAAAGCTACGAACTCGCTTTCGGGGAACGTCCCAGGGCCAGGCCCAAACAGCGAACCATCCCGCCCAGCACCATCCCGCCCGGCGCCTCCGGGTCCGGCGACTCCGGCGGTGCTCACGGCACAAACTCCCCTCGAGGCTCGCCTAACACCTGCCGGCCGTCGGGCGGCTGCGTTCCGTCGGAGGGAGCCGTTCCCAGTGGGGACTGTTGGTCCTCGCCGCTCCTCAGGTCCAGGCCGGTCGACGCCTCGCGGCGCGCGACGAGCCAACCGACGAGAGCGTCCGCCGCGTCCAACGCAACGCCGGCATCCCTGGAGGTGTCAGCGCGCAAAGTCTCCAAGGCCAGCTTGAGCCAGGCGATCGTGGCCGAGTACGCCGCCTGGTCCCCCGGCGCCGCCCGGCGCATTTCGGCTTTGAGGGCGTCCAGCTCCCGGTCCACCGCCCTCTCCAACAACAGCTTGACCACGTCGAGAGGTTCCGCGTCGGACTCGTCCACCGCCGCCCGCTGCAGGAGCTCCGCAACTTGAGGTACCGACGCTTCTATCGCCGCGTAGACGTCGGGCGAAGCTGTCAGGGCTCTGTAGGCTTCCAACGCCACGCCCGGCGAGAACATAGAACCGTCGAGCAGGCCGGCTATCTCGGCGGGCTTCTGCACGAGCAGGCGCAGGGCTTCCATCTCCGGGCCCGCGACCGCCGCTGTCCGTGTGCGCATGACCGCCACCGGCCGGTCCTCGCGCTGTGCGCTCATAGTCCGTAGACGCTCCGGGGTAACCCCGCAACGGTCGGCGACGACCATTATGTACTGGTCCCGTACGAGCGGGTCGGGATGGCCTGCGATCATGGACATCGCCGCCCCGGCGGCCCTGGCCCGTCCCTCGGGATGCGACAGGTCGCTCGATGCGAAGAGACGTTCGATACGGAACCCCAGGTAAGGGGTGGCCGCCTCGACGCTCGCCCGGAGACGCTCAGGGTGCTCCCTCGCCATGTCGGCGGGATCCGCACCCGAGGGCAGGTCGACGACGCCTATCTGCACTTCGAAGCGCGACTCCCACCCATAGAACTTGTCGGCAGCCGCCTGCCCCGCTGAGTCGGCGTCGTAGGCTAGGACCACCCGCCGGGCAAAGTTCGTGAGAGCCTTGATGTGTCCGTCCGCAAGTGCAGTCCCGCACGTCGCGACCGCTTCCTCTACCCCGGCGCGCTGCAGGCCGATCACGTCGGTGTAGCCTTCGCAGACGACTACCCTCCCTCGCTCGACGATGGCCTTTTTCGCCCAGTTCAGACCGTACAGGGTACGGCTCTTGTCGTAGACGGCTGTGTTCGAGGTGTTCTTGTACTTGGGTCCGCGTCCGCCCGGCAGGAGGCGGCCGCCGGCGCCGACCGGTTTGCCGCCCGGCTCGAAGATGGGGAACAGTATCCTCCCCCTGAAGAAGTCGACGTAGCTGCCCTGCTCGTCGAGGGTTGCCAACCCGGCGTCGACGAGGGCGGCGGCGGGGAGAGGTAACGCTCTGATCAGCTCGTTGCGCCCCAGGGGAGCCCATCCGAGGCGGTACTGGCGGACCAGGGCCGAATCGTATCCGCGTTCGCGGCGCAGGTACGCCCGGGCGGGCGCGGCGTCGGGTGACGACATGAGCCGTTCGTGGTACCAGGCTATCGCAGCTTCGAGGGTCTCGTGGATCCGGCTGCGCCGGTTGCGGTCCCGACCGCCGGCCGTCTCGTCGTAGCGCAGCGTTATTCCGGCGCGGCCGGCGAGCTTCTCGACGGCGTCGGCGAAGTCGAGGTGGTCCATCTCACGGACGAAGGAGATGACGTCGCCTTTGGCTCCGCAACCGAAGCAGTAGTACAAGCCCATCTCGGCGTTCACCGAGAACGACGGGGACTTTTCCGTGTGGAACGGACAGAGCCCCACCCAGCGGGTACCGACCCGGCGCAGGGCCAGGTGCTCGCTCACCACGGCGACGAAGTCGGTGGCGGCCCTGACCTTGGCGATGTCCTCGTCGACTATCCCCACAGCCAGAGCCTACGACCCCGAAGCGCCCTCAGCGGTTCGCTACGACCGCTTGAGCCGCGGCCAGCCGAGCTATCGGCACCCTGAACGGCGAGCAGGAGACGTAGTCCAGCCCGACACGGTAGAAGAAGTCGATCGATTCGGGGTCGCCTCCGTGCTCGCCGCACACGCCGAGCTTGATGTCGGGACGGGTGGAGCGGCCCCGCTGTACGGCGTCGCGTACCAGTTGGCCTACGCCTGCTTGGTCTATCGTCTCGAACGGGTTCCGGGCAAGGAGACCCTCGGCCAGGTAGAGGGCCATCATCCTGCCTTCGACGTCGTCGCGCGAGAAGCCGAATGTCATCTGGGTCAAGTCGTTTGTGCCGAAGCTGAAAAAGTCGGCTTCCTCTGCCATCTCGTCGGCTCGCACCGCGGCTCTGGGCGTCTCGACCATGGTGCCAATGGCAACGTCCAGCTTCTTGCGCAAACCTCTTGAAGCCTCGGCTATCGCCTCCTCCACCCACGAACGTGCGAGGCCCAGCTCCTGGCGGGTGACGGTGAGAGGGATCATCACCTCGACTTTCGGCTTTCCTCCCGCGGCGGTCCGCTCGGCGGCGGCTTCCAGCAGCGCCCTTACCTGCATGGCGTACAGGCCTGGCTTCACCACGCCCAGGCGGACACCTCGAGTTCCGAGCATCGGGTTAGCCTCGTGCCATTCACGCGCCGCTTGGAGCATCCGGCGTTCCTCGTCATCCAAGCCGACCGTCGCCTCTTTGATCTCGAGCTCCGACGTGGAGGGGAGGAACTCGTGTAGCGGCGGGTCGAGCAGGCGCACCGTGACCGGGAGGCCGTCCATAGCTTCGAGGATGGCAACGAAGTCCTGCTTTTGAGCCACCCTGAGCTGCTCTAGAGCGACCGCTTCCTCCTCGGGGTCCGCTGCGAGGATCATGCGTCGCACTATCGGCAGGCGGTCCTCGGCGAGGAACATGTGCTCGGTCCGGCACAGCCCGATGCCCTGAGCGCCGAACTCGCGGGCCTTGGCGGCGTCGGGGCCGTTGTCGGCGTTCGCGCGGACGGCCAGATGCCCTTTGCGTATCTGGTCTGCCCAGGAGAGGATCGTGTCGAACTCTTCGGGGGGACTCGCGTCTTTGAGAGGAACCTCGCCGAGTGCTACAAGCCCGGTGCTGCCGTCGATGGAGATGAAGTCCCCGGCGCCGATCGTGTGGGTTCCGATGGTGAAAGCCTGACCGGAGATCCGAACAGCTTCAGCTCCGACCACCGCCGGCTTACCCCAACCTCGGGCGACGACCGCCGCGTGGCTCACCAGCCCGCCTCGGGTGGTAAGCACCCCCTGGGCTGCGATCATACCGTGCACGTCCTCGGGGGACGTCTCGTTGCGCACGAGGATCACCCTCTCCCCCCGAGCCGCTGCGGCTGCGGCTGCGTCGGCTTCGAATACGACACGCCCGACGGCAGCCCCCGGCGACGCGGCGAGACCCTTGCCGAGCACGACCGCCGGCTCCTCGGCGAACTGCGGGTGCAGCACCTGGTCAAGGTGGTCGGCGCTGACGCGGGTGACTGCCTCCTCGCGGGTTATCTTCCAGCCCTTTTGGCGGGTCATGTCGACCGCCATGCGCAGCGCTGCCCGACCTGTGCGCTTACCGACCCGGGTCTGAAGCATCCAGAGTTTGCCCTGTTCGATCGTGAACTCCGTGTCGCACATGTCCCGGTAGTGGGCTTCGAGACGGGCGAAGATGTCTTTGAGCTCCTTGAAGATGCCGGGAAAGATGTGGCCGAGATCGGCTAGGGGCAGAGTGTTGCGGATGCCGGCTACGACGTCCTCGCCTTGGGCGTTCACCAAAAAGTCGCCGTACTCGCCGGGGGCTCCGCTGGCCGGGTCCCTGGTGAACCCGACGCCGGTGCCCGAAGTGTTGTCCCGGTTGCCGAAGACCATCGTCTGCACGTTGACCGCCGTGCCAAGGTCGTGGGGTATGCGCTCGCGGACCCGGTAAGCGACCGCTCGGGGTCCGTTCCAGGAGCGGAACACGGCCTCGATCGCCCCGCGAAGCTGGGCTGTGGGCTCTTGGGGGAACGGCTCGCCGGTCTGGGCCTCCACGACAGCCTTGAAAGTCTCGCAGAGCCCTGCGAGGGCGCTGGCGGGAAGCTCGGCGTCGCTGGCGACGCCGGCGTCACTTTTGGCCGCTTCGAAAGGCTCCTCGAAGGGCGCCCCTTCTAGGCCGAGGACGATCCTGGCGTACATGGAGATGAACCGCCGGTAGGAGTCGTAGGCGAAACGCTCGTCAGATGTCTGCTCTGCGAGTCCTTTGACCGACGCGTCGTTCAGACCGAGGTTCAACACGGTGTCCATCATTCCCGGCATGGAGAACTTCGCTCCGGAGCGGACGCTGACCAACAAGGGGTCGGCCGCGTCTCCCAGCTTCTTGCGCATAGCCTTCTCGAGTCGGGCTACGTGCTTGGCGACCTCCGAGTCGAGGCCTTCGGGCCAGCCTCCGGTCATGTACGCACGGCAGGCGTCGGTGGTGATCGTAAAGCCGGGCGGGACCGGTAGGCCCAGCACCGAGGTCATCTCGGCGAGGTTGGCGCCTTTGCCCCCGAGAAGGTCCTTCATCTCCATCGGAGGCTTGCGGTGCTTGTGGTCGAAGGCGTAGACGAACGGCATGACTACAGTCTAAGTCCGCCCCGCATGCTCACATTCCCAGGCGGGAGCGGACCTCCTCCAAAAGCCCGGAGATCGGCACGCGCACCTGCTCTGTGCTGTCACGGTCCCGGATGGTGACCGCCCGGTCGTCGAGGGTGTCGAAGTCGACCGTCACGGCCAGGGGGGTACCGATCTCATCCTGGCGGCGGTAACGGCGTCCGATCGACTGGGT
>DAHYHI010000063.1:0-18529 GCA_027391075.1 Acidimicrobiaceae bacterium | reverse complement strand
CCCGGGCGGCGGCGATACGCCCGAGGCTCCGTGTGGATCGGCATCGCCCATTCATGGTTGCGGGTGCCGACTGATAGCACCCACCCGGCTGGCCGGACAGCTCACCTGCGAGGTCGGAGGCGTCCTGGTTGACCGGGATGTCAATGCTGCGGAGGAACCTCCGCCCGCAAGGGAAGTCCGGACGCGATGAGGCTGCAGCTAGTTGCCAGCAGAACGGTGTCCTCTCACTAGATGGTCTCGTTGAGGTGATGGGCCTGCGAGGGTCTGTGCGATCGGCGATGCCCTTGGCGAAGGTTGAAGGCTGTAAGGAGAAGTAGCGGCTTCTTCTCGGTTTGGGGGATGATTCACGTTGAACAATCGCCCACCCATCCAGGTCTCTCGGCGGCAATGCTCAGTGGCGTCTCAAAAGAGGGGCCGCTTCGCTGGTATCCCTGTGCGACGTGGATACCGATCCGGACACGGGGCTACCTGATCAAGTACCTGAAAGGCGGATGGGAAAGTGACCCGGACACCCAAGGCCAGGCCTAGTTGCTCTATATCTCGCGCTGGCCATCTCGACGGAGCGCCATCCGGTGGCTCAGCGACAATCAGACGTCCTCCCAGAGCGAGGAACGGGGATCCACATTCGGCGGTGACGGCAGGTGCTCCGAATCCGCGTGATGTCACCGCGTCAAATGTTCCCCTGAGTGCGCCTCGAGCCGCCTGCTCGGCGCGAAGCGCCGTGACTCGTACTCGGTGGGACAGGTCCAGAACCTCTACGGCGTGCAGGAGGAACGTCGATCGTGTCACGCTCCCATCTAGCAGCGTCCAATGGATTTCAGGTCGGGCGAGCGCAAGAACCAGTCCTGGAACGCCTCCACCACTTCCCAGATCGAGCGCCTCGCGGCAGCCCTCCGACAGCAAGGTAAGTATCGGTAACGCGTGCTCGATGTGGGTACCCACCGGGCCAGGTCCGACGAAGCCACGTTGTTTCGCTCCCTCGAGCACGGCCGTCAGGCCGGCGAGTTGTTCGGGAGGGAGAGCTGGCGAGCTGCGAGGTGTGGGCTGGCTCACCGCTGTAAATCAGTCGGGGAGAACGACTACCCGCCGGTTAGGCTCCTCGCCTTCTGAGATGGTGTGGACACCGTCAATTTCGGCGATCGCGTCATGAAGGACTTTCCTGTCCGGCGACGGCATCGCTTCGAGGGCAGCTCGCCTCCCCGACTCTCGGACCTGTCCCGCGACCTGTTGGGCGAACCGTACAAGGGCGTCGGAGCGTTTGCTGCGATATCCGCCGACATCCACGTTTATGTGGCCGTTGGACCCACCGGTCTGGTTGAAGACGGCGGTCCGTGTCAGGGTCTGGATCGCCAGGAGTGTCAGCCCCTTCGGACCGATGAGGATCCCAAGGTCGTCTCCATTCACCTGCAACTCGACGGTGTCGTCGTCGGGTCGGACCACAGATACCGTAGCCCGAACGCCAAACTCGTCGACCAGGCCCTCGATGAACTGCGTGGCCACTTCGCTTTGGCGCTCCAGGTCCACTTCCAATTCGGTTCCTTTCGTTGAATGGCCTACGACACCTTCGGCGGTCGAGTAGTCGAGCGAGTCACCATCGACATGGGGTTCCTTGTCGGAGTGGTCGCTTCCAGACTCGAATCCTGACGCGACGCCGGGGGATGAGGCGGCAGAGCCTCGCTTGGCGCGCGAAGGGCTGATCCTATCGGAGGGGTTAGCTGCTGTCCGGCTACGCCTGGGCGGATTGTCGTCGAGCCCCACGGAGTTGGTTTCTAGACTTTCAGCATTGGCCTGTGCTTCTGGGGACAGGAGCGCGTCTGCGGCATGCGCCGGCTCCCCGGCTGTCTTGGCGGAGCCCCGGCGCTTTCGATCCCGGCGGTCTTCTTTCGCGCGAGGTGTCCGCGGTTTGACGCGTGCCCGAACTCTTGCCTCGCTCCGCACACGCCCGAAGAGTCCGACTTGTGCGTCAGCGACTATTTCGAACTCTGCATCCGTTGCGTCGACGCCAAGCTCGTCGAGAGCTGCTTCTTTCGCTTCTTGGATTGACCGTCCCACGGTCTCGACCCATTCCACTGCTAGTCCTTCCCAGGTTCGGTCTGTGACGGCTCGTCTTGTCTCTGCTTCGCCTCGGGTGACCGAGGCGCCTGCTTTGGAGTAGCTTGCCGAGGGGTTACGTTGGCGCTGCCCGCAGCACGCTTCGTTCTTGCTCCGTTCTCCGGCTGAGGTTTTGCGCCAGGCTGGCGAGCCTTGTTGGGCGATCCCCCATTGGTAGACGGGGGAGCTTTCGGAGCTTGCGGTACAGCAGGCCGCGCCTTTGCGGATCCGTTGGGTTGCTTGCGCGGGTCGGCTTTCGAGGACGGCGAAGGTTTTGGTGTGGTAGCAGGTGGACTCTTCGCTTTCGAAGGATCTGGGGATTTCTTCGCCTGTTGCTCAGCGGCGGCAGCAAGCAGATCCCGGAACCGACTTTTCTTCGCCGGCGCAGGCGGGGGCGGGGTCCGGTTGTCGCGTTGGGCCTTTGGTGGTGTGTAGCCGGGTTTGCTTGCTTCTCTTTCGTCGATGCTTCGAGTGATCTCCTCGACCTCTTGTACCTCGCGTACGACGAGCTGCTTTACTTTCGGGTCGAAACGGTACATGAGGTCCTGCTGGCCGATTCGGGCGAGGTTGGAGACGGTGTAGTAGAGCACGACTCCAGCGGGAAAACGCACGGAGATCAGCGCGAACAGTGGCGCCAGGTACTTCATCATCTTCATCTGGGGGTTGGCTTGCGATGCCTGGTTGCGGCTCATCATCATCGCTGACTGGACGTAGGACGTCGCCGCCAACGCCAAGAGAAGAATCCAGTACGGTGCGGCCGCGAAGATGCTTGAGTGGTGGGTGAGCGCCCCTTGTGCGAGGTTCATCCCGAACGCGTTGATGTGTCCACCGGCGTGTTGGATCGCCTTGTACATCTTCGTACCGGAGTTGAGGAACCTCGGAGTTGCTACAACGGTGGTAACACCGTTGACGACGACTTTGGTCGTCTGGCTAAGTCCGTCGATGACCTCGAAGAGGGCGAAGAAGACTGGCATCGGGAGCAGCATCGGCAGGCAGGAGCCGAACGGGCTGACCTTGTGCTCACGGAAGAGCTCCATCTGTGCCTGCGCAAAGGCTTGACGGTCACCTTTGTGCTGCTCCTGGAGTTTCTTGAGTTGAGGCTGCAGTTTCTGCATCGCCAGCATCGACCTTGTACTCTTCAAGGTAAGGGGCGATATGAGCAGCATCCATGCGATACCCAGGCCGATTATCGCAACGCCGTAGTTGGGGACGACGGAATAAATCGCAGCGAGCACTTCGGCCAGGGGCTTGGCGATCGGGCCGAGTATCCCACCGCTTGAAGCGCCTTTTGCTGCCACTGTCGTGGTGGTCGTGGCGGCTTGAACCAAGCTCACCAGGGTTGTCATAGGTGGATCCTCATTCCGGGATAGGGTCGTAGCCGCTCGGACCCAGCGGTCGGCAGCGGGCGAGGCGCCGTACGCCCAGGGCTACACCGTGGACGGGACCGTAGCGTTCGATGGCTTGCGCTGTGTACTGCGAGCAGGTGGGTGTGAATCGGCACGGTGATACCCGCCCTGCCCTGACCAACTGGTAGGCGCGGATGAGTCCAACGAACCCGCGACCCAGGAGTATCGGGAGGCCACGCGTCACCCGCCCGGCTGAATTAGCTGTCGGGCTTTCGTTGCTGGCGATCATGGCTGTCGGAAAGGTTCTGTGAGCTCGAGCCAGAGCACCTCGAGGCGGCTGTACGAGAGCTTTGCGGCCGAAGGACCTATGCCTACCAGGTAACAGCCCGGCCTGAGGTTCGGGGCGACTTGGCGGGCCAGCATTCTCAGCCTTCGCCGGACGAGGTTACGCGTGACTGCTGGTCCAACCTTGCGACCAATCGAGTACGCAACCCGCGGCGGTTCCGCGGGACTGCCAGGAATCCACGAGATACTGAGGGGGCCATTTCGGTGACGTCGAGCTCTGCGGAGGCTCTCGAAGGTGCGACGGCGCTCAACCCGCCAGGTCAGGCTGACAGGTGAGCGCGACCTTTGAGGCGCCGAGCTTTCAGTATGGCACGACCTGCTCTCGTGGCCATCCTGTGTCGGAAACCGTGCCTTTTCGCCCGTCTGCGGTTGTTCGGTTGGTAGGTTCGCTTCACTCATCGCCTCCTCGGTCCCGGCTGCGCTATCGCCGGTAGTCCCGGGCGAGATCGACGCGCGTCAAAGACGCAGCCATCTGGCTGAATTTCGAGGATAGTCGCCCCAAACGACTTTCGCCAGCCGGGCCTGGTCCGAGCGACGTATTATAATACAAGTCATGTGCTTTGACGGTCGGCTGGTGTGAATCTCGCCAGTTCTACCGTCGCGTCCGGCTCCGCTACGACGGACCGCGGGGCCATCCACCAACTGCTTATCGACCTTGGCGTGAGTTCGTCGACCGCCCACACAGCGCAGATCTATCTGAGTGCCCCGCTGCGGATAGCCGTCATACTTATCGCGGCGTTCGTGCTCACCAAGTTGGTAAATCGGCTGGCGCCTCGCGCCGTGAGCGCTCTCCGGGTGGTTTCGCCGCTCACGGACACGTCGACGCGCGGCGAAGCGCGGGTCAAGACTCTCGCTGGAGCGTTCGCTCAGATCATCAGGGCGACAATCTGGCTGGTTGCGATCCTCACGGTGCTGGGCGAGTTCAACATCAGCCTGCTGCCTTTCGTCGCTACAGCGACCGTTATAGGCGCGGCGCTCGGGTTCGGCGCCCAAACCCTCGTAAAAGACTTTCTGTCGGGAGCCTTGATCCTCGCGGAAGATCAGTACGGTCTCGGCGACAGGGTGACTGTAGGTGTCGGTCCCACGGCAACGGTCGGGACGGTCGAAGGCGTCACGCTGCGGGTCACGCGCCTTCGAGGAGCCGACGGAAGCGTCATCTATGTTCCTAATGGGGATATCCGAACTCTCAGCAACGACACCGAAAGCGACAGCCAGGCGCTCGTCGACGTCGTGGTGCCACTCGGGACAGATCTGACGAAGGCGGGCGAAGCCCTCGAGGCCGCGGCGCGAGACGTGGCGACGGATCCGAAATGGGCTGGCGATATCACGGGCGAACCCACGTTCGTCGGCGCGCAGGATTTCTCCAACGTCAACGGCGTGACACTGAGAGTCATAGCAACGACCAAGCCCGGCAGGCATGTCTTCGTGGTAAGGGAGATACGACTACGTGCCATGGAGCGGCTCCGCCGAGAAGGGATTGCGTGGCGTGAAAGTTGACAAACCTGGTCACGTTCTCGGCCGGTCCCTGTACTCTTCTAAAGGGCAGGACGGCGCCGTAGGTCGCTGATTCTGACAGGCGGCGACCACCGCCACAGGTGGTCAGCGCAGCCAGGAAGCCGAGATACGACATTTCAAACAGGAGGTCATGATCACATGGCGTTGCAACTAGGCGACGAGGCACCGGATTTCACTGCGGAAACAACCGAAGGAACGATCCGGTTTCACGAGTGGCTTGGCGATGGCTGGGGTGTGCTTTTCTCGCACCCCAAGGACTTCACCCCTGTGTGCACGACGGAACTGGGTGCGGTAGCGAAACTTTCGGACCAGTTCGCCCGTCGCAACACGAAGGTGATCGCTGTCAGCGTCGACCCTATCGACTCGCACAACGGCTGGGTTCCCGACATCAACGACACCCAGGGCACTTCGGTCAACTTCCCGATCATTGCCGACCCGACTCGCGAAGTGGCCGACCTGTATGGCATGATCCACCCGAACGCATCCGACACGGTCACTGTCCGTTCGGTCTTCGTGATCGGCCCGGACAAGAAGGTGAAGCTCACGATCACCTATCCGCAGAGCACCGGGCGCAACTTCCAGGAGATCCTCCGTGTGATCGACTCTCTCCAGTTGACGGCGAAGTTCTCGGTGTCGACCCCGGCTGACTGGCAGGATGGCCAGGACGTGATCATCTCGCCGGCGATCGACAACGAGTCCGCCAAGGAGAAGTTCCCCAAGGGATTCACGGAGCTCCGGCCGTACCTCCGCTTCACTCCGCAACCCAACAAGTAGGCGATCGGGTTACCGCTCTCGCAGGGGCCGATCCCGCGGCAACGCGGTCCGGATTCGAGCGTCAGGCGGCGGGGAAACATTGTCCAACGCCGCCGTCGCGGCGGTATGTTCTGCCTAGAGAAACTATCGACTAAGGAGAAGCAATGCCGACTGCAGTTATCGTTGACGCTGTTCGTACAGCGGGTGGGAAGCGCCACGGGAAGCTGTCCGGCTGGCACTCGGTGGACCTGGCAGCCGAGGTGCTCAAGGCACTCGCCACGCGCAACGACTTTGATCCCGCTCTGATCGATGACGTGATCATGGGATGTGTCAGCCAAACCGGTGCGCAGGCCTTCAACGTCGCACGTAACGCCGTCCTGGCGGCCGGCTTTCCCGAGTCGGTTCCCGGCACGTCGGTTGACCGGCAATGCGGATCGTCCCAGCAGGCAGTTCATTTCGCTGCCCAAGGTGTGATGGCCGGCCAGTACGACGTCGTGATAGCGGCTGGGGTCGAGGTCATGAGCCTCGTTCCGATGGGCGGGAGCGCCGGGCAGGGGATGGGTGTCCCGTTCGGGCCTACCGTCGGACTTCGTTACGCGCCGAAAGGTGGCCTGGTGCCACAAGGCATCGGTGCCGAGATGATCGCACAACGTTGGGACCTGAGCCGGGAGGACCTCGACGCGTTCAGCGCGTCCAGCCACCAAAAGGCGGCGAGGGCCACCGAAGAGGGTCGATTCGAGCGCGAGATCACGCCTGTCACCTTCAAGCACAAGGACAAAGAGACAGGGAAAGTCACCGAGTCCGGCGAGGCGGTCGTCGCCGACGAGGGGATTCGTGCGGACAGCACCGTCGAGTCGCTCGGCAAGCTGAAGCCTGCCTTCAAGGCTGACGGGAAGATCACCGCAGGCAACTCCTCGCAGATCACCGACGGCGCTTCCGCGGTCTTGATCATGAGCGAGGAGAAGGCGGCGGCGCTCGGCCTCAGGGCCCGCGCTCGGTTTCACGGATTCGCCCTTGCAGGCGATGATCCGCAGATCATGCTCACGGCTCCTATCCCTGCGACGGCCAAGGTCCTGGAGCGATCCAAACTGACGATGGACGACATCGACATCGTCGAGATCAACGAGGCGTTCGCCCCGGTGGTGCTCGCATGGGCCAAGGAGCACCACGCCGACATGTCGAAAGTCAACGTCAACGGGGGAGCTATCGCGCTCGGTCACCCACTCGGAGCGTCCGGTACCAAGCTTCTGGCCACCCTCCTCAACGAGCTGGAGCGCACGGGAGGTCGCTACGGCCTTCAGACCATGTGCGAAGGTGGCGGTATGGCCAACGCCACGATCATCGAGCGCTTGGGTTAGGCCCAGGACTCCCGAAGGGACTTCCCTGCGACCGCTGGATGCCCCCTGGAGAGCGCCCAGCGGTCGCAGAAGGCCTCGTACGTGCCTCATGAGGCCGGGGGCCCGCCCGCGCCCGGTCCCCCGCTTCCGCAAGCGTTGAACCGGCGGCGGCCGGTCAGTGCCAGCGCGTCGAGGCGATGAACCCGGCGACGATCAGGCCGAGGCCGGCGAAGAGGTAGATGTTGTTGGCGGGGCCGCCGAGCAGGCTCAAGTAGTTGAGCAGGATTACGATGATCCCGATCCCGAAAAAAGCGATCATCAGTGCGGGTACCCACCACGGGCTGACCTTGAACTCGCTTGGTATCGGCGCCGTGTAGCGACCGCTGCTCGACGCGTCGGGTGCCGAACCAGCAATTCTGCGCTTGGGAGGGCCGCCCTTCGGCGTAACTCGGCCTGGTCGGGCGTCCTTGGTCTTCCTGGCCATCCCCCGATAGTAGGACTTCTGGCCTTGATGGTGGGGCGCTAGCGTGGTCGGATGACCCGGGTCCTCGTCATCGACAACTATGACTCGTTCGTCTACAACCTGGTGCAGTACCTGGGTGAGCTTGGAGCTGAACCACTCGTGTATCGCAACGACGCCATCGACGCCGCTGCTGCGAGCGCTTTGGAGCCCGACGGGGTGCTCGTGTCCCCAGGCCCGGGACGGCCCGAGGACGCGGGCATAAGCATGGAGCTGATCGAGTTGTTCGCTGGTCTTAGGCCCGTGCTCGGAGTATGCCTCGGGCATCAGTGCATCGGGGCGCTTTACGGTGGCAGCGTCGTGCGCCACCAGGTGATGCACGGCAAGACTTCCAGGGTCAGCCACGACGGGCGGGGTTTGTTCAAGGGAATCGAAAGCCCCGTCGTCGCGACGCGCTACCACTCCTTAGTTGTCGAGGCGGACGACCTGCCCGCAAGTCTGGAAGTGTCCGCTTCGGCCGAAGACGGGACCGTGATGGGGATACGCCACAGAGAACATGCGGTCGAAGGGGTGCAGTTTCATCCCGAGTCCGTTCTCACCGAGCAGGGACATCAAATGCTTCGCAACTGGCCCGAGATGTGCGCCTGAGCCAGCGGTCGTCCCGTCAGCCGGTCGTCCCAGGGCCGGCGGGAACGGTCGTCGTTGAAGTGCTCGTCGTGGACGTGGCGGACCCGCTGTAGGAGCCGATGGCAACGTTGAGCGAGCTCCCGCTCGGTACTGATGTGCCCGGCAGGGGGCTCTCCGACTGGACCAGCCCGTCTTGGGCCGGGTCGCTGACCGGGACCACCGAGAACGTAGGCGTCAGGCCGGCTGCTTTGATGGCGGCTTTGGCTGAAGCCCTCGAGTCGCCGGTCACATCCGGTACGGTCACCTGTGGCAGCCCGGTCGAGACGTACAACGTGATTGCTGTGCCGAGCGGAACCTCCGTCCCGGCCGGCGGACTGGTCCGGGTGACCTCCCCGGCAGGAACGGTCTGTGACGACTCGCTGGTCTGGCCGCCGAGCTTGAGGCCGAGCGTAGCGAGAGTCTCGCCGGCCACCGCCTGGCTGTAGTCGACGAGCGGCGGGACCGCGACCTGCTGCGCTCCCCCGGAGACGGTCACGTCGACCGTCGAGCCCTGCGAGGCGGGCGTTCCCCCGGCCGGGCTGGTCGAAATGACATCACCCTTGCTGACCGTCGTCGAGAAGGCGATTACGTTGTGGGCGACGAAGCCGGCGGCGTGCAATGCGGAGTCCGCTGCGCCAGCCGACTTGCTGACGACTGTGGGGATGGAAACCTGCTGTGGCCCGCTGCTCACGTTCAAGGTTAGCAACGCGTTCGCGAGGATCGACGTTCCAGAGGGAGGGCTGGTCGAGACGACCGACCCCTTTTTGACCGTTGAACTCGCTACAGATGTCGACTTGACATTGGTGAAACCCTGCGCAGACAGCTCAGACTGGGCGGCTGCCGACGTCTGGCCCGCCAGCCCAGCCGGGACCGCCAGCGTCTTGACCGATGACCCGAATAGTCCTGCCTTTCGACCGCCAAGGTAGCCCCCGATTGCGAGAAGCACCAGAAGAAGCGCCATGGCCGTGTAGAGGCCTGCGCGTGAAGTGTTGCGCGCCGGAGCGGCCTCGGCCGCTGTCGCCGGGAGGAGGCCTGTCGTGTTGGCGGCTGTGCGCGCCTGAGTCAACGTCGGCTCGGCGCTCGACATCGCCAGGACCCCAGTCGAAGCCAGGACGGGGGCCAGAGGGCGTTGACCGCTCGCGTAGCGCAGCAGGTCGGAACGCATCTGCTCCGCTGTTTGGTAGCGGTCGGCGGGGTCCTTCGCGAGCGCCTTCATGATTATCGCTTCGAGAGCACCGGGAACTGACCGCTTCACCTGAGAAGGTGGGAGAGGGGCTTCCTTGACGTGCTTGTAGGCGATCGAGACCGGGCTGTCGCCGGTGAACGGAGCTTTGCCTGCCACCGCCTCGTAGAGGACGACCCCAAGCGAGTAAACGTCGCTGCGGGCGTCAACCGGGTAGCCCTGCGCCTGCTCTGGCGAGAAATATGTGGCGGTACCCATCACGGAGCCGGTCTGGGTCAGATCCTCGGAGGTTCCCACGGCTCTCGCTATCCCGAAGTCCGCTACTTTCACTTGGCCCCGGGAGTCGACGAGGACGTTCCCCGGTTTGACGTCCCTGTGGATCACGCCCCTGCGGTGCGCGAAGTCGAGGCCCGCGGCGACGCTCGCAGCGATCGAGGCGGCGTGCTCGGGGACGAGAGGTCCATTCTCCCGCAACATTGCCGAAAGGGTCGGCCCGTCGACGTACTCCATCACTATGAAATACGTGTTCGCGCCCTGACCCCAGTCGTAGATCGAGACGATGTTCGGGTGCGTCAGGTTGGCCGCAGCCTTGGCCTCACGGCGAAACCTTTCGACGAAGGAATGGTCCACCGACAACTCGGGGAACAACGCCTTGAGTGCGACAGGTCGGTCGAGGAGCAGATCGCGCGCCAGGTACACCTGTGCCATTCCTCCACGCGCTATGTGGTTGACAATCTCGTATCTGTCGCTGAACACGGTGGGAGATTCAGTCACTTGGCCCTCTCACCCTACAGTCGGGCTGGTCGTTCCGGCCGTCGGGGCACTCGAGTTCGGACTGCCCGACGTCGTGGAAGGCGATTGCCCCGAGGAGCTGGTCGAAAGGTAGCTTTCGATGATGGACTTGGCTATCGGGGCCGCAAGAGTGCCCCCTTGGTCGGATACGAGGTTACCCTGGTTGGGCAACACGACCGACACGACGATCCGCGGGTCGTTGGCGGGGGCGAACGCCACGAACCAGTCGTCGGTGTGGTGGGTGCCGGTCTGCGCGGTGCCGGTCTTCGCCGCGACCTGTATCCCGGGGATCCTGGCGGCCCCTCCTGTTCCGTTGGCTGACGAGACGACGGAGATCATTAGCTTCGTAACCTGTGCGGCGGTTGCGCTTGACGTCGCCTGGAGCCACTTAGCGGATTTGTAGGTCTCTACAACCTGGTTCTGGGAGTTCGTGACCGACTGAAGGATGTGCGGTTTCATGATTTGCCCGCCGTCGGCAATCGCGGAGCCGACCAGCGCCATTTCGAGTGGGCTGGCTTCGACGTTCTCTTGGCCGATCGCCGAGTAGGCGAGCGTCGGCAGGTTCGCTGCGAAGCTCGAGGCGGCGGGGAAGTTGGATTTCGCAGGGAAAGGTAGGTCAATCGGCGGAAGCTGGTCGAAGCCGAACGAGCTCGCCTCGGCGGAGAGATTCGTGGCGCCGAGATCCAGGCCGATCTGTGCGAAGCCGGTGTCGCAGGAAACCGTGAACAGCGCCAAGATCTGCCCTCCGCACGATTCGCCGGCGAAGTTGTGCAATTTCGTCGTGGTGTCGGGGAGGCTCAGATTGGTGAGAGTCGGCAGGGTCTTGGAGGCGAGGGCCGGGTTGTGGTCGTAGACCGCAGACGCAGTCACGATCTTGAAAGACGAGCCGGGGAAGAAGATCTGACGGTAGGACGCAGTGGCGAGTGGTCCGCCGGGGACGGCGGTGATTGCCTTGTAGCTTGCCTGCACAGCTGTCGGAGTGTGGCTCGCAAGCCCGTTCGGATCGAAGGTCGGGTTCGAATACATGGCAAGGATCGCGCCAGTCTTCGGATCGAGGGCGACAACGGACCCGTCACGGCCGGCCAGGCCGCTCTGAGCGACTTTCTGCAACTTGTCAAGCAGTGTAAGTGTTATGGATTGCGTGTTGTTCGACTTGGTCAGGAACTTCTTGAAGCCATTGATTGACGTGGGAAACTTGAACGGGCTGCTCTTGCCGGTCAGCACATTGTTGTAATAGGCCTCGGCTCCGTCCGAGCCGTATATGTACGAGTAGTACCCCGTCACGCCCTCGAACAGGGACCCGGTCGGATACTTGCGTAGGTACTTGAGTTGGTCGTTTGTCGGTACGGACGTCGCCAGCGTTACGCCGTCGGCGGAGATGATGTCGCCCCGGGGGAGTGTGTAGGAGTTGACTATCGTCGCGTGGTTGAGCGGGTTCGCGGCGAGCTTCTTGGTGTGAATCACCTGAAGGTAGTTGAGCTGCACAAAAAGCGCGATGAACAGGATGCTGATTGCCAGCCCGAGCCCTCGAATTTGCCTGTTCATACGGACCCTACGAGTCTCTGGCGGTCCGATCCCGCCGGTGCTCCGATGTCCGTCGGGCTTTCCGCGCCGTGCGAAAGCCTCAGCAGCAGCGCCAAGAGGATGTAGTTGGAGACGAGCGACGAGCCACCGTAGGAGACGAACGGCAGTGTAATCCCGGTGAGAGGGATCAGCCTCGTCACACCTGCGACGATTACGAACGTCTGCACGCCAAGTATTAGAGACAGTCCAGCCGCCAGAAGTTTCTCGAAAGGCCGTTCACAGCGAACGGCGATTCGAAGACCCGATCCGACCATGAGCAAGAACCCGATGAGGACGGCAGTCGCACCGACGAGGCCGAGCTCCTCGGCGATAACCACGAAGATCATGTCGGTCGAAGCCTCGGGGATGGAGGCGGCACCGCTTTGTCCCGGCCCGAGCCCGAAAAGTCCGCCGTTCGCGATTGCGAACCAGCCTTGGATGATCTGGTAGCCGGACGTCTGAGCGTGTATCCACGGGTCGAGCCATCCTTGCACCCTGGTTCGAGCGTGGCCGATCGTCTTCAAGGCGAACAACGAGCCACCGCCGAACAGGGCCGCCCCGAATCCTAGGTAGAGCGTCCTTCCGGTGGCGACCCAAAGCATGCCGATGAACAGGGCAAAGAACAGGAATGACGAGCCGAGATCGTTCTCCGCCAAGAATATCACCAGTGACAGCGCCCAGGCGGTGACGATCGGCGCGAGATAGCGCGGGTCGAGCACCAGGAAACGCCCGATGCGCCGGGTCCCGCGGCTGAGCAGATCTGCGCGCTCGGCTAGCACGGAGGCGAAGAAGATGGCGAGTGCGAGCTTGGCGACTTCACCCGGCTGGAAGTTGAGTGCGCCGACGTGGATCCAAAGGCGGGCGCCATTGATGTTCTCGCCGATACCTGGCACCAACGGCAGCAACAGCAGTCCGATGCCGACAGCGGCGAAGAGGTATCGGAGGCGTTCGAGGTCTCGGGCTCGACGGACAATGATCAAGGTGGTCACGAAGACAGCGATACCGAGTGTGGTCCAGATTGCCTGCAGCCGGGCCTCGTGGGGCGACAGACGGGCGATGAACACGTATCCGATGCCATTGAGCAGACCTGCCAGCGGCAGAAGTATCGGGTCGGCGAGAGGAGCGAGTTTGCGCATCGCGATGTGGGCGACGATTAGCAATGCGAACAATGCTCCAAGGAGTGGGCCTATGTTCGCTGGGAGACTTCCTGCTTTGCCGAACCCGGCCAACGCGTAGAGGCCGCCGGTGAGCAAGACGACAAGGATGATCAGGCCCAGCTCTGTGCGACGCCGGGCGGGTAGCGGGGTCATGATGTCGTCGGTGAGGCGGAGGTAGGGGACTGGGCATTCGATGTCGTGGACGTCGAAGGAGCGGTTGTGGTTGTCGGTGTCGTCGGCGGTGGCTGCGCTGCTGCCTGACTCTTCTGATAGAGAGTTACGAGGTTGGCTATAAAGCTGTCAGCAGCTGCAACTGTAGGTTCTTCGACACCCGAATGGAGCGAAGGAAGACTCGCCTGGAGGACTTGGCCGGTCGTGACCGACGAGACGTGGTTCAAAGTGGGCTCGATCCAAAGGACGCCGCCGGGGCGTCCCTGGTAGACGGCGAGAGCGCTTCCCCGGATACCGACATAGTACGCGGACCGGGCGTAGTACCAAACGCCAGCCGCCCCGGCCGCAACTATCACTATGAACGCGGCTACGAATGCGGCGACACGAAGGGTCACCACCGAAGCCTTGCGCTCCTTCGGACGGTACCCGGGACCAACTTCCCCGGCCCCGAGTTCCCCGGCCCCGGCAGACCCGGCGTCGAGCGCCGAAAGTAGCTTCGTGCTCTCGTCGGCCGATCGCGGACCGCTAGCGGCGAGAGCATCAGGCGGGGTAGCACCATCCACTGGCGGCGCAACGCCGTCCCCCGGCAGCGCGGTGCCAGCGCCGCCTTCAAAGTTGTGAGGCGCCGCATCGTCTTTGTGTACGTCGAGGACTACGACGGTAATGTTGTCGTTGCCGCCGTGGCGTTTGGCTTCGTGAACAAGTTCTTTGGCCGCCGCAGACGGTTCGGACAGGCGCCTCAGTACCGCGGAGATGCGATCGTCGCTCAGCTCGCGGGGCAGGCCGTCACTGCAAAGCAGGAACCGGTCGCCGGGGTTTGCCGACTCCACGAAGACGTCGACCTCGACGTCGGGCTCGACTCCGAGCGCCCTCGTCATGATGTTCCGGCGAGGGTGGACCTGGCCTTCCTCTTTGGAGATACGCCCTTCAGCGACCAGCTCAGCGACGAGGTTGTGGTCGACCGTGACTTGTTGGAAGACGTCGCCCCGCATCGAGTACAGGCGGGAGTCCCCCACGTTGATAACCGCCAAACGGTCGCCGTCGATTAGAGCGGCTGCCACGAGGGTCGTGCCCATTCCTCTCATCTCCGAGTGAGCGATCGACTCCCGCCAGACGGCTCTGTTCGCGCTCCGGGCGGCTTCAACGAGCAGGTCCTGCGTGAGCGGCCCGGCCCACCTGGCGACTTCGTCACCTAGGGTCCTAACGGCGATTGAGGACGCGACCTCTCCCGCTGCGGCGCCGCCCATCCCGTCGGCGACCGCAAACACCGGTTCCGCCATCAGGAACTGGTCCTGGTTGTTTGAGCGGACCAGGCCGACGTCTGTCGCCGACCCGGCCTTGAGTCTGATGGAAACCACTACTTGCGAACCTGTAGCGTCGACTTGCCGAACTGCACCTTGTCGCCCTTTGACAGTTTGACAGGAGCCGTTACCTTCACCCCATTGAGAAAGGTCCCGTTGGTGGATCCAAGGTCCTCGACGAACAGTCCGTCGTCACGTCGGAAAACTCTGGCGTGCAACTGCGACACGAACGTGTCTTCTTCGAGGAAAATGGCGCAGCCGGGCGCTCTGCCGACAGTCAGCTCGGCGCCGAGAGGGAACTCCCGGTCCTTGACCTCGCCGGGCGACAGTCCGACCAGCTTCTCCGGTCCGGGTGGAGGTTTCGGGGTGCCAGGTGCCAGGCGGTTTGATCCATATGGTGTCGGGGGCGACGCGGGGCTCATGGACGGGGCGGCTTGGGGCTGGCGCGTTTCGACCCACACGGCCCGGATCACACGAAGCATGAACAGGTAGAGCAGAGCCAGGAGGACGTACTTGATCAGAGCCTGGACCGGGTCGGGCACGTCGCTACGAAAGCCCTAACCGGCCTCGAAGACGACCGTGGTAGCCCCTACCGTCACTCGGTCCCCGTCGTCTAGAAGTCTCGGTACCGTGATGAGCATCCCGTTGACACGGGTCCCGTTCGTAGATCCGAGGTCGGCCACCTCGTATAGAGTCGGTCCGGACAGCCGCGAGCGTCCGGCTTCGGGGCCGTTAACTCCACTCGCGGCGGGGCGGACCTCCGCATGATATCGGCTGACGTTCGAGTCGGCGAGCACGACACCGCAGTCGGGGAGTCGGCCCACGGTGAGCGCCGCTGCGCCGAGAAGTATCGCACGCCCGTCGGGCAGCACCAGTCGTGCACGATTGGGCTCGTCGCTAGGAGTGAACTCGCCGAACACCGCAATTTTGCCGGCAGGAAACGAGTCGTCGGTTTCCAAATCGACCCTAACCGGCCCGAGGAAACTGTACCGCTCCATCTGGGCGTGCTCTCTTGCGAGAAGGACAAGCTCGTCGACCAGCTCGTCCTCTATCGCCGCGAACCGGGTGCGGTCAGCACGAGCGATATCAATCCGGAACTCGTTCGGGGCAAGTGTGCCTTTAGGGGCAATCGTGCGTCTAAGGTCCATTTCCCGGGTGAGCCTGCGTCCAATCTCGACCGGCTGAAGTGTCCCTCTGAACGCGCGGGCGAACACTCCTTCCACCATACGCTCCAAGCGGCGTTCCAAGTGCTGTAATCCCATGACCACCCGTAGCGTACCGTGGTCTGGGGGCTCGGGAGGCTCGCTCTCGTCCGACCCGGCTCTACTGGTATATGATCAAGCCTCCCACTCGGGCGAGTGGCGGAATAGGCAGACGCGCAGGATTCAGGTTCCTGTGTCCGAAAGGACGTGGGGGTTCAAGTCCCCCTTCGCCCACCGCGAAAATACTGCTCAGAAGGGGTGCTGTGGCCCTCTGAGGGGCCAACTTCTACCGGATTTCTACCCTTAGCCTTGCTAAACACAACTGGCGCAGGACGCCGAGGCACGCCCCGTGCTCTCCGGGTCAGGAGCTCGTTCGGGAACGAGACGCTGCCGGAGGGATTACGAGTGGTGCTCGGGCACCGACGCCATTGAAGCGATGATTGCACAGCTAAAAGGGATCCTGTTGCGGGCGCCCGCCGAGTTACCTCACGCGCTCCGGAGGTACTCGCGAAGTGCACGCCGGACCACCTCTCCGGCCGTGACTCCTTCGGTCTCGGCTCGCTCCTCGATCGCTTGGCGAAGTTCTGGGTCGAAGCGCACAGGCAGCGCCTTCGCTGGTTCGGTACCTATTGAGGGCCGTCCGGGCCGCCGGCGCAGCTTCGAGACGTCCAGGCCAGTCTCTGCTTCGTCGGCCATGCGCTCGGTGACCTGCTCGGTCAACTCGAGGCCTGTGCGCGAGGTGCCGTAGGACCGCGGCTCAGGCATCGCTGTCCCCGGGGTGTCCGAGAAGGGGTTGGTACCTCGCTTGCATCTTCATGGCGTGGCTCGAAGCAGTCTCAGCTTGATGCCTACGGGCGGACGACGCGAACTCCACACGAGTAAATCGTATTACGAAACCCCGTATGCAGTGTCGCGCAAGGAAATCCAATGTGACACGCACACATGTCCGGTGGGGAAGACAAACTCGGTCAGGCCGCGCGGCGAGCCGCTTCAGGCATTGACATCGATCCGGGGTATGTGGCGGTGCTGCTGAAGGTACATCCGCACCGACAGCAGGGCAGCGACGCCCTCGCCGACAGCCGCGGCCAGCTGCTTGGTCGAACCAGAACGGACATCCCCCGCGGCGTAAAGGCCTGGCAGGGAAGTGCGGTATGCCTCGTCGGTGGCGATGAAACCCCAGCGATCCAGATCGGCGGTCGACGAAAGAAACGCAGAGTTCGGGTCGAGTCCGATGAAGACGAACACGCCCGCAGGGCTCCACACCAGCTTCTCACCGCTTTCGGTGTTCGTAGCCAGGACCTGCTCGACTCGCCCGTCGCCGACGAAAGCGTCAAGCGCGACACCGGTATGGACTTCGAAGCTCGGATGAGACCGGATCTTGTCCTGCAGGAGCGCGGACGCGGTCAGCTTCGGCCCCCGCTCGACGACTCTCACCCGCTTCGCGAACTGCGATAGGAACAGCCCTTCCTCCAGAGCCGAGTTGCCGCCACCAACTACCATCACCTCGTCGGATCCCTTGTAGAACGGTCCGTCGCAGGTAGCGCAGAAGTGCACGCCGGCACCGATCAGCTCCTCCTCACCGGGTATTCCGAGGCGGCGGTAAGTCGAGCCGGTCGCGACGAGAACTGCGTGCGCCACGAGTTCCTGGCCGTTGGCCAATCGCACGACCAAATCGTCACTCGAGGAGTCGCCGGTGACGCTTTGCACTCGTGCGGCGCTGACTAGCTCGACGTCGTAGCGACGGGCTTGGGTTACGAAGCGATCCATCAGCTCCCGCCCGCCGATACCTTCGGGAAAGCCGGGGTAGTTGTCGATGCGCTCGGTCACTGCAGCGTTGCCGCCGAGGCCGCCGGCGTCGATCACGACGCAGTCGATGCCCTCTCTGGCGGCGTAGATGGATGCGGCGATGCCTGCCGGTCCGCCCCCGATGATCACCACGTCGTAGGAATCGCGTTCAGCCTCGACGCGAATACCCAACTTCGCGGCCAGCTCCTCGTCGGAGGGCTCGAGCAGAACCGAGCCGTCAGAGAACACGATTGTCGGGATGGTGCGGCCGCCCGATTGGATCTCCTGAACCTTTGCGAGACCCGCCGGATCGCTGTCGACGTCCACCCAGTCGAAGCCGACGTTTCGTGCGGTTAGGAAGGCCTTGGCCCGCCGGCAGTCAGGGCACCACGGAGCTCCGTAGACGGTGATCTCGTTCACACACGTAGCATGACACAACCTGAATAACTACGAGCCAACCGACGGCTCCGACTCTGGAGTATCCGATGCCGGAGTATCGGGCATCTCGGCCGACTGGAACCAGGTGATAGGTAGCTCGGTAGTCGGCTCGTCGAAAAGCAGCCGCTCTTCGGGTCGAGGTCGCAGCACACTGTCGAAGAACGAGCGCATCGCATCGGCGTCGCTTACGTCCCTGCCGGCTGCCTCCGATAGGAACCATCGGTGCTCGAGGAACTGGTGGTACGCCTCCGCGGGTTCGAGGCGGCCCTGGAGGTCCGGCGGTATCGCCATGAGGAACGGCTCGAAGCGCTCGGTGAGCCAACGGTGGGCTGCTATCGCCTCGCTCACGGCGGATCGTCCGCCCCTCTCCAACTCGGCCTTATAGAAGTCGAGGTCGTTGAGGAGCCTGCGCGCCTGATTCTCC
>DAHYHI010000029.1:0-1556 GCA_027391075.1 Acidimicrobiaceae bacterium | reverse complement strand
GGGTGCCTCGGATTTCAGCGGGGTCGGAGGGTGGCGAGGAGGTCCCAGTTGGGTTTGCCGGCGTAGAGGAGCGCTCGGATTCTGAAGTTGGCGAAGTTGGTCATCGCGAACGCGGCCCGCTTGACTCGTTTGATCAGATTGTTGATTCCCTCGGTGGGACCTTGGGTGACGTGCGCCTGGTGCCACGCGGCGATCTGGTCCTTCCAGCGTAAGATGGTGCGGCCAAGGGAGCGGATCTCGATCGGGCAGGATTCGTCTTGTAGGTCATGGCCGAGACGGCTGACGAAATCGTCGGCGAGGTCGGGGTCGTGGTGGTCGTATATGGAGCGGACGACTTGGTTGGCGTGCCAGGCGGCGCGGACCTCGCCGTGAGGGTCGCCGGCGTCGAGCAGGCCGAGGAGCTTGTCGCGTCCGGGCTCGTCGAGTCGTTCGTCGGCCATTGTGAGCAGGCGACGGCAACGGTAGAGAGGGTCGGACTTGCGACCCCGGTGTCCGAGGGTCTCGGTCTGCACCCGTCTTCTGCACTCGTCGAGCTTGGAGTTCGCCAGCTTGTGGACATGGAACGGGTCGGCGACCTGGGTAGCGTTCGGCAGCATCTGATCGAGGACTGCCTTGTAGGGGCCCGACAGGTCGAGGGTCGCCCAGCGAACCTGATCTCTCCAGCCCTGGCCGCGCTCATCGAGCCAGAGGGCTGTAGCTTTGCCGGCTCTACCTGGGACTACGTCGAGGAGCTGGCCGGCGGACACGTCGACGATGGACGTCGACCAGTGCTGGCGGTGGAAGCGCCCGACGCGAGCGAACAGCGTCTCGTCGAGGCCCACTGCCTCGACAGCCGCGTAGCGGCCGGGGTCGTCTACCACGGCGGCCCCGTAGGCGATCACCACATCGTTGACGGTGTGCCAGTCACATCCCAGGTCCTTAGCGATCTCGTTCACGGCGCGGGCGTATCGGCCCACCTGCTCAGTCGCCCAGCGCCCCGCCCGGTCGGTCATCGCCACACGCGACCCGGCGATACGAGGATCGGCCCAGGTCCACGAACGCATCTCGCAGTCAGGATCGGGGCAGGACCAGCGGACCTTATGCCAGACAAGCCGGGATGGTCGCCCGGCGTAGGGAAGGTCGACCAGTTCCACCACGTCGCGGTCTTTCACCTTCGCCGGCGTCCCGCAACCCAAACAGTCCGGGCGGTCCCCGGCCTGCTCCACGTGCACCCGTATCGGCTCACCCCGGCGATCATCCACCGCCAGCACCCTCACCTCCGACAATCCAACCAGCAGCTCACACATACGCGTAGGGTTACTCTCCACGGGGGCTCTCCGATCAGGCCATGTAAGAACCCGCTGATTATGAGAGCCCCCGCCCCGCGACAGGTGGACCCTGCCACACACTCACACCCCGCCCATATCCGAAGCACCGGTAAAAGCTCCGGTGATCCGGCAGTTGCCGGGCCTTGAGTGCTCGAATGAGACGGCGAACGTCACCCGGAGTTGCGCTGGATCCGGCCTCAGGAATGCGCCTCTAAGGCATTTTCTTCCTTTAACGCTCTTCGACCAGAT
>DAHYHI010000013.1:0-13543 GCA_027391075.1 Acidimicrobiaceae bacterium | reverse complement strand
GTAAACCCCACCCGGAGCAAGGTCAAGCGTGGGACGGCCTGCCCGGCCTATGTCCCCAGGTAGACCGCTTAGATGGATGGCCACCGGGCCCGCCTTCGGGCAGGCTTACAGAATCCCGCCTACGCACCGGCTCACCGTCACTACCGCCCGCCGGTCGCGCTAAAGCCCCGCGACTCGCCGGTTTGCCCTCACCGCTGGTGCCCGTTGGTGACCGAAAAAATACCGACGCTGTAGTCCCCAGAACTGAGGACTTTTTGAGGACCTGAGGACTCTTTGAGGACTGATCGATCCGCGGCGACCTTGCCCACGGGGTCTACGTCGACCCGGCCGGCGCCCGGCTGCTGTTTCACGACTGCGCCGATTCATGGCAACTCGCCAGATGCAACCCCCGAGCACAAGCCGCGCAGGCCGAGAGCTGCCCGCGCCTCCACGACTGCCTCACCCTCGGCCATCGGCCGATCGGTGCCATCCGCCGCAGCGAGATCCATCACGTTGGAGACCCGGGTGGCGAAGCCATAACTTCGTTCCTTCCTCGCGGCGCCCGCAGCCCCGTCTCGACGCAAGCCGCCGCCCCCGAGGCGGCGGTGCGCAGCCGGCGCCCGAAGGGCGACGGAACTTACCGACGGTCCGCTGCTCGGTCGGAGCGTCACATCTGGGCGGTTGCGTGAAGCAAACCCCCGCGGGGAATGCCCGCTCCGAAGCCAAGATGCATCCCGGAGCGGCCGAGGAACTCCTGACCAAACTCGTGCATGATGTACGTGGGGGCGGCGATCCGAGATCCGTGACTCGCAGAGACTCCCGCCGCCCTGCTTCAACCACGCACCAGGCGTAAAAACATCCCTATCTACAAGGACTGTGACCGTAATTGCACCGGTTATGTGCAATTACGGTCACAGTCTTCCCGGGAGTCCGTTCAGGTTGGGGTCTAAAATGCATAAACCGCCCTAAATCCGCGCCGACTGTGCCGACAGCGAGATATCCCAAAGTTGATCGGCCACCTGCCTTCAGGACAAGCGACGATCGGGGGCTGGAAATCGAGAGCTGAATACAAAACTGCACTGTCGAATCGGCGGATGTGCTCGCTGCCTCCGGGATCATTCTCCCGCAGGCACAGCGGCGACTGGCCGGCCATCAAGCGCAATGACAAGACCGTCACCCGTTGCTACTCGACGAAGTAGGCCATTTAGTAGGAAAAAGACGACCACGTCGATCACTCTGACGCGATCCGTACGGTCACAACTTTCCGGGCGCGCGCTCGGGTACAGCGCAAACGAGTGCATCGCCCGACCTTTGAGCCCCGATCGCCGGGTCAATAACCACCGGGTCGATAACCAACAAGGTTGGGATGTCACACGCGGACGATACGTGCGCGCACATTTCTGGTGCGCAGCAAGGCCTTCAAGTCCGGCTCATCGCTAGTTATTACCTGATCGTCGGGCTGAACCAAGAGGGCGACATGGGCGTCGACGAGGTCGTCCGACCGATTCCGGCGGAGAAGGTCCCCAACTCGCCGTGCGACCACATCATCGAGGGGGTCGACGACAACGCCAGTCAGGATCCGGGCCAGGTTCGACTCTCGGCTCCCGTCCCGCCACACCTGGGCGACGACACCTCCGCTCGTGACTACCGGCACTCCGTCCCGGTGAAGGACCCGCAGCATCGCTCCCACGACGCGGTCTCGCTTATCCACCGCCACGAGTGCGCCCGCATCGAGCACGGCGGTCACGCCACTCCTCGCCGGCCGATCCGACCGAGGGCGGCCGCCGCAGCATCAAGCTCTTCGTCGCTGAACGGTCCCTCCTCTGCTTCCCAAGGGTCGAGAGCGGCGCCCAGCAGTTCACTTCGCAGGCGCTGCGTCGCAGCCGATGACAACCATGTGGACACGCTCGTACCATGTCGAGCCGCGGCCTCCCGGACGGCCGCCCCGATTTCAGGCGGCATCGTCACCGACAACCGATCAACCTGTCCCATACATATCATCGTAATCACATACCGTGGTATGCGATACGATCCGCCAAACGCCAGCCTTCTTCAACACCCTGACCAGAGCAGACTGCCGCCGGCATTGCTTAGCAACTCTGAGCCGATACGGCCGAGACCTTTGACCCCGTTGCACATAACCGGGCGGCGTGGGATCGCGAGGTGGACAGCGACAACGAGTGGACCCGGCCGGTCAGCACGGACGTTATCGCAAAGGCACGCTCCGGGGACTGGGCGGTAGTCTTGATCGGCTTCGAGCCTGTGCCACGCAACTGGTTTCCGACGAAGCTCGCTGGGCTGGACGTACTGTGCCTTGCGTCAGGCGGCGGGCAGCAAGGCCCGGTGCTCGCCGCAGTCGGTGCGAACGTCACGGCGCTCGATAACTCCCCCAAGCAGCTGGCCCGAGACGACGAGGTGGCCGCGAGGGATGGACTAGCCATCCGTACCATTCTCGGCGACATGCGCGACCTGAGTGCCTTTCCCGATGCCAGTTTCGACCTTGTCTTCAACCCGGTGTCAAACATGTTCTGCCCCGACCTTTCCCCGGTTTGGCAAGAGTCTTTTCGAGTTCTCCGCCCAGGCGGCCTCTTACTCGCTGGGTTCATGAACCCTGACATCTTCGTCTTCGACGTCGCAGCACTCGAAGAGCGCAACGAACTGGTGGTGCGTCACCGGATTCCGTTTTGCACCCTCGACCTCCTCGACCTCGAGCGGCTGCACACGTACGGAGACGGACCAATCGAGTACAGCCATTCTCTCACCGATCAGATTGGTGGGCAGCTCGCAGCTGGCTTCGTGCTTACCCACCTGATCGAAGCGCCTCTCCAATCCGGCGCGACGGCGCGGTACATGCCCGGCTACTTCGCCACTCGCGCCATGAAAGTGTCGTCGGCTCGCTCGGTTCCTACGTCCCCGGACCGTCTTCGCTCGCTGCCTGCTCGGCGTGGCGACGGATGTCGCCACTGATGCGCATCGAGCAGAAACGGGGTCCGCACATCGAGCAGAAGTGAGCGTTCTTGGCTGCAGGGGCCGGTAGCGTCTCGTCGTGATAGGCCCTGGCGGTGTCAGGGTCGAGGGAAAGGTTGAACTGGTCCTCCCATCGAAAGTCGAATCGCGCATCGGAAAGCGCGTCGTCTCTCGCCTGCGCGCCGGGATGGCCTTTGGCTATGTCGGCTGCGTGCGCAGCGATCTTGTAGGCGATCACGCCGGTCTTGACGTCGTCACGATTCGGTAAGCCAAGATGTTCCTTGGGCGTCACGTAGCAAAGCATCGCTGTTCCCTGCCACGCGATCATGGCAGCTCCGATAGCAGACGTTATGTGGTCGTAGCCTGGCGCGATGTCAGTTGTCAGCGGCCCGAGGGTGTAGAAGGGGGCGTCGTCGCACAAGTCGGCCTGTAGCGCCATGTTCTCTGCGATTTTGTCCATGGGAACGTGTCCGGGCCCTTCGATCATCACTTGCACGTCCCGGTCCCGAGCGACGCGACCGAGCTCCCCCAAAGTCCGAAGCTCGGCGAATTGCGCTTTGTCGTTGGCGTCCGCCACGCACCCTGGGCGTAGACCGTCTCCGAGTGAAATAGTCACGTCGCAGCATCGCAAGATGTCGCAAAGCTTTGCGAAGTGGGTGTAGAGAAAGTTCTCGTCGCCGTGCGCCAAACACCATGCAGCCAGGATCGACCCTCCCCGGCTCACGATACCTGTCTTGCGTTGCGCCGTGAAGGGAATGTACCCCAGCAGCACGCCGGCGTGCACGGTCATGTAATCGACGCCCTGTTCGCACTGCTCTATGACGGTGTCGCGATACACCTCCCAGGTGAGATCCTCTGCTCGTCCTTTGACTTTCTCCAGCGCCTGGTAGATGGGAACCGTCCCGACCGGCACCGGACTGTTGCGTATCACCCATTCCCGCGTCTCGTGAATCTTTCCGCCGGTAGAAAGGTCCATCACGGTGTCCGCGCCCCAACGCGTCGCCCAGGACATCTTGTCCACCTCGTCCTCGACCGTGGAGGTAACAGACGAATTCCCGATGTTTGCATTTATCTTAACGACAAAGCGTTTGCCGATGATCATCGGCTCCGCTTCTGGATGATTGACATTGAGTGGCATTACAGCGCGGCCAGTAGCGAGTTCTTCACATACCGCCGCCGGCGTCATAGCCTCGCGTATCGCCACGAACTCCATCTCTGGGGTGATCACACCTCTCTTGGCGTACGACAGTTGCGTAACCGCACGCCCCCCGACGCTTCGACGGGGACGCGCTTGACGGTCGACGGTTCCCTGTCTCGACTCGCCGGGCAACCCGATTCGCGCCAGGCACTCACCGTGGCCTCCGACGCCGCTGTGATCTATACGGTTCCCGTCGTAGAGCTCCGTGTCGTTTCGCTCCTCGATCCAGCCTTCTCGCAGAGCCGGGAGGCCCGAGGCAAGCTGTCCGGCGAGCTCACCGAGGACGCCACGCCCACCGTAGAGTCCTGCGGCGTCGCCACCCGGCCCGCTCGTGTCGTAGAGGTCGAGAGTTTCGCCGCTGGAGAGCGTCACGCGTCGTATAGGCACATGGAGGTCCTGGCGTGATCCCTCCAGGTACGTCTTGGTCGTCCCGGCGGTCAACTGAACGGAAACATCTGGCGTCATGGTATTTTTCCCTCCGCCGGTATTACCCGGACAGGTTCATTCGGTCGGCGGCCCTAGCCACCCTCTCAGCCCGCTAGGCGCGAGCTCCCGATTCGGTTGTGTCTACATACCATAGCGTGTGAATAGTCACGGCTTGCGCGCTGCACTTCGGTAGTCATGGCTCACGGTTGCCAATCGATCCGGCGCCCCATGAAGGCAACAAAGCGCTCCAAGGTCGTGGCATCATCCCCGGCGGCCAGCTCAGCGCCGAACGGGCTGCCTTTGGCCATCATGTCCCGGTACTCCGGGCGTAGCATCCCACGAGCACCGGCGAGAGCGTCCGACGCCAAACCCTCGTCGCATGTGACGGCCTGTCCGGTCGCGACGGCGAGATCCCACGAGTGGGCGACGAGCTCGGCCAGGTACATGTCAACGAGCGTCGCCCCGGTGTAGGTCTCCCCCCACGGCATGGTGGTCGTCGCCGACAGACGCTCGTCGCTCCAAGCCGAAGCCGCGTCGACACCCGCTTGCCTCAACTGGCCGGGGGCGTCGGCCAGATCGACGTGAGGGAACTCCTCGCCGCCGGGAGTCTCGCCCCTCCCGAGGGACACTGCGCGCCAGCCAGCGCCGACGAGATGGTCCACGAGGACAGCGACGTCGTATTCCGGGCACGGGGTGGGTCCGGCCAGCTGGTCGCTACGCACTGCGGAGGCAACCCGCGCAGCGTGTTCGTAGGCGGCGACGAGAGACTGCCGGCGATCAGAGGGAGTGTGGTCGACTTCGGTAACGGTGGATTCGCTCATGACCCCAGTATCAAATGGGTAACTGGCCACCTTGTGTCCTATTTGTTTTTTGAGTTGTGTAACGTCGTCGTTGTGCGTGCTGACCGGCTCGTGGCCATAGTCCTTTTGCTCCAGGCTCACGGCCAGCGGACCGTGACGCAGCTGGCCGGCGCCTTGGAGGCTTCGGAGAGGACGATACGACGGGATCTGGACGCCTTGTGCGCCGCAGGTGTGCCGGTCTACGCGCAACGAGGTCGCGGTGGCGGTTGGGCGCTTCTTGGGGGCCACAGGATCGACCTTTCAGGACTGACCGCGGCCGAGGCAAGCTCGCTGGTGCTCGCGGCGTCCGGGGCTCCAGGACAAAAAGACGTCGGCGCCGCGCTTCGCAAGGTGATCGCAGCATTACCGACTGCGATCCGAGAGCAGGTCAACGCTGCCCAAGGCCACGTCCACGTTGACCCCACAGCCTGGGGTCAACTTCGGACCACGAAACCCTCCCCTGACGGCGTGGAGGTCATTCTGGCCGCCATACGCGAGGCTTTGGAGCGGAATGTCGTGGTGAATCTGTGCTACGCAAGGCCGGGATCTGACGCTTCGTGGCGGCTGGTGCACCCTCAAGGTCTGGTGGTGAAACACGGCACGTGGTATCTCCTCGGTGTCGGCCCCGCGGGTTCGAGAACCTATCGCGTGTCGAGGATAGAGGCACTGGAACTGACATCGGAGACGGCATCAACGCCGCCCGACTTCGACTTGGCTGCCACATGGCGAGCGTCGCAACAGTCCTTCGAAGCGCTCAGACCCTGCACGCAAGTGACAGTCGAGCTCTTAGTAGACGACGGCGTCTGGGCGCGCATGTCCGGTCGTATAGGCGCCTGGTGGGATCTCATCGACCTGGGCGCCTGCGACGACGGCCGACGGAGTGTCCTTGTCAGCATGACGAGCGCACACCAAGCAGCGTTGGAGCTCGTTTGCTACGACGCCACCGTCGAAGTCCGCGGCCCTCAAGAAGTACGCGAGGAACTAGCAACTCTGGGCAGGCGACTGGTCGATCGCTATCAGTCGATGGGAACTCCGTCGGGAACTCCGTCGGGAACTCCGCAGGCAACTCCGCAGGCAACTCCGCAGAAACCGAATCGGCGCGGTGACAACACCTTTGGACACCAATTGCCGATTGTTCGCTGAGCGGACGATTACCCGGATAGGCCGCTACTTTTTCCCCTATGAGAAGACTCTCATCGAATGTTTGTCGCCCTACGTGGAGGGCCTGCCGATATTTACATGAACCGCTACGTCGCCCAGGCCTGACAGGAGACGATGACATGATTGGTATGAAAAAGTGGATGGTCGGTCTTGCCGCAGCGGCCTCGACAGCAGGAGCGACGGCAGCTATGGCCGCCACTCCCTCCACTACCGCATCGTCAGCCATCACAGCCACCTCCCAGGCTGGCGCAACAACTGCCAACCCAGCAGCCCAGTCCGTCGCCTCGCTCGCTGCGGAGGCAGGGCAGATCCAAAAGTCGATAACCACCCTTGAAACGGCGGTCAAAGAGCACGACAGCGCTACGTCAAGCGTTGGCCAGTCAGCAACGCAGCTGGTAGCGGAGCAGCAGTCGCTCGGAAGCGAGGCGTCGTCGCTGGCCAACGAGAGAGCGCAGCTTGCCGCGGAGCAGCAGCTGCTGGCGACCGAGCAGGCCAATCTCCAGTCGTCGGCACAGCAGCTCGCCAACGCCGAGCACCAGTTCCAGGCGGAGGAGGCGGCCGCCAAGCAAGCCGCCACGGCAAGCTCCGGTCACTCCGACGGTGGAGGCGACGGAGGCGGGGACAACTGATGTTCCCTGGCCACGACCGCCCGAAGTTCGAGGCCACGGGCGACAACGAAACCCTGGGGGACAGATGTCCACCTCCTCCACCTCCTCCAACTCGGCGTCTGGCGGCGTCGCGCCGTCGAGCTCGCGGGGTCAAAACCCGGCGTCTAATCCCGGCCCTAGTCGTCGGAACTACGACTATCGCTAGTATGGGAGCCCTCGTAGTTTGGGTTTCGAACCAGCCCGGCATCAAACCGGCGACGACCCTGACAGTCAGTTCAGCGTCGGTTGTCGCCAAGCCGGGACCGGCAGCTGAAGCAAGCGCCGCAACTCGCGAAGCCGCAATGCTCGCGGCGGTGCAACAGCAGCTTCTAGCCGAGAACAAAGCTTTGCAATCCTTGCAATTCGCTGTCACAAAGGCAGACGCTGCACGGCGCGCCGCGAGCCTCGTCGCCGCCCCTGGAGCCGCGCGGACCAGCGCAGCCGGGACGGGAAGCTCGAATGTCGCCGCGGTCCCATCGGCGACCTTCAGCCCGCTGCCCACCATCCCGGTGGTAGCGGTCCCCGCCCCGATTGCAGCCCCGATCGTCAGTGCCACCACCGGCGCCTCGCATGCCATCCCTTGAGCATGTCGGGTTAGTCGTCCCCGGCAAGTCGGCCCCGTCGGGACTGGCGATACGGACCTCTAAAGCGATGGCCTCGATCGTAGCGATCCATCTCCGCGAACGCCCGACGCGGCCCTCCGCGACCAAAGCCCTTCGCCTCGACGAGCTGTTCGATAGCGCGTTCGCCGAGTTCCGCGAGGTCGAGAGGAACTGCTCCCGATTCCTTCCAGCCAGCGCTCTATCCAGAGCCAATCGACGCCCGAACAGCTGGCATTTGGTTCCGCAGTCGCTGATGGAAACGATGCAATGCGCCCTCGACGCTCACGAGCAAACCTCCGCCAGTTTCGACCCGAGAGTCCTCGACCGGCTGGTCGAGCTCGGATACGACCGTTCGTTTCACCTTCTCGCCGATGAGAACCACATCAGCCGGCGCACTGCGGACTCCCCCGCTACGCCAGCTGGCGTTCCGCCCATCGGGTCCCCCCAGCCCTGGTCGCCAACGCTCCTCCCACGATTGCGCCTCGCGCATCTCGGCGGCTGCCGAGTAGACCTGGGCGGTATCGGCAAGAGCGTCGCTGCGCGACGGGCGGCGGCCGTGTTGAGACGCTCGACGCGGGATTTTCTGATAGACGCCGGAGGCGACCTCGTCGTGTCGGGACGACCAGCACCGGGCGCCCTTTGGCGAGTAGGTGTCGAAGCCCCCTCCGGCGTAGCGGAACCGCTCGTTGTCCTCGAAGTTTCCGACACCGCCGTGGCTACCTCGTCGGTACGGGTGCGTCATTGGGTTCACGAGGGTCGTAGTGTTCACCACCTGATCGACCCCCGGACAGGAGAGCCGGGCGGAGCGGGGCTACAGGCGGTCAGCGTCGTCCATCCCGATCCGGTCCGAGCCGAAGTGTGGGCGAAGGCGCTGTTCTTGGAGGGAGCCGACAGGATCCGGGAGCGAGCCGCCGCCGAGAGGATCGCAGCGCTTTGGGTCGACGTGGAAGAAAGAGTGCAGATGACCGACTCGATGGACGACAAGGTCATATGGGCCCGGGATTGACACGCCGCGACGGTTCGATCCGCATCGGGGTATCGCCGACTGCGGTCGGTGCCGGCGCCGCGGGCACTGCCACCTTCTTTGGTATCGCCGGCTATGTGCTTGGCCACGCCCTGGCTCCTGTCGCAACCAACAAGATGCTTCCCTGGATTATCGCGCGCGCCGCCGGTCTCGGCGCCTACCTGGCTCTCACGGCTTTGGTGTGGATGGGACTCTCGTTCCGCCGACCTGTTCGCCGTTCGACGACGATACGACCGGAGACCCTCCTGCGACTGCACGCATACCTTGTTCCGGCCTTCTTTGGGCTCCTCGTTGCCCACGTGTGGGCGCTACTTTCGGACCGCTACGCAGGCGTGCCGGCGAAAGCTCTTCTGATACCGAACTCGGCCTCCTACCGCCCAGGTGCGGTCACCTACGGGATGGTCGCTGCGTACCTGATGGCCATTGTAGCCGTGACAGCCGCTCTCGCCGGTCGCCGGCCGGTCGGTCGGCGTTGGGCGGGACTTCACCGGCTGGCCTATCCGGCGTTCGTGCTGGTGTGGTTGCACGGTGTACTCGCCGGCTCAGACACGCCGTCACTGCGGTGGATGTACGTACTGACAGGGGCGCTGATAATGGCTGCAACCGTGCGGTCTGCGTGGCGCCGTCCTCTCAGCGTTCCGGCCGCGGCGACACGATGAGTACCTCCATCTCGGCATCGACCCCTCTAGATGCCGCCACCGTGCGGGATCCGTCGCTCAGGGGAGTCCAGCCTAAGGGGCTACCGGTCGCGCAGGGCCTGCCAGTAGCTGGACTGGGCGACGCTTCTGCCAGGCTCCTCGGGGGACCTCCGGGCGGCGAGCGTTGGATTGACCATCTCGCCCGACTTGGCCCGCTACCCAAGATGGGGCCAGACGACATCACTGAACTGATCAAAGCTGCAGGGATCACTGGGCGCGGCGGCGGCCACTTCGAACTGTGGCGAAAACTTGACCTCGCTAGGCGCAGCCCCGGCTCCCCTCTCGTGGTAGTCAACGCAACCGAGGGTGAGCCGGCGAGCGCAAAGGATCGCACCCTGCTCGAGCTGCGTCCCCACCTGGTCCTCGACGGGGCAGCGGCGATTGCTTCGGCTATCGGCTCAACGACCGTCCTCGTAGCTGTGCACGTCGGGTCGAGATCCGCCATGTCGACTCTGGCCGCAATCGCCGAACGCCAAAACCACCCAGCCGACGCTGCAAATGCCGTAGGTGCGCAGGTCGGGTTCCATGTGGTCGACGTACCGGACCGGTATATCGCTGGCGAATCGAGCTCCCTAGCCTCATTCTTGAGCGGAGGGGAAGCGCTCCCTGCGTCGAAGGGACGCCGCAGCGCCGAATCCGGTATCGACGAACGACCGACCGTCGTGAGCAACGCCGAAACGGTCGGCCACGTCGGCCTGATAGCCCGTAACGGCGCCGCATGGTTCCGCGAAGCTGGAAGTTCAGACGGGCCGGGCAGCATGCTCGTGACCTTGGCCGGCGATGTGAGCGCTCCGGGATCGGTGGTAGAGCTAATGCGGCCAGGGACCGTAGCCGACCTGGCAGGGTGGGCGGCTGGAGCGGACCGGAACTGGCAGGCGGTGCTCCTCGGCGGCTACTCGGGCAGTTGGCTGAGCCGTGGGAGAGCAACCACGACGATCGTGCGTCCCGGACGACCGAATGACGGCGGTGCATCGGCGGGGTGCGGCGTGTTCGGTGTCATAGACGAGGACCGATGCGGCCTGAGTGAAGCCGCTCGGCTCGTGCGTTGGCTGAGCGACCAGCGCGCCGGCCAGTGCGGCGCCTGCTCTTACGGACTTCCGCTTGTAGCAGATCGGATGGAGGCTCTTGCCGAAGGCAGGGTCGGAGGATGGTTCACCAATACGAGGCTTGCATCCCTGGCCGAGAGCCTAGCCGGACGAGGTTTATGCTCCTTGCCAGATGGGACAGTGAGCATGGCCGAGTCAGCCCTCGACGCGTTCCACGACGAGGTGCGCCTCCACCGCCGCCGCCGCTGCAGCGCTTCCTCGCCTGGCGGCGCATTCCCTCTTTCGCGGCCATCCGAACGGGAACACTGGAAATGACCACTACCTCGCCACTACGACTGTCATTTGATGCTGCTAAGTGCGACGGTTTGGGCATGTGCAGTTTGGTTTTCCCCGAAGGAATCTCCCTGGACCCGTGGGGCTTCGCCCACCTCGACTTGGACGCCATTCCTGGGGCACTCGAACCCAAGGCCCGACGGGCTGTCGCGTGCTGTCCACGCCAAGCTCTGAGCTTGTCGAAAGGCGCACCTTCGCAACACGCATCGTCGACGATCGCTACCCCGTCCCACTCGTCGTGGCGCGACCAGAAATGAGGTGGGGCAGAACTATGCCCCTCACACCGCTACACTAGTCAGCCAAAAGACCTTGCAGGTCGGCGAACACTCTATCGATTATGGCACCGAGTCCGGCGGCATCATCCTGAGCGACCCACTCGGCAAACGCCAGGCGAAACATGCGCACCCCAAGATCCGAGGCGAGGGCGGCAATCGATGGGTCGACCGAGCGGACCTCCAGCGCCGACGCGACCGCCGCCGAGAGGTGCTCCAGTTTGATCAACTCACGCTCTTGCAGCTCCGGGTTCGAAGCGACGACACGCGCCCGGATACGGACGATAGGGTGCAGTCCGTCGAAAATACTGCACGCCGCTGCGAGGCCCGCTCTCACTGCGGCGATCGGCGAAGCCTCCAAAGGCGCTCCCGTGACCGCTCCGACGAACACCGCCTCTAGGTTCCCGGCGCCCATGAAGAGCACCTCTCGCTTGTCCGGAAAGTAGCGGAAAAAAGTTCGACGTGTCAGCCCAGCGTGCGCTGCAATATCAGCCACCGTGGTTTCGTCGTATCCCCGCTCGTCGAAAAGGACCAGAGCAGCCTCCATAAGACGTCCGACGGAATCGGGCTTCCAGCGAGTCACCCTGACAGCATACAGTCACGACACTGAGTGACATTATGAGGTAGAGTAGTTACGTCACATGATGACATCACTTGATTCGGGAAGGAGACCCCTATGCGTGTTCTAATGACAGGTGCCTCAGGCCATATTGCCTCTGCGCTGATTCCTGAGCTGCTCGGCCACGGCCATAGCGTCGTCGGGCTGGCCCGCTCGGAGCAGGCAGCGGCAGCTGTGGCTGCGCTCGGCGCCGAGGTCCACAGAGGCCATCTCGACGATCCCGACGACCTTGGGGACGCCGCCTCGCAGGTCGACGGCGTGATCCACCTCGCCTTCAAGCACGAGGCTCTGCGCGATGGTGGGATCGAAAGCGCGGCGGGCGCTGACATGGCCGCGATCGCCGCCATGGGGGACGCGCTCGCCGGCACAGGCAAGCCGTTCGTCGGCACCGGAGGGACCCTCATGCTCGCGATGGCCGGCGTCAACGACCGTCCCGGCACTGAGCAGGACGTTCTGCCTGGGGGCTATCGCATCGACTCTGAGAACGCCGTGGTAGCGCTCGCGGCCCGGGGCGTACGCTCCTCGTACGTTCGTCTCGCCCCGATGGTGCACAGTGACCTGGACCTCCACGGCTTCACACGCTCATTGATAGAGATGGCCCGCGAGCACGGGTCCGCCGCGTATATAGGCGGAGGGGCCAACCGCTGGCCAGCAGCGCACACTCGAGACATCGCCGTGCTGTACCGCTTGGCTTTGGAAAAAGCGCCGGCCGGTTCTCGACTACACGGCGTCGGAGATACGGGCATCCCCTTCAAGACGATCGCCGAAGAGATCGCCGCCGGGCTCGGCGTAGCGGTCCGCAGCGTCACCCAGGACGAGTCCGCCAACCACCTGGGGTTTCTTGCGTTCTTCGCCGGCTGGGACAACCCCACCTCCAACGATCAGACCCGTGAGGTGCTCGGCTGGGAGCCGACTCAGCCGGGATGGGTGGAAGACGTTCGCTCCGGCCACTACTTCGCCTAGCCCTAAGCCGGCTCGACCACGCCAACCTCCGACGATCCGTACGCTGACCCAGACGACTGCAAAATCCGTCCATCGCGTTGATTGCGTTATTGGTGTTAGTAGCGTTTTGGGATATGATAGTCACCACGCACATTCGGAGCAGATTGGAGTCGAGAGTGAAACAGCCAGTGTCCGACGATTCCTTGGTCGCCCCAGACGACTTGGAACTGATCTCGTTACGCTTAATCGCGGACGCGCTTGTCGAAGCCGACGACGTCCATCTCGAAATCACCGTTGCCGGAACGAAGACCAGTTTTGAACTTCCTGCCACAGCTGTGGACGGCTTGGAGCGCCTTGTGTCGTACCTCGCCGCCGACAGAGCCGTCGCCATGACCTCCTATGGTCAGACGCTCAGTACCGGGCAGGCAGCACAACTCCTTGGGATGTCCCGCCAGCATCTCGTAAACCTCCTCGATAGTGGAGCCATCGGTCTCTCCAACAGAAAGGTCGGTCCCGGGCACGGAAGTCACCGCCGCATAGACCTCGCCTCCGTCGTTGCTTACAACGACGAGCGCAGGATAGAAGCAGACTCGCTGGCAGCCGCACGCGGGCCGGACGCCGAACGAGCGGTCCCTCTTAAAAACGCCTTTAGGACTTCAATGGTCAGGGTGTAGGTCTTTCTCGAACCAGTGGTGGGCGTACGGGTTGTCGTTGTATGCGGGGATCTCGCGGTACCCTGAGGACCGGTAAAGCGACACCGCTTCGCTGAGTGACCGGTTCGTGTCGAGGC
>DAHYHI010000001.1:0-4965 GCA_027391075.1 Acidimicrobiaceae bacterium | reverse complement strand
GGCTCCTATCCCATCGGCGTCAAAGTCACCGACGCCGAGCTGGCCGCGATCCCAATCCGCAAACATGAATGGCATCCCGACTGGAACTACTCGATCCTGCCCCACCCGCCCTAACCGCTCACTTTATTGCCCCACGGGCCCGACCGCACATTTCAGGCTGAGAGACCGGCGCCCATTCATCCCAGCAACAGGCCATCCGGATTGCAGTAAGCCCTGCGTGGTTCAGGAGTGCTTCGTATCCGAAGAGGCGGAATACGGCCGCCACAGCGACGGGAGATATGCCAGGCCCGCTCCAAACAGCTTGAACGCCGTCATCCATATCGAACGCAACGTACCCCTTGGGGGGCCCTCGAGGTCTATCCGACATCCAGGAACTGACTCCCAACGCCAGCCCTGCAAGTTCCTATCTGCAAGCGGCGCGACGATCCTCGCGGAAGTGATCAGTCACGGCCGAGGGTTTCGAACGACCGGTCCGTAGGCCCCATCTGTCATCGATAACGCCGTCCCTCCCCCGCTCTCACCATCTCCAGCGCCGGATCGGGCCTGGTCGCCTCACATTATGATGCGGTCATGGATGTCGTACGCTTCGACCACGCGACCCGGTGACCACGTTGCTCCAGCACCCGTCGAGGGGACTAACCCTCGAAGTACTGGAGTCGGGAGAAGGCCCGCCGGTGGTGCTGATTCCGTCGGCGCAGCGGGGCGCCGCCGACTTCCACCTTCTTCAGGACACCCTGTCGGCCGCTGGTTACCGCTCGATCGCAGTCAACCTACGGGGCGCCGCAGGGAGCACTCCCCCACCCGAAGGGATGACTCTGCGTGATCACGCCGACGACATCGCCTGGATAGTAGGAGAGGTCGCCGGCGGACGGGCCCACATCGTGGGCCACGCTCTCGGCAACGTGGTGGCCCGGGCGACGGCGAGCTACCGCCCCGAGGTGGTGGCATCCGTTGCGGTCATGCCCTGTGGGGGTCACTCGTTGACGACGTACCCCGTTGCCGGAGAGGTGCTCGCCGCCTTCGCCCAGTGCCACGATCCCTCGCTTCCACGCGAGGACCGTCTCGAGGCCATCCGGACCGCGTTTTTCGCCCCCGGCAACGATCCGAGTCCATGGCTCGACGGATGGTGGCCGAGCGCCGGAGCGGGTGCCATCGGCACCGCCGATCCAGACGAATGGTGGCGGGGCGGTGACGTACCGATCCTGATCGTTCAGCCGCTCCAGGACGTCATGGCCCCCGTCGGCGTGGGGAAGGACGCTGCGACCGCGCTAGGCCGGCGCGCCACCTACGTGGAGGTCGCCGACTGCGGTCACGCCATGCTTCCGGAGCAGCCCCAGGCCATCGCCCGGCACCTGATCGAATTCCTTCGGTCCCAACCGATCGTCCGACCGTGAAGGATCTCTTCCGGCTGGAGGACGAGCCGGCCATGGTGGTCGGTGGCGGCGATGGGAGCAGGGCCTGCTCGCTCTATTGCTCGCCCGGGCCGGAGCCCGGATAGCCGTCGTGGACAGCGACCGGGGTCGGGCCACCGCCCTGGCGGACGAGGTGGCCGGTGTGAGGTAGCGGCTGAAGCGGATCGTGGCCGACCGAGCCTTGGACAACGCGATGTTGAAGGGAGCTGGCCGAGGGAACAGGGTGACCCCGGAGCGTCGACGGATCGCGGTGGCGGTCCTGGTCGATCGCTTGGGGTCTCTGAGCGCCGGGCCTGCCGGGTGGTGGCCCAGCACCGATCCACGCAGCGCCGTTCCCGTCGGCGAGTGCCTGATCTCGAGGTGACGTTGCGGACCCGGCTTCGCCAGATAGCAAGGGAGCATCCCCGCTGGGGCTGGAAGACGGCGTATTGGATCGTGCGCCGGAGGGCTGGACGGTCAACCGCAAGCGCATCCAGCGGCTATGGCCTGAGACGGCCGCAGTTGTGCCGCAAACCGCGCCGGTTGGGACCGACCCTCACCGGTCGGCTCCGGGCGTGCCGGTCGAGTCAGGTGTGGGATGTGGACTTCCAGTTTGACGAGACGGCCGACCGCCGTCGGATCAAGCTGGCCACAATCGTCGACGCGAGTTCACCCGCGAAGCCCTGGCCGTCCGCGTCGGCCGCTCTTGCACCGCCGATCAGCTCGTCGAGACCATCGAGGCTCTCGTCGCCGTGCGCAGCGCCTCCGAGCATCTGCGGATGGACAACGGCCCGGAGATGATCGCCTGGGGGCTGCGGTGGCGTGACCCTTCCCGACAATCCGGCGGCCAGCAGGATGTCCTTCTCGGAGATCGACGCACCCGAATGGAACCCGCTCCGCCGGTGTTAAACCCGACGCTCAGCACCGACGCGGTTGCCCACTTCGTCCCGTAGATCGAAGCCGTGACGAACCAATTGATAACGGGCTCATCGAGGCCGGCTACTGCAATTTAAGGCTCGACCTGTCCAGTCCTGCACGCGCCGTGGTCACATTCCAATATCTCGGTCTGTCGACCTCCGAGTGGGAGCGCTACATTGCGCCGATCCGCACTTCGGTCTACGCCACGCCAACCGGGCCATCCTGACTCCCAACACCTGAACGAGCAATTCGCACGGATATCACCCGATGCACACGAGCATCTCGCCGAGATGGGTCTTGACCTGCGGCTTGCTTGATCGGGATGCGCCGTGAGATGCCATCACTTCACCCCATCTGCGTATAGGTTGTGCAACGCGGAGCCGACTGCTCCACGCATGGCGAAATGGAAGTGGTCCCGAAGCGAAAGCGCGATCCGACCAGGACGATCTCAGGGCTGTGCACCATCACTCACTATGGTCCATACGCGTCCGCCGCCTCTTTGAGCTCGATGGGGACCGATCCGCCTGCGGCATGGGCGGGCGACGTGTCGCATGGCGACGCCGACGGAACAATGACTCAAAGCAGGCCTGTCAACTCACTCGCCCGGCACCGAAGGAACCACCGTCGACTAGCAAGTCCGTGCCGGTGATGAAGCTGGCCGAGGGTCCGAGCAGAAAGGCGGCCGCATCAGCAATATCGGTGGGTGTGCCAATGCGTTTCGCCGGCGAGGCCGCTATCGACGACCGCACGTAGTCTCCGTATGGGCCATCGAGTTCCTGCCTACTCATCGGAGTGGCGATCACACCGGGACTAATGCTGTTGACTCGCGCTCCTCGTCTACTCCATTGAAGACTGGCGGCCTGCACCCGCAAAAGGTTGCCTCTCTTCGCTATCCCGTATGCCACTCCGGGATCAGGAATGTCACGGAGCAGGGGAAGGCGCAGAAGGACGTCAGCGGCCGTCACCGCCAGTAGACGCTCGTCCTCGGACGTGAGACTCGGACCGTACGCGGCTCCGCTAGCTATGACGACTCCCGCCCCACCATCTGCCATCAGCTGGCCGAACTCGTCCAGTACGAGCGCTACTCCGAGCAGATCGACCCGCAAAATCGCCTCGGTGGCCGCTTGGACCGGAGATAGTCCTGCCGTGTGCACCAACTGGGTGACCGGCCCAAGCGCAAGTGCAGTGGCGGCGAGTTCGGCGACGGAAGCCCGCGATGAGACGTCAACAACTGCAGTGGCAACGTCGAAGCCTTCGTCGCCAAGCGTCGCAGCCACCTCCTCTAGGGTCTCCTGATCTAGGTCGGAGAGGAGGAGTTGGCGTCCAGCCCCTTGCCGGCGAGCTATTGCGCCTCCCATCCCGCCGACGCCGACGACAACAATGACCTCTCGGCTCATTTCTAGCTCCTACTCCTATGGATTCAGCCTCCTTCACGTCGGCCTCGTCCCTCCAGGATGTAGCAGAAGTCTATTCTGCGGACGCCGAGGAAGACGCTCGGGCGATGTCATCACCGGCGAGAGGGTCCCTGGTTGATCCTTCGAATCGGACAGTCTTTCTCCAGAAACACTGAGCGGTCACAGAGCTCGGCCTCGATGTCGAGGCTCTTGCACGACGACGATCAGCGAGACACCACTAGCGTGGGTCCGGCGGCGGCCTTTCTTCACTCGTGACAGCTTGCAGAAGCACCGAAGTTCATCGCTGTGGGATGCTTGATGCCCGCTGACGATTCCCAGGTATGTACAGTCATCGGTACTGGCTATCAGGGGGGCGTCAGCGCGGGACCGTCGCCTTGCGCGAGCAGCGGTCGTAGTACTTCGACCCATGCCTCGTAGCCAGCGCCATTCAGATGGAGGTGATCGAGAGTTAGCTCCTCCCGCATCGATCCATCGCGGTCAGCCAGAACAGGCCACAAGTCCACGTACTTGGCGCCGGACTCGGCGGCGATGGCAGAGTATCGCCGGTTCAATTCCAGGATGGATGTAGCCAACGACCGGGTGCGTGGCATGACGCTGTTCACGAGCAGAGTTGCATCCGGAGCCAGTTCCCGAATGCTGACAATCAGCTCTCTGACCTGGGTGGCAATACGAGTGACATTGCGTGATAGTCCCATCCCACCCAGGTCGTTGGTGCCGATTAGCAGCGATACCGCTGTGGGGTCGTTGATGGCTGCGCCTAGCCGGGCCTGCACTCCGCCGACCGAGTCACCGCCGATGCCCCGGTTCAGTACGGCCAACTCGGGAAACCATTCCTCCCACAGCCCCCCCTCGGTGATGCTGTCGCCAAGGAACACAACTCGACCTGCTCTGCGAGGAAGTCGCTCGAACTGCGACGCCCGCATAGCAATCGACCGACGCATGAAAGGCCGTACGAGCGGAGCCGTCATAGCTTGCAAGTTCATTTCAGTTCCTCAGCACCAGCGGGTAGTAGGCCGACAAGCCCCTTCATCGTGACCGATCGGAGGCGTAAATCCAGACGGTGCGCTCGTCACGGCAGTCCCCGGTGAGCGGCAGTTTGAGTGCCGCTGCCCCGGTGGGACGATCTTCCGGCGAGAGTCCTGGTCATGATCGGGGGGCCTGAGCCTGCCAGGTCACCCCCGACCGAGGTGGCCTCGACTGTCGTAGTCGATGGGATACAGCCGTCGGCGTTCACGGTTATG
>DAHYHI010000140.1:0-3826 GCA_027391075.1 Acidimicrobiaceae bacterium | reverse complement strand
GTCATCATGGGGTTCGGGGTGTCCACACCAGACCAGGCAGCCGAAGTCGCATCCTATTCCGACGGCGCTGTCGTCGCTTCGGCGCTGATGCGGATGGTCCTCGACGGTGCGGGGCCGGCGGAGGTCGCGGACGCGGTGTCGAAGTTTCGCCGTGCCCTCGACCGGGGTTGACGAAGGTCCGTTGGCATTTGGCGCGGGACGCAGCCGGCCGCAGAACAATCGATGGAACGCACGTGGTTACCCGGCAGGTCGACATGGCGGTGTAAGGGAACTGACAGAGGCAGAGCGTCCGATGTCGCAGCCGAGGTTGGACCTGGTCCCCGGCGGCGGGCGGATCGCATTATTGCCACAACCCGCCAACAGGGACAAACAGATGGTCGCAGCTGCCACCGCGAGGCGGGTTCGCTGGGACCAGCAGTTAACGTCCTGTGATTGCCGATTGCTGGAGAGCGGACTGCTAAGCAGCGGGACGAATCTCGTTTCCCTCTGCACCCTGAGCCTAGTGTGGCCTGCATCAAAGCGGGGATGGAGGGCCGCCTCGTTACTGTACAGGCTGCCACACGCCACACTGAATCCATGTATCGGTAATCGAACCTGACCCATACGAGGTCGGGTTTGCCAACCGCTGACTGGTGTTAGCTGTACTCGTCATGTACAACGTGTCGAACGGGACTGACGAGTAGGGATCCTGCCTAGGATTGGAAGTCGGACCCATTGAGAAGTTATCCCAATATACTGTGCCACTATAGAAAGGTTTTAAGGCCTCATACTCGTGGCTCGGGTTCCAGATAGGACGCTCGTCAACCGCCTCTGCCGTGGCTCCACTAGGCCCGCTAGCAGGATCATAATTGTTTTCTGGCAGAGAGACGCTTGCCGAGTCATACTGGTCAGAAATCAGGTCGACGGTTGTATAGGTGAACGTCCCATTTCCATTTGATGGCCCGGGATTCCATGCCACTTGCGATACAACAGGATCCCCAGGTGCTACAGCGGCTCCCGTTAAGGCACCGCTGTCGGCACCATTTTTACCTATCCACTCAACGAACTCGTTTGTGGCGGTGGAGCTTGGATTTGGAGTTACGGTTCCTGTTTGGAGAAGCGGGCCCCCAAGCCAACCACCTATACCAATCCAGGATGACTCACCAGAATTCTCATTGGGACACGACCTAAAGCCCGTCTGATTGAATTCGCCGTTCGCACCATCATAGTTGGCCGTGTTCGGGGGAGTAAGTATTCCACTCCAGTTGTCGGACTGTATTGAACCCACGTAACCGGCGGTCACGTGCGGGCACGCAGAGAGGCCAATGGTGGCGCGCAGCGGACCGTGGAGCTGAGTCCTTTCTTGGGACGATAGTACAGGGACTTGGTAGCGGGCCAGCGCGCTGCTCGTAGCGGTGGCGACGTCGAAGCCTTTGGGGGGTAATACCTGCGTGATTGTCGCTGCTTCGTAGTGAAAGCGGTAAGTAGTCGACCCATCGGCGTTCATGGTTGTGGAACTAGGCAAGATTCTAGTGCATCCAGGAGGCGTGGAAGGGGTCACTGAGGTGACAGAGTTGAGATTGCTGTTTTGGGCTTCAGCAGGTGTCGTTATAAGGGGCAGGAGTAGGCAAGCGCCTACGCCAGCGGCTAAGACCTTCCATCGTGTCTTGCCTCTGGGTAGTTTCTGGGATGCCTCGGTGCGACCGAGGTATCTATAGCTGTTTGCACGGATCATTTGTTCGACCTCCTCGGGTTCGGTGGGGAGACGGGCGCATCAAGCCCTCGCCCCGCTGTCTTCCGTGTGGATAATGTCCGAGTCAAGCGAGGACCTTTCGGCGCCTTCGGGACGGAGATGCCTGATGATCGGAAACCCGAGAGGCCTTCGTGCAACTATGCCGGCGTCGCGACCGAACTTCGTACTAGGTGAGCCCTGAATTAGGGTTGTCGTCGAGTCGTCTGGGGGAGGTTCGAGCGGTGTGGGGTGGTTGTCGGGTCGGGGAGGGTGTCTCCGGTGACGGTCTTGCGGCTCGTCTGGCTTCCTTTCCGGTTCCCTGCCGGTCGATTCCCTCCATTTCGGGAGGTTTCGGGCGTGCGCGACCGGCAGGGGGGTGAGACAATCGAGGTGGGCGGGATACTCGATCGGCTCAGGGTGGGGCTGCTGACCAGTCCCGCCGTGATGAGTCACGCCGAGGGTGGCGAGACGCGCCCAGTTGCAAGCGGCGGCGCGGGTTTCGGCGTCGGTGCCGACGCGGGTCTTGCCGCGGACCCGGGCTTTGCGGCCACCCCAGGCGCGGCGCACGAAGTGGGCGATCTTGCGTTCCACTTTCGGGCGGGTGCCGCTGTAGGCCTCCTGCCAGTCGGGCTGGCCTGGGCGGCCTTGTGTTCTTGTAGGAGGTCCTCGCGGGCATGCACGGTGACGCTGCCGCCCGTGGCCAACGTCCGGGCAGGCACCGTCGGACGACCTAACCTCGACGTCTTATACAAACCGGCGAAATAGTCATCGCTGAACATCACCCCGTCATGATCAGCCAACAACAAGTAGACCCCCCGCAGCCGGTCCCCCAACAACACCCTCGGATCCTCGAAACGGGGCTGCACCTTCGACCGACCGAGCGCCATGACAAATTCGGGAATTCTCGCAGACCCGCCCACAAATCGCGAATCCAACGACGACTACTTCAGGACACTCCTAGGACTTTTCTCGGTCGTGCACCGTCTCGGGCGCCTTGGAAACTTGTTGTGGCGAAAGGTTTCCTATCTTCCGGACATAATCTTTACGGCAGCCGGGACGATGCCCGCCGCCAGAGCGGAAGGTCATGACATGAATACGCGCTGTCTGATAATTGTTGCCGCCCTCGCAGCGGCCACCGCGTCGGTTGCGGGACCGATGGCGGATGCTTCGGCTGCGGTGATTAAGGGTCCCGAGGTCGCTACGGCTAGCTCGTCGGCAGTTTGGGACACAAATAGGGCGTGCCTCGTCGTCCCGAACGGGATGATGCAATGCTTCACAACGTTGGCGAAGATGCGGGCCCGATCTGCTCAGCTGGCGTCGAGTGGTGTGGGCACGAGCTACTGCCCGGTAACCCTCTACGCCGGCGTCAATTACACCGGCCAGGCTCTCGAGGTAACTGGGCAGGGTTACTGGATAAACCTGTCCGACTACGGATTCGACAATGTGGCCGTATCATTCGCTGGAACCGGCTGCGGGTTCCATCTCGCGCAGGGCACTTACGGCGCCGGCTACTGGTACCCGGGCAACACCGGGCCGTGGTCATCATCGCCGGACATGGGTCCCGGCTGGGATGACGTCGTGTCGTCGGTGTACATCTACTAGACCGGCGGGTCGTGACCAGCGGTGGGGTCGAGCAACAGTTCAGGGCGATCTTCGCTGCCTGCTACGGGCCGTTAGTCGCCTACGCGCTGCGCCGCTGCGGTGATCGCGCTGCCGCAGAGGACATCGCAGCGGATACGTTCTTGGTCGCTTGGCGGCGGATCGGGGATGTCCCCGAGCGCCCGGAGGAGGCGGTGCTTTGGCTCTACGCTGTCGCCCGGCGAGTATCAGCTAACACACGCCGCGGTGACGCCCGCCGCGAGCGCCTCATTGCCAGGCTCATCCGAACACGAGTTGACCACGCGGAAGAGGCACCGACCGACGACGCCCTCACCGCCAACGGAGCGCACGCCATTGCTACTTCCGTCTTCCGTCGCCTGCGTCCAGCCGATGTCGAGATCCTCCAGCTAGCGTTATGGGAGGAGCTTCCTCATGCTCAGATCGCCGTCGTGCTCGGCTGCTCGGTTAACGCCGTCGGTATACGCCTCCACCGAGCCCGTAAGGCATTTAGCGTGG
>DAHYHI010000134.1:0-2966 GCA_027391075.1 Acidimicrobiaceae bacterium | reverse complement strand
AGCCGACCAACCAAGATCATTCAAGAAGACTCCCTACAACCACCAGCCGCCGCCCAACCGAAACCCCAGCCCCTACAAGCCCCTCTGGATCACCCCACGGCCAAAACCGTCACCCCAACCCCTCCCGAGGATCGAGGTTAGAGGGCAGCCAGGGCGCTCGATCGGCGGAATCCGAAGCCACCCGCCGGTGGATCAACCGAGCCAGCGGCCTCGAGCGTGGTCATTGATGGATATCACGCGCTCACCGTCATCCAGGCACCCAGGCTCGACGCGGTGAGCTGGCAGGTGCCCCGGCCGGGAACTTCTTCGAGGACGCCGGCACGCACGAGGTCGAGTAGCTCAAACCGGCTGCGCCCGGTGAATCGGATGACGTCGGCAAGCGGCACCGTCGCTTGGTCGAGTCTTCTTTTCGGTGAATCGCCGTAGCGCACGGTCCGACACTTCTCCACCGAGGCGCGGGTGACGAACCGCGCCTTGCTGCTGTCCGTCTCGGGATCGATGTCGAGCTCTCCTCGCTTCGCCATCAGGCCAACGGTGCTCACCGCGAGGTTGAGCTGTCCCGCCGCAGCCGCCTGCTTCATCGAGCGCTCATGCAGCGCACGAACGCGGGCATGTTCTTCGCATAAGCGACCTGCCGCCTCGGATGAGACCTCGAATTGTCGGCTCGTTGGATGCTGCTCCAACTCGAGGCTGAGGAGGCGAGACATCCGGTAGAGGTCGTGGTAGCGGACACCGAGCTCCTCGGCGAGATCCGGCAGGAGTATCCGGTCAGCCAGTCGATCACGCAATGCCCAGACCTCGCTCAGCCGCGCCCAACGCCGCCGCACGCCGTCCCTGTCCTGGACGATTACACACCTCAAGGTGCCGTCCCGCATCCATCGCCTGGCGGTCGATTCCGCGATCCGTAGCTCTGACGAGACCCGCTGTGCATCGCACAATGGATCCTCAGAGTGGTCCAGGTCGGTCGACCAACCCGCTGCCAGAAGCGTCGCCTCCGCGTGGGCCGCACGATGGAAGTTCCGATGCGAGTGACCCCATCGGATACGCCGAGTCGTCGGAACGAGCAGAGAGCCGATTGAACCTCGGATCATCTCGTCGAGCACGCGCGCCACCTCTGCGAGGGGCGTGAGCTCGGGATGGTCGGGCGTATAGACACGCCCGAAGACATCGTCGGCAGCGCGATGTCCCATGAAGCGCCGACGTACCCCGTGCTCGATCCCCGACTCCCACGCGATGTCCGTGGCGACGCTCTTGCGCAAGAGATATGGCGACACCCGAAAGCCGAGATCACCGCTGCCCAGCCCCTCGGCAGTCGCAGCGGTCTCGAAGGCCTCGCGGAAGCTCAGCTGACCAGACTGATCCGCTGTCTGAAGACCAGGTACGAGACGCGAAGTTTCGTCAATCTCGTCGGTCTCGGGGTCGGTGTGAAATGCCTCGATCGCGACCTGCAGCAGCTCCAACATGCTCGATGGTAGGACAAGTACTCGCAACACGGCCTCGGTCTTCGTCCGCTCCTTGTGCTGGACGACCCACGATACGGCCGTCGTCATTGCGCACCCTGAAGTCGCGACCTCCCTGGCCCCACGAGCAATAGCCCGGAGTCCCCGAGGTCGACGACATCGTCGACCAAGACGCCGAACGCCTCGGAGATTCGGAGCCCCATCACGCGCTGCAGCCACAGCACCAGCTGATGGACCGGATGAAGATGCGCAGCGATCCGCGCGCACCCCGGAAAGCTCAGCGGACGCGGTTGGGACGCCGGGCGTCGCGCACGAGCAACCGCAGGGTCAGGTGCCGGCGCCACCAAGCCCTCGGAGGGATCGGAGCCGGGTGGCACCAACCCGTTCGCCCGGGAGAACGCCAGGACCCGGCGAAGCACCCACAGATCCGGCCTGCTCCGGGTGGGGAGGTTTGATGTGAGGAGGTTTGACACAGGTTTGACACGGCCCGATGGGAGAGTCCAGACGCAAGAAAGCCCTGGCCGGAAATGCATCCTGACCAGGGCTTCTGTAGTGGCGGGGGGCATCGACCAACGCGCGACCATCAGGTTACAGACCCGACGAAAGCGCTGGTAGGGGCGTCGTGCCTATGCAGCTGCATACGCACGCGCCTGCTCAGCTTCGGCCGGCTCGGTGATCAGTCCCGAGAAACTCGACCTTGCCTACCAGGCCGGTCCGCCAAGGTTGTGGAGGTCGTCGCTCTGGAGTAGGTGGTGCACGGCCCTGGCATCGTGCTCGTCGACGACCCCGTCGGTGACGAGCTGCCTGAGCAGGTCCCGGGTCCGCCGTCCGGGTGCACCGGTCAGTGCTTCCCAGAGGGTGAGTGCGTCTTCGTCATCGCTGGCGAACTCGAGCGACCTGGTCGCGGCGATGGCGATGGACGCGGACTCGCCCGCGTCGAGACGGCGGGCCTTGGCACCGAGGGAATGACGCCACTCTCGGTCCTCCAGCCGGCGGGACTGAAGGCGGACGGCGAGCTTCAGCTCGTCATCGTTGAGCGTCAGCACGGTGAGCTGGTCTGGATCGAGGGCCAGAAGCTGATCGAGTCCCTGTGCAGCTGCGAGCGCACGGCTGGCCACCCCCGAACCGAACCCTGCTTGGTCGGCCTGGCGCAGGAGTGCGGTCCGAATGCGTCGCAGCTCGCTCGGGCCGTCGGACTCGGCCCCGTGGACGCCGTCGGCGATGAGGACCGTGCCGCCACACACCTGGAGCAGGTAGTGGGACCAGCCAGCGACGGCGAAGCTGCGGGCAACCGAGGCGTCGACCAGCATGGCCGCCAACGCTCATCGCTCACGGTTGGCGAACGCAGCATCCTCAAGGTCCTGCTGGACTCGTCGCTCGCCTTCCTCCGGCCCTGGCCGGGCAAGGAGCTGGCGGATCTCCTCGGTGCTCGTACCGAGCACCTCCGCCGCGTCGCCTGGCGTGATGACCCCACGTTCCAGCGCGGCGCGCACGAGCAACAGGACG
>DAHYHI010000132.1:0-2579 GCA_027391075.1 Acidimicrobiaceae bacterium | reverse complement strand
CCACGGACTTCATTGTCGACGTCCTCGGGTACTTCACTCCCCCGTCGGTGGGCACGTCGGTGAGCTATGCCTACAACGCTGATGGACTGCGGATGTCGAAGACAACCACCCCGAGCGGTGGGAGTGCCACCACGAGCCAGTTCACCTACGACACCACGGGATCCACGCCTAGACTGCTCCAGGATGGGACTGCGTCCTACATCTACGGGCCGAACGGCACGGTCATCGAGGAGCTGTCCTCGACCGGTAGCGCCACCTACCTGGTGTCCGATCAGCTCGGCTCGACCAGAGCTCTGGTGAACACCGTGGGTGCAGTCGTGGCCACGACCAACTACGACGCCGTCGGCAATCTGACATCGTCCTCGGGCACCCAGACCACCCCGTACTTGGATAGCGGGGCGTGACGGGTCGTTCAGCTGCGAATGAGCCGTGACGGCAGGCGCGAGTTCAGGTAAAGAGGCTGACGGCACCCCGATCGGGCGCTCGTGCCAGCCGGATGAAGAAGTCGACCGGGTCGATGCCCTGTTGGGTTGCGGTGCGTATGGCGCTCATGATCCGGCCCTGGGTGCCAGCTCCTCGCCAGGTCCGGTTGCCGCCCCATACCTTGCGGTTGACGACTGCTGGCCGGATCGCCTGTTCGCCTCGCCAGTTCGTGGCGTCGATGCTGGTGTCTCGAAGGAAGGTGAACAGCGCATCGGCCTCGCGGGTGAGGTGCTTGACCAACCTGGCGTTGGCGTCGTGGGGGTGGGCGGCTTCTGCGATCAGCTCGATGCGCTCGGTGAGGTCGGAGATGACCGCCCGGCGCTTCCTTGCCGAGAGGTCCCGCGCGTCAAGGGCGCAGAGGAGGATCTCCTTCACCTGTCGTGGGGTGCCCCTCGCCCAGTCGGGGAGGTCGGATTCCATCTCGGTGCACCGGCGGAGCAAGTGGGCAACACAGGTCTGGTGGGTGGCCGCCTCGTAGCGGCGGTAAGGCGCCCAGCCGTCACGCACCAGCGTTCCGTCGTAGTCCGCAGAGAGAAGAATCGTCGCCTCGTCGAAGCCTCGGCCCTCGTCCACGTTGTAGGCAGTGGCCTCTTTCGACGTCGCCGTCCACAGCCAGGCGCCGGCTCCGCCGACCCGCCAGCCGGTCTCGTCCATCACCACCATCTCTGCGTCGTTGATGTGGCTGACGATGGCACGCTGGACGGGGACGAGGTCGGTGCCCGTCGACTGGGCGCCCGAACAGAGCGCCCCGGCCGTCACCGGGACCCCGAGGTGGCCGAGCACCTGGGCGGTCCTCTGGAAGCTCAGGCCGAGTGCGTAGTGCAGCCAGGTGGCAAGGCCTCTGGCGTGCGGGCCGATCTGGCTGGCGGCCGCGCCCAGCGCGTCAGAGGTCTGGTCGGGATGTCGCCCCTGGACTCGCTTCTTGCAGCTTCGGCACCGGCCGACGCCGATGGTGAATCGGGTGACGACGGGACGGACGTCGGGCAGCTCGGTCTGGAACTGCTCCTCGTCACGCTCGTGGTCGATCACACCACCGCAGTCCGGACAGCACGACGGCAGCGGTGCCGACCGTTCGCGGTCGACCGGCCCGACCGGTACGGCCCGATGGCCATGGCGGCCGTGGTCCTTCCCCGATCGGCGTCCCGGTCGCTTCGGCTCCTCGGCCGGATCGCCCTTGGAGAAGGGGGCGGCCTGGCGCTTGCCCGACCTCCGGGAGTTCTCCAACAGCTTCTCCAGCTCAGCCACCCGGGCGTCACGAGTGGCGAGCACTTCGGTGAGCTCAGCGATGCGCGATTCGAGGCGGACGACGGCTGCGGTCAGCTCCGCCAGGGAGGCGGCATCATCGCTCGGGGAGGGGTCGCGCGTCGGAATTCACCACGGTACGCGCCTGGCTCAATCAGGTGGCGGACCCGCTATCCAAGTACCCGTGCCCCAACTGATACCCCCGAGAAGTGGAATCCGCGGCGAATCTGAGAGGTATCTCTGATCGCCGGGTCGAGGCGCCGTCGGGCTCGCCCATTCACGACAGCCGTAGTCTGTGAACGTGCCGTGGACCCTTCGAGCTGGAACCCTCGCCGATGTCAACGCCATTCTTGCCCTCTGGGCTGAGGCTGAGGCTGAACCCACCCATACCGACGATGCCGAGAGCCTGGGCAAGCAAATTGACCACGACCCAGCGGCACTGATCGTTGCCGAGGATCGTGGTGTCATCGTCGGTTCGGTCGTCGCCGCTTGGGACGGCTGGAGAGGAACTGTCTATCGGCTGGCGGTCACTCCATCCTTCCGCCGACTCGGTTTGGGGACCCAACTCCTTGAGGCGGCCGAGGCTCGGATGACTGCCGCTGGAGCGGTCCGCTTTCAGTCGATCGTCGTTGAGTCCGAACCCGGAGCGACGGCGTACTGGCAGGCAAGCGGATGGGACCAGCAGGTCGAGAGACTTCGATTCGTCAAGGGCTGACTGGTGGAGACGCATATTCCTCTGCTGCGTATTCCCCCCGAGTTCCGGTCACGACCGTACACGGAGAGCGACGTAGCGACGCCAGTCCGTGCCGAGGTTCTTGGACCGGTCGGCCACCCGCCAGGGCCTCCGGTCGAGC
>DAHYHI010000021.1:0-5104 GCA_027391075.1 Acidimicrobiaceae bacterium | reverse complement strand
ATGGAGGGCAGCGGAGAGGATGGCATGAACGTTGCGGATGGTCTTGGGGGACTTCCCGGCGTCCTTCAGGGTGCCGTAGAGGTCGTCGAGGTGCTTCGGGCTGAGCTGGTGGAGCTTGATCTTCCCGAGCCGGGGACGGATCGTCCCGTTCACCTGGGAGCGGTAGTTCCGAACGGTCGTCGGCGAGAGGTCGAGGCGTTCGCACTCCTCCAGCCAGCGGTCGAGGAGTTGGCCGACCGTGACGCCCATGCCGTCGGTGCGGCCGGGGCTCTGACGGTCCACGAGGTCCCGTAGCGCAGCGTCGGCTGCCCGGGCACCGGCGTGGAACGTCTTCGAGACTTGGTGACGCTTGCCGGTCTCCGGGTCGTAGCCGAGGGAGACCCGCAGCTCCCAGACCCCCGGTCGTACCTCGCGCTTCGATCCACGCCATGTCGGCACCGTAGCGGTGGGATATGACGGGATTGGTGAGATGCCGGTGGGATGCGATCCTGGGCAGCAGAAGGGCCGGTGCTCTCGCACCGGCCCTTCTGCACTTTCTCTGGTGGCGGGGGAATCGCGAGAACCCAGAACCGATGGCCCCAGCGACGCCAAACGTGCTGGTCATCCGGCCGTGCATATGCAGCACCTGGCGCGTGCCCTGCTCAATATGGGGTCATTCGTGTAGAGGGTCCCCAGAAACGGTCGACATCACCCTTCGAGTTCGATACCGACGGCAAAGAACCGGAGGTGCGTGTTCGCGCGCCGTGTCCACCGAACAAGAAGGGACACCAGGCGCTTGGAGCCGAGATCCGCTCACCGACGCGCCGGAAGGGGGTTGACGTGCCCTCGCCCCGTAGCGCGACTAGCCACAAGGCTTGACCTTTGAGGCGGAAGCCTTCGGCCGGGCGTCGATCGTCGTGAAGCTGATGGTCATCCCCGCTCGCTGGTTCACGGCACGCACTCGCCGTGGCAGTTCAGCAACACGTTTGTCGGAGATCCCGCCGGTGCGATACCTGATCGCGAGCAGCCACCCGTCACTGGTCTGGTCGGATGTCAGATAGGACGGGAGCTGGCTCTCCAGCCCGTGCCAGAAGTCGCCGTTGTGGAGCTTCTTGGCCTCGATCAACAGGCGAAGCGCCGCACCGCTGCTGATCTTGAAGTCCACCGGTCCGCGGCCGAGATTCACTTCTCGGTCGATCTCGACGCCATGCGCACGACAGTAGGGCCGTGCCATGCCGAGCAGTGCGAGCTGCGCAGCTTCCTCTGGCTTCTCGTTGCCATCGTCGTTCCACAGCAGCTTCCATCCGCCCTGTTGCTCGATGAAGACCTTGAACAAGGCAAGCAAGTTCTCGACGAACGATCGGAGCTCGGCGATGTTCCGAACGGACGTCTGCAGCACGTTGCTCGCCGCGAAGACTTCGCCGGCATCTTGCCAAGAGATGACGCCGAGGGGATCGCTGGCGAAGTCGTAGCCAACGACATCACCAGATCGCCGCAACTCGTCTGCCCACGCGCGGATTCGATCTGGATGCCGTCGGGCGGCGCGGACGATCTCGCGCTTCGGGACCTTCTGCGCTACCTGCACGTTTAGATCGCGGCGGAGATCCTCGTTCAACGTCGAGTCGAACCAGTCGTCGGCGTTGAGGGTGGGGAGGCTGTTCAGGATCCGTCGAGGGAGGAGAAGGATGCCTCGACCGGCGACCGGGTTGATCGGTAGTTCGACTTCTTCGTCGATCCATCGACCAGTCGCTAAGGTTGCATCTGGTATGCCGGATTCGGACGGGCGAGGTTGGTATTTGGTGCTGTCGAACGATTGCTTGCGTGTACTTGATAATCGTCGGTTTGAGAACGTTGCAGGTCGCGTCAGAGATGCGGTCGGCCCCGACCCCTTCGTTGAGGATGCCGATCTCCTCGATGTGTTCTGGGCGATCGAGTCCGGCGGCGATCGCGGTGACGATCGAGCCGATGATGAGCTCAGCGTTTCTGCGTCCGCTGCCTGAGCCCGCGGTACCGGCGGCGGTGTAACCGAGGCAGATTTCGGATGGTTCGGGAAAGGTGAGGAGACCTCGAACGACGGTCTCACTGAGCGTGCCGGAGGCGCCTGCTCTGGCCAGTAGGTCGTAGCAGCGGGCGAAGTGCTCGATTAGCTGTTCGTGGCTTGTCGACCAGATTGAGCGCGGGTTGGCTGACTCATCGAGGAGTAGGAAAGGGTCAACAAAGAGCTTGGTGTCGATCGAGAGATCGGGATCGAACCAGTCGTCGGCACGGGAGCGGGTGATCCCGAACTGCGTTGAGAACTTCACGTCGGCGCACCAGTCCTGGAGGCGGGATCGATCGCCGAGTCCGCACCCGACCAGCGTCGTTCCCCTCCATTGATGTTAATAACCATGATCGCTACACGACGACCGGGACGAGCCCGAGCATGAGGCTACGAACATCACCGGCGCTCATCTGGAGCTCGTCGGCGAGACGGTTGATGCCGATCCGGTCTCGTCTCAGCTCGGAGAGGATCATGTGCATGAGTTGGGATGACTCGCGTTGCATGCCGTCGGGCTCACCCGACCGGTAGCCGCGTTTGGTCAACTCGATCATGAGCGATCGGTACTGCCAGTCCGATAGCAGATCGAGTTGGTGCAGGCGGCGCGTGTAAGCGGTGGCTGCTACCCGCCATACCTTCTTCTGCTCAAGCACCTGCCGCAATCCGGCGCCGCACGCTCCGGATGCCAGCACGGAAGATCGGGGCAGCAGGAAGGCCCCAGCGAAGCTCTGGGCCTCATCTTCATGCTCTTTGGTGACCTCGGGCACGTGCCGGTGTAAGACGAGGTGAGCCAGCTCATGCGCCGCGTCGAGCCGACCTCGTTCGCCCGACTTCATCGTGTTGAGCATCACGAATGGCCTGCCCCACCGCCAGAAGGAGAAGGCGTCGAGCTCACGGCAGTCTTCGGCAAGCGCGAAGACGAGCACCCCCTTGGACTCGAGCAAGCGCACCAGGTTCGGCGCCGGGCCCGATCCCAGTCCCCACGATGCCCGCACGGCGTCAGCTGCGAGTTCTGGCTCGTAGCCAGCGAGGTCAGGGGTCCCGATCTCGGGTAGTTCGAACCGCTCAGCCACGTAGGCGGCAAGGTGCATCGCGAACGAACCGGCTGCCAGGGCAGCCCGCCGCCGATAGGCCGGAAGTTTGGATGCTGCCCGGAACGATGCAGCGGCTTCTCCGAGGCCTTCGAGCGGCGGACCGGAGAAGAACTCGGCCGGGACGTCGAGGGCCGAGGCGAGCGCTCGAAGGGATGGGCCCCGGGGTTCGTCCTCGCCTGCTTCGTAGTTGCGGATCGAGCGTTCAGCCACCTCGGCGAGCTTGGCAAGTCCGGCGCGCGACAGTCCTCGGCGTTCTCGAGCAACCGTGAGGCGCTCGGGCGTGAAACCCACCGTCAGCCCTCCGCGCGTCGACGCAGTGCCGGGATGGTTGGCTCTGGTGCGGGAGCCGGGATATTGACCGTTGTGGTGCCGATGGGATGTTCGCCGAGCAGGATCCGGTAGCCCCATTCCGTGATGCGGCCGTTCTTGACCTGCAGCGGCAGCGAAAGCTCGCTCCGTACGAACTTGTCCTCCCCTCGGACAACGGGGTTGTACAGGAGCCACCAGGTCTGCATCCGCTTCCAACCGAGGTCGGCGGGTGCGAGATCGGCGAGCGACGTCTGATTGTCCTCAACTGCGACCTCCGTCGAGGCGCCTCGCTCGTGCTTACAGGTCGGGTATCCCCACCGCAGGCCGGTTCCCTCGGTGCCCATCGAGGGAGTGATCTGAAGGAGCTTGTCCTTACGCGTGACCACCTCGAGGCCGCGCGGACGCAACGGCAGCCATCCGCGCGGCGCCAACTGGTCACGCAAGCTCGTCAACGTCCCGTCGTACATTCGCCAGCCGTACGACGCCGCTGCCGAATGATCCGTGACCAACGAGGCGTCAGCAGCGCCGTGCTCGACGGCGGCATCGAGCACTGCTGCGGACACGCCGATCCGTGCCACCAAGAATGCGTCGACATCATCGGGATCCTCGATGACGACGGGCTCGGGCACCTCTCGGAAGAACTCCATGTTAGACATGCCGGAACCTCTACCGCTATTGAGGTTCCAGATCCGGCATTTCCGTGGGACGCGTGTGCGCCGGACGTCGGGAGCACGCTCGGCTACGGCGCCCCCGCTCCCGCCGACCTTCGACCCGTGGTCCTGGGCAGGCGCGAGGTCAGCGCCGAGGCGATGCCGTGGGTCGTACGGTACGAGCGATGCCCCGTCTGGCTTCGGGGTGTCCAACCCGTCGGCCAGATCGAAACCCGACGGCACGAGCCCATGCCCCGACGGCCGACGAATCCGGTGGCGAGTCAAGGAACTATCGACTTTCTCGCCACGTCCGTAACGGCGTGGTCGACGGTTCATGATGGCGGTGGCGATGGGTCGACTCCGCCTTCGAGTCGAGGTTCCGGCCGGTGAGCCTCGGGCGGTCAGTCGTCATGGAAGCCCGCAATCGGGTGGTGCTCGAGGAGGAACTCGGCGAACAGCGGGACGGTGAAGTCGACTTGGCCCCGCCGAGGCGACCAGATGAGACCTTTCTGGATGAGGCTGTCGCGATGCGGAGAGGTCTGGCGCTGGTTCTCCGCTCCCCACGCAAGGGCCACCTCGGCAGTGGAGTACGGCGGAGCGCCGAGCGAGGCCATCGCAGCCAGGTAGCGCTGCTCGGCGTCGCTGGCCAGCTCGAAGCGAGTGCCGTAGAAGGTGCGTGCGAGCTGTTCTTGAACCAGGTCTCGCACCTCCTCGACGTCTCCCGTGGTTATCGGCGAGGATTCCGCGGCGTTCCACAGCTCCCTCCCGTACTCCTGCAAGAAGTACGGATAGCCGGCCGCTAGGCGCACCACCTCGGCGGCGGCGTCGGCAGCGAACTCCACCCCGAGCAGCGAGGCCGGCTTGACCAGCGCCACCCGTGCCTCGGGATCCCGTAGCCGGCCCAGCTCGCGGTACTCGAAGAGCCGATCGGCGTAGGGCTTCGCCCGCATCAAGCGCACCTGCAAATCCGGCAGACCCGCCGCGGCCAACGCTACGGGCAGGGCGTCGCGGCTGACAGCCTGGAAGGCCATGCA
>DAHYHI010000119.1:0-28268 GCA_027391075.1 Acidimicrobiaceae bacterium | reverse complement strand
AATAGATAAGGTCGCACGTCGGGGCGGGTGGCATGCCGGATCGCCGCTCTAGCTAGGGGAGCTCGGCGTCTCGTCGGAGCGGTTCCTTCGGGCTCTAGCGGTCAGGGGGTTGCTGGAGTTCATCGAGCCCCGGAGTGAGAGAATGGCGGGTCCGTGCCCGGCGGCGAGGCGGCGGAGATGATCGAGATCCCGCATCGCGTAAGCGGTTCTCTCCGCCGGCAGGTCGGCGGGGTCGGTCGAGCGGCCACCCGGCGCCTGGCGGGGATGGACCTTGATGACCGCTCCTCGATGGCTGGCCCGGACCAGGGTCCGATCCGCGCGCACGTCGACCCGGGCGCCGATCAGGCTCCCCGGAATCGAGTACAGCGCCTTGGCCACCTCGATGTGGTGGTCGCGATGGACCTTGGCCGTCGCGTAGATCGGCACGTCGTAGCGGGAGGCTGGGGCTGCCAGCAGCCGGGGCGCCTCCTCGACGGCGAAGTGCTCCGCCGGGCGGCACTGGGTGGTCCCATGCCTTCGCAGCCCGGCCCGCACCCGGCACCACTCCTCGACCCGGCGCTGGGCATCCGCGAGGTCTATGAAGTCCTCGCCGGCGAAGAAACTGTTGCGAACGAAGGGAACTTGGCGTTCCACCCGGGGCTTGTCCTGGGGGGAACGCACCCGGGCCGGGTCGATCACGAAGCCCCGGGACTGGGCGTACTCGGCGAACGCCTGGTTGAAACGTGGGTCGGTCGGGTTCGCCCGATCGATGACGCTCGACATGTTGTCCGGGATCAGCACAGCGAAGATCCCGTTGAAGATCGCCCACGCCGCCTCGCAGCCGGCGATCACCGCGGCGGTGGTCTGGGTGAAGCTCAGCCACACGAAGCAGTGCCGGGAGAAGCACGCAGTGAAGATCAACGCGTGGGCCACCCGGCGCCGCCCGGTCTCTGCGTCGTAGATCAGGCCCATCTTGCCGAAGTCGACCTGCAGCTCTTGGCCCGGCTCCCCATCCGCCACGCGCACCGTGCTCCCCCGGACGGAGCGGCCCACACCGAGCACCTCGAGGGCGTAGCGGTGCAAGGTGCGCTCCGGGACCACCGTCCCCCGCCGGGCCAGCAGCTCGCCAGCCTTCACCACCGTCAGCCCCTGATCCACCAGCCAGGTCTTCAGCTGGTTGTGGTTGGCCACCAGCAGCCCCCAAGCCGCCCCACGCCCGTCGCGACGGTGGGGACGGACCCTCTCGCATACCGACGCCAAAACCACGTCATTGAGCTGCTCCTCGCCGCCGTCACGGTCAACGCCGGCATCGACCGCCGCAGTCACATAGCCGCGGACCGTCTTGCGGTCCATCCCCGCCAGCCGCTCGATCGACCGCAGACCCTCACCACGCACCCACAGACGGAGCACTTCACGGACCTCGTACACACGAACCTCCCGGAACATGACCACCTTCCTGACAGCCGCTGACCGGCCGAAGGTGGCGAGTCCACCGGTAGCGGCACCGCCGCTGGTGGATGCCCCGGGGGTGGTCCCATCACTGGCGGAGCGGTGGTCCCATACTCGTGGCGGAACTCACCTCAAGGTGGTCCCATGCCGCTGGCGGGCGACAAACCGGGACATCCGATCAAACCAAGTCGTCCGCGGGATCGACGCGGGACGATGTGTCGCCGTTCACTCGTCTCTTCTGACGCTACGCCCTCCTGACCAGGACTTTTCCAGTGGGGCTAGGTGGAATCGAACCACCGACCTCAGCATTATCAGAGTCTCGCTATATGTGAAATTCCTGGTAGATCAGTGGTGAGCGTTGTGGCACTTGCGGTCAGATCTGTGGGCTCGCGAGGCCGGGCTGACCGCGGGCTGACCGCGAAGGGCGCGGTCAGCATCGTCCCGCGGCGGGTTATGGGCCGCGGGGTTCGTCGAGCATCGAGGCGATCTGGCGGTCCAACTCGGGAATCGCCTCTATCGCCTGCCAGAGCAGGTCGATGTCAACCTGGTCGTAGACATGGACCAGGATGTTCCGCTGGTTGATGATCCTCCTCCACGGGACCTCGGGATGGGAGGCGCGGACCGGTTCGGATACGCGATTGGCGGCTTCACCCAGGATCGCCAACTCCCAGAGAACGGCGTGGAGGGTGAGCTCGTCGCTCAGGGCGTCAGGACCCACCTGCGTGTGGGCAGTGACGCTAGCGGCGTATCGGCGCATGTCTTCGAGCGCAGCGCGGTCACGTTCTCGGTTCTTTCACAGGGGAACCATGTCGCGCCTGACCGTTCGGCCGAAGGTGTTGTCCCGCAACGACGAGCGCGTCACCACATTCACGGGGCAGCCGAGGAGCGATTCCAGTTCGTCGACGAGCCCGGCCAGGTCGAACAGGCTGCGCCCCTTCTCGAACTCGACGACCAGGTCCAGATCGCTGTCGGCACCTTGCTCGCCCCGAGCGATCGAGCCGAATACCCACACGTTGAACGCTCCATTGCGGTGACAAACCTCGAGCATCTCCGGGGCGCGCGAGCGCAGCCGGTCGAGCGACGGCGCCGTCTGCCTGGGTGGGGAGCCATCGATGAGCGATCTCATTGGGTCCTCGAAGCGAAGATGCTCACGCCTCCATTCTGGCAAAGGGACTTCACCGTCGTCGGGACGCGGAGATTACGGGCACCGTGTTGGGGTCGGGCGAGGCTCAGCACAGCTTCTCGTAGATGGGTCGCAACAGGTCCAGGAACGTCGACGAGCCAACGTCGACGGCCAACGGCTCCATCGAGTCGAGTACCGCGTCGGGGGGTCCGGACCGGACCGATACCAGCGGTTCGGAGCCGGTGCGGTAGTCGAAGGCCACCGGACCGGGCCCGAACGGCCACCACGGCGCCACGTCGGACGTTCCGACCGGTGCAGCCGGGCCGCCGCCGGCCAGAGCATCCAAGAGCGCGGCCCGCTCCCGGCCTCGCAGAAGCAGGATCAGCCAGGGGTCGCGGTCGAGCCGATCGGCCAGGACATACAGCACGGCGGCGATGTGCTTGCACGGGTTCTCCCAGTCCGGGCAGGTGCACTTGGCCCGGATTTCGCTCCACGCGGCGGGGAACAAAGGCAGGCTGGCGGCGGCGAACACCTGCTCCAGGTCGGTGGGTACCTCCCCGTCCAACAGCCGGGCGACGAAGCCGACCTTGGCCCGCATGACGTCGAGTATCGACGACCACTGCTCGTCACTCGGGACACTCAACGCGGCGGTGACCAGGTACGGCTTCGGCCGCGATCCCTGCACCTGGGCGGCGACCATCCCGGGGGACACCTCGACCTCGACGACCTGGCCGGTGCGGGCGTAGCGGCGGCCGCGCTGCATACGGGCGCCGAGCCCGTAGGACTCGAACACCTCGACCAGGCGCCGGGACCACCACGTCGTGGCCATGGGGCCGCGCTGGCGTGAGGTTGCCACCCCTCCCTGCACCGGCAGCGGAACCGACGGCGGGTACTTCTGCCACGGATCATCCCACCGGCGGGTCGGCATCAGTCCACCTCCGCTGACAGCGCCACCAAGGCCTGCAGTTCGCTGGTGGACAGCTCGGTCAACCATTGCTCACCGGTGCCGACCACCCGGGCGGCGAGGTCGCGTTTGGAGGTGATCATCTCGTCGATGCGCTCCTCGATGGTCCCGGCGCTGACCAGCTTGTGGACCTGGACGTTGCGCCGCTGCCCGATCCGGAACGCCCGATCGGTGGCCTGATCCTCCACCGCCGGGTTCCACCAGCGGTCCAGATGGATGACATGCGACGTCGCGGTCAGGTTGAGACCGGTCCCGCCGGCCTTCAGGGATATCAGGAAGACGGGTGGACCGTCCGGCTCCGAGAACCTCTGCACCATCTCCTCGCGTGCTAGCCGGTGGATCCGGCCGTGCAACCACAGGCATTCAACGCCGAGCCGGGCCCGCAGATACCGGGCGAGCATGTCCCCCCAGCCGGCGAACTGAGTGAAGCACAGCACCTTGTCGCCCTCCGCCAGGATCTCCTCAAGCAGCTCCTCGGTCCGGGTGAGCTTGCCGGAGCGGCCGGCCAGCCCAGAACCGTCGGCCAGGAAGTGGGCCGGGTGGTTGCACACCTGCTTGAGCTTCGTCAGACCGGCCAGCACGATCCCCTGACGCTGGATCCCCTCGGAGGAGTCGGCCTGTTGGAGAAGGTCGTCGACGACCGCCTGATACAGCGTGGCCTGCTCGCGGGTGAGCGGGCAGTGGTCGACGGTCTCGATCTTGTCGGGCAAGTCGGAGATAATTGACTTGTCGGTCTTGAGTCGGCGTAGGACGAACGGGCCGGTCGCCCGCCGCAGCCGCTCGGTGGCGGCCGGGTCCCCGTCGCGTTCGATCGGCACGGCGAAACGCTCCCGGAACTCCGCCGCAGACCCGAGCAGGCCCGGGTTGAGCAGGTGCATGATCGACCACAGGTCGCCCAGGCGGTTCTCGACCGGGGTGCCGGTCAGGGCCATCCGCCGGCCGGCGCACAGTGCGGCGGCGGCCCGGGTCTGGGCCGTGCCCGGGTTCTTCACCTGCTGCGCCTCGTCCAGCACGACCCTGGACCACTCGATCGACGCCAGGTGGTCGCGGTCACGCGCCAGAAGGGAGTACGTGGTGAGGACCACGTCGTGAACGGCCGCCCTTTGTCCAAAGCCCTGGTCGTGGTCGTGGCGGCCCGGACCGTGGTGGACCATCACCGATAGCGCCGGGGCGAAGCGGGCCAGCTCCCGTTCCCAGTTCCCCAGCACCGAGACCGGACAGACCACCAGCGCCGGACCGTCGCCGGGGTCGGCCAGCAGGGCGGCGATCACCTGCGCCGTCTTGCCCAGCCCCATGTCGTCGGCCAGGCAAGCACCCAAACCGAGCCGGCCCAGGAACACCATCCAGCCGACGCCTCGCTCCTGGTAGGGGCGGAGCTGCCCCTCGAACCCGGCTGGGGTGGGCACCGGGGCGACGGTCGAGTGGACGGCGTCGTCCAGCAGTGCCTCGAGCCAGCCGATACCCCGAGCATCGACATCCACCACGTCGAGTCCCCCGTCGACGCCGAGATCGCCGAGGCCGAGCGCCGCCTTCATAAGTTCAGCGGCAGGAGCTCGTTCGATCTGGCCCAGACGGGCCAGAAGGGAGTCGATGTGGTCCGGCCGGATCTCGACCCACTCGCCGCGCAACCGCACCAGCTCCTGCTTGGCCGCGGCGGCCCGGGCCAGACTGGCCAGCTCGGCCTTGGTGAGGCGCCGCCCGCCGAGGGCCGCTTCCCATTCGAAGTCGACCAGGGCGTCCAAGCCGAGCCCGCCGGCCATCACTGATCCACCGCGCTTCGAGGAGCTTGTGGTGCGGGCCCGCAGGCCCAAGCGGGCCGGCGCCGTCCACCACGACGGCAAGAGCACTGCGATGCCGGCGTCCTCCAAGGCGGCGGCCCGCTCGCGAAGGACCGTGAGCACGGCCCGGTCGGCGAGCGCCACGCGGTCGGGGATGGACGCCTCAAGCACGCCTTCAAGTTCCGGCGCCAGGCGGGTCATGCGCGCCAGCGCGGCCAACAGATCGTGGATGGCGCCCGGCGCGAAGGGGGAGTTCCCGGCCCACAGCTCGCTGAGCGGGACCACGAGGCTCGTCTCCTCACGATCCTGGGCCAGGAACTCCACGCTCCACTCCGCGCCGGCTCGCACGGGCTCGCAGACACGCAGACAGAGACGAGCTCGACCACCGACCACGGCTCCCGAACGGACCCAGTCGGCCACCGTAGCGGCGAGGACTTCGAGCTTCGCCCGGTCCAGCCAGCCCGGCAGGCCCGGGTCGATCGAAACCAGGGAGCGGGCCCACGCCTCGGGCACCGTCGGCCGACCGCCCCGGCGGGTACCGATCGTGGCGCCGGCTTCGACCAGTTGGCGGCGCACCAGACCGTCCACTTCGACAGCCAGCGCGGCAGCCACCGCGGCCTGGCCCTCAGGCGACGGATCCTGGAGCAGCGATGCGATCAACGAGCGCTGCGAGGCCGTCGGCAGGGGCCACCACCACGACCGGTAGACACCGGACGGTCCATCGGTGGCCAGAGCCGGCACCACCCGACCGGAAGTCACCAGCACGGCAGCAACCGCGCTGACCTTCTCCTCCAGGCCGACCACCCGGCGATTATTGCCGAGCAGCACCCTCGTGATGATGCCCCTGGCGACCGTCCCTGCCGGCGTGACCTCAGCACAATTTGCGCTCGCGACGCCGACTGACCGTGAGACTGACCTCGAGACCCGAATTGACCCGGACATTTGGATTGACCGCGCCGCCCGACCGGCATACACAAACCCCCGCTGAGCTGGGGTTTTGCCTTGCTGTGGGGCTAGGTGGAATCGAACCACCGACCTCAGCATTATCAGATTCGTGGTCCCTGAGGCGCTGAGCTGGACCTATGTACGAAAGGGCCGCTCAGAGCCTATTTCGGCTTGACCCTTGGTGACCGATCAAAGCTCACTGTCCCCCATTCTCGTGGTGCAGATGTGGTGCGGTGTCGGAGTCTGTTTCCCCGGCAATGAACCGTTCGAGTATTTCACCTACCCGGCGACCTGGGGGTGTCTGCCTCGCCCTATGGCAGTGTCCCTAAACAGCTTCGATGTCGATCGCACCGCTGACGACTCGGAATGAGCCGATCCCTACAGGCAGAGGTTCGGTCCTAAACCCCTGCAAGACGGCCGGTACCAACCATCCCCGCACTGTCCCATATTCCCGGGCAGCCTCCGCTTCGTTAGTAGGCCCCGAATGCCGTGTCGGCGGCCGCACCTAATGACTTCGATCGCAACCTCGGGAGGCGCGCGCGTATCAGCGATCTCGCTCAACAGGTCCGGTTGAGGGCCTGGGGACGGCGGCAAGAACGCATCGAGGGTCGTGGACGTTTTGGGAGCACGATCTGGACGGCGTCACCGACGGCGCTGTGGATGAGGTCAGCGCACATCGGATGTCGGGATGCTCACGGCTCTCACAATCGCGATGATGATCGGATGATCGATCACGTGACGATGCAGGTGGCCGACGTCCCGAGAAGTCGAGCCGTATACGAGGTCCTTCTTGGGACGCTCGGGGCGGCGCCGCTCGCAACGGACGGCGATGGCGTGGGATTCTGCGACGGCGAGGAATGTGGATTGTGGCTCATTCCCGCCGACGCCCCCGAGGCTCGGGAACTGCACCTCGGCTTCAAGGCGGCGACCCGGCTACAAGTACGTGAATTCCACGCTGCGGCCGTGGCGCTCGGGCTAGAGGTGCTCCATACTCCGCAAGTCTTCGAGGCCTACGGGCCGAGCTACTTTGCCGCGTTTGTGCGCGACCCTGACGGGCACAATATCGAAGCGGTGTGTCGGAGCTCTGACGACTGAATGGACCTGGGATTGCCCTGGCTTGACGGACCGGTCGTAACCGGAAGTGCGTGATCTTGGGCCCGGCCATATTCAGCCGGACGCCGGGTCAGGCGTAGAACTGTTTGGCCCACTTGCGGAACTCGGTGATGGGTTTCTCGCTGGGGGCCAGGGCGGGCGATGGCTGGTAGCGCTTGTGTTCCCAGATGGGGATGTCCTGGTCGAGCTGGCGGGCTACTTCGGCGCCGAAACCGGCGCCGATCTTGGCTGCCATCTCGTCGCCCTCAGGGTGGTACATGGTGAAGCGGACGTGTACCCGGTCGGCTTCTATCGGGGTGGTGGCCGCGACAAGGGTCACGGTTCCCATGAGAGTGAACTGCACAATGCCCATGCCGGGTCCGTAGCTGTTGGATTCGATCTGGCCCTCGAACTCACCGCGAGAGGTCTGGAAGGACTGGGTGGAGCGGACCCGCCGGTATGCGCCGTCGACGGTCAGCTCGCCCAGCGGGGCGACACGGCTGGTGCCGTGCACCGACTTGAAGTGGGCCATGTCCACCGAGTTCTCGGCCACTTCCTGCCACGCAGTGGCGATCACCCGGTCCATGCGCAGGCATTCGACCGGGTGCTCCGGGAGGGCCTCGGTCACCTCCCAGAGGGGTTTCATGGACGGATCGGCGTGATACCAGGCCAGCAGGTGGCGATTACGCACTACCGTCGGATAGGTCCGCAGGCGGGCCTTGCGGTTGGGTCGCTCGGCGTAGGGGATCGCCACGTTGGCCCCCTCGGCGTCGAAAGACCACTCATGAAACGGGCACACCAGGCAGCTGTCCTCGACCCGGCCGCCGTAGGCCAGATTGGCGCCCAGGTGGGGACAGTAGGCGTCGGCCAGGTTGTAGCTGGCGTCGTCCCGCCACAGGACCAGATCCTGGCCGAAGAGATGGAGGGGCGCGACCGGCTCGGCCAACAACTCGTCGATACGCCCCACCGAAAACCAACCGGTAGGGACCGGGAACGGCATCGAACGGCCAGCGGTTGCGCTGCCTTCGAGCGGTGACTGGGTCACTACTGCGTACTCCTGACTAGTGCGACCACACCTGGAGAGGACCGTAGAGGATGGGCACAACTAAGAGTATGTAAGCAAGTCTGGTCGTCCCAATCTGAAGTCGTGGCCATGGCTACGATGGCCTCTTCGCGGCCGGATGTGACTCTGGTGCGTGTACGAGTGAGACCCGGCCGCTGAGTTCGGGGAGGGAGTGAGTTGAGGGCACGTCGGATTGTGTTCGTGGGAGCCGGTCAGCCCCTTGAGTGCCGGGAGGTCGATGTACCGGGCCCCGGCCCCGGCGAAGCTGTGGTCCGGACTGTGCTGGCCGGCGTCTGCGGCACCGACGTCCACCGTCTCAAGGGTGATCTGCCCCTCCCGCCGACCCCCGTGGCGTTCGGCCACGAAGGAGTGGGCCGCGTTCACTCCTTGGGACCAGGGCTCGTCTCGGACCGAGCCGGCTCCCCCGTCGCTGAGGATGACCTGGTCTATTGGGGGCCACTGGGTGACCGGCCGCTGAGCGCTCCAACCACCGGCTGGCCCCCACCGGCCGACCTGCCGAGCCCGGCCGCATACCAGGACTACGCCACGCTGCCAGCTGGCAACTTGTTCTACCGGATACCCGACGGCACCTCGCCAGATGCGGTCATCGCGTTCGGGTGTGCCATGCCAACTGCGCTCGGGGCTATCTCCAGAGTGGGTGGTATCTCGCCCGGTCAGACAGTGGTCATCCAAGGTGCCGGACCTGTTGGGCTGGCATCGACAGTGCTCTGCTCGCTACGTACCGCTCGTCGGGTGATAGTCATCGACGGCTCGCCAGCTCGACTGGCCGCCGCCATCCGTCTCGGGGCCGACCACACCATGGATTTGAGATCGACCACCGTCGAGGGGCGCAAGGCAGAAGTTCTCGGGCTGACCGGGGGACGCGGAGCTGACGTCGTGATCGAGGCTACGGGTCGGCTCGAGGCCTTCACCGAAGGCACGGAGTTACTCGCATACGGCGGGCGGTATGCGATTGTCGGGATCTATTCCGGAAAGGGCCACGTCCGATTGGATCCTGTGGCTCTGAACAATCGCAACCAGGCCGTTATCGGCTCCCTCGGCCCGGCCGGGCTGGACGACTATGGCACCACCGTCGAGATGGCTCGCAGGCACGGCCATACTCTCGGCTTCGGGGATCTGATCACCGACAGGTTTCCGCTGTCGCGCACTTCGGATGCCATTGAGCGGGTTCGGAGCGGCCGCGCCATAAAAGCCGTCGTTATGCCTGAACTGGATGAGCCGTTGGGCTCTGGCCTCTAAGTATGGGTCGTCTATAGCGCCATCGGGGTGGTGGTCGTCCCGTGTCAGGCGAGCGCCGCTTGGACCGCAGATGAATATAGTCGACCTGCGTTGTCAGCGGTGCGGTCATCCTCTGACAGGCCGTGGTGCTGCCCTGGCGCGCAGTAGACCTCTACCGGCACGCCTGCGGCCATCAGACGCTGGGCATAGATGAGTGCCTCGTCTCGCAGTGGATCAAGTCCGCCAACCTGGATGAACGCGGGAGGCAGACCACCGAGGTGGTCTGCTCGTCCTGGTGCGGCGTATGCCGGCGTGTGGGATCGGTCGATGTCGGGACCCAGGTAGTTGTCCCACATTTGTCGTGCCATACGGCCGCCGAAGAAGGGCGCCTCCTCGAATTGACGCATGGATGGCGTCTCGCACCGGTCGTCGAGGACGGGAATGATGAGAGCCTGCAGTTTGATGTCGGGCCCCTCGCGATCGCGTGCCATCAAGGCCACACCGGCGGCCAGAGCGCCACCGGCACTTGCACCCGTTATGACCACTCGACGCTTATCGACCGGCAGCTCGTCGACTGCCCAGCACAGAGACGAGTAGCAGTCCTCGACGGCGTCTGGGAAATGGCTGTCGGGGACTATTCGGTAGTCGACTGACACCACCTGGGCGCCCAGCAGGGCCAGGCGGGCATCCCCAGCAGGGAAGTTGTCTGGCCGGCGGGCAAAGGCGCCACCGTGGATGCTGAGGATCAGGGGTAGGGGGCCGTCCACCTCCGTTGGGTTGTACAGCAGGACTCGAACGTCAGGAGCGCCTGCCGGCCCTGGTACGAGCCGCTCGTCAATCTCGATGTTGGAGAGCATCTCAGGAGTCAGTTCCTGGCCGGGAAATGGGTCCGCTGCGAAACGAAACATGTCGGCTCCTGCTCGTGAGTGAGAGTTGGGCTTGGTGCAGCTGGGGCTGATCGATGGTGGAGAAGCCCGGCAGGTTGGCCGGCTTCTCGTCTCGTGGTTGTGTCCACCTCGGCGACATCGTCGACCGAGGTTGAGGGTATTGCGGGACGACCTCTCCCGCAATATAGTAATCTTTGACGTGCTCCGGCGTCTCACGCTTTGGGCTTCGATCTAGGATTCGAGGGGGACATCTGTGTCGGTACTTGGGTACGCGAGAGTGATCGCCGCAGCAACGGTCTTGGCCGGCACGGTCGCGGCGTGTAGCAGTAGCAAGTCGGGTTCTTCAGCGACAACCGCTGCCACGTCAGCTGCCTCCACGGGCGGATCTGGCACGAAGAGCTACTCGGGTGTCGTGGTCAAGGTGGGTGGTTTCCTGAGCACATCGCAGTTCGCCGGCGCGGATATCGGCGCCGAGGCCCGTTTCGCTCGGGCTGACAGTGCGAACGAGCTGGCCGGCGCCAAGATCAGCTACGTGGGCACCACCAACGATCCCTTCGATCCGGCCTCGTCCCTGACCGCCATTAGGCAGATGGTCGGCCAAGAGGGTGTGCAGGCCATCGTTCCTGACCTTTCGCCATTCAACAACGGCCAGTTCTTGGCGTCGAGCCAGATCCCGTATGTGGGCTACGCCTTCGATGACACTTACTGCACCACCAGTGCCAGCCAGACGGTGTGGGGGTTCGGCTACAACGGGTGTCTGGTCCCCAGCCATCCCCCCTACATGTCCGACAGCTACGCGAACGCCTACAAGGAGTTCTCGGCCAAGGTCGGTGACGCGCATCCGACCGTGGCCATATTCTCGGCCGACAACCAGTCCGGTGTGGACACTGCGAAGTTCAATGCGACGGCCGCAGCGGGGGCCGGGTTCGACGTGGTCTACTCCAAGGGAGTCGTTCCCACGACGGTCTCGGACTACACCCCCTACGTGCAGCAATGGATGACATCGGCGAAGGGTGCGCAGCCGAACGTGATCGTCTGCCTGATTTCCTCGCAGTGCATCTCGATCTATCCGGCGTTGAAGGCCGCCGGGTTCAAGGGGTACTACTACAGCACTCTGGGCGACATATCCGCTTTGGCCAAGTCGCTGGCCGGCAGTTTCAGTTCGACGTTGTATAACCCGGCGCCTTCCTCGGCGTTCACTCAGATGCAGAACGACATCAATTCCTTCAAGGCGGGTACGCCGCTGACGCCGTACTCGGTCATCCCCGGCTATCTGGCCGCCGACATGTTTGTCACAGCGTTGCAGCAGATCGAAAAGCAGGGCAAGTCCCTGACCTCGACCAATATTCAGTACGCCCTCGATCATCAGACCTGGCAGGACGGCACCTTGGCCGGTCCGACCGAGTACCCCCAGTCGGCGGTCGCTCCCACGCCTTCGTGCGGGGCGCTCATCCAGTACGCGGCCGACGGCAGCGGGGCCCAGATCGTCGAGCCGTACTCGTGCTCGTCGAAGACGTTCCCGGTTGCTTCCTAGCTCGGCTGACGTCGGGATGGAGCCGACCGATGCGCTGAGACTAGAGCAGATAAGTGTCCGTTTCGGGGGCATCCGGGCACTTAGCGACGTGTCGCTATCGGTCCGGGCAGGAGAGATCTGCGGTCTGATAGGCCCCAACGGGGCGGGAAAGACCACTCTTTTCGATGTAGTGGCTGGCGAGCGACGTCCCAACACGGGCCGCGTGGTGCTCGACGGTCGCGACGTCACCGATCTCCGACCGGCGGAACGGGCCCGGCTCGGGGTACGCCGCACCTTTCAACGGGTGCAGACCTTTGGGTGGCTGAGCGTGGAGGACAATGTCCTTACGGCGGTGGAGTGGCGCGGCGGTGGCGGTGGCGCGCTGGCCGACCTGGTGTTCGCTCCCACCCGCCGACGCCGGGAACGGCAACGTCGGACGATCGCCAGCCAGGCCATCGAACGGTGTTCCCTCGCGGCCATAAAGGATGACTCCGCCGGGTCGCTACCCATCGGGGTCGCCCGCATGGTCGAGTTCGCCCGGGCCACCGCCGAGCCGGCCCGGCTGCTGCTGTTGGATGAACCGGCATCTGGACTAGGCCAAGAGGAAGTCGACCGCCTCGGCGAGTTGATCCAACTGGTCAGAGCAGACACCGGTTGCGCCGTGCTGCTCGTAGAACACAACGCCGGTTTTGTGATGCAGCACTGCGACCGGGTGATCGTCCTGTCGCTGGGCTCCAAGCTGGCCGAGGGGACACCCGAGGAAATCGCCCGCAACCCGGCCGTTCAAGAGGCCTACCTGGGCCAGGGAGCGGATTGACATGAAGAAGCTTTTCGACCTGGCGCTTTCGGGTGCGGTGACCGGGTCGATCTACTCGATCATGGCGTCGGGTCTGGTCCTCACCTACAGCACCTCGGGCATCTTCAACTTCTCCCACGCCGCCATCGCCTTCGCAGTCGCCTACCTCTACTACCAACTGCACGTCGGATTGGGCGTACCGATCGTCCCGGCGCTGGTGATATCGGTGATCCTTTTCGCCCCGCTGCTGGGGTTGCTGCTGGACCGGGTTCTGCTCCGTCGCCTGGGCCAAGCGCCAGTGTACGCCCGCATCGTGGGCACGCTCGGACTACTCGTCGCCCTGCCCAACCTGCTGCAATGGCTGGTCGAGACCATCGGAATCGACACGCTCCACCTCACTTCGTTCCGAAGTGCCAGTCAGACCGAGAACGGCGGCCCGGTGCCCGGCATCGGCCCCTTCCCCGCCCACCAATACCACATCGTGTCTGGCGTCGCTCTCAACTCAGACCAGCTGTCCGTGTTCATCGTGACCGCAGTGGCCGCCGCTGTGCTGTGGTATGTGTTGCAACGCACCCGGATCGGCCTCGATATGCGAGCCGTGGTCGACCGGTCATCCCTGGCCGGACTGCGAGGCATCAACCCGGCACGCACATCGGCGGTGGCATGGATCCTGACCATGCTCCTGGCCGGCCTTGGCGGGGTGCTGATCACCCCCCTGTTCACCCTCGACCCCAACATCTTCACCCTGGTCGTGTTGAGTTCTCTGGCGGCGGTGGTGCTGGGGGGTCTGCGGTCCCTCCCCATTGCTTTTGTCGGAGGCCTGGGAATCGGTGTGGCCCAGAACCTGGTGGCCGGCTACACCAACGACCTCCCCAAGGCCCTCGCCAACGTCGCCGGCCTGGCCTCGGCTTTCCCCTACGTATTGGTCATTCTGATCGGCCTCCTGGTGGGGCGCGACCGCACCAGGAAGGCCGGCACCGTCGCCGAGGAGCGGGCACCTGTCGACCACCGCCAGGGTCTCAACGCCTGGCGCCGTCGGGCACCGTGGGCTATCGCCGTGTTCCTCTTGTTCGCCTTCGCCATGGGCTGGTTCTCCTGGTTCCGGGCCAACAACTACGACCAGACCGTGATTGCCCAGAGCCTGGCGGTGGGCATCGTCCTGCTGTCCTACGTCATCGTCACCGGGATGGGCGGCATGGTCAGCATGGCCCAACCAACCTTCGCCACCGCCGGAGGTTTCGCGGCGGGATGGGCGCTGAACCGCAACTGGGGCATCGACATTCCCCTGATAGCCGCCCACGGACAAATCAACTTCGTGTGGGCCACCCTGCTCGGTGTAGTCGTCGGGGCCGTCATCGGGCTGGTCATCGCCCTGCCCGCCACCCGACTCGGCGCCGTGTACCTGGCCATTTGGACACTCGCCGCCGCCTTCTTCTTCTCTCTTGTCGTATTCGCCTTCCAGTCGATTGGCCACGGCCAAAACGGGTGGAACATAAGGTTCCCGTCCCTGTCGATGCCCGGTCTGAACTTCGTCCACCGCCTCATCGTCCGACACGGCGGCCACTTCAACTTCAGCGCCGAGCGAGACCAGATTGTGCTCTTCCTTTTCGTCTTTGCGCTGGTCACGGTCGTGATTCACTCGCTTATGCGGTCAGCCACCGGCCGGGCCATCCTGGCCGTCCGCTCCTCACAAACCGGCGCCCAAGCGGTCGGTATCCGCGCCGACCGCACCCGGATTATCGTGTTCGCCGTCGCCGCCGGCGTGGCCGGCCTCGGTGGCGTGATGCTGTCCATGTTCTCCCTGTCGGTAAGCAACAGCACCGCCCCTCCCGCTGTCGGCCTGGGCTGGCTGGTCGCCGCCGTCCTGTTCGGTATCCGACGACCGGGTGGCGCGCTCATCGCCGGCTTCTCCATCGGGGCCGGCACCGCTCTTTTCAACCGGCTGTCGATCGCCGTAGGGGCCGGGACGCTCAACCACCTTCTGACCTCGCCGTACTTCATCCCCATGCTCACCGGGCTCGGCGCCATCCAGGTGGCCCAAGAGCCCGACGGGATCTTGTCCCTGGTCGGTGGCCGCAACGCCAAGAAACGGGTGGCCAGGAGCAGGGCCGCCCACATCACCCAAGCCGAGATTGCCCTTCACGTCGACGTTCCCACTTTGGAAGCCCAATCTCCGGTCGACGTCGGCGTCTCGTCAGTCGGTGTGAATCCGGCTCTCACCGCAGTCGGGATTCAGGCTGGTTACGGCGACGCCCGAGTACTCCACGGGGTGTCCGTAACACTCGAACCAGGGAGAATCGTGGCCCTGCTCGGAGCCAACGGCGCCGGAAAATCGACCCTGTGCTCAGTCCTGGCCGGCGCACTGGCTCCCGAGGCCGGGACCGTGACCCTCGAAGGCTGCGACGTAACGTCTGCACCGGCGTACGAGAGGGCCCGGTCCGGCCTGCTATACATCCCCGAGGCTCGAGGAATCTTCCCGGGGCTCAACGTCGACGAGAACCTGGCCATCCTCCTGCGCACCCCCACCGAGCGCCAAGCCGCCTACGACCGGTTCCCGGTCCTAGCCGAACGCCGACGCAACACCTCCAGTCAGCTCTCCGGCGGCGAACAGCAAATGCTCAGCCTGGCCCCAGCCTTGGCCCACCCGCCCAAGGTGCTCATCGCCGACGAACCTACCCTCGGCCTCGCGCCCTTGGCCGCCAAGCAGGTAATGGATGCCATCATGGAACTACGAGACCACGGCACCAGCGTGCTCTTAGCCGAGGAACACACACAAAACGCCCTGCAGGTAGCCGACAGCATCCTGGTCATGGAGCTCGGCCGGGTGCTATGGACCGGCCCCCGAGAAGAAGCCACCCGAGACCAACTCGGTGCCGCCTATCTAGGCCTACCGTCGGTCGGCTAGGACGTCCGCTCCGTGCCGCAAACCAACTCCCCACTCCGCCGGCACGCCTGTACGGCGAAAGCCACGCCGCAACCACAGACCCTCGCCGCAGCGTTGCCGAAACTATGCGCCGACCCACGACACCAGCACTGCGATGTCTACCGCCACCGTGGCCCTCACGTACTCCACACTGAGAACCTCACGGGCCGACGTTCGGCCAAATCGGCTGGATCCTGACGCCCGGAATCCAGGGCATCTCCCGATCCCGAATCAAGCCCCTACCATAACTCGATGAGCGATCTGATAGCCCGGAAGGCCGGTCGGCCCCGAGACCCGAGCATCGACCGCAAGGTCCTTGCCGCCGCCCGCGACCTCCTAGAAGAGCGAGGACTCGACGCCACAACGGTACAAGCCATCGCGGCCCGCTCCGGTGTGCAAACCTCCGCCATCTACCGGCGGTGGTCGACCCGTCTGGACCTCATCGAAGAGGCCGTATTCCCCGGACCGACCAACGTCCAAATCGAGCCGACCGGCGACCTCAGACGCGACATCCGTCGGTTCGTCCGGGCCTATCTGACTGTTTTCGGCGCCGCTGCCTCTCGAGCCGCCATCCCCAGCCTGCTCGCCAACTACCAATCCAGCGGCCGAACCGACCTCACCAAGAAATGGATGGCGGTCTCGGCCCGCCCCCAGTTCGCCGACATCCTCCGCAGCGCCCCGCCCGGCACCGTCGACCCCGGGGTGGACATCGACGACGCCTTCGACGTGCTGCTAGGAGCTCTCTTGGCCCGAGCCCTCGTACCCACAGTCATCGAACGCGCCCGGCCAATCGAACGCCTCGTCGATATCACCCTACGCATGCTGCGCCCGGCCCCCAGCGACCAATCATGACCCGGCCGCGTCTTCCAGGGTCCGGCCAGAAAGGGCGCTACCGGTGATTGAAGCCATCTTGGGTCAGTAGAGGAAACTCCCGAACCAACGCCGGTGATCGGTCCGGGAATTGCTGGGCACCGCGCTTTTCCATGAGGACCGAGGTGGGGCCACAAGCTGACCGGCCCGAGGCAGCACGATGCTAAGTCACGTCCCTCCTGCTGACGTCAGCACCGGACCAGAGTTCTCGTGATTCAATCTGGTGAGTGACACCCCTGATGCCTCCGCGAAAGCGCTCCGGAGCTCATGGGCTGGATGCCCCCCACTCAGGCCCTACACAAATGCTGCTCGTCAGTCGAGACGATGCTGAACTCATGGCCCCTGACGAGATGTCCCCACCGGGCCAGAGATTCTTGTGGTGCAATGTGGTGCAAGACCGGGACTCCCGCACCGAGTCGGTGCAACAGTCCTGGTCAGGGGTGGGGCTAGATGGAATCGAACCATCGGCCTCAGCTTTATCAGGTCTGCTCACGGCGGCTCGCTGACCTGGGCCGATTCGTGAACTGCCTGCTCAGCGGAGCTTTCTGCGTGACCCTCCCTGACCTTCGACGACCCTTCCTCCCCCTCGCTTGTGGTGTAGGCGTGGTGCAAAAATCGCTGATCGAAGCACCACGATCATTCGGATATTTATAAGCTGGCCGCCCGGTTATTGGCAAGCAATTTTGCCGCCATCGGCAACCTGGCGCATTCTGTCAGGCGATTCCGCCGCGGCGAGTCGTGTAAGCATCGACGTCGTCCCGGGCGAGTCGGATTCCGTGACCCTTGAGGTGTTTCGCGGGCAGTTGCCCGGCATCGATCAACTCGTAGATCCGACGGGGGTCGACGCCGACGAGTTCTGCGGCTTCACCGACCGTAAGTAGACCGCCTCTGCTCATGCCTTCCCACACTCCTTCATATCCGTTCAAGAAGTCGCCGCGGGCTCATCCGGCTGGAGACGACCCGTCGGTGTGGACTCGCTTGGCGAACCCTCGACACATGTCGGAACACGGCGCTAGTTGCTGTCGAAAAGTGGCACTGACTAACGTCGAAAACTGGTATCCTGATACGGTGGCGTCGCCGACAGAGTACAAGCGTCGGATCGTCGACTCGCGTCTTCGCGATCTCTTCTCGGAACTGCCGGCACTCATGGTCACCGGGCCTCGTGCCACCGGCAAGACTACGACGGCAGAGAGACTCTCACGGTCGGTGGTTCACCTTGACCGTCCTGCCGAGGCCGTCGCCTTCGAGGCTGATCCTGACGCCGCGCTCGCCGCAAGTGAAGAACCGGTCCTCTTGGACGAGTGGCAGGAGGTCCCCGGCGTCCTGGGCGCCATCAAGCGAGCCGTGGACCGAGAGGCCCGACCGGGACGCTTCCTCCTCACCGGATCGGTCAGAGCGGATCTCGAGGCGACGACTTGGCCCGGGACCGGTCGGATCGTCCGAGTTCCCATGTACGGCTTGACTGTCGGCGAGCTCGAGGGCCGACCGAGTGCAGGGCACTTCATCGACCGCTTCGCTGCGGGCGAGGCACCGCCGCTACCCCAGCAACGTCCCGACCTTCCCGGCTACATCGAACTGGCGCTGGTAGGCGGGTTCCCCGAGCCCGCTCTCGGCCTGACTGCACAAGCCCGGGTGGCGTGGCTCGACAGCTACGTGGACCAAGTGGTGACCAGAGATGCCCCGGCCATCGGAGCGGTGCGGGACCCGGCGCTCCTTCGGCGCTACTTCGAAACCTATGCCCTCAACACCGCTGGGACAGTTGCAGACTCGACGATCTTCGAGGCGGCCGGGATCAACCGACGGACCGCCGACAGCTATGAGCGGCTCCTCACGAACATGTTCCTGATCGAGGCGGTCCCGTCATGGACATCCAACCGGCTGCAGCGCCTGTCCTCCCGACCCAAGCGCTACCTCATCGACGCGGCACTGACCACCAGCCTCACCCGTGTCGATCGGACAGCAGTACTACGAGACGGCGACCTCCTGGGCCGCCTCCTGGACACCTTTGTTTCAAGCCAGCTCCGAGCGGAGATCGCCGTTGCCACCACCCGACCCCGGATCTACCACCTACGCGAAGAGCACGGCCGGCACGAGATCGATCTGATGGCCGAGCTGGGAGGCGGAACGGTCCTGGCCTTCGAGATCAAGGCTTCGTCGGCGCCCCGAGCACAAGATGCCAGACACCTGGCATGGCTTCGAGACCGACTTGGAGAGCGGTTCACCCGCGGCGTAGTCCTTCATACCGGCACCCGCATCTACGAACTCGGCGAACGCATCCTCGCTCTGCCGATATGCGCTCTATGGGGCTGACCCGTCCACCCGGCAAGTCCATCACTACGGATCTCCGCACGGCATTTGACGGGTACGGCGTCTGCGCGGTGGGTCACGGGTCACCGTCCTACCCCTGTCATATCCTCGATGGCGTCCCCTCCTTGGAGCCCCGAAGGGGAGAGGTCGGCTCACACGGCTCCTGAGACATGAAATACGACGAGATTGAGCAACTTCGGGAGCGCAGCCCCGCCTGGACCCTGGTCCGGGCCGGGAACGCCGCGCTGGTGCTCAGCTTCCTCGGGCGGGTGTTCGTCGACCGCAACGTCGCCCATCTGGCCGCCACCGAGCTGGTTAGTGCACTCGACGACGAGTTGTACGCACTCAACGAGCACTTCGGTGAGGAGCGCTTTCCCAAGACGGCGCAGGCCTACTTGGACGACTGGGCCGCTCCGGAGCGGGGTTGGCTGCGCAAGTACTATCCGCCCGGTTCTGACGAACCCAGGTACGACATCTCGCCCGTCGTGGAGAAGACGCTCCTTTGGGTCGAGGACTTGCGCGGCCGGGACTTCGTCGGCACCGAGTCGCGGCTCAACACCGTTTTCGAGCTGTTACGCCAGATGGTCTACGGAACCGACGACAACCCCGAACGGCGGCTGGCCGACCTGCGCCGGCGCCGAGCCGAGATCGACGAGGAGATCGCGCGGGTGGAGGGCGGCGACGTCGCGCTGTTGGACTCGGCCGGCCTACGGGACCGCTACCAAGAGTTCGCGCAAACGGCCAGGGAACTCCTCGCCGACTTTCGTGAGGTGGAGGCGAACTTCCGCCGCCTCGATCGGGACCTCCGCCAGCAGATCGCCGGCTGGACCGGATCCAAGGGAGCCCTCCTCGAGAACGTCCTGGGCAACCGGGACAGCATCGCCGAGTCCGACCAGGGACGCAGCTTCCAGGCGTTCTACGACTTCCTCCTCTCCTACCAACGCCAAGAGGAGCTCACCGACCTGCTCGAACGGGTGCGGAGCCTCGAGATCGCCGGCAGGGACGACCGGCTCTCGCAGGTGCACTACGACTGGATCGACGCCAGCGAGCGGACCCAAGCGACGGTGCGCTTGCTGTCCGAGCAGCTGCGTCGGTTCCTCGACGACCAGGTGTGGCTGGAGAACCGGAGAGTGTTCGACCTGCTGCGCACCATCGAGGGCAAGGCTCTCCGCCTCCGCGACCACAAGGACCCGCCGGTGACCACAGAGATGGACGACTCGCGAGTGCCGGTCAACCTGCCGATGGAGCGTCCGCTCTACCGCCGGCCCAATGTGACCCCTATCGCCAGCGACCGGGCGGACGCCGGCCGCGACGACTTCGACCCTGCCGCTCTCGTGGATCAGGTGTACATCGACCGGGAAGAGCTCGTCCGGCGGGTGTTCGACCGCCTGGGCCCGAGTCCGCAGGTGGGGCTGCGGGACGTGGTGGCGGCCGCTCCGCTCGAGCAGGGGCTGGCCGAGCTCATCGGCTACCTGTCGCTTGCGGAGCTCGGAGAGTGCGGCGTGGCGGTGGTCTTCGACGACCAGCACCGCGAGCAGATCGGCTGGACTGACGACGACGTCGAGCGGATCGTCGACATGCCCGGGGTCACCTTCAGCCGGGAGCGGGTGGACAACGCGTGAGCGACGCCGCCGCTCCCCGATCCGCCGAAATCCCGACGGTCGTGATCAGCTTGCTGAAGGGTCCGGTCTACCGCGACACCCACGAGCAGACCTGGGACTCGCTCCTCCGTCTCCAGCGCGAAGCGGCTGACTACCTGTCGGTCATAGGGCTCAACGTCACAGTAGACGAGGCCGAGGGCTACGCCTACCTGCGGACCCGGCCGGACAACGACGACGACCCGGAAATCCCCCGGCTGATCGCCCGGCGGACCCTGTCGTTCCACGTCAGTGTGCTGCTCGCCCTGCTTCGCAAGCGCCTGGCGGAATTCGACGCCAGCAGTTCCGACCCCCGCCTCGTGCTGAGCCGGGATCAGATCGTGGAGATGCTGCGCCTCTACCTCCCCGACTCCTCCAACGAAGCTCGCATCGTCGAGACCATCGACGCGCACATCAACCGAGTCGTGGACATGGGCTTCCTGCGCCGGATGCGCAACGAGGAGGACATGTTCGAAGTGCGCCGCATCCTCAAGGCGTACGTCGACGGCCAGTGGTTGGCCGACCTGGACCGCCGGTTGGACGAGTACCTCGACCTGCTCGCCGGGACCGGCACCGACCAGGGAGCCGACTGATGGCGCAGGCCCTGTTCAACATGATGGACCTCGAGTCCGATCAACCGGACCGCCTCCCGGGCGGCCGCCTCCACCGGCTGGAGGTCTACAACTGGGGAACGTTCGACCGTGAGGTGTGGCGCTTCGACGTGGACGGGCGCAACGCCCTACTGACCGGCGACATCGGTTCAGGCAAGTCGACGCTGGTGGACGCCATCACCACGCTGCTCCTGCCCGCGCACCGGATCTCCTACAACCGGGCCGCCGGAGCGGGCACCCGGGAGCGTGATCTTCGGTCCTACGTCGAAGGGCACTACAAGTCCGAACGCAACGAGACGACCGGAACCTCGCGAGCGGTCGGACTGCGCGACGCCCACACTTTTTCCGTAATCCTCGGGGTGTTCATCAACGCCGATTTCGCCACGACCGTCACTCTCGCCCAGGTGTTTCGCCCCCGGGAGCCCGGCCAGCCCGGTCAACCCGACCGGTTCTTCGTGGTCGCCGACACCGCCCTGTCCATACGGGAGCACTTCTTCGACTTCGGGACTGATCTGGCGCCGTTGAAGCGCCGCCTCCGAGCCGGCGGGGCGAATGTCAGCGACACCTTCCCCGACTACGGGCGGGAGTTCCGGCGCCGCCTCGGCATCGAATCCGAGCAGGCCATGGAGCTGTTCCACCAGACCGTCTCCATGAAAGCGGTGGACGACCTCAACGAGTTCGTGCGCAGCCACGCTCGAGCCGTTCGACACCAAAGCCCAGATCCAGACGCTGGTGGACGACTTCGAGAACCTGACCCGGGCCCACGCCGCGGTCGTGCAGGCCCGCAGACAACTCGAACTGCTCACCCCGCTCGTGGCCGACCTCGACGCCTACGACCAGACCACCGAGACGATGGCGAAGCTGACCGCCCGGCAAGCACTCCTCGGGTTGTTCTTCGCCGAGCGGGCGCAGGAGATCTTCGGGTCGCAGCTGCGCGCTCTCAGCACCGAGATCGACCGGGTCGACACCGACATCGAGACGGTGGGCCGCCAACTCACCGACTTTCGGGACGACGAGCACCGTTTGAAAGCCGAGATCGCCGGCCACGGCGGGGACCGGCTGGCCGTCATCGCGGCGGAGATCGAGCGACTGCACAAGGAACAGCCGGCCCGACGCAACCGGCTGAGGGAGTTCAACCAACTCCTTAACGGCGCCGGGCTCGAGGCGGTCACCAGCGCCACGCAGTTCAGCGCGACGAGAGACCAGGTGGCGGCCCGGGACACCGAGCTCCGCCAGCAGCAGGACGAGGCCCAGACACAACTGACGGCCGCTCACGTCGAGCTGCAGAAGGTAGAGGCCGACGGCCGGTCCGTCAACGACGAGCTGCGCAGCCTCCAGACCCGCCGCACCAACCTGCCCGCCGTCAGCCTGGAGCTGCGCGCCGCCCTCTGCGCCGACCTCCGACTCGATCCCGACGACCTCCCCTTCGCCGGCGAGCTGATCCAGGTGCGGCCAGAGTCGGCCGACTGGGAGGGCGCAGCCGAGCGGGTACTGCACAACTTCGCCCTGTCCCTGCTGGTTCCGAACGTTTCCTATGAACAGGTGTCCTCCTGGATCAACGAACGCCACCTCGCTGCCCGGCTCGTCTACTACCGGGTCCCGCCCACCTCCGTGGCCGCGCCGGCGCCGAACCGCCCGGGCGGCCTACCGCTGCTCCTCGACCACCTGGAGATCAAGCCGGACACGCCGCTGCGGGCCTGGCTGCAGTCCGAGCTCGGCCGCCGGGCCAACCACGCCTGCGTCGACACCATGGCGGAGTTCCGCTACAGCGCCAAGGCACTGACCCGGGCCGGCCAGATCAAGGACCGCGAACGTCACGAGAAGGACGACCGCAGCCGCATCGACGATCGGCGGCGCTACGTTCTCGGCTGGACGAACGAGGCCAAGATCGAGGCGCTCATCGATCATGCCGCGGAGCTGCAGCGACGCATCTCGGGGGCCGAAATGCTTCGGAAGCTCAGGGAAAAAGAGACGGCCGCGGTGGCCGAGAGCCTGCGCGCCCTCGCCGGCCTGGCCGGCTACTCCACCTGGGAGGAGTTGGACTGGGAGAGACTCGTCAACGAGATAGCCGCCCTCGAGGACGAAAGGCGACGGATCCTCGCGGCCTCCGACCGCCTGTCCGCGCTCAACGCCGAACTCGACCGGGTCGTCGCCGCCATCGCCGAGCACGACCGGCGGCGGAACGGCCTGCTCACCGACCGAGGAGCTCTCGACAATCAGCGCCAGGCCGCGCAGCGGGAGCTCCGTCGGGCCGAGACCACGCTGGCGACCAACGCCGACCGTGCCCTCCCCGAATCCGAGCGCGACGCCGTCGGCGGTCTCCTCGCGGCGCACGGCGAGGGACCGCTCACGGACGGCACCGGCCTGGTCCGGGCCGAGCAGGCGGTGCGAGAAGTGATCGCCCGCCAACAGCAGAAGCTCCAGGAGAGCCAGAACCGCCTACGGGTCCGGACCGTGAAGGCGATGACCGAGTTCCGGCACCGCTACCCGGCGGAGACGGCGGAGATGGACGACTCCGTCGAAGCGGGCGGCGACTACCGGGAACTGCACCGTCGCGTTGCCGATGACGACCTCCCCCGTTTCGAACGGGAGTTCAAGGACTACCTCAACCAGAACACCATTCGCGACATCGCCGGGTTCTCGGCCAAGCTCCACGCCCAGGAGCGCGATATCCGCGAGCGCATCGAGACCATCAACGCGTCGCTGGAGGGCATCGACTACAACGACGGCCGCTACATCCGGCTCATCGCCGGGAGTAGCCCCAACACCGACGTCCGGCAGTTCCGGGCCGACCTCCGAGCCTGCACCGACAACATCGTCAGCACCGACCGCAGCGACCAGTACTCCGAGCAGAAGTTCCTGCAGGTCAAGGCATTGATTGACCGCTTCCGGGGACGGGAAGGCCTGGCCGACGCCGACCGGAACTGGACCCACCGGGTCACCGACGTCCGGCAGTGGTTCGTGTTCTCAGCGTCCGAGCGTTGGCGGGACGACGATTGCGAGTACGAGCACTACAGCGATTCGGCCGGCAAGTCCGGCGGCCAGAAGGAGAAACTCGCCTACACCATCCTGGCCGCCTCCCTCGCCTATCAGTTCAAACTGGACTGGGGCAGCGGCAAGTCGAAGGCGTTCCGGTTCGTGGTGATCGACGAGGCCTTCAGCCGGGGCTCGGAGGCGTCGACCCGCTATGCATTGAGCCTGTTCACGCGACTCGGGTTGCAGCTGCTCATCGTGACGCCGCTACAGAAAATCCGGGTGATCGAACCCCACGTCTCGTCGGTCGGGTTCGTCGACAACCCCAATGGCAGCTACTCGCGGCTCCAATCGCTGAGCATCACCGAGTTCCGCCAGCGGCTCAACTCGACCGGCCCGGGTGTGTCCGCTGCCGCGCCCGGTCCCGCCGCGTGACCCCCAGCCGGCCCGCCGTGCCGCCGGCGTGGACCGGTGCCGATCAGCTCGTCGCCACACTGCGGCGCCGATGGGACACCGGCGTCTACCTGAAGGCCTACGCAGCCGGTGAGCCGTGGCAGCCCGTGACACTTCCGGTGAATGGACCGGAGGCCGCAGACCTGCTGGAGCGTCTCGATGCCTCCCGGAGTTGGCTGGCTCGCTTCGAGCGGGATGCCCGCCATTTCTGCGTCGAGCACAGAGAGGTCCGCAGCCGGAACCTGGGTACCAACCTGGTTCCGGCCCGGGTGACAGTGCAGTCCTTCGAGCAGTTGTGCCTGATCCTCGGTACCACCTCCGACGTCCACCTGCTCGACGACCTGATCGCCAGAACTGGCAATGTCGTACCTGCGCTCGTCGGCTGGGTCACTGCCCACCCCACCGTCGCCCTCCAGCACGCTGGTGTGTGGGAACAGATGCTGGCGACCGTGACGTGGATCGAGGGTCACGACACGTCCCGCTTCTACGTCCGCCAGATCGACGTGGACGGAGTGGACACCAAGTTCGTCGAACGCCACCACAAGCTGCTCGACCATCTGCTGACAGTCGTGTTGCCTGCTGAGCGAGTCGACCAAACCGCTATGCCGCCGACGTTCGCCCGCAAGTTCCGGTTCCTGGACAAGCCGACCTTCACACGGTTCCGCACGCCCGGCAGCGGGCCAGTCGGCTACACGGAGATGACAGTCCGGACCGAGGAGTTGGCTGCTCGCCCCCCGGGCATCTCGACGGTGTTCGTGGTGGAGAACGAGGTGACGTATCTGGCCTTCCCGTCGGTTCCCAACGCCATCGTCGTGTTCGGATCCGGTTTCGCCCTCGGCGGTGTGCCCAGCCTGCCATGGCTCCCGGGCAAGGAGATCGTCTACTGGGGCGACATCGACACACACGGGTTCGACATCCTGAACCGGTTGCGAAGCCGCTTGCCATCGGTCCAGTCCATCCTCATGGATCACCGGACCCTGTTGGCGCACCGCCAGCAGTGGGTCACCGAGCCTGCGCCCACCAACCGGCTGCTGCCCCATCTGACCGTTGACGAGCAGGCTCTCTACCAGGACCTGGTAGAGGGCACCTTCGGCCCTGCCCTGCGCTTGGAGCAGGAACGGGTCCGCTTCTCCCTGCTGCACGATGCCTTGCTGACATGGCATGACCGGCAGCAGTAGGGCGCAGGAGACGATGCGCTCGGGACACGGCGTCAGAGGTGACGGCCAGGAGCTCGGAGGCTCAGGAACGAGCCGAATGCCATGACGGCCATCAGGCCCTCCACATGCCGGGCCATCATTCGCCCGGATCGGTCCCCGATACACCTGCCGAGCATCCATTCAAAGGCGGCGATGACCACCGGCGCTCTTGTGGTGCCAGTTGTGGTGCACAGCGACCACCCGATCACGGATACGGCTGAACACCCTGGTCAGGGCCGTGAAATCCGCTCTGCACACCAAGCGGCCAAGTGCTGCGCTCGATATGGATTTGGTCGCCCAAAATATGCAGTCTGACCAGGACTTTTCCAGTGGGGCTAGGTGGAATCGAACCACCGACCTCAGCATTATCAGTGCTGCTCGCTTGCCTTTTGGCGACCGTCGACGACACATCGGCCCAGGTCAGAGCGGGCGCGCGTCCTTCGGGGGCCGCCGCCGATTCGCTGCGGCCGCGGGATAAACGCGGGACAGCAGCGTCTCACTGTTGGCCGCCCGCGGACACTGCGTTCAACGCGTCAGCCGGTTTCCAGCTGTTTCTTGACCACCGCGTCCTGAGCATCGACGATGACGGCTTCGCGCTCCGACGAGACCGGTTCGTTGAGAATGTCCAGCAGCTCATCGAGGGCCAGTTGATTCACGTAGACGGTACCCTCGATGACCTTGCGGATGTAGTCCCGCTCAGCCTGTGTGGTGTACTCCTCACTGAACTCGACAAGGGCCTGCGTGCGCGCAGCGGCGCTCAGCAAAAACGCCTGGTGCTCGTAAACCGCTACCAGAGGCGACTTCCTCTTGCGCCACTTCTCAGCTTCGATTCGGGCCTGCTTCTCCTTGGCCCGCAGCGCTTGGATGATCTTCTTTGCGGGACGCTGGCTCTTCGGAGTTAACCGCCCGACGACGGCATCTAGCACTGCACTGGTCTCGTCGTCGAGCGCTTCGATGGACTGAAGGACTTTCTCTACCTTGCGTATCTGAGCCTGGTTGAGATGCTTCAGGCTCTCGGCGTCGCTATCCGCTCCTTGATGAATACCGAGGAGCGCCCAGCCCTTGTCAGACCTCGACCGCAGCTTGGAGTGCTGGGCAAATGACTTGTCCGCCACCCGAGTCCCGGGTGGCCACTGCTGAGCGACGTAGTACCAGTCCTTGATCATCGCCGGCTTGTAGACGATGGCGATGGCGAACCGGTACAGCTTCTCCTGGATTAGCGAGGCCTCTTCCTTGGTTCTCTCCACCCGTGGCCACATCGAGACCATGAGGTCACCGAGCGCCCACCTGGTGGAGTCGTCCTTGATGCGGTTCTGCTCATCCCGCTCAGCCGTTTGGACCAGCTTCCGGCCCTGTTCGACGGCCTCCTGGTAGGTGAGGTCCGTCTCGGTCTCCCCGTCATCAGAAACCCCGAGGGACTCGGACAAATCGTCCGAGTCCCCCACGGCATCGAAGGCGGGGGCAGAGTTGCCCCCCATATTAGGAGACCCGCTTATTGCTGCCGCCGCTGGCGAGCGCCAGTTTGCCCTCGGAAGTAACGGCTAGCCGGAGCCCAGCGCGCTGCGTGATCTCGGACAGCTTGTTCACGGCGGCCTGGACGGCGGGTGACAGCAGCGCCGCCACGTTGTCAGCATTTTCGGGCATGCGTTCGATGGCCAGGTCCAGCTGCTTCGTCAGGGACTCCGCCTTGCGAACAAGGGAGCCGGTCTGCGGGGTGACGAAGAAGACGTTCGCCACATCGGCGTTCTCGGTCACAAATGTGACCTGAACTTTGGTTGGGGAGGGACCGCCTACGGGGTTGGTGGCCATGCGAGGAACGCTTGTCCGGCAGAGGAGGAAGCGGCCCGGCAGGTTGTGCTGGACGGTCCCGCTGATGGAGATTTCGCCCCAGATCAGCTCTGACAGGGCGTGCATCCCCTGTCGCTCCTCTTCGGAGCCTCCGTCCTCGTCGGGCCGCCAGTACTTCGGCGACACTTCGAGGAATAGCTCCGGGGTCTGCGTCTTTGCGACGCCCTTGCTGGATACCTGGGCCTGGCTCGCCTCGGTGACGTTGTGGCCCGTGGTCAGGATCGGGATGATCCGTTCCGCCAGCTCCTGCTTCTTGACTCGATTAATAGGGTCGAGCAGCCCGAGGTCGGTCAGCGTCGTAAGCGCGAAGTCCGACTCGCTCCACTTGGGAGTGTCCATGATGCTTTCTCTTTCTGTGATCCCCGTGCGCGGTCCTAATGACGTTGTCTACGAGGTGATGTAGACGGTACGCCGAAGACGTGCTCGATGGCAAGGACCTTCTTCCTAAGCATCGCCACCATGGGATCCGCATCGTCACGGGTTATAGAGGGTGACCGGCCCCAAGCCTTGGGCGACCGGCGGCGGGTACGCGAGGAACGGCCGATGGAATCGAATCCCGAACTAGGAACTCGGAGATCCTCCGGGCGGCATCCGTGGGATCCTCATGCTCCCAGACACGAAC
>DAHYHI010000016.1:0-2458 GCA_027391075.1 Acidimicrobiaceae bacterium | reverse complement strand
TGGGAGGATGCTCCGACGCCGACGCGTCCAACAGCCGAAGGGGCGCCCACTCAAGCTCGACCCGTCGACCGTTTCTGGGAAGCCTGGAACCCCCGCGTTCCTGTCTCGACCGAGCGGGGCTCCCATCTATTACGGATTTCCGATACTGGAGGGGACCGAGGTCGAGGGCTTTCGCTTCGGGGTCATCACAGACTTCCTGGCGTCGCCCGACACTGCGGGAGATGCTTTCGTGGTAGCTCCAGACGACTCCCGCTGCGGGCTGGTATGGGAATCCGAAGTGCCCGACGCGTACTTCAAGGAGATCATCCCTCCCGTCGAGGGGCGCTGGGGCGTCTGGGCCGTCGGACTCCCGCTGCCCTTGGCGACTGTGGAGGACTCCCGACGCTACCTGGAAGCTCTCCTGCCGGAACTGCGTCCGCGGTGGGAATCATGGTCGAGCACGAGCACGACCTGACGCATATCGTTCCATCCCGAGCGGCTTGAACCGCTGGTGCCGTCCGGCTCGGGAGCGCCGAGTCGATCGGTGTCCGACGGGCGGGTCGCGCACCTCCGCGGTGACATGCCAGCGAGGCAGACTTGGCTGATGATGGAGCCAATCCCGGACGTGAACGAACTCCTGTGGCTGTTCGAGTCCGAGCCGATGGACGATGAGGGCGGTCCGTGGGCCGAGTACTTCCCGTACGCTTCGGTCCGTTTCGAGACGGCACGGGGCGATCACGAAGTCGTGTTCTCGTTCAATCCGGGCTACGAGGACGGGCGTCTTACGGTCCGCCACCTTGGCCACTCTCTGGTGGATCTCAGCTTGGCTGGTATCCGGGAAGTTCAAGTAGATCGGCTCCACGAAGAGGCCCTGGTCCTGTTGTTCCGTCCAGAAGAAGTCCGCGACCTTCGCCTGACGCTCAAACCCGTCGTCAGCCTCGCATGGGGCACCGCCCCTCGTTGACGGGGGGCCGAGTGAACGCGCAAGCCCCTGTCTTGGCAGGACACCCGGAACATGAGCGCATCCGGTTACGCCCGAGTCTGCCCATGAGCGCGCGATTCGGCGATCGACTTTCCTGGCCGGTCGCCGGCCTCCGCCAGGAGCCCCACGGAGAATACCCACATGCAGCCTCAATGCCGAGGGTATGCTGGCATACATGAAGCGGACCACGGTCAAGCTCCCCGACGATCTCGATGCTCGCCTCCGTCACGAGGCCGAGCGACGAGGTTCAACCGTGTCCGAACTCACCAGAGAAGCGATCGAGGCTCACCTCGGTGGTCGACCGGGTCGACGGAAATTGATCGCCGCCGCCGCTGGTAGGAGCGGCTCATCTGACGTCTCAATCCGCATCGAAGAGATCCTCCGCGACGAGGTCTCCCGATAGCCCTCCTTGTCGACGCCGGCCCTCTTTACGCGTACGTCGACGCAGACGACGACCACCACACCGAGTGCCTCGAGCTGCTCGAATCCCATCCTGGCCCGCTCCTCGTACCCATCCTGGTAGTCACCGAAGTGGTCTACCTGCTCGGAACCAGACTCGGCCACGACGCCGAAGTCCGGTTCCTGGGTGACTTCGCCGCCGGCAATCTGATCCCCGAGCATGTCACAGCAGAAGACTGGCTACGCATCGCCGAACTCGTCCAGGTCTATAAGGATCTCCCATTGGGATCCGTTGACAGCTCCGTCATTGCCGCCGCCGAACGGAGGTCTATCAGTGACGTGGCCACCCTCGATCGACGCCACTTCACCGTGGTGCGACCCAACCACGTCACTGCCCTGAACCTCCTGCCCTAGAAGCCCTAGATCCAGCGACTGCGGCGGAACGCGGCATCGTGCGCTCGTCGGCGGGGAGCCGCCGTCCAGGGCAACAGGGTTGCCCAGCCTTCCTCGGCGGCTGGCGTCAGCTGGCAGGGCTCGACCGTCACGACGGGCTCGGCCTGGACTTGAGCCGCCGGACAGCTGATGCGAGCAGCTCGGCCGCGAGGTGTCGCTGGCGGGCGTCGGCAAAGCCGAGCACGTCCACCAGGGCGACGGCAGGTGAGACCTCGCCAGGGCCGGCCCGTAGGTCGTCGGCGACCTCATCGCGGATGACCATGAACAGCAGCTGCCCGTCGAGGTCCGGGCGGCCCCGGTAGTCCCTCGTTCAGGTAGAAGACCCGATCCGCACCGACGCCGGCGCGGGACGGATCCCTCCGTCGTGCGCGATCCGTGCGCGATCTGTCGCGGAACAGGGGTAAGAGGCGGTCTGGGCCGGTATGACAAAACCCCTGGTCAACGGCATATTCTGGGTCTCGTCCGTGGTCAGAAAACGGCCCCGGGACCGCATGGCATGCAAGAGGTTCGTGGGTTCGATTCCCATCGCCTCCACCCTTTGACCAGCACTTATGCGGTTGGTCGGACATCGATGACGAGTTTGGGGTGCCTAACGGGGTGCCTAACTCGAACGAGAGTTAGCCGAACAGAGACTCCATCGCACCC
>DAHYHI010000085.1:0-2689 GCA_027391075.1 Acidimicrobiaceae bacterium | reverse complement strand
TCGGAGGAAGGGTGACGATGACTGCTGGTCTCGATCTGAGCGATCCCAGTGACTGCACGAAGGTATAGTTCGGGTATGAATGATCGGGGCGAGCGTATCCAGGCGGCGCGTATTGCTGCTGGGTTGTCCCAAGCCGAGCTGGCCCGGCGGGCTGGTACGTCCCAGCCGGCGGTGAACCGATACGAGCAAGGGCGGACCGTCCCGACAGTGCGAACGATGGAACGAATCGTCGGGGCCTGTCAGGAGCGGATGCGCCCGAGCGAGCTGTTGGCCAACAACCGGGAGCGCGTGTGGCGTCTGGCTGTCGCCCACGGTGCCCAGCGTGTGCTCGTGTTCGGATCGGTGGCACGAGGAGAAGACGACGCCGAGTCGGACCTGGACCTCATCGTTGAGATTCCCCCAGATCGTCTTCGCTTGCTCGACCTGATCGAACTCGGCCATGAGATCAGCGATGTACTCGGTGTCGAAGTCGACATCGCCACGCCGGAGATGCTGAAGCGGAGCATCAGAAGCCAAGTCCTAGCAGAAGCCCGTCCGTTGTGAGACGCCATGGTCGCCGCGACGCAGAGCGGACCGCCGACATCCTCGAAGCAATAGCCAAGGTCGAGCGATGGCGAGCCCTCCGCGACAGGGATGACGACATGTTCCGGTCCGCGGTCATGCGCGAACTCGGCGTCATCGGCGAAGCCGCCAACGCCTTGAGCGACGAGTTCAAGATCGATCGTCCCGAGATCCCATGGCGAAGCATCGTCGACCTTCGCAACGTCCTCACCCACCACTACTGGGACACCGCCTGGGCACTCATCGAGCAGATCCTCGATGTGAGGGTATCCCTGTTGGGCGGTCACGTCTTATAGGAGGATGTGTGTATGTCTGAGAGGAAGCGAACGTCGAGTGGGCGTCCGGCGAAGTTCTCTCCTGAGTTTCGTCGTGATGCTGTCGCGATGGTTCTCGATGAGAACCGGCCGATCGCCGATGTTGGTCGCGGGCTCGGGGTGAACGCCGGGACGCTCGGTAACTGGGTTGCCGCGGAGCGCGTCGAGCGAGGCGAGCGGGCGGGGATGACCGCCGATGAGCGGACCGAGCTGGTCGAGCTGAGAGCCGAATGCGAGAAGTTGCGGATGGAGCGCGATTTGCTCAAACGATCGATGGCCTTCTGGGTGAAAGAGAACTCGACACAGTGAGCCGCTACGGCTGTGTCGAGGACCAGAAGGCAGCCGGGTTCCCGGTCAGCGTTGCGTGCGAGGCGGTGGGGGTGTCCACGTCGGGCTACTACGACTGGCGTGAGCGTGAAGAGGCGGGGCCGACCGACCGCCAGATAGCCGAGCAGGAGTTAGCGGCGTTGATCGGCGAGCTGTGGAATCAGGCCGACGGTAACTATGGTGTGCCGCGGATGTGCAAGGAACTGCGCAGGAAGGGTCACGTTGTGAACGTCAAGAGGGTGCGAAGGTTGATGCGCCAAGCTGGCATGGTCGGCCGGCACCGACGCCGTAAGCTGCAGACTACGTTTCCCGGCCCTGACGGCTATCAGATTCCTGACCTGGTCGGCCGTGACTTCGCTCCGGGCGCCCCCGACGTGGCGTGGTGTCAGGATATAACTTACGTTCCCACAGGGGAAGGCTGGCTGTACATGGCGTCGACGCTTGATCTGGGATCGAGGAGGCTGATCGGGTACTCGATGGCCGACAATATGCGCACACGGCTGGTCCTCGACGCGCTCGGCATGGCTTTAGACGCCAGGGGCGGTAGCGCCGCCGGTGTTATAGCGCACGCGGATCGAGGCAGCCAGTACACGTCGAACGACTACCTCGACTTCTGCGCGGAGCGTAAACTTCTGCCCTCCGTGGGAAGAACTGGCATTTGTTATGACAATGCTGTGGCGGAGAGTTTCTGGGAATCACTCAAACGGGAATGTCTACAAGGCCGGGTGTTCGCTACCCGAGCCGAGGCACGCCGCGCGATCTTCCGGTGGATCAACTGGTACAACACCACCAGAATTCACACAAGCCTCAACGGAACGCCACCAATCGAATGGGAACAGCAGTATAATAAAGCGTCATAAACCCCTGTCCGCCAAACAGGGAGATGCCCAACCCGCTGCGATTGATGCTCGTGGGCCAAAGGACCACGCACCTCTCTTTGTTCAACGGAGAATCCAGCGGAGGTCACTTTGTCGATGATCTCTTGAGGTTGCTATAAGGTTCCGCCAGTTGAACGGATTGCATGGCCCAGGAACTCCTCTGAGTAGACCTCCCCTTCGCCGAGGTGCGTAGCAAGGAGGAGCGCTCCGCCAACCGTCAGGACCCGTCTGATCTCACCTAGGACGATTGACAAGTGGCGTCGAGGCACATGTCGGATCGAGTAGAAGGCGGTAGCCGCAACGAAGGTGGCCTCACGGAACGGAAGCAGTCGCAAGCCACCCACCGTCCGGCGTTCGACCCCGAAGCTTTCGCCAGGTCCGCTGACACCGTCTACCTGGTAGCGCCCGCTGCCACCCAAAAACTTCACGCCCCGATAGTCGTCTGCCTCCTCGATCAGATCCGCTCCGCCACCTACCGGCGCCACCCGGCCCCACCGATGCTTTACGCTCTAGACGAGGTAGCCAACATCGCCCCCCTGCCCGACCTTGCCGCCACAGTCGCCGAAGGAGGAAGCCAGGGCCTCGTCGTGCTCGCCTGCCTGCAAGACC
>DAHYHI010000069.1:0-3680 GCA_027391075.1 Acidimicrobiaceae bacterium | reverse complement strand
CCCAACTTGAAAAACATCTCCTCGGCGAACGCGTCAATTCCACCAAGCACGATGATCGTGGGTGCACTCCCACCTGGATGGGCTGACGCAAGGAAGTATCCGGATAAGAAGCTGGATTCGTACGGGATCTCAACCAACGTGACGTCGATGTGGTCGTCGGCCTCCACGGCACACCTGAAGCATCGCCGGCTGTCGTCTATTGAAGCGGTTTCCGTTTCGCCGTGCATCGAGCGGAAAGTTGCGGCCAACCGGTAGTAGAGGCAGGCTCGGTACCAGGTCTCGGACGCGGTCTGTGCATGACCGGCGAGTAGAGCGGCGGAAGCCTTCTGGTCAAGCCGTCGGCCCAGGCCGGCGAATCCCTCGTACCACGCCTCCTCGTCGCCAACATCAAGGGTGCTGGCCACGCTGTCGACCTCGCTGAAATCGGCTGCGCCGAGGGAGGCGTAGCTCACCAGTCTCAGCAATTGAGTCGACCAGGTAAGGTTCTCCGGCCAGTACCGGAATGCCCCGAAGGCCTCTGCGCCCGCAGGTGGCACCCGCCACTCAACTGTCATCTTCTCTGCACCTCCAAGCTGTTGCGTCAGGAACCGGACCGATGGTCCGTTCGCTACTATACGGACCTACGGTCCGCTACGCAAGGGAGGTAACGATGCTCCGAGGAGAACGCGTCGACGCCGCACGGAACCGACAGGGCATTCTCGACGCCGCAGATCGGCTGTTCAGCGAGACCTCTGCTCCCGAGAAAATTTCGATGGAGGACGTCGCCCGAGCGGCGGGGCTCGGCAAGGGCACCCTGTTTCGTCGCTTCGGCGACCGCGCAACCTTGATCCGATCGGTCTACGCCCGCCGGGTCGAGCCACTGCGACGACAAATCGAGTCAGGGCCGCCTCCTCTCGGTCCGGCCGCACCGCGACAGGACCGTGTCGTCGCCATCCTTGCTGCCATTGCACAACTGAAAATGGATAACGCTTACCTTGCCCTGGCCCTTGAGGGTGGAGACTTCGTCGGATCCGCTAGCGTCTACTCCTCGCCCTCCTATTGCGACGTCCACCAACTCCTCACGAGCCTTCTTGACTCCGAGCTTGGCCCGGGTGCGCGATGGCCCGCGCACGCGCTCTTAGCGACCGTGCGAGCGGACTTGGTGCGCTATCTCGTCGAAGAAGAGGGTATGAACGGACCAGAGTTGCGCGAGCGCATTGCTTGGATGGTGGAGACCATCCTCCCTTCCGGCTGAGGCTTCGACTCCCGGCACCGAGCTAAACCTAAATGCACGTGCGTCCAGTAGCTCGGGACGCTTGAGTGTCGAAGGAAGGGTCATGACGTAGCCGAGCGGAAGCTCTCGTTAGCCAGCCGTTGTGAATCCGGTCCGGGGAGACGCCAAGGTCCCTGGTAGTGAAGCCTCCGGGTCCGGTGTGTGCCGATGATGCGGTCGCTTCGACGTTGGTGTCGGGGGCCGCAGTGCTGTGCAAGAGATGGAGGAAGGAGCTTTGGCTCCCTGGCCCTCCGGGGTCAACTCTACGAGAGAGGGGTACCAAACCACTGCAAGGGGCGTCCGTAGAGAGCGGGGGTCTTGAGCGTTGCAGGAAAAGGCGGAGAAACCTCCGTCGGGTGTGCACTACGAAGATGAGCGGAAGCGAACCGTCCGATGACGCGTCGAAAGAGGTTCAACGGCACCAAGACCAGGGGGACCGGATGCCCTGTGATGAGCTTGGCAGGTAGTTCTCGTTCCTGGCCAGGTGGTGTCCGGCGTAAAGGCGGCATGAGCGTAGTGCGGGCTAGGTGGAGCCACAGGTGGAGTCATCCCCAAGCGCATTACCCTGTGGGCGCAATTCATAGCTTTTAAAGCTACCACGTTACTTCGCTGACACTTCTGGAAGGTCCATCCGCTTCTCCATGGCCCTCCTGGGCCGCTGGGGGCTCGGCAGGTGGAGCTACAAGGGGAGCCAATGGCCCATTAAGTCAGGAGTGGGGCGGACGTTCGGCCAGCCGGCTGGCGCGCTTCGCCGAGAAATCCCAGCCCTGTATTTCTCATGCCACCTCAAACGCGCGATGGGTTCGTGGCCAGAGCATTAGCTGCGTGTTCGAGACAGGGGTCTCTCCCGCATGCCCACCGTCGGCGAGCCGCTAACTCGGCTTGTGCTGGCCTGGAGCGCATGTCACTGGGCGGGGCGCCAACTCGCTTCGGTCCTGGACGTTTGGCGAGGTACTCCACTCGACATCAGCTTGGGCCGTCGTCGTTAGCTGGAACCAGCCGGCGGCCCGGGCCGAGCTGATAGTCGAAGGACGTTCAGGCGAGGAGGGAGGGTAGGAGCTTCGGCCAAGCGGTGGCCGTCGGTGAGGAAGTCAGCGCCGAGGTCTTCGGCTAGGACTAAATAAAGGGCGTCGGCAGCGGTGAGGTTGTGGCGATACCGCCACGCAGGCAAAGCAAGGGGGGCGATGGACGCTCGGTGGAGGTGCCACGAGGCTAGCCGGCCCACCGCCGCCGTGGCTTGTGACTCGGTTAGCTTGCCTTCGACGAGCCAGCGTCGCCGTAGCACGGCAAGGACTTCGGCGTAGAAGTGCTCGGGGACCCATCCATGTGATCCGGCAGGTATGAGCCGCACCAAGGCTTGACCTCGCCGGGTGTCCGCAACGATCTCGACTCCGACTGACGCGTCGATGACGACGGCGGTCACGCGGTGGCGTCGTCGCGCAGTTCCCGCACTGCCTGGGCGGCGTCGAGGCTGTCCATCTCGGGCTCGGGACCGCGCAGCAGCTCTTCGAGTAGGGCATGGAATTCCTCGGGCGAGCAGTCCTCATCGGGGTTGGTGACTACCACGGTCGAGCCGGGCGGCGGGATGACGGGATAGCGAGGCATGCCCTTATGATATGGCGCAAACGGCACCAGTCGACGGCCCTACCTAGATGCGACCAGATCGTTGAAATCCGACAACAAATTAGCTAGCCAGTGCTGACAGCCGAACGATGCCCGACGGCCAGAGCTGGACTGGGTGGCCTGGACGCCACAGGCCGCGGAGGGGTCGCCACCGTGGGTCTCGTAACGAACGCTCGACGCGCGTTGTAGGTGAGTCCAACGAGTGGGTCGACGACGGCGGCTGAGCAAGTCCGTAGTGCTGGTAGTGACGGTTTAGCCAGCATATCCAAACGACACAGTGGAGCCACGGTCGTGAAGCTCTCGTTATCGACCACCCGCTCCGTCGACCGCGAAGCCCTTGGTAAACGAGCGGCGACTTCCTTGTTGAAGGGCTGGTCCCATAAAGAGAACTCTGCACCACGTCGGCGGCCGGCAGGACCAGCTCCCAGTGCGGGCACGCGTTCCACCCCACCGCGCGGGCGAAGTAGATGCCGGACCTTCTTGTTGACGATCGAGTCGACGGGTTCGGCGTCGTTCCAGGCGCAAGGCCACGCTACAGGTCTTCGACTGCGGGCAAGGTGGTGGCTTTCGTGTGTAGCCATTGTCTTAGCGCGAGGGTTGCTTTGACGTCGCTGTGGTTGTAGTCGAGCAGCCAGTCCCGAGCGGCTAGCTGGTCGGCCGACGCCTGGTTGGTGGCGGTGTCGTAGCGGATCATTGATTCGCCACCTCCTGGGTCGTCGACGTCCCAGGTGAAGTCGCAGAGCGGTGCGACGGTTTTGAGTCCGACGGCGGACCCGGTGAGCAGTTGGGTGTCGAAGACGCGTAG
>DAHYHI010000055.1:0-127580 GCA_027391075.1 Acidimicrobiaceae bacterium | reverse complement strand
CAACCTGCGCCCAGAGCATCCACGGTCGGAGGTGCTCGAGGCTGGCGTTAACGGCTTCGACCAGGGCGTCGGTATCAGCGCGGGACGACCTGCGTAGGATCACTGGGGCGGCTGAGATCTCGGCTGGGGGTGCTTCCAAGAACCAGGCTGCGTCGATCATCGATCAATACTGGCATCTTCCTCCGCCGGTTTCGCCGAATATCGTCGACGATGCGCCATAGACCCCTGCTGGGCGACGTCGACTGGATCCCGGAGCTGCCACCGGACCGGCGTTGCGGGATAGCCTCGACCTGAGATTCGGGGGCGCGCGTTATGGACGAGTTCCTTCGGAGCCGGAACCGTCGCTCAGAACGATTCGTCGCCGCTTAGACCCTGTGATCCACTCCCCGGTGCGCTTGTCGATCATGGCCTGCCTGAACGCGACAGACAGAGCAGAGTTCGGGTTCGTCAGGGACACAGTCGAGGTCAGCAACTCGGTTCTGTCCAAACAGGCCTCCAACCTCGAGGACACTGGCTACGTAAAGGCCAAGAAGGGCTACGTGGGCAAATACCCTCGCACCTGGCTCTCTCTCACCGCTGCCGGACAGCGGGCGTTCGACGACCACCTCGCTGCCCTCGCAGCAATCGTCTGGACCCCGCCCGTTCCCACTCCAGAGCCCACCTCGGGCACGCCCACCACAACAGGCCGGTGATCGCCCGTGCGTACGCGCTCACAGAAGGCTGTTGGCCACCGACCTCCAGGTAGCGGCGAACGGATGCCCAGCAGGCTGTAGCCGGGGACATCGCTGCCTTACACAACAACAGGGGACCTCATCTGCGCCCAGCTGGAGGGACCGCTCCGAGTCGGCATCGATAAGCACTCCCAGTGTCTGTCATTGCTTGTCGTGTCCCACCGATAGAGTATTCAGCTCCTCTAGGGGGCGTCTCACAGCCGGCGATCAGGGCGTTATGCCGTCCTCAGTTTCGGGATGGCCAAGATCAACGTTTGGGGGCAGGTCGGCAGTCTTGACTCGCCCGTGATGTCAGGCCTACCCTGACTGACCGTAAGGCTTACCCTGACTGCCGTGACCGTGAGGAGGAGGCGAATGCACACCGCCGAGCTCGAGGCCTTGACTTGTTCGTTCTGCAACAAGAGTCAGTCGGAGGTCGCCAAGCTGGTCGCCGGTCCCGGCGTCTATATCTGCAATGAATGCGTCGCCTTGTGCGATCGGATCATCGCAGAAGAGCTCTCCCGCAAGGAGGCCAAACCCCCCAAGACCGGCCGGTCAGCCGAGTCGCAAGATCCGACAACGATCAAGGCGTGGGACGGCCTATCCGATCAGGGGCTGCTGGAGGAAATGGTACGAGCCCACGCCGCCCACCAGAACGTGGACCGGGCTGTGGCTCACCACGTAGCGGCACTCAAGAAACGAGGGGTCAGCTGGGCCCGGATCGGTGAAGCACTCGGAATGACCCGTCAATCCGCCTGGGAACGATTCTCTGGGGAGGAATAGTGACACCGTCTCCTTAACCCGGCGATAGGTGATTTCCCGGCGATGGGGTTGTGGGCCGCCATTCCGGGGAGAGGTCAGCCGGAAGGTGAGTTGGATAGTCGGAAGTCCCCCGCCGGAACTGGGCGGTTTTGTATCTCACGCGCGTCGGTCGAGGACTTCGAGCGGTTCCGCGGGGCGTCGACGGTGTCGTTCAGATCATGATGTGATAGGTCTGCGAGCAGTCTCTGGGCTCTGACGATTGGCGCTCTGCCGGCCCGACCCTAGCCTCGCCTGTCCGACCATCATTCTTCGGAGTTGACCGCTCTGGCTTCTCGCGCTCCGAGACTGCGTAGCCACCCCACAACGTTGTGCTGCCGCGCGAACCGCCCGAGCGCAACGTCAAGCGCCGTCCCATAGGCGTAGTCCGGTGACCATTCGACGTCGGCGCCCGCCCTCAGCAGGCGCTCAGCCGCTCGACGTTGCCCTGCTGCGCACGCATGCCAGAAAGCTTGCGAGATCGACTCCCCATCTAGGTCCGATGCCAACAACTCCTCCAGGCGTGCGGATTTGCCGAGCGCCGCTGCGTGTCGACTTCACCGTCTTCGCCGACGAGCTCGCCGCCATCGCGGTACCCTCCAAGGACTGGGCTGCGGGCGAACCCTCCGTCCGGCTCACTCAGCAAGAGCGACGCAAATGCTCTGTCATCCCATCACTATGGGACGACCGGAATGGCGGGCGCCGGCGACGCTCCCAACGATGGCGTGGTGGTCGTCGGAGCGGTTGGTAGCACCGCCATGGATTTTCGACCGACGCAGCGGGTACCGCCGGCCTGTGTGGTCCGTGCATGAAGCGGAGTCGATGCCCATTCCCAAGGAGATGTGGTGTTGAGCACATATCGGCGGTGGAATTGGGTAGTGGAGGTTGTTTACCACCCTTACTTCCTTGAATGGTTCGAGGAGTTGGTCGATGTGGATGTCGAGGTCGCTGGTGACATCCAAGCTCTCATCGATGCCCTCGCAGTGCACGGCCGAAGTCTTGGTGACCCGGAGTCGCACCCGGTCGTCACGTCACGCTTGGGACTGAGATCGCTTCGCCGGACACCGCCGACGAGCGTGACGCCCGACGCCGAGGGCCCTCCGGTGATCAGGGTCCTCTTAGGGTTCGTCGCTCCGGTCCGAGAAGAGCTGCGAGCGGTGCTGCTCCTCGGAGGTGACAAGACCGACCTCGGTATCCGTTGGTACCCGACCAACCTGGCCGAAGCCGAGCGGCGACTCACGGTCTTCGCTGCACAGCAGGGCTGGAGGATCGCGAGATGACCGAGCCAAGACCCATGGATACAGGAGACGGAGGAGACCAGAAGATGACCGACGTTCGCCGGGGCCTCCCGGTCGATGATCGTAAGACCAGCGGCGAGGTCGGCGACGGGGGAGACTATGAGGAGGCCATTAGCTCAGCAGGTGCGCTGCGGGATCGTATTCTCGCCGACCCGGCAGGCAAGGCCGCCTACGAACGTGCCAGCGAGGAGATCGGGCACCACCAGGCGAGCCTGGCGAAGGTCCGCAAGTTGCGGGCTCTTGCTCAGGCGACTGTCGCTGAGGCGATGGGCATTGACCAAAGCGAGATCTCCCGCCTCGAGCGGCGAACCGATCTGCTGCTCTCCAGGCTGCGTCGCTTCGTCAACGCCACGGGAGGAGCTCCACCTCGTCGCTACTTACCCCGACGGCGACGTCGAGCTACTGGTCGGCTCGACACTGTCGGAGGAGTCCGGTGCTGACCCTTTGCTGGACGCCTGAGTCGTGCCACATTCGTGCCACAACGGTCGGTCAAACCCGGCCGCGGCCGGTTCCACTTAGTCAAGCCGAAATGGCCGTTGACCTGCCCGAACGAACGAAACACCTGATGGGCGTAGGGGGCGACGGCCCCTTCCCAAGCTGAGAACTCTGGTTCGATTCCCGTCGCTCGCTTTCCAAGAAGGCCCTCGTCGGAAGGTTCTGCTGTCATAGTACCCCGGTGGATATCTACTGGTGCATAGATGAGCGAGACGACTACCCGCACGTACCAGGAGTCCGGAACCGTGGAGGCGTCGGCTGATACGCTCAATGAACTGGTCTCCGATAAGCCCGTTCCGGGTCATGGAGTCGACTGTGGCCTGGCGATCGGCTACGGATGCGGGTCGCGACGGCCGAGGCGGGCGCCTTGAGCTACAAGTCAGCATGGCCGCAGAGGAGCTCGGCAGCGCCCTGTCGGGCGTGGTCGACGACACTAGGCTCGCGATCGAGGTAGGCGGCGGACATGGCACCGTCGTAGAGGGCGACAATCACCGCCAGGAGCCCAGGGTCGCAGCCCGGCTCGCCGATGAGGTCGGAGAAGGTCTCGCGGATGCGTCGACGGTGGGCAGTGATCTGGTCGGCAACCGGCCCTGGTTCGGGGAACTCGGCGGCGGCATTGATGAACGGGCATCCTCGATAGTCGGCGCTTGCGGCCCGCTCCGCGAGTACGTCGAAGGGGACTAGCGCCTTGGAGATCGCTTCAGTTGACGCCGTGGGTGCCGACGCGACCCGCTGCTCGACTGCGGCCACCCACTGGTCGCTGCGTCGGGCGAGGTAGGCGGCAACGAGCTCGTCCTTACTGGCGAAGTGGGCATAGAGCGTGGCCTTGGCCACGCCGGCTTCGACGATGACCCGGTCTACGCCTACAGCGTGAATGCCTTCTGCGTAGAACAGCCGGCTGGCCACATCGACTAGACGTTCCCGAGCGCTCCGGGTTGGGACGGTCACGTACGAATCCTACCTTGAAGGAATAGAAAGACAGGCCGGTCTGTTCATACCCATGTCCGACGAACGAGTTTTACGCCTGCGGGCGCCGACCGATACCTGGAGGAGCTAAAGACATGACAGCCAGCTTGGCAGAACAGCTGAGGGAGCAGAACGAAGCAGGAAGGGCAATGATCCCAGCCGAGACCCTGGCCGTGATGGACGGCTCTACGGCCGACCTCGCCGCTTCGGGGATCGCCGGGTCTAGTCTCGGGGTTGGAGCGAAAGCACCCGACTTCGATCTGCCCGACGCCACTGGGACCAAGGTGTCACTTTCGACCTTACTGGCGAAGGGTCCGGTGGTGCTCGCCTTCTACCGGGGCGGTTGGTGCCCGTACTGCTCTACCGAACTGCGAGCCCTACAGGCCAAGCTACCCGAGATAGAGGCGGCGGGCGCCACCTTGGTGGCCGTGTCGCCTCAGACTCCGGATGCCTCGCTGTCGACGGCGGAGAAGCTCGACTTGGCCTTCCCGGTCCTCTCCGATGGAGGCAATCAGGTGGCGGAGTCTTTCGGCCTGGTGTTTACTCTGCCCGAGGCGCTACGGGACGTCTACGCGGGCTTCGGCCTCGACCTTCCCGCAGCGAACGGCGACGACACGTTCACCTTGCCGATTCCGGCCACGTACGTGATCGGCGTCGACGGTACGATCGCCTGGCGTTTCGCTGACGCCGATTACACCAAGCGGGCCGAGCCCGATGACGTGCTCGCCGCACTGGCGGCGCTGTGACCCAGACACCGTCCACTTCTCCGGTCCGACAGACGCCTGTACCGACCTATCCGGCGCCTCCCCTAGAACTCGACTTGGTCGGCGGGGGCCGTTTCGTGCTCGCCGAGGCACGTCCTGAGCATTTCACGCTGGTCGTGTTCTACCGCGGGTGGCACTGTCCGATCTGCCGGGGCTACCTCGCCCAACTCGACCGGGCGGTCGAAGAGCTCGCCGGGCTCGGTGTTGACGTGATCGCCGTGAGCGGCGACGATTCCGAGCGCGCCGAGCGCGCCGTAGCGAACTGGCACTTGGAGCAACTCCGAGTCGGCTACGCGCAGAGCGTCGCCTCGATGCGAGCGTGGGGCCTGTTCATCTCCCGAGGGGTGAAGGACCCCGAACCGGAGCTGTTCGCAGAGCCGGGTGTCTTCTTGGTACGCGCTGACGGGACCATCTACATGGTGGCGATCAACTCGATGCCCGCCGCCCGACCGCGTGTCGAGGACTTGGTCGAAGCGATCAAGTTCTTCGTTGAGAAGGAATACCCCCCGAGAGGAGAGGCGTGATGGCCGATCTGGACTTCTACTTCGACCCGGTATGCCCGTTTGCGTGGATGACAAGCAAGTGGGTGCGCAAGGTCGCCCAGCAGCGCAGCTATGACGTGGAATGGCGGTTCATCTCGTTGCGCCTGGTAAACGCCGAGGTCGACTACGCCACCCACTTCCCTGCCGGCTATGAGCGGGGCCATAACGCCGGACTCGAACTGCTCAGGGTCGCAGCCGCTGTTCGCAAGGACCACGGAAGCCGAGCGGTCGACGCGCTGTACGCTGCTTATGGCGCTGAGATTTTCGACTCCGCCCCCGGTCGCCAAGCCGACCTGCACCACGACCCGGAGGGCTTCGTGGCGCCGATCCTCGAACGGCTCGGTCTGCCTGCCGGACTGGCCGGCGCGGTGTCGGACGCCGCTTTCGACTCCGAGATCGGAGCCGAGACCGATCGCGCTCTCACCCTGGTCGGCCGTGACGTCGGAACCCCAATCCTGCACTTCCAGCCTCCTGAGGGCACCGCACTTTTCGGGCCGGTCATCAGCCGGCTCCCGAATGCCGACGACGCCGTCGCTTTGTGGGACCACGTCGTCGCCCTCGCAGGTTTCGGCGGGTTCGCCGAGCTCAAGCGGTCGCTCCGGGAGACCCCCCAGCTGCGTGCCTTTGGGATCGGCGAGGACGAGGTCGGAGCCGAGGAGGACTGGCAAGCAGGACACCGCCGTGACGCCATCGGAAGCTGACGCCATCCGCCGGCACAGTAGGCGGCGAGCTGATCCTGCGGAGTGCCGTTGCGCGGGCCCGAGAACGAAGGGAAGTCTCCAACTCCCAGCCCAAACAGACGAGGCCCAAACGGCAGTCAGCACCGCCCAATTTTTGTGACCGAGGGTATAGTCGCCCTGGAAGCGGTCGTCGCAACTCAGTCAACCCCGTGACGCCGAAGGTGATACCAAGCGCCCGGTCTGGCGTCCTGTGATCGAACAGCCGGAGGGAAAGCGGGACGGGTGGCGGTTCAGGGCGGTGGCTTATGCGATCGCCGCGGTCCTTGCCGCCGCCAACCTGCCCACGCCCCTCTACCCGCATTACCAAAGCGTCGACCACCTCTCCACCGCAACTCTGACGGTGGTCTTCGTCGCCTACGTGGTCACGGTAGCGGCCACGCTGAGCGTGGCCGGCCAGGCGTCGGACCTATTCGGGCGCCGGGCAGTCCTAGTACCAGCCCTTGGTTTCTCGATCCTTAGCGCTGCGTGCTTCGCTACGTCCGGCGCACTTGGCTGGCTGATAGCCGGGCGGGTAGCCAGCGGCATCGCCAGCGGGGCGGTCACGGCAGCTGGGCCAGCCGCCTTGGCCGACCTCGAACCGAGCGGGAACGTGGCGCGAGCGTCGACGATAGCCTCGGCTGCTGTCGTCGGTGGCCTCGCCATCGGGCCGATGGTGAGCGGACTGTTCGTGCGCTACGCACCCTTGCCAGAGCATCTCGTGTATTTGGTGTTTCTGGTCGTCCTCGCCGCCGGCCTGGCCGGCGTCGCGATGCTCCCGCGACAGCTGGCTCCGACCAGGGCTGCCCCGGCGACGTCTACCGGCACTGCTGCGAGGATGAGGTTGGGTGTCGGCCAGCTCCGGCGCCCGTCGGTACCAGCCGGCATGCGGTCGCTCTTCGTTCGCACCGCAATCGCCTTCTCAGCCGGCTGGGTCGGCACGGCCATGTTCTTCGCTCTGGGCCCGACCTTCGCCGACTTGGTGTTGCACACCACCGACCCGATCGTCGGAGCAGCCATCGTGTTCGACGCGTTCGTCATGTCCGCCTCGGCGCAGCTGTTCGCCAGGCGCTTCGCGAACGGCCCTTCGATGCGGTGGGGCCTCGTCGTTTTCGCCGTAGGCATGGGGCTGCTACCCCTGGCCTTGTCGCAACGCCAGTCGGCGCTGCTCGCCGTCGGAGCAGCCGCGGCGGGGGTCGGCCAGGGAATCACCCACCGTGCCACTCAGGCCGCCCTGCTCGACTCGGCCCCGCCAGCCGACCGGGGTCAAACTGCCGCCGCGTTCTACCTCGTCGGATATCTGGTCATCGCAGTGGTCCTTGTCTGTCTCGGTTTTCTGATCGACGCCGCTGGACCGCTCGTAGGACTGAGCAGCTTCGCTGCGCTGACCGTGTCGGCATCTGCCGTCGCTGTCATCCTGCTGCGAAAAGTGGCCGGCCGGTCCTACCCGATACAGCCGGCAAGCTCGGACACGGTTGTGACCGAGTAATCGGGAGCGAGGAAATGGGCCGGGTAGCGGTGTCCCCGGCGGTTGATCCACGCAGCACTCATTCCGGCTCGCTTTGCCCCGTCGATGTCCCAGGGGTGGACGGCGACGAGCATCATGGCGTCGGGGACAGCGGAACAGACCTTCGCTGCGTACGCATAGGCGCCGGGTGCGGGCTTCCACACTCCAGCATCATCGACGGACAACAACCGCTCGAAGTGGTGGCGGATCCCGGCGGTGCCTAACAGACCCTCCGCGACGTTGGTTGATCCGTTGGACAGCGTGACGAGCCGGGCGCCGGATGCCGCAAGAACGCGAATGCCTTCGGGAACGTCAGGGTGGACCGGAAGCTCGAAGAAGCCGTCCATGACGTGTTCAACGGCCGCGTCGACGCCGGAGGCCATCGCGTCGACGCTGGACGCCGAACCGGCCAGGATGCCACGGAGCGTCTCTTCGGCGATGTTAGCGAAGCGCCCTGTCGTACCCGCGGCGGTGAGTGCGAACCCATCACGCAGCAACCCAGCGAACCAGATCTTCGCCGTCTCCTCGGGCCAGCCCACGTCCGCGAAACGCCGTCCCATAGGCGCCAGGTCCGACAACGTCTCGTTCACGTCGAAGACCACCACTTCAACTCTGCTCATCGACTACCTATACCCTTCATCGGTGCAGTCTCCTGCATCTGTCGATGCTCCCAGCCATGAAGCGATAGCTGTGCCGATGAGGTCGCCTGAGTCCTCTTGGATGAAGTGGATGCCAGGGACCGTGATCTCGGTCTGGTTGGGCCAGCTGCGACAGAGCTGGCGTTGACGGCCGGTCAGGATGGCGCCGGGATCCGCGTTCACGAAGAGCTTCCGGACATGGGACGAGGTGGCCAGCCAGGCGCCGTAGCGCTCGACGATCTCCACCACGTCGGCTGGTTCCCCGTCGACGGGGATCTCTCGGGGCCAGGTGAGGGTGGGACGGCGGTCCTCACCGGGGCGGGCGAAGGGGCGGCGGTACTCGGCCATCTCGGCGTCGGTGAGCTGGCGTTGGATGCTCGCGGGGAGGACAGCGTCGACGAACAGGTTGCGTTCGAGGATCAGCTCGTCCCCGGCAGGGGATCGGAAGGCCTGGAAGATGTCTCGTGCCGCGTCGGGCCAGTCGTCCCAGGTGACCGGGCAGACGATGGCCTCCATATAGGCGATGGCCTTCACCGAACCGGGGTGGCGGGCGGCCCAGTCGAAGCCGAGCGCGGATCCCCAGTCGTGGATGACTAGGGTCACCCCCTCGGCGATGCCTAGCGCGTCGAGGAAGGCGTCGAGGTAGCGGCGGTGTTCGACGAACCGGTACGACCCGGGCCCGCTTTCGGTCAGCTTGTCGGAGTCGCCCATTCCGATCAGATCCGGAGCGATGCAGCGACCCAGCGGGGTCAAGTGAGGTATGACCGAGCGCCACAGGAACGACGAAGTCGGATTACCGTGCAGGAACACGATCGGGGATCCAGAACCCCCGTCCAAATAGGCCATCCGGTGTCCGAGAACTTCGACGTAGTGCTTGTCCATGGTTACCGTCCTCCCCTGCGGGTCCGGGTCGGTTCGCTTCTCATCCTGCTGGACTCCAAAGGAAAACTCACTTTTACTCTACGCCCTAACCTCGGGCCGTAGCAAAGCCGATCAAAGTCGGCTGGGATTCAGCTTTGATGTGGTTTGGGGGCTCTGGTGCCCCATCGTGCGGTGAGGGCGCCGAAGAGGAGGACGAGCAGGCCGTAGATGCCTAAGGGGCCGGTGGAGGCGGGACCGAAGGCGGCTGCTGCGACTCCAGCGGCGACGGCGAAGTCACGCATGGCCACAGGGAGCAGGAGGCCAGGCTTTCCTGCGGTGTCAAGGCCGTGGGTAACGATGGCGCCTATGGAGGCGGCGCCGAGCAGGTAGCCGGCCAGCAGGCCGGTGGCGAGGAGGTAACTGGCCTCGAGGCGTACCTGACTGGCCACCTCCCACAGCAGGACGAGCAGCGTGACGCTGCCGAGGAGACGGGCCGCGTCGGCGGCGGGCTCGGCTTTTTGGAGGAGCGGGCGGAGGACGGCGCCGGCAGCGAGGGGCGCGGCGACGACGGCGGCGAGGGTGGCGAGCAGGCCGGTGGGGTGCAGGTTGGGGGTGTGAGCGAGGAGGCCGAGGATCGGCCCGGCGGTGACGACGGTGATCAGGCTGGAGGCGATCAGGAGGGCGGCGGCGACGGGGATCTCGCCTCCAGCGAGGCCGGTGAGGGATATAGAGGCGACCTCGGAGGGGGCGACGCCGGCGGCGAGAATGGCCTGGCGGGTCCCGCCGGTGGCGGCCCGGCTGAGCGCCCATGCGAGAAGCGGGAGGAGGGTGGTCGTGGCAGCCAGGGTGAGGCCGATCCGTGCCCGACGGGCCCGGAGCTGTCGTAGCTGGGCGGCCTCGATGGACAGTCCGGCGGTCAGGACCAGCACGGCGAGGGTGGGGTCGATCGCTGCGGAGTGGTCGACGGCCCGCCCCGGCCCGGGGAGGGCGACACCGACGGCGCCGACGATCACCACGAGAGGCACGAGCAACCCGTCGAGACGGTCGACGAGGCGACCGACCACGTTCGGTGTCTTCATCCGGGCGCCGTCTCCGCGGCGGGCGTGTCGGCGCGATTCCGGTGTCGGGTGGCTGGCCGGGCTCGGCGCCGCGTGCGGCCGGCGATCAGACCGAGCGCCGCGATGAGCAAACCGGCACGGATGGCGACATCGGCCAGGTTGAACGTCTCGGGGTAAAACGACAGGTGGATCCAGTCGACGACGGGGGAATGTAGCGGCCCGTCGGGTCCCGTCAAGCGGACGGAGAGGTTGCCGAGCCCTCCACCCAGGGCGGCGCCGAGCCCGGCCGCAACCAGGGGCGACTGGCCCCGTGCGATGACGATCAACGCGGCGAGAAGAGCTGCTGCTGCGGCCTCGACGAGCGTCTCATGGCCCGAGCCAAGCCCGAAGGCTGCACCCCTGTTGGCAACGAGACGGAGATCGACCAATCCCCCCATGAACACGCGTGGTCGGCTCGAAGACAGCGAGGCGCGAGCCCACGCCGTGCTGGCCAGGTCCGCGGCTACGCAGAGCACCGCCGGGAGCGCCCACCACACCCAACGCCCAGTATGGGGGCGCCGCCACCGACGTCGGTGCTGGTCGACGGGGTGATCGCGACCGGCGGCCATCCTGGTCAGGGTTCGCTCCTCGCCCGGGCTCCGGCCCGCTCCGACGGGTCCGGAGTCGCGCCTTGCGCCTGTCCGGCCGCGTCCGGGCCGGGAGTGGCCGCAATGCCCCGCTGATCGTGAAGCCGTTCGGTGGTCTTGCGTGCTGCGATGAGGATCGGATCCCACAGGGGAGAGAACGGCGGGGCGTAGGAGATATCAACGTTGACCATCTCCTCGACGGCCATTTGATGCCACAGCGCCATGGCGACCACGTCGATACGCTTGGCCGCGCCCTCCTCACCGACGATCTGGGCTCCGAGGAGCCGGCCGGTGCCTGTGTCGGCGACGAGCTTGACCCTGATGGGCTTGGCCCCGGGGTAGTAGCCGGCCCGGGTGGTCGACTCGGTGATGACCCCGACCGCGTCGAAGCCGGCCGCGGCCGCCTCGGCCTCGCCGAGACCGCTGCGGGCCACCTCGAGCGAGCAGATCTTGCTCACCGCTGTGCCGAGCACCCCAGGGAAGGTCGCGTGGCCCCCGGCGATGTTGACCCCGGCGGTCCGCCCCTGCTTGTTCGCATGAGTGCCGAGCGCGATGGCGACCGGCCGCCCGGAGACGCGATGGTGCTTCTCGGCGCAGTCCCCGGCCGCCCACACCCCCGCCGCGCTGGTCGCCATCCCCCGGTCGACGGCGATCGCCCCGCTCAGACCGACGCTGATGCCGGCCGCCTCGGCGAGGGCGACGTTGGGGCGAACCCCGAGACCTAGAATGACCACGTCGGCCGGCACGCTTGCCTGATCGGTGATCACAGCGCGGGCTCGCCCGGCGTCGTCCACTTCGATCCCTTCCACGGTCTCGCCGGTGCGAACGACCATCCCGAACCGGCGCATCGCGTCGGCGACCAAGACGCCCATATCCGGGTCCAGGGTGGTCATGGGCGTCGCGGCCCGCTCGACGAAGGTCACCTCTGCGCCCCAGGCGCACAGTGCCTCGGCCAGTTCCAAGCCGACGTAGCCCCCGCCGACCACGACCGCCCGGCGGGGCGGGGATGCCTCCAGATAAGAGCGCAACGCCAGGCCGTCGTCGAGGGTCTGCACCCCGAACACCCCGACAGCGTCGACGCCGGGCACCGCCGGGCGGACAGGGACCGCCCCGGTCGCCACGAGCAACTGGTCGTAGCCCTCTACCTGCTCGTCGCCCGTGGCGAGCGCACGGACCCGCACCTGTTGATCGGCGGTGTCGATCTCGACCACCTCGTGGCCGAGGCGTGCGTCGATGCCCATCGCCGCGAACTGCCCGGGGCTCCGGGCGATCAGCGAGCCGACATCGCCGACCTGCCTGCCGACGAAGTAGGGGATCCCGCACGCCGAGTACGAGGTGTAAAGGCCCCTATCGAACGCCACGATCTCCAGACGGTCGGCGCCGAGCATCCGCCGAGCCACCGACGCCGCGCTCATCCCCGCCGCGTCAGCCCCGATCACCACCAGACGATCCACCTTCACGACACTCCCGGTGGGCTGACCCGCTGCCATTCCCGCAGATCTGGCTGGGCGCTCGCCATGTCCCGCACAGCCTGCCACAGTCCCCAGGCCCGGTCGGGTTCGGGCACGGCGTCGAGTTTCAAGAACACCGCCTGATCCTCACCGAACACGAGCGTCGGGGTGCCGAACACACCCAGCGCCCGACCCGCTGCGTGCTCGGCCGCGACCCGAGCGAAGGCGGTATCGTGGTCGAAACCGTCCAGCCCGGCCGATTCGGCGAAGCCGACAATGTCCGCGCTCGACAGCCTCCCGTAGCGGTCGTGCTCGTCGTGCCACGCACTGAACATCCGGCGGCGGTAGCTGTCGGTGTCCCCACCGGCAGCTCGAACCGCTTCGAAGACCGCCAAGGCCACCAACGACACGTTCTCGGCGTGCTCCGGCCTGTCGAACACCGGCCCGGCGTCGTCGTGACGGTTGACCTCCAACAGCGAGAACGGCCGCCACACCACCTCCACTCCCGGCATCGCATCGAGCCAGTGGCGGGCCCGGTTCGAGAACTCGCACGTGAAATCGAAGAACGCCTCGACCCGCTCCATCCCCGACGTCCCTCCCGCACTCATCGGACCAACCCGTCGAGCCGCGACTCAGGGCCGCCGTGGCCGGCCTCGCAGACACACGAGCCCGCCGCGACGCACGACGGGCCGCAACTTGCCCCAAGCGCACCCTCCCCGGACGAAGCATCCATCGTCCCCGGCGCTTCGGACGCGGAGCCCGCCTGTGGACTACAACAAGCGCAGCCACCTCCGCCGCCAATAGCCACGAGCTGCGCCTTGTCGGTTACTCCCAAGCCCCGTGCCTCTGAATCAACCTTCGAAACTATCGACTGCTTCGACACCAAAACCTCCTTGAGTCCAGGCCTCGCGACCGGACGGCCCACTCGAACCGTCCCCGATACCATAAACTCCGTACCATGCTACGGAGTCAAGGCTATTTTCAAAAAAATCCCGCTGAGCCCCCCGAAGCGGACGCACCAAAAGGTCCCACGGGCCTGCGCAGCGGCGAAGCAGCGGCCCGTGCAGGGGTTAATGTCGAGACTCTCCGCTACTACGAGAGGCGCGGCCTGCTGCCCGAGCCTGCCCGATCCCGTTCAGGATATCGCTGCTATCCCGAGGTGGCCGTCGAACGGGTGCGCCAGATCAAGGTCCTCCAGCAACTCGGCTTCAGCCTCACCGACATCTCGAGCCTCCTGGCGTTGCGCACCGACTCGCCGATCACCTGCAACGACCTCGCACGCCTGGCTCGAGACAAGCTGGACGTCATAGAAGAAAAGCTGGCAGCCCTTCAGGGAGTCCGCGACGCTCTCATCGACGTGACCCGCTCGTGTTGTAAATCCACCCACGACCACGGAGCGTGCGGCCGACTCCAACAACTTGATCCGGCCACACGACTGGATAGCAACGCCAACCATCCGCATACCTCAGCGGCGACGCCAGCTTCGCTCGACACCGGACCTTTGGCACGTAAATATCCCAAATAACTCCACGACAGAACTAAAGGAGTCACGCCGCACGGCGAGGTTGGTTAGACCCGGCCGGAAAACATCTAAACAACCGGGCCACACAGAAACCCGAACACATGTTCCCTTGTTCGTGCTAGGCTGGCCGGTGTGGATAGCTTTCGACTCGCGCCAAGTCTCCTTATCGGCGAGGGAACCTGAAGTGGCGTTTGGCCAGCAGCCCGGCCCTCCGGCCTCGTCGAGGCAGGTACAAGAACTGCTTGCGCTCATCCAGGCGGCAGGACATCGCGATTTCAAGGATGCTCGCGGCCCGATGGGGTTCACCCAGCGCCAGGCCGCTGGCAGGTTCACGCGCGACGAAGCGGACGAGTTCATAAGACGGCTCCAAGAGGATGAAGCCCTCCCCGTCACCCAGGCTCCGGCGCAGCGATGGCAGCAATCCGCCCAAGAGCAGCTCCTGAGGCGAATAGACACCGAGCAGCTAGCCGCCGAGCTTCGCCGGAGGGACTGGATGGTAATCGAGCCCCTGAGATCCTAAGCCCGCCGCGAACCGAGCACCGCATCGACCATCCAATCCTATTGGGCTGTTTCAGTACTCGTTCTTGATGACGAAGAACGACCCTCGGATAGTCCCGGCAAGCTTGGATCTCTGACGTGCGAACTTGAAGCGGGAAGCGAGCTCGTCGGGTATCTCCATGCCATCGGAAAGCTTGAAACCGACGGCTCGTTTCTTGGGGTCGTCGATGGAGTACATAGCATTGACCGCAAGGCCGCTTTCGTAGAAGACGTGGTCCCACCGGATACCTTCGACTACGGCAGTGCACGCCTCCAAGGGCGGCGAGGCGATCGAGATGTTGCGTTCCTCTTCGAGGATGCGGGTAACCCTGTCGACAGTTTCGCCGGCTTCGCTCGCTGGATGCACCACGAAGTCGTGGTCGTACTTGGTCTTGAAATAGCGAGCCTCGTTTGCTCGCAAACCAGCGAGCGCCTCGGCTACGGGGGAGGATTCCAACCCTACTGTGGACACCTCTTTGAAATCGACCTGGTATGCCACGTAACCTCCGGTGCAACTCTGCAAGAATCCAGCCGCGCCATATTAATACCGTCGGCCTCGGCCGGAACGTCACGCACGTCACAACGTTTGGCAACCGCCGGCTGCACACTCGGTCGCACTCGGCGTAGGGATTCGACTGGGTCTCCCGTTACTGGCTCCAGACACGCCACGGCGGGGCGCCTGAGTCCCACAGGTTTTCGAGAAGCTCCCTCTCGCGGGGAGTGTCCATCGGCTGCCAGAACCCGTCATGCACATAGGCGGTGAGCTGACCCGCGTTGGCAAGAGCGCTCAACGGTTCCCGCTCGAGCATGAAGTCCCCGTCTGCTGGGAACATCTCCAGAGCTTCCGCTTCGAAGACCATGAACCCGCCGTTGATAGCTCCAGCGCTCGTAAGAGGTTTCTCCTCGAATCGCCTCACTTCTTCCCCGGGTCCCAATATGAGCTCACCGAAGCGGCTCGGAGGGCGCACCGCAGTGACCGTGGCGAGCCTGCCGTGCTTGACGTGGTGCTCGACGAGGGCTGTCACGTCAATGTCACCGACACAGTCGCCGTAGGTAACCATGAACCGCTCTGCTCCGAGCTGGCGTGCCACCTGAGCTACTCTGTTACCGGTCAAGGCGTCCCATCCCGTCTCCCGACAGGTGATGCGCCAGTCGTAACAGCCGGACGGGCCGAGGATGTCTAACCTGTCCGGCCGGGTGAGGTCGACGGTGAAATCGTGGTTGAGGGCCATGAAATCCACGACATAGCGGCGGATGACATCCCCGAGCCATCCCAAAGCCAAGCAGAAGTCTGAGTAGCCAAATGCCGAGTAGATGTGCATTATGTGCCAGAGAATAGGCCGGCCACCGATCGGGACCATAGGCTTGGGAATCGTCGGATCGTAACCCGACATTCTCGTCCCCTTCCCACCGCACAGGATTATCGTGGGTATCGTCGTGTCAGCCATGACGTATTGACCAGTCGTAGGCGATCAGGTCGCTGCTTGGTTCCATCCGTTCTATTTCGTCGGGAGAATGATGGACCGAAGCAAGGTTGGCGACGATGGACTTATGGGGACCCTCCCCCTTGAAGCCGTTCCAGACCATAGGGGGTACCGTCACCAGACAGTAGTTCAGCTCGCCGATGTGGTATTCGGCGGTCACGCCCCTAGTGGGTGAATCGGGCCGGTCGTCGAAGCAGACGAGCTTGATCATCCCTGTCGGGACTGCGTAGTTCAATGTCATCTCCCGATGTCTGTGCCAGCCCTTGACGACTCCGGGGTATACCATAGAGAAGTAGATCTCCCCGAAGCGTTCGAACAGTGGGCTGTCGTCGCGGAGCATGTGAAGTATCGCTCCCCGCTCGTCTGGGATACGCCTCAGAGGTGTAACGACTACGCCCTCGATATCACTCACAACTCTCTCCATCCTTCCTTCCAAGTTCTACACATCTGTAACGTCTCTGCTATAGCTGCACCGAGGGGAAGTTCAGCTGACAGTCCCCGTGATGCAAGGCGGCTCGCGTCGATCCGATAGCGCTCCTCGACGGCTGCTGGAGGGGAAATTCCGACCCGATCCAGTAGGTCTCCCTGAGCGTGGACCTTCCGGGGGGACTGGTCGTGCACCCCGATGATCTCGGGGCGTCTCATACCGGCTTTTTCCGACTCGTCCGCGACGAGAGTGGCCATCTCCGCCACAGTCATCGTCGAACCGGAAGCCAGGTTGTAGGTCCCAGAGTCGAGGCGCTCCGGACAGCATGCAGCCAGGACGATACGCGTTACGTCCCCAAGAGCGATGAAGTCCCGCAACCCTCCAGGAGTTCGCAGTTCCAACGGAAAACCTCTTGCCGCCCTGCGACACAGGTCGTTTACCAGGAGGCTCCAGCGGTCTATCGAACTGTCTGCAGGAGCACCGACAGCGTTGCTGAGACGAAGCACTACAAGAGCGTCATCTCCCGCTGCTGCCGCTAGAATATGCTCGCAAGCGAGACGAGCTACCGAATACGCAGAGCGCGGCGCGGGGATCACCTCTTCGGTGATCCGTGATGTCCCAGCAAGCCACGTGCCGTAAACGTGTATCGTCGACACGTACACCAGCCGCGCCACCTTCTGCCTCCTGCAGGCTTCGCCTACCGCTCGCGCCGCCGATGCTGTCGCCGCCAGAGCAGCGTCGGGGTCGTCCTTACTGGTGATCTCGTTGGCTCCGGCAAGGTGCACTACGGCGTCCGCCCCTTCGACGGCTACTTCCGCTGCGGCCACGAGATCATCACAGACCAATGCTTCTCCGGGCAGCCACGGGCTCGGTCGGCGGGTCACCGGGCGAACTGTTCCCACCCGCGAGGCCGCCAACGTCACTGCGCCGCCCAGGTACCCTCCCGCCCCGGTTACAACTATTGTCGCCACGGCGCTGGTCCGGCCTCCAACTCTCGGCGGTACCACCGAAGAGTTTCAGCCAACGCTTCGTCCATACTGTACGCCGGCTCCCACCCGAGCAGTCGGCGCGCCAGCGCCGACGACAAGTACTGGTGTTGGATCTCACCGGAAGCTTTCGCCTCCACGATCGGATCCAGGGACGTCCCGGCGGTCGCCTGAATTCGGCCGACCAAATCAAGCACTGAAATCGGCGATTCACAGGAGAAGTTGAACGCCTTAGCCCCCAATGACGGGTCACGGTCGAGACACTCGGCCAGGCGCAGGTAGGCGAGTACGGCGTCCACTACGTAGATATAGTCACGGGTGAGAGTCCCGTCAGAACGGATCAGCGGCCTTCGTCCTTCTATTACTGCTCTGCAGACTCCTGGCACCAGCCGGTTCCAATTTGTGTCGCCGGGACCGTAGAAATTTCCGAAGCGCGTGGTTACTACTGGCAGACCGAAGGTGACACCGTAGGACCGCGCTAGCAAGTCCGTACAAGCCTTGGAGACGTCATAGGGGTGCACGGCGTCGAGCGACATCGCCTCGTCATAGGGCAGCGAATGCTGCTCCCCGTAGGCTTTGTCGCTACTCGCCACGAGAACCTCCGTTACCGTCGGCGATCGGCGTGCAGCCTCAAGGGCCGTCCACGTCCCGACTATGTTCGCTTCGAATGTCGACACGGGGTTTCGGTTGGCGACTTCCACTTGACTTTGGGCAGCCAGATGGAACAGGGTTTGAACCTGATATTCGCCGAGCAAACGCTCCATGGTGCGCTGATCCTCGACACCACCACGAACCTCTCCCACACGGCCAATCCACCGGCGTGTGACACTCGAAGCCGGAACGGTATCCCTCACCAGGATCACAACCTCGGCGCCAAGATCGACGAGGTGACCGACGAGATGGCTTCCGAGGAAACCTGTAGCGCCAGTGACGGCAACCCTGCGATGCGCCCAAAATCCTCGAGCTGGCGACCATCCAGCGACCATGCAGTACCGTCCCGACGTAGATGACAGCGACTCACGCTCAGAGCGCCCCTAATGCTTCGGCACGCGCCGGCCGATAGTTAAGCTTGGAACTCATGCCGAAGCGCTCACCACCAATCCCTTTCGAACAGTCACCACGTGGAAGATGACCCGGAACCCGACGCTTGCTGTCCGGACTGCATTGGGACGCGTAGGCATCCTGAAAGCCGCCTACCGCAAAGCCTACGCATGGAGACGCAGGCGCGATCTTCGGTGCTTCTACCAGGCGGTTTCGTCTAGCGAGCTATCGGGCCGTTGGTGGATCTGGGGGGGCACGCTGTTAGGTTTACGCCGCAGCGGCGACATTCTCGCTTGGGATCGTGACCTCGACGTTGCCATCCGCCGCAAGGACCTACCGGCGCTGATGCGCACAATAGACAGTCTCACGGCGCTCGGTTTCAAGACACGCGAGAACTTCCTCGACCGTGGAGAACTGGTGGCGCTTCACCTTGTCAGGCACGGGTTCGACTACGACTTCTCGGTTCTAGACGATGCTAACGACGGGAAGCTTCGTTACCGCGCGTTCACTGTGCGTGATGGCGGGGTGGTGCTCATCGAAGGAAGCGTGCCCGCTCAAAGTCTCGCATCGATCCGCGCGTGGGGCTGTGACTGGCCTTGCGCCGCTGACAGTGACGCCGACCTGAGCGCCTTGTACGGCGTTGGTTGGCGCGTTCCCGATCCGAGTTGGAGCGCGCTGGACTCCCCGTCGATCACGAAGGTAACTCCCTGCGTGCGACCGGGCGGCGGTTGGACTCCACTTTCCCCGACAGGGCAGATATTGCTGGACAGCTAATGTCAATCCATGACGACCATAGCCGGTAGAGGTGCTGTGATAACGGGTGGTGCCAGCGGAATCGGATTCGCTACTGCTGCCCGGCTTGCTGAGCGGGGAGCCCGTGTGCTGCTCGCGGACATCGAAGCCGACGCTCTAGACGATGCTGTCGGTCGCCTACGGGCAGGCGGGGCACAAGCCCACGGCGCAATCTGCGACGTTACTTCCCTCGAATCGATGGCCGAGTTGGCGGAAAGGTCGTTCTCTGTCCTGTCAGAGGTGCACGTAGTCTTCAACAATGCCGGCGTTGCCGTGGCAGGTCCCGTAGCCGGCATGTCACACGACGACTGGCGCTGGGTGATAGACGTGGACCTTTGGGGGCCGATACACGGAGTCGAGGCCTTCCTGCCACGGCTGATCAGCCAAGGGGAGGGAGGTCACCTGGCTTTCACCGCCTCATTCGCCGGCTTGGTTCCCAACGTCGGGCTCGGGCCCTACTGCGTGGCGAAGTACGGCGTGGTCGCTTTGGCGGAGGTGCTGCGCAGGGAGCTACGCCCGGAGGGAATCGGAGTGTCGGTACTGTGCCCCATGCGGGTCAGTACCGCTATCGGCCGATCTGAGAGAAACCGCAGTGCCAGCTACGGGGAGGCCGCCCAAACGCGCGAGGCGGGTGACATGTCCGAGGATGACGGCGACCTCGCAGGTAGAGTCCTGCCCGTAGAGATGGTAGCCGACCTGACGGTGGACGCCATAGAGGCCGGACGGCTCTACGTGTTACCCCACGAGGAGAGCCGAGAGTCCATCCGCCGCCGCTTCGCTCAGATCGACAGGACCTTCGAGGAGCAACCACGGTTCATTTGAGCAGCATTGCACATCGTTCGGACGTCACGGCAGGTTGCGCGGAGAGGCCACGAACGTCACGTTGCCCTCGAAGCTGGCCGGTTTGTCGACTTTCACGTCCGGGCGCGGAACTCGACGGGAAAGTGACGTGGCCCAGCGATGAAAGTAGATGGGAGCCTCTCGATTGGACCGGCTGGCCTCAGATCTTGCATTCGGGTCACGATCTCGCGGAGCACAGCGGCGGCTTCTAGGCGGGCGAAGTGAGCGCCGAGGCACATGTGGGGGCCGCCACCCCCAAACGCCACGTGATCGTTCGGGGTTCGGGTCAGGTCCAGCTCGTCGGGATCGGACCACACCGTCTCGTCGCGGTTCGCCGACGCATAGAAGACCACTACCTTGTCGCCCTGTGCAATCGGCTGGTCCCCCAGGGTCGTGTCGGCGGTCGCGGTTCGTCGCATGTGGACCACCGGGCTGACATAACGGAGCAGCTCCTCTACGGCGCTGGGCATCAACCCGGTCGGGTCCGCTGCTAGGCGCTCCAGTTCGCGGGGATGGTCGAGGAGCGCCTCGACGCCGCCCGCTACCAGGTTACGGGTGGTGTCGCCTCCGGCGTTCACCAAAAGCAGGAAGAACCAGTTGAACTCGTCGGTGCTCAAACGCTCCCCGTCCACTTCTGCGTGCACCAGGAGGGTCGCCAGGTCGTCGCCGGGACGGGCGATCTTCTCCGTAGCTGTGGACGTCGCGTACTCGTGCATCTCGGTTATGGCTGCAATCCGGTCCTCGACGCTATGAGCGGGGTCAGAAGAGTGCATAATCTCCGTGAGGTGGTAGAGACGCCGGCCGTCGTCGCTCGGAATGCCCATCAGATCGGCTATCACCAGCGAAGGCATCTCGCCGGCCACCTCGCCCACCAGGTCGCAGGAACCGACAGGGGCGACTTTATCCACGATGCGGACGGCGAGCGCGTCGATCCGCTCCTTCCATGCTCGCGCCGCCCGGGGAGTGAAACCTCTGCTGACCAGCCGTCTGTAGCGGGTGTGGTCGGGAGGATCCATGAAGAGCATCATCAACCGGGAGCCCGCAAGGGTCGCCTCGTCGGAGTCGGCGAGCATGACCCCGCCCAACCAGGAGGAGAAACTCTCCGGGTCCCTGCTCACTCGCTGGACGTCTCTATACTTCGTGACCGCCCAGAATCCCGGCCCGTCGAGCTCGGGATGGAACCACACCGGGTGGTTCGAGCGAAGCCATCGGTACTGCGCGTGAGGATGGCCTGAGGCAAACGAACCGGGGTCGTCCAGAGCTACCAGAGGAGTGCCGGATGCCCCCTCGTGTACGGTACCGTCCACCTGCGCTCCCCTCGTTTCGTGACTGAGTTGGAGCTGAGCCTAACGCCTCTCAGCTGGCGTCGGTCATCCGAACCCTTACCGGCGACGACGCCCCCGGATGCCGGATTACCCTCGTCTCATGTCAGAAACTACTGCCCCTCGCGTGGCTCCCCTGCCGAAGAATCAGCGCTCCCCCTCAGCGCAGGCTCTGCTGGAAGGCGTGAGCGTCGCCGGTTCCGAAGCCAACATCTTCACCACCCTGATACGGGCCGAGGGTCTCACCCGCAGGTGGCTGCCCTTCGGCGGTAAACTGCTTTCGGGGAAGCTCCCGCCCAGGGACAGGGAGTTGCTGATCCTTCGCACAGCTTGGAACTGTCAGGCTGGCTACGAGTGGGCCCAGCACAGGAGGCTTGGTCTTGAAGCGGGGCTCACCGAGCAAGAGATCGCTCGCATCCCGTCCGGGTCAGAAGCCGGATGGGAGCCATTCGACGCAGCGCTTTTGACCGCTGCGGACGAGCTTCACAGCACCTACGACCTGAGCGACGCCGTCTGGGAGCTCCTGTCCGCACGCTACGACGTGCCCCAGCTCATCGAGTTACCGATGCTCGTAGGCCACTACCATATGGTTGCGATGGCCCTTAAGAGCCTTAGAGTCCAGTTGGACCCGGGTTTAACCGGCCTTCCGACCGAACCGGCCTGAGGCAGTCTCCACCAACCGACTTCAGAGCCTTTCAGCATTCGGACGTGGGCTCAAGGGTCGATTAGGACCCCAGGGTTGAGGATCCCCCCGGGGTCGAGAGTCGACTTGGCGGCACGAAGAACCCGAGCGAAGAGGTCCGGCCGCTCCTGGTCATACCAGGGGCGGTGCAGGCGACCCACCGCGTGATGGTGGGTGATCGTCCCACCGCACGCGAGGATCGCATCGGAGGCTGCCTGCTTGACTGCGCCGTGGGCTTCTGCCGCTTTCATCCCCTGGGGCATGGCCCCTACGTAAGTGTAATAGGGGGCGGGTCCGTCAGGGTAAACGTGGGTGAAACGGCAGTTGAGCGAACCTCCCCCGCAGGTGACCTGAAGCGCTTCATGGGTAGCCGAGCGAACCCTGTAGTCGAGTTCGGGCCAGCTTTCCCAGGTGACCGCGGTCTCGAAGGTCCCCGCCACTACACCCAGACCGGCCAGACCGCCAAGACCACCGCCTGACTCCCCGGGAATAAAGGCCTCTCTCCAAGCACCGATGGCACCTCCCCTGCCGGTTGGACGTTCGGAGCCGTCCTCGACGCGTACCTCGGCATCGTCGACGACCCCTCCGGCGTCGCGTGCTATCGACAGCGCATCGGCGATGTTGGAGCGCTGCGACAACTCTCCGGACTCGAAACCTATTATGAGCAACGCCGCTCCCGAGCCCGTACCGGCGCTGCTCCTGGCGAGATCCGGGTCGAGCAGGCGCAGGTTGGCCGGCCACAGCTTCGCCTGGGCGATCCTTCGGGTGGCTTCCCAACCTCCGTCCCATGTTGGGAAGGTCACCGCCGCGCTAGCGCGAAAGCGCGGGCGCAGCTGGATGCGCATCCAGGCTTCGGAGATGATCCCGAGGACACCTTCGGAGCCGATCGCCAGCCTGTTCGGGTCTGGCCCGGCTCCCGACGCCGGAAGCCTGCAGGTTTCCAACCAACCGCTGGGGGTGAGCATCCGTAGCGACTCTACGAAGTCGTCGATGTGCGTGTGGTTTGTCGCGTAGTGCCCGCCGGCCCGCGTGGCGATCCACCCGCCCAAGGTCGAGCCTGCGAAGCTCTGCGGGAAATGCCGGAGAGTGAACCCGAGCGGACGGAGCTGCTCTTCGAGGTGCGGCCCGAACACTCCAGCCTGGATGCGAGCGGCCCGCGAGGTCGCGTCCACTTCCAGCACGCGGTCCATAGCGTCCAGGGATACCGTTACCACTGGTCCGAGGTCGTCGGGGGGTGTCACTCCCCCTACCACCGAGGAGCCCCCACCGAAGGGGATTACGCAGAAACCACCGTTATCGGCCCACTCCAGGATCGCCTCGAGTTCTTCGTCGCTTCGAGGGTGCGCTACGACGTCCGGCGGGTTGGGGTAGTTCCCCCACACACCGTGGTCGACGCGGTCGTAGCCGTAAGAGTGGTAGGCGCGGTCCCTGACATCCTGGCGGCAGAAGCCGGCTAGGGCTTCTGGCGGCGTGATCCTGGGTTCGCGCAGCTGCAGGGTTTCGACTGGCGGGATTCGTGGGGCTTGGAGCTCGACGCCGAGACGCTCGGAAAGCCGGGCCGCTGCAGCGACCCTCGCCTCGTAGGACGGCTCGTCCGCCTCGAGACCGAACATCCACAAACTTCGCTTCACGGCCACGTTGCACCACCTGTTTCGAGAACGATATTTGACAAGCCGGCAGCGCCGCCCGGCGAATTGGCCGGGCCGCTCAGTAGTAGATCGGTCCTCTCACACCACCTCCGCACGCGATCACGTCACCTGTGATGGAGACGCTTAGAGGCGAGGAGAGGAATGCGACGACAGCGGCGACCTCGGCGGCCGTCACCATTCGCCCTATAGCGTAGCCGGCTCCGATGCGGGCTTCGAGCTCCTCGACGGTCCTGCCTTGGGAAGCGGCCTGGGACGACAACACGCTAGGAGTCGCCTCGGTGCGGACCAGCCCAGGGCTCACGGCGACGACGTTGATGCCCGACGATCCAAGCTCGTCGGCGGCGTTCTTTGTGAGTGCCGCCACCGCAGCGTTGCGCATCGAGGTTACCGGCGAGCCGGCCATCCGGGCACCCAGGCCGTCTACGTTGATGATCCGACCCCAACCTTGGCCTGCCATGAGTGGAGCTACTTCCTTGATCATCCGCAGGTAGCCGAGAACCTTCACGTTGATATCGGCGAAGAAGGCCGGGCCTTCAACCTCGACGACCTTGGGTGGCTTCGCCTGCCCGCTCGGCTGCGCAGCGCTGTTCACGAGGATGTCAACGCCCCCGAGCGCTCCGACCGCCCGCTTTACGAACTCCTTCACCGAATGGTTGTCGCCGGTGTCGACGCGCAGAGGTATCACGTTCGCCCCACCTGCGCTCAGATCGGCCGCAGCCTGGCTGAGCATCTCCTCGCCCCGGGCTCCTATGACGACGCTGGCCCCTTCAGAGCTCAACGCTGCAGCCACGGCCTTACCGATACCACGACTTCCACCAGTGACAATGGCCCTTTTGGCGAACAGTCCGAGATCCACAGCCGGTTCCTTTCTTGGGGGCGAACTGAGATGACGCCAACCGAGACCGGCCGGCGGATGCTGCACTGGAACACTACAGCGACGTCGGCGAGCGAAGCACCTCTCGGCACGACCACCGGAGACTGTAAAATGAGAAGAAAGTGATCGAGTTCAGACGCGGGCTTTTGCCATACGACACTGGTGAGTGCTTTTGAGATCTCCCAAGACGTCGGGTCTTGTTTGGACCGTGTCACCTCTACTGCTTGCCATAGCCGCCTTTGGGCGTTCGGGGCAAAATGCGGGGCAGACCACTTACCCTCTGGTAGCCCGTAACCTGCTGCACCTGAGCAACACGACAGTCGGGGAGATGGGAGGGTTGGCCGCCGCAGCTTCGGTAGTCTGCGCTACGCAGATCGTCGGCAGGAGCCGCCCGCAGCACACCCTCATGCTGGTCGCGGCCGGCCAGATGTTCGGTCTTGTGGCATTCGGATTGCTAGCTTCCCCCACGGGCACCATAGGAGTCTGGTTGGCGGCTGGCGTCCTCGGACTAGGGGGAGGGCTCGCTTTCCCCGCCTTGATGACCGCCATCGCTGGCGGACCCGCCCACGAGAGGGCCAGGGCTCTCGCGGTTTTCGCCCTGGCGCTGTCGGTAAGTTTGCTGGTCGGCCCCCTACTGGAGGCGGTGGTGCTACGCGCTACACACGACTCGCTACGAGAAACGTTCGCTGTCCTGCTGCCCCTTCCAGCCGCCGCAACGGCCGCGTCGCTAATCGCAGTTTTGCGTCAGCGGGGCGCTCCTGTCGAGGAGCGCCCCGCTGCAAGAACGGGGCCATCGGACGAAAATCGCAGTGACGTCGACCGTTTCTCGTGGCGAAGTTCCCCCGCATTCAAACTGGCGGTCACAGTCATGCTCACCTACCAGGTACCTTTCGCCGCCCTTGTAGCGTTCGGTGCTCTACTGGCGCGCAACACAGACCACACTTCCGCCGCTGGCGCACAGGTAGCGTTCGGGGTCTTCTTCGGGGTGTCTTTCGCCGTGCGGGGCCTCCTAGCCTTCGCTTCACCTAAGCCGTCCACGGTGACCTTGTTGGTGTGCTCCGTGGCCGCGACCGTCGCCGGGGTTGCGATGCTGTCGGTGGCAGGCAGCTTCACCCCGCTCGTCTTCGCGATGGTGCTGCTGGGAATACCGCACGGGGCCACGTTTCCACTGGCCTCAGGCATGTTAGCCGAACGGACTCCGAGGGCCCATCTAGCCAGGGCCAACGGGCAGCTGATGGCCTCAGCCAACGCTGTCAGCGTGGTGGTGCCGCTTCTTTCGGGCTGGCTGGCGGGGCTGGTCGGCTATGCACACATGTTCCTCCTAGTGGAGGTGCCGGTGGTAGTGATGGGTGCAGCCCTGTTCGCCCAGCTACGTTCCGAGAACTCCCCGTTGCGTTTCGGCGATGCCAGCTAAGGACTTTCGGCCCTTTCTAGTCCCGGACAGAATGCCCTGAGGCGTGACAGCGTTGCACCCAAAGGATGCAACGCCATCCGCGAGGAGCGATAGCATGCTTAAAAGATATCTCGACGAGCCAGACGCAGGCGACCAGGCCAAAAACGATACCGGCGGAGCGGGGTTCGCCGGAACCTCAAAGCTCAGAGGCTTTAGCCCGGGATGGTTCGGGGCGGTGATGGGCACGGCGATCGTCGCGATCGCAGCCTCCCAGAATCCCGGAGGCGTGACAGCGCTCGCCTCAGCGGACCGCACCCTCAGCCAGGTGATGGCTATAGCAGCAACAGCTATCGCCGTACCTCTGCTGGTTGGCTACATAGCCCGGTTCGCCAAGCACGCCGGCGCCTCTCTAGCGGACCTCAACGACCCAACAGTAGGAGCTCTTTACGGCACGATTCCGGGAGGGATCCTCGTACTGGCCGCTACCGCCTCGGCGGTAGGCCCGACGTGGTTCTCGGCCGAGACCGTCCGAGATCTCGTGGTCTCCCTCGTCTGGCTTGGAGCCCCGCTGGCTTTCGTAGGTAGCGTCGTCTTCGCGTACACACTCTTCGTCGGTCCGTACCTCAGACAGGACAAAGTCAACGGCTCGTGGTTCATCCCTCCTGTCGTCACCATCGTCATGCCGCTCGTACTGGTACCCCTCGTCCACGGATCGTCTCCGGCTACCGCTCGCGGGCTGATGCTGATCGCTTATGCCTTCTGGGGAATGGGGTTCATGCTCTACCTCCTCATCTTGGGGATGCTGCACACCCGCCTCGTCTTGCACCCGCTTCCCCACGCCGCCCTGGCACCGTCGCTGTGGATAGGACTAGGCCCTATAGGCGTCGGGGCTTTGGCGCTGATCAAGATGAGCGCAGCCGCAAGCGCCGTCTTCGGCCCCTCAGGCTCCGCGATCGCAGCCACGTCCCAGGTGGCCGCCGCCGCCCTTTGGGGGTTCGGAGTCTGGTGGCTCGCTGTAGCAGCGACGCTGCTGGTCAGGTACCTGCGCGCAGGCCGCCTGCCTTTCGGGATCGGCTGGTGGGGTTTCACCTTCCCCATCGGTGCGTACACCGTGGCGACCCTAGCTTTGGGATCGGCTTGGCATATGCGAACGCTTGACTGGGCAGCCGGCGTGCTGTTCGTCACTTTGATCGGATTTTGGGTTGTCGTTGCAGCGAGGACAGCCTGGGCGCTCAGCACGGGCGAAGCCTGGCGTGTCGCGACGCCGGCACTTGGCGATGAACCCGGCTCGCCGGATTGACACGATTTCAAACCCCGCGATCTGGGAATCTGCGGGACGTCTACGGTATCGGATCACCGTAGACGTCCCGTGGGGTCGCGCCAGCGTCGAAACGTCCCTGGATCCGCTTCATCGACTCCAACGCCTCAACCGAGCCGCTGAAGGTTTGGAAGATCCGCTGGTCGTTGGCCACCGACTCCGGTATGCGGAGCAGGTCGTCTCCTTCGCTCAGCATACGCTTCATACCCATAACTGCCGCCGGCGAGTGCGAAACGATGCGCTCCGCCCATTTCAGAGCCACGTCTAGGGCCGAGCCGTGGGGGACCACGCGGTTTACTGCGCCAAGCTCGTAGAGCCGTTGAGCTGTCATGGGGGCTCCGAGGAGCACCATCTCCGCTGTCGCCGACCGGCCGACCAGGTGACGGAGACGCGAAGTCCCTCCGATGCCCGTCCCGACACCGATCGCCACCTCAGGCTGGCCGAAGAGGGCTTGCTCTTCGGCTATGCGCAGATCGCAGGCCCAACCCAGCTCACAACCTCCACCTGAGGTATCACCTGACACTGCGGCAATCGTGACAACCGGGGTGCTTGTCAGCTCCTCCAGGCACCGCCACCATGCCGCACCGTCCCCGCTGGTCGGCCCGCCCGCAAAAGCGTTGTGAAGATCCGTCAGCCAAGCGTGTTGAAGCCAGTAGCCCGGGACGCCCGACGCGACGACCGTAACCCGAGACCCTTCAAGGCGCGCCCCTGAGAGGCCGTCTGCAAGATCGCTGATCGCCTGCCAGGAACCGAAGTTGGCGATAGCCGGGTTGGTCATCGTCACCACTGCCACCGAGTCGAGGGGGAAGTCCACGGTCACCAGGTTCGTCACCTATAGGACCCTACCCAACTGGGCAGCGAACCGGGCTGGCCTTGGTCGTGGTGATGACAGGAGTGCTGATCACTGCGGTTGATACAACCATCGTTGTTCTCGCTCTGCCGGAGATCGAACGGGGCCTGCACGTAGCCCTAGCGTCGGTCATCTGGGTGGTGATCGGATATCTGCTGGTCGTCACCCTCCTGGCGTCCCAGGTAGGTCGTCTAGGTGACATGTACGGCAGGGTCCGTATGTACGAAACCGGTTTCGTCGTGTTCATCGTCGGCTCCGCCCTGTGTGCCCTGTCTTGGGACCAGGCTTCGATCATCGCTTTCCGTGCCCTGCAAGGAGTGGGCGGCGCCCTTGTCAGCGCGAACTCCGGGGCGGTGATCGCCGACCTCTTCCCGGCGGATAAACGCGGCAGGGCGTACGGTTTCAACGGGATCGGCTGGAGCACCGGAGCGGTGCTGGGCATCGTTCTTGGCGGTCGGCCCCCTTTCGGGCCGTTTGGCGGACAAGATCGGCCCGGTTATACCGGCGACGGTGGGCCTCGGCGTGCAGGTCTTTGCCCTGTTCCTTTATGCCCACCTTGCAGCCACGACCAGCCTCCTGCTCGTCGTGGCTGCAAGCATCGTCAACGGTATCGGCGCCAGCAGCTTCTTTCCTGCCAATAACTCGGCGGTTATGAAAGCCTCCCCCAAAGAAGTGTTCGGCATTACGTCGGGCATGTTGCGGACTTTTCAGAACACTGGAATGGTCTTCTCCTTTTCTATGGCTATCCTGATCGCTTCCAGGTCGATACCTCGCAGCCTTGCGTTCGCCATCTTCGTGGGAACCACCAAGCTGCACGGCCGCGTAGCGGTGGTGTTCACCCAGGGACTGCACTCGGCGTTCTACGCGTCGATGGGCTTCTTGGCCCTCGCTGCCCTGCTGTCCGCCTCGCGCGCCCGGCGGGCTCGTCCTGAACGTGCCGAGAAGGGACTCCTGTAGCGGGCCACCAGCGTTAAAGGTCGATCCCTGGTTCGCCGAGCGCTGACCGTCGGCTTCGCCGGGATGCAATGATCGTAGTGATGCTACCGGTCGCAACGCCCAAACCGAAGCTAAGAGGATGGATACACGAAGTGGCATTTCCAGCGGTGCTCGCCGCTGGAGCCGCCTTGGTGTTCGAGGCCTCGACTCTCCCGGGACGGATAGCAGCTGGGGTTTACATGCTGACGTCTGCGGTGCTCTTCGGGGTGTCGGCGCTATACCACCGCGGCTCTTGGAAACCGAGCGTCAGGGCTGTCCTGCGGCGCCTCGACCACGCAAACATATACCTCCTCATAGCGGGAACCTATACACCCGTAGCCGTCCTCGCCCTACACGGGACAACCCGGGTGGCGGTACTCGTCGCCGTCTGGTCCGCCGCCGCGATCGGCGTCGGTTTCCGCCTAGCGTGGATCGACGCCCCCCGGTGGTTGTACACCCCCCTCTACGCGATCGTCGGCTGGGTGATGGTGTTCGTGATGCCCGAGCTACTCCACGGGGCCGGCGCCGTGGCTTTCGCGTTGATCATCTCCGGGGGAGTTCTATACAGCCTCGGCGGCTTGGTCTACGGGCTAAAGCGTCCCGACCCGTGGCCCCAGGTGTTCGGCTTCCACGAGGTCTTCCACTCCCTCACCGTCCTGGCTTACGCGGCCCAGTACAGCGCAATATCGATCATCGTCGTCTCAGGACTACGGGGTGCCCCTGCATGACGCGGGTGTCTCGCTGCCACGTCATGGTCATACACCGGCGATCTCCGGAGAATCCCACCACACCCTAGGGGTTCCCGCCGCGGAGCCGACTCTGGCGAGGAGGTCGTCAGCTAGGTGCGACCTGCCGGTGGCCCGGAGGTGCGACGCGTACACACCAGGGTCGTTGTAGAAGGTCGGACCCTTCTGCATCGTGGCCTGCATAGGATCGGGAGGGGCTCCTGGGGTGGCAGCGTGGCGCTGCCACCATTCGACCAGCATCGACCGCATCTCCGTGACCACCTCCGGCTTATCCAGGAGCAGATCCACGCTGAGATGAGGGTCGGCGGTAACGTCAAAGAGTTGCTCCCACTCGGCCCGGAAAGCCCCAGGGTGGTAGGTTCGGACGTAAAGGTGATCCGCCGTTCGGACCGCCCGCTGGTAGGTGTGAGCCCCTTGCCCCAGCACAAGGTAGGGGCGGGAGTTGACCTGTTCACCGCGAAATGCCGCGGCAAACGACCTCCCTTGCCACCCCGCCGGGACGGTAATGCCCAGAAGCTCGCAGAGCGTAGGGGCGAAGTCGATGTTGTAAAGGAGCTCCGAACGGTGGCGTCTGTCAGCTGCCAGGCTGTCCGTTACTCCCGGCCAGTACACGATCAGTGGCACGCGCGTCGTCGGTTCGTTCGCAAGTCCGTGCTCGGCGTAGGAGCCGTTCTCCCCAAGGGACTCACCGTGATCCCCGGTCACTACTATCGCAGTGTCTTCTGAGAGGCCGACCTCGTCGAGCACATCGAGGAGCTGGCCGAAGTAGTGGTCCCAGTAGAGGATCGTTGCGTCGTAGCCGTTTATTAGAAGCTCAAAGTCCGTTCGGCTCCGGATGGCGTCGGGCATTGCATGCGGGACGGCCGAGCGGCGAGGTCCACGGCTCGTGTAGTGAAGGTCCAGCGCCGACCGAGGACCGTAGATCTGCTCCCCGTGGGCGGAGATCGTGTCCTCGTCGGGCCACTCTTGGACGGTTCCGGTGGACGCCGCCTTTTCCACCCATTCTGGACCGACCAAATAGTCGGTGTGTGGTTCCCAGTAGTGCACGTGCAAGAACCAGTTGTCGCGGTCCTTGTTGCGCCGGATCCAGTCGATCGCCACTGGGTTCACCTGATGGGCCTGCTCGTCGTTGAGCTCGCCGCTCGCTCTGATGACCTCTCGGAAGTTACCGCAGAACCAGTACGCCCGATGCCGCTCAGCAAACATAGAGACAGCTGCCGTATACCAGCCGCTCTCCTGTAATGCTTGGCCGGCCAGGGGGCGGCCGGGAGCGGATCCGTGACCTGCTTCGAGGCGGTACTGGCCAGCCCTCCCGAAATGACCTATCACACCGTTCGTTATCCCAAACTGCCCGCTGAAGAGGGCAGCCCGAGATGGCAGACACGGAGAGTCGGAGCAGTAGTAGCGGTCGAAAAGTATGCTGCGCTCAGCGAGTCTCTCCAGGTTAGGGGCCGTCTGTCGGCTGTAACCATAGGGGGCCAGATGGTCGGCTCTCAGGGTATCGACATCTACGTAAAGGATCCGCATGCCTGCTTCCTCGCTTGTCTACTCTTAGACTCGGGTGCCCTGCCAATTATCGGCTCTCACATCAACCACTCGGGCGGTGCTAGCTGTCGAAGAAGCCGCGAATAGCTGCCGCCATCTGCGAGCGAGCGGCCGCCGCCGAGACGATCCCCCCTGTAGCGACAAGGGAGGTGTGTATCTGTCCGGGGCCGGGCGTGTATTGGACCGGAACACCTGCTTTGTCTAAAGCCTCGGCGTATGCCTGGCCCTCGTCGCGAAGCGGGTCGAACTCGCTCGTGAAAATCGCAGCCGGAGGCAGACCTGACAGGTCCACAGCCCGGATCGGGGCGGCCTTCGGGTCGGTTCTCTCAGAAGGGTCGGCGTAATGATCCCAGAACCACCTCATCAGGTTCGCCGTCAAGAAGAACCCTTCAGCGTTGTCGACATACGAACCCCGCCCGAGATCAGAGTCCGTTACAGGGTTTATGAGGAGCTGCCCTGACAGGTCCGGGCCACCGGCGTCACGGGCCATCTGGGCTGTTACCGCAGCAATGTTGCCACCTGCGCTCCACCCGGCCACCGCCAGCCGGCCGGGGATCCCTCCCAGCCTCTCGGCGTTGTCAGCAAGCCAGTTGACCGCTGCGAAGCCGTCCTCGATTGCCGCCGGGAAACGATTTTCGGGCGCGTGACGGTAGTCGAAGGAGACGATTATGCAGTCGGACTGGGCGCACAGGTCCCGGCATATCGGATCGTCCGAAGCATGGCTCCCGAGCACCCAACCCCCACCATGGAAGTACGCTACGACGGGGTGGGGACCCTGACCTGCAGGGCGGTACAGCCGGTAGGCGAGATCGCCGGCTGCTGCTTTGTAGATGCCGTCTAGGACTTCGCCTACTGGAGGCCCTGGCGGACTGGCAGAAGCGGATTGTTCGACGAAACCTCTCGCTTGGTCGACCGTCAGGGTTTCGAGGGCAGGTACGCCCATCTCGGCCATCATCTCTAGCATCACCCCGACATCAGCTTGGAGCGGCCAGATGACACCGTCGGCTACACGGGTGCCCTTCGACCCGCTGAACCTAAAACCCAGATAGTCCCGCTCCACAACCCTGTCACAGATGCTGCGGTAACGGCCCACCCCGCCTATGTAGGGCATCACGACACGGGGTTTGCCCGGCACGTTCGCGCCGACGTACCAGGAGTTTGCATACGGCAGCAAGGTGAGGTCGGCGAACTGCCGGACGTGACTAACCCAGCCCGCTTCAGCGGTTACCGTCGCCTCGATCACGTCGTCTCCGTCCTTGCGCATCCGCTGGATGCAGTCCGCGATCCAATCGACGTGCTGTTCGATAGACGTCAGCATGTTCGACAGCACCGACGGGCTTCCCGGCCCGGTGATAGTGAAGAAGTTCGGGAAGCCGCTGACCGCGAGCCCAAGATAGGTCTTGGGACCGTCAGCCCACTTCTCCCTCAGGCTGATCCCGTCACGTCCAGTGACATCGACTGCGAGGATCGCTCCGGTCATGGCGTCGAAACCGGTGGCGAACACGATGGCATCGAAGGGCAGAGATTCGCCAGCGAGGTCGACACCTGTCTCGGTAATAGTGGCAAGGGGACGTTTGCGCAGGTCGACCAAGCGTACGTTGGGCCGGTTGAAGGTGGCGTAGTAGCCGCTGTCCAGACACAACCTCTTTGTCCCGATCGGATAATCGGTCGGACATAGGGCGTCGGCCGTGTCGGGGTCGGAGACGATGGAGCGGATCTTGTTCCTCACGAAGTCGGCGAAAGTGGCGTTAGCCTCAGGGCTAGTGAGGATGTCGGTGAAGACCGCTGCGAAGGTGAGGCCCTTGGTACCCCAAGACTCCTCGTAGATAGCGTTGCGCTCCTCCTCCGTGACAGCCAGCGCGCTGATCTCCGCCACAGGGGAAGCCATCCCCGCCGCAGACATGCGAGTCTGCTCCCGGTACTGCTTCCTGTCCGCCTGGTAGGCAGCAAGCTGCTCGGGTCGGTGAGGGCCGTTACCAGCCGGGATCGAGAAGTTCGGAGTGCGCTGGAAGACTGTCAGGCCGTCTGCCTGCTCAGCTATGAGCGGTATGGATTGGATTCCCGAGGAGCCGGTGCCGATTACAGCGACCCGCTTGCCGGTGAAGTCGACACCGCCTCGGGGCCATCTACTCGTGAAATAGACGTCACCACCGAAACGCTCGACGCCTTCGATGTCGAGCTCCTTCGGCAGCGACAAGCAACCGCTGGCCATAATGCAGAAGCGAGCCGTCAGTAGCCGACCGCTATCGGTCTTGACCCGCCAGCATGACATGCTCGCGTCCCAGGCCGCCTCGGTCACCTTCGTGGAGAACTCAATGTCCCGGCGAAGGTCGAGCTTGTCCGCAACGTGCTGCGCGTAGCGCAGGATCTCGGGCTGGGTGGCGTACTTCTCGCTCCAGACCCATTCTTTTTCCAGCTCGGGATCGAAGCTATAGGAGTAGTCGATACTCTCGATGTCGCAACGAGCCCCCGGGTAGCGGTTCCAGTACCAGGTTCCGCCGACGTCATCGCCCGCTTCGATCACAAGAGTCCTAAAGCCAGCCTCGCGAAGTCGGTGCAACATGTACATCCCGGCAAAGCCGGCACCGACCACGATCGCATCGAGGTCGACAGCCTCGGTGGCGTTCTCCTGTGTCACTGCGCTTCCCCCTTGTCGAGTTTCTTCCATCATAGGTTGATAACCAATTCGTCGTTCAATAACAGGGAGTTGGGGAGATAATGACAAAGTATTTCATTGTTCTTCCATCTTACGTCGGAGGGTATTCGCTGTCCCCATGACCCAGACGATGACAATGCCGGCTTCGGGGTCTACGCCGCTCGGCCCTACGAGGAGATGAGTACCCGAGCTACGAAGGCGACCTCGGGAGCCATGGCGACTTCGTAAAGGTCCAAGAGGGCGTCTTGGAACGTCTTGCCGTGGGCGAGGGAGCACGGGGTCAGATGGTGCGCCAACTCGTGAAGCACGACAGTTTCTCGCATCGCCCACTTCTCGTCGGGAATTGCGATGGTACCCGTGGTCTCCCAGTGCGCCTTCGTCGCACCCTTTCGGACGCGGACCCGGACCGGTCTCGCAGGCCATCGGGACGCTATCGGGTCGAGCGCCATGACCTGCTCGCAGTAACGGCGCACCGAAGCGACATCAGCAAAGCGGACCTCCGGCGGCAGCACGACCTGGGAACGACCGACCACCACCGGGACAGGCTGTCCGGGCATGGAGGTGGCCTGGTCGAGAAGCTCGCGTAGCGCTGTCTCCGCCCCATAAACCCGCTTGCGGTCGGGATCAGCCGGCACCCAGGTAGCCCTTCGAGGATCCCAGTGCATTAGGCGATGACAGCACCGCTTTACGGCCTGCAGCGCTACCTGCCCGGGCCGCTGTCCGCGAGACTGCGACAGCCTGGCGCCAAGAGGAGCGGGTCGCGACCTTGGAACGGAAGAACCTTTCGACCTCAGCCGATTTGTCTACGAGCGCCAACTGGGCACGCCTTTGCGAGGCCCCGTCCGACGAGTTTGACGTAGACGGACCGTTAGCCTCATCAGGTGATGCTCCGAAGGTAAGTATCGTGTCCTGTCGGGCGGCGAAGAGACGGCTTTCTATGGTCTCGGCGTAGCTCTCCTGAAACGAGATGCGAGCTTGACGGGCGGTTACAAGTCTGCGCACACCGTGCCTGTCTGTGTAGTAACCCTCTCGCCACGATCCGTTCCTTACATAGGAGTCGCTGGCGGCCACCATCTGCACCAGCAGCGACGGATAGAGACACCGAAGAACGGCGACGTCGTGATCGTAGCCATGAGCGAAGACCCTGGTGTTATCGGTAGCTACCGTCACCCGGACGTCGTTGGGTCTGGCTACGGCCACGAAGAGGCGGACGTAGGTGCGGAGTCCCACCTTGCGCTTGGGGCCGATGTCCACGGACTCCACTATGAGCGACTTGGGGCGTTCGTGCAGAGGCTTATAGCTTCGAGCTACCTGGAGGTCGATCGCCGCCAGCGTCGCCAACCTCTGGGCACCGGCCATCAAGGCCTCAGCTTCATGAGGTGAGTCGGTGGACTCCGCTTTGCGGCATAACGCCGCTATCTTGGAGACAAGGTCGGATGACAGTGCGCTCATTCGTGGCCGGGTGCTCTCAGGTGAGGGGACCGTCAAGGTTGACGACTATCGCCTCTTGGGAGCTGCGCGCCAGGACTACCACGGCCGTCTCGTCGGATGGGTTCTCCTCCCGGTGAGGGGTATAGGGAGGGACGAACACGTAGTCCCCGGGTTTAGGGCCGAGGCGAACCTCTCGGCCGCCTTCGACGAAGACGAAGACCGGGCTGCCCGAAACGACGTAGATTCCAGTTTCTGAGTCACCATGGTGGTGGTTGGACGAGGCTGTTCGTGCTGCCACGGTCGTCTCTCCCATCCAGACTTTCTGTGATCCGACCGTTCGAGCCGATACTGCCTCTCGACGGACCATGCCCGGAGTCTGGCCCGTGTCCGACGAAAGGCTCGCGGCCGAGATGAGGCGCAATGGGGCATGCCAACCCCCGTCGTTCGCTTCACCCTCCGCCATGTTGTAACTCTCCACCACGTTGTCTTCATCCGTCATGTTGTCGTCCTCTGTTTTCAGCTGGCCGTACCGTGCCGGCGCCACCATAGGTCGCTCAGAGGTTCCTCCACCGTCGCTATCGTTACGTGGATGCGCGCTGCGTTATACGAGCGGACGGGTCCGGCGGGGGAAGTGTTGCGGGTCGACGAGATTGCTCGACCGTCGCCTGGGCGCGGTGAGGTTCTAGTCAGGGTCGCCGTCTCAGGGGTGAACCCGACCGACGTGAAAAGTCGTTCGGGGTTGACGCCGAGGCCGATCCCAGGTTTCCAGATTCCCCACCAAGACGGCGCTGGGGTGATCGAAGCCGTCGGCGAGGGGGTCGATCCCTCGAGGATCGGAGAACGTGTATGGCTGTGGATGGCGGCCGTGGGCCAATGGGGGACGGCAGCCCAATGGTCCCTCGTCTCCTCCGAACAGGCCGTAGCGCTCGCAGCGGGGTCTTCTTACGCTCTCGGCGCGTGCCTTGGGGTCCCTGCGATGACAGCCCACCACTGCCTGTTCGCCGACGGCCCCCTCGACGGCGCTGCGGTCTTGGTAGCAGGAGGCGCTGGCGCTGTCGGCCATTACGCGATCGAGCTAGCCAGGAGGGCCGGTGCAAGAGTAGCGGCGACTGTCAGCAGCACGGCAAAGGCAGAGCTTGCCCGGAACGCGGGAGCAGACCTGGTCGTCGACTACCGAAGCCCGCATGCTTTGGACCTCCTGCGGGACTTCGCTCCTGTCATGGACCGCATAGTCGAGGTGAACCTGCCGGCCAACCTCGACGTCGACCTGCAACTTTCGGGACCCGGAACGACCTTGGTGGTGTACGCCTCGTCGGGCCCGGACCCGACCATACCGGTAAGACGTTGCATGAGCGCCAACGTGCTACTCCGTTTCATGCTCCTCTACGGTGTGCCACGTCCGGCTCTGCTTGCAGCAGCAGCGGACATCGCCGACGCCGCCGGCGAAGGAGCCCTGTCGGAGCTGCCCCTTCACCGCTACGGCTTGGACGATATCGTCCAAGCCCACGAGGCAGTAGAAGCCGGCGTCGTGGGGAAGGTCATAGTCGAGCCATAGCACCAGACGCTGACCGGCGTGGCGCCGGCTGGCCTACGGCGTGCGCCGGTCGGACGTATAGAGCTATACATGGGCGTGCAGATCGGCGTCATCTACCCCCAGACCGAGCTTCCCACTGATCCGGTCACCGTCCGTACCTATGTGACCGAGGTGGAACACCTCGGCTACCACCACGTCGTGGTATACGACCACGTCTTGGGCGCAGACCCTTCCGTGCATGCCGGATGGAGCGGACCTTACGACATAGACACCCCCTTCCACGAACCGTTCGTGCTGTTCGGCTTTCTTGCGGGGATCACCAGGATGGAGCTCGCGACGGGGATCGTCATAGCCCCGCAACGCCAGAGCGCGCTTTTGGCCAAGCAAGCCGCCGAAGTCGACGTCCTAACCGAGGGTCGGTTCCGGCTCGGTGTAGGAACCGGCTGGAACAAGGTGGAGTACGACGCCCTTGGCGAAGACTTTCACACCAGGGGTCGGAGACTGGAAGAGCAGGTCAGCCTCCTGAGAAAGCTCTGGACCGAAAGGAGCGTGAGCTTCGAAGGTCAATTCGACATCATCCGAGGAGCAGGACTTGCCCCGCTTCCGGCGCAACGTCCAATCCCTATATGGATGGGAGCTTCCTCGGCCGCAGCCTTCGAGCGGATCGGCCGAGTGGCAGACGGTTGGTTCCCGATGATGGCTCCTGGGGAACGCCTGACAGAAGCACTGAGAAACATCTCGACAGGCGCCGAGCAGGCCGGCCGGGACCCTGGCTCGATAGGCATGGAAGGTCGCATCCCCGCCGGTGACGACACTGCGAGGTTTGCGGACAAGTGGCGCCAGGCAGGAGCCACACACCTGTCCGTGGACACGATGCGGGCAGGCAACGCCGACCTTCGCTCCCATCTCAACTCTTTAGCCTCCACCGCAAGAAGCCTGGGCTTGACCCGATAGAGAACATTTGTTCGCATTGGTGGTATGGTTGACGCAGTGCTTGCGAGTCCTGCCTCTTGGTCCAAAGACCTCGACGACGACCAGTTGGCCGCAGTACGAGAACCCTCCAACCCGCTGCTTATCGTCGCTGGCGCAGGGACCGGCAAGACCCGTACGCTGGTCTGTCGCCTAGCTCGGATGATCGAGGAGGGGTCTCCCCCCGAACGCCTTCTTCTCGTGACTTTCAGTCGACGGGCCGCCCACGAAATGATCCAGCGCCTCGGGGCCCTGGTGGGAGACGACGTGTCCCGGCGAATCGTGGCTGGGACCTTTCACTCTGTGGCACACCGGCTTCTATCCCGAAACGCTGGCCTGCTCGGCCTGGGCGGCGGATTCACCGTTATAGACCAAAGCGACGCCTGCGACCTGATGGCCATGGCGAGCCACGACGTTCGCGACTCGAACCCGAGCCGTCGCGGTGACGGGCACATCCCCGAAGGACCATGGGACGCAGAGAGCGACCGCGTACCTCAGGTCGTGCCACCAAGCCGCCATCAACGCTTTCCCCGCAAGGAGACGTTGCTGGCCGTGTACTCCAAGGCGGTCAACTCGCAGGTTCCACTTCACGAGGTCCTCTCCGAACACTTCCCCTGGCTGGTCGATCATGAGACGGCGATGGCAGAGGCGTTCCGTTCGTACACCGCCCGCAAGAGAGCCGACGGCCTTCTCGACTTCGACGATCTTCTCGTCTATTGGAGAGCAGCTGCAAACGACCGCGACGTTGGCAGCCAACTCGGCAGATCTTTCGACCACGTCCTCGTCGATGAGTTCCAAGACACCAACCTCCTGCAGGCTGACATCGTCTATCTGATGCACGAGGCCGGTGCCGGCCTCACGACAGTCGGTGATGACTCACAGGCGATCTACTCTTTTCGCTCTGCCACGGTGGACAACATTCTCGGTTTCGAACGACGGTTTCCCTCCGCCCGAATCGTCCGCCTGGAACGTAACTACCGCTCCACTCAACCGATCCTCGACCTGGCCAACGCTGTGCTGGCCCGTGCCGAGGAGGGATACGAGAAGGCGCTTTGGACGACGAACACGCTGGGCGGACGCCCACAACTTGCGACCTGCCCCGACGAGGCGAGCGAAGCTGCGGCGGTAGTTGACGTCGTGTTGGAGCATCACGAGCAGGGCCTCCGACTGCGAGACCAGGCCGTGTTGTTCCGCACCTCTCATCACGCCGATCTCCTGGAGGTGGAGCTTCGCCGGCGCCGAGTCCCTTTTGTCAAATATGGCGGGCTCCGCTTCTTGGAGGCAGCTCACATTCGGGACCTACTCGCAGCTATGAGGATCCTCGACAACCCCGCTGACGAACTCGCGTGGTTCAGGTTGCTCCAACTTCTAGACGGCGTCGGTCCGGTGACAGCCAGACGGGTCATGGGGTGGATCGGGGTCAACCAGAGTGGCAGCGAGTCCAGCGGGACGCCATCCGGGGATCCGGAAGGGCGGCCCCGTGACCCGGTGTCAGCTCTGGCCAGCCTGACCGACCGGCTACCGCGTTCAGCGCGCCGTGAGGCGGCCGATCTGGTAGCGGCCCTCTCTGAATGCAGGTCGCTGTCTCTCGACGCTGATCCAGGTGCTCAGATCGACCGACTCCGGGACGCGCTGGGACCTCTCATACGGCGCTGCTACGACAACTTCGACTCTCGCATCGCCGACTTCGAAGCCCTCGGCCAAGTCGCATCGGCATATGGCTCCCGCACCGTCATGACCGCAGAGCTCACCCTGGACCCACCGGCGTCAACCGGAGATCTTGCCGGAGCGGCACACTTCGACGACGACTACCTGGTCCTGTCCACGGTGCATTCCGCCAAGGGCGGGGAATGGAGGGCGGTACACCTGATACGAGCTGCCGACGGCAGCTTCCCGTCCGATCTTGCAACAGGGAATCAACGCCAAATCGAGGAGGAGAGGCGGCTTTTCTACGTTGCTCTCACTCGCGCCAAGGAACATCTGCACATCTTCTTGCCTCTGCGCTTCCACCTCGACCGGCCTGCCGGGAGGACCGACCACCACTCGTACGCACAGCGGACCCGATTCCTCCCGCCTGAGGTCGACGGGCTACTAGATCACCGTCCCGTTCGCTCCGAGAGCTGCAACATTTCGCTTGAGGGTGTCCGATGCAGCCTTCACGACCGAGCTGCGGACTCCCTGAGCTCTTTGTGGTGATAGCCCGATCCGTGCCTTGAAAGCCCGCTGGCAAGCACCCCGCCCAAGCGTCAACCGCTGCCTAATTCAAGATAACCTCGATCCAAGCTCGTGGTGCGGACCTCGAGACTAGGGACCAAGGGATCGATGACATGAGCAATAGCGACGAGTTGCTGGGCCGTCACAGAGCAGTAATGCCGTCGTGGCTGAGCCTCCTCTACAAGCATCCGGTCGAGCTAGTGAGCGGATCCGGGTGCTGGGTTACCGATTCCGATGGAAACGATTACCTGGACTTTTTCGGGGGCATCCTAACCACCATGACCGGGCACGCCGTGCCCGAGGTAGTCGATGCCATCCGCTCACAGGCGGGTCGCATCCTGCACTCTTCCACGCTCTATCTGATCCGCCCTATGGTCGAACTGGCGGAGAAGATAGCTTCACTGTCGGGGATACCTGATGCGAAGGTGTTCTTCGTGAATTCGGGCAGCGAGGCCAACGACACTGCACTGATGTTGTGCTGCGCAGCGCGCCGCTCCAACCAGGTGCTCGCCATGCGCAACAGCTACCACGGACGCTCATTCGCTGCGATGGCGGTAACAGGAAACAGTTCTTGGTCTTCGAGCAGCCTAAGTCCTTTTCAGGTGAGCTACCTGCACGGTGGAGATCGCCTCCGCGGACCGTTCGCCGGTATGAGCGACCAAGACCACTGCCGTCTCGCCGCTGACGACCTTCGCGAGACACTCGATACCACGACCGCCGGCGACGTCGCCTGCTTGATCGCCGAACCTATACAGGGCGTAGGGGGGTTCGTCGTACCACCCGACGGCTTATTCGGTGCCCTGAAAGGGGTACTCGACGAACGAGGAATCCTGTTCGTCGCCGACGAGGTTCAAACCGGATGGGGACGCACCGGGGAGCATTTCTGGGGGTACCAAGCCCATTCGATCACCCCCGACTTGATCACGTTCGCTAAGGGGCTAGGCAATGGACTGGCCATGGGCGGCGTAGTAGGTCGGGCCGACTTGATCGATTCGGTCCACGTCAACTCGATATCTACTTTCGGGGGGAACCCGTTGGCGTCGGCGGGTGCATTGGCGAACCTCGAGTACCTCTTGTCCCACGACCTGCAGTCGAACGCTCAGCGCGTGGGGAATCTAATTTTCGAACGGCTCCGCTCTTCTGTGGGACACTTGCCAGCGATTGTCGATATTCGGGGAAAGGGCTTGATGATAGGTGTCGAGCTCGTCGAGCCGTCGACACACAAGCCCGACCCCACGGCAGCTACCAAAGTGGTGGAGGAGGCCAGATCTCTCGGCCTGCTCATCGGCAGGGGTGGCCTTCGCGGCAACGTGCTTCGGATCGCTCCGCCGCTGTCGCTAAACGACACCGAGGCGAAAGAAGGAACCGAACGTCTCATCGCTGCGGTGCATGCAGCAGCGGGAAAGAGAGTCACCGACACGCTCTGACGCTGCGCAGCTCCGAGAGGCCCGCTGGGTGCATCTCAGTCACATACGCATCCCGCGGCAGGTGACAGGGCCGGCCGCCTGTACCGTTTAGCTTCATATGACGCCTCGTCAGCCCGAGCCAGTAAGTCCCCGATGATGCAAGTGGGATCGCTCGTCGTGGCCCACCCGACACTTGCGGTGATCTCCACCCGGCTCTGAGCAAGTCTCGTTGGCTTGGCCACGGCGCTTTGGAGTAGACACGCCATGGCTCTGACGTCTTCGATCCTCCGGACCGACGGAGAGGTGCAGACGACTACGAACTCGTCACCCCCGTATCGAGCTACGAGGTCACCCGGATTCACTGACCCGGCGAGGCGTGAAGCGATCTTTCGTAGCACCTCGTCGCCGGCTATGTGCCCGAAGGTGTCATTGATTGCCTTGTAGCCGTCGAGATCGACGAAGAACACCGCTACCATCCCCGGCCCGGCCGACAGTCCAGCTATGTCGGATCGGAGCCGATCTGCGAGCATCAAACGGTTGGGTAGGCCGGTCAGCGCGTCATGATTAGCCGCCCAGGACAGGCGATCCGCCTGCTCCCGCCGCGCGGTCACGTCCCAAACCACCAGGTAGACAGCTGGCTGGCCCTGCCAGCTTGTGCGACTGGCACACGTTTCCACAACCAGCGGGCGACCTTTGGCGGTCCGCAGTCGAACCTCTCCTACAGTGGCCTTCCCTGAGTCGAAGACGCCGCCTATTCGCCGCAGTACTAGGTCTGTCGAGCTCTCGGTGATGAAGACGCTCAGCGGCAGTCCCCGGGCCTCGCCTTCGACCTCGAAAAGTTCCGTCGCTGCGATATTAGCCCAACAGATCTTCCCTTGCCGGTGGATGACAACAGGATGCGGGCACTGACGGAGAGCGTGGATCAAGGCACGGTCCTCTTCGTCGACTGCTCTTACCTCGTCGTCTAGCCCTCGCTGCAACTTCACTGCCCCAGAAGTCACCATCGTCACGTATCGTCGGGGCGGCCAAAGGATTCCTTGATGTCTCGGAAAGAGAGGAAGTCCGGCTGCTAGCGATGGCGGTACGGGTCGCGACGGCTTGCCTCAGGCGCGGCGGGCGGAGATCAGACCCGGATAACTTCGACGCCGGGGATCGCCTGATAGTCGGTGTCCTGGGTGACGACTGGGATCTGCTCGACAATCGCGGTGGCAGCGACAAGCGCGTCGGGGATCGGGACCCGGCGGCTACGTGCGCGCAGCGCGGCAACGATGCGGGCAAACTGACGCGCCACCTCGGCATCTATTGGCGGCGGATTGGCACGATCTCGTCCACAGGGGACCGGTCTGCCGCTAGGGTCAACCGCTCCCCGCCCTCGACCCGACGAAGCACCTCGCTGACCGTGTTTCGCAAGTCGCGGACGGATTTACTACAGACAACCTCACCGTAGCGCATAGGGCCACATGTGCCAAGTGGAGACGATGGGACTCGAACCCACGACCCCCTGCTTGCAAAGCAGGTGCTCTAGCCGGCTGAGCTACGTCCCCGGGTCGGTACGGCTTGTGCAGTGTGACTCAGCCTAGAGCATACCCCGCTCGACCGCCCTCGGGCTACACCGGGGAGCCTGAGCCCGCTAGGCGCCTAGCGATGCGAAGAAACTCCACATTACGGACTGGGCAGAGGGAGTCGGTCCTGACGTCTCCGGCCAAGTGTGGTTGTCGCCTTGGTAGACGACTTCTGCGACCTGTCTGGCCCCCTGACATTCTCCCCACAGCGCCTCGGTCGCCGTCCCCAGCACCCTCGTAACGGCCGCTTGGCTACAGCCGTCGGCGCTTCGGTAGTCAGTTACGAGCTCGTCGACCGTCGGCTCCGTGTACGCGTTCTGAACGACGGGAGTGCCGGAGATCGCCGTCGCAGGGTCCGCGCTGCCGGCCATTATCAGCACCGACTCCGAATCGACCGCAGGGCAGTCAGAGGTCCGAGTGGCTCCGTAGACCGCTACAGCGGCGAACTGGGAGGGATTCTGACACGCCAACATCATCGCCAGCTTCCCGCCATTCGAGTACCCGGCGAGGTAGACGGGCCCTTGGGAGGCCGCAGGCTGGGAGGCCTTGACCTGCGATATAACAGCATTCACGAAGCCGGCATCGTCGATGTGGTCAGTCGCCGGCGTCCCACAACAAGCTCCAGCGTTCCAGTTTTCGTCCACGTACTCCGGGTAAACGAGGAGCGCCGGGCTAGCAACTTGCCGGAAGTCGGCCCGCGCGACCTCGACGTCGACTGTGGTGCAACACCCGCCCAGCTCGACGACGACTGGCAGCTGACTAGCTGAGACCAGCTCGGGCGTGAAAACCATGTAGTTTCTCGTAAGCCCGTCGAAGGTCATCGAATAGGTCTTCGATGACCACATGATCTCAGTCCTGGTAGGGGTCGACCTGTCTCCAGCCGGAGTCGAAGCCTGCGACACAGCGGAGGCACTTGTGCGCTCGCTGCGAGCCGCGGCTACGGCGTGGGGCGTCGACCCGGCGTGCGACGCTGCGTTAGTCAAAGTTGGATCGCCCACAAGCACAGCTGCGAGCACTAATGCTCCGGCGGCGAGCAGGACCGCCAGATAGGCGAGGCCGCGCTTCCTACGGTCTTGCCCCAGTTCGCGCCGACCGATCATCCCAGCACCGCAGGAGTTGCATCGCCGGTAGTCGCCACGCCAGCGATGTGCGGCCTAGCAGCACCCGCTATGACGGCTACGTCTCCTGCTACAGACACGCCTGAAACTACCGTAGCCGGCCGCTTCGTAGCGCGACGCCCAGTCAAAGCAAGGCTCAGCCCGCTTCGGCGCGCCAGTTGTATAACTACAAAAGTTACCGTATAAAGGAATGGGACGAGTCCAAAGACGACCATGACTTCGACAAGTGGACTCGGCACACCGGACAAGAAGCTTGAAAGACCGCTCGAGACCGCAATGTCAAGGACGGCGGATAGCAGCAGGGGGTGGGCAAGGTAAACCCCGAAAGACACGTCCGACGATCTCTCCAGCCAGGAGAGATGAGCAGCCGAAGCCCTTTCGGCGAGCCACATTCCCAGGGCGAATTGGGACAGCGTTGCAGCGACCACCTCGACCACGTTGGCCGGCTGGAACACAGCGCTGGCTTTGATCGGAGCGTACCCGAGAACCTCCATGTTGAACACGTACACTCCAAGGCCGACTATCGCCACAACGGCTATCGACAAGCCGGCGAGGCGGTAGTGGGACCTGACCCACACCGACACGGAGTCGAAGTGCGCCCCGGCAGCGACCCCTCCCACCACGTAGAAGGTGTAACTGAACAGCCATGAGCTCGGATGCTCGAACCACATTCCGAGCACAGGAGGGCGCCAGCCGTACTCGGCAGCCCCGGTGAAAGCCAACTGCACGACGCCGGTGACGACCAATGCCGGCGTTAGCGCCTTCGGCCAGCGCCGGAGTGCAACCATAAGCGCCGGGAAAACGAGATAGAGCTGCATCGTCAACAACAAGAAGTACAAGTGGAAGTGGGCGTGGGCATCGCTAAGGTCGACCACGAAGTTACCGAGCGAACTCCAAGCTGGGTGCACCTCGCCGTCAGCTACGAAGTAGATAGCGCTCCACATGACGTACGGGACCAAGATGAGAGGGTAGCGCCGCGACCAGAACGATCGACGACCGAGGGGCCGGCGGAGGTAGCTGTAGGTAAGCACGAACCCCGAGAGCATCAGGAATACCGACCGGGTCACATGCGCCAGCTGTAGGACAGCGTTGGCTACAAGCGACGAGTTCGAGTTGGCGAAAGACGTCGAATGCACGAGGATGACGCCACCGATCGTGAGGAATCGGACTACGTCGATCGCTGCCAGATGGCAGCGGGCCCCGCCTTGGAGTCGTGGGACCGAATCTCCGCGCAACGCCGAACCCACTTGGCTATGTTCTTGCGGGGACCTGAACGAGCAGTGACCTCGACCTGAAAAGTACCTGAAACCCGGGCCGGGCCGAGTAACCTTTAGGGCTCCCCGGCGCCGGCCATCGGCTGCAGTGAATTACTTTTACTTACCTGACCACTGAGGCGGACGCTTTTCGATGAAAGCCGTCAGGCCTTCCTTCATGTCCTCGCTTCGCATGGCCTCCGCCATTCCCTCCCCGGAAAGGCGCCAGCCCATGTCTTCATCCTCGGTCATGGCGGCGTAGATAACCCTGCGACTCGCCCTGACGGCGACGGGGGCGTTGGCTTCGATCTGGCGGGCCAGTTCCATCGCAGTACTAAGCGCCTGACCTGGATCGCAGAGCCTGTTGACCAACCCAAAGTGGTAGGCGCGTTCGGCGTCAATTGGGTCACCGGTAAGGGCAAGCTCCATCGCTATGTTGAAAGGCACTTTGCGCGGCAAGCGAAACAGGCCACCACCCGCCGCCACCAAGCACCGCTTTACCTCAGGGATTCCGAATCGTGCTGTCGTCGACGCGACTATGAGGTCGCAGGACAGGCAGATCTCTGTACCACCAGCGAGGGCGGGTCCGTCCACGGCGGCGATTATCGGCTTAGTCCTTTCCCGCTTGGCGATGCCGGCGAACCCTCCCCGCTCTGTACCCAGATCGGCACCCCGGCCAGCGTTGATCTCTTTCAGGTCCGCCCCGGCGGAGAAGACCGGGGGCACACCGGTGAGCACTCCCAGCCAAAGCGAATCGTCAGATTCGAGACGGTCTATGGCCTCTTCGATCCCCCTGGCCACTTCGCCGTTCACGGCGTTTCGGGCCTCCGGTCGGTTTATTGTGATGACGGCTACATGGCCGTCGACGGCGTAGTCGATTGTCGCCACAGCAGCCTACTTGGGGCCGAGACGGGCAGCGCCGTCGATGCGGATGGTCTCACCGTTCATGTAACTGTTAGTCACCAGTTCCAATGCGAGGGAGGCGAACTCGTCGGGCTTGCCGAGCCGGTCGGGGAAGATCACGTCCTTCTTCAGTTTGTCCTTGAAAGCCTCCGAAGCCTCACCGGAGCCGTAGATAGGCGTGTCGATGAGCCCAGGGGCGATGGTGTTGACACGGATTCCGACCACACCTAGGTCGCGTGCGATCGGGAGTGTCATACCTACGACTCCACCTTTCGAAGCGGAGTAGGCGGCTTGGCCGATTTGTCCGTCGAAGGCCGCTAGAGAGGCCGTGTTCACGATCGCCCCCCTTTCGTTGTCCTCGAGGGGTTCGGTGAGACTCATGGCTGTCGCGGCGAGGCGGATGCAGTTGAAAGTCCCGATCAGGTTGATCTGTATCACCTTGGCGAAGTAGTCGAGGTTGAAAGCCGATTCGTAGGTGCCGTCCTTGCCGATGGTCCGGCTAGCCGCCCCTATACCAGCGCAGTTGACCAGAGAACGAAGCGGGCCGAGCTCTTTGGCGGCCTCGACTGCTGCTATCACCTCTTCGGTGTTGGTGACGTCCGCTTTCACGAACACACCGCCCACCTCCTTGGCGAGGGATTCTCCCTTCTCCTCTTGCATATCGAGCACGACGACGCGGGCGCCTCTCTGGGCGAGTCTGCGCACGGTCGCCTCACCCAACCCGGAGGCACCCCCGGTGACTATTGACGAAGTTCCTTGAATGTCCATGCCCGAACGATAGGCTACGGCGAACCTGGTTGTCATGTGAGAGCCTGACAGGACAAGACCGGGTGACCCGTAAACTCGCCCGTAGTGAAAGCAAGGTTGCGATCAGATGGCGTCTAGGTGACGCTCGGGACGGCGGGGCGCTGGAAGGAGCCCTTGGAGTCATTGTTGTCTCGAAGCACCCCGGCCGGCACGGCGGCCCCTAGCAGCCGTCGCCGGGGGCAACAGACCGTGAGCCTGAACCGCTCGGCCTGCAATTCGAGCTGGTCCCCTCCCGGCCCATAGCAGCTCGCGGCTCCACGGCAGCTTCGCAGCGGGTCACGCGCCCCGGAGTGCGACTGCGTCCTGTGACACATTCCAGCACGGGTAACTGGGTGCGCAGCAACGTGACCTGAGGTTCCTTGGAGTACCTGGTGGGCTGGCGAGCAAGCTGGGGTGCGACGAGCTACTGTACTGAGCACATCTCACTTCTCAGGGAGTTGCAAGCTCTAGCGCGCCTCTACGGCAACCGTCGCTGGGTTTCCTCGGGGGACGAGGCCGTCTGGCTTGAGTCGGTTGGGAGCCGGCGGCTCTAGGACCTTTTAGGCCAAGCGAGCGAGCTGGGCCTCTACCTCGTCGCTGCTGGGCGAAACGCCGCACCCGTGACACTAAGCCAAGAGGCAGCCGCCGCGGAACTGGATGCCGCTCTCGACGGCTCCTTCCTGCGGATCACGCCGAATCTCGTCCACGGCGGGCGGCTGCTGGCATCCGACAGCCTGCTCCTAGTCGGCGACCCACCCCACGGACTCGTGTGTTGGGATGGGACGCCCCAGACGACCCGTACTCCAGCGCTGCTGCTTGCGCCTCTGTCGCAGCAGTTAAGCGCTCCGGGCTGTCGAACTGATCAAAGCGGCCACCACTATCGAAGTACCGGCAAAGGAGGTGGACGTCTTCGAAGCCGAGTTGCGCCCCCGACTTCGCCGCCAGATGGCCGTCACATCCTGTGACGCCTCTTATGCTCCCCCGCCAACTCCTGCTGACGTCGTCGTCTGCTGCGTCACTCACAGCCCGGGTCCTACGCTCGAGCTGGCATGGTGCCTGGAGCAGGGGGGTTCGCGCCGTCGCCCAGACGAGCAAGGTCATCGTCTACCGTTACGTGGCCAGCGGGATCATAGAAGAGAAGGTGATGGCGCTAAAAGCCCGCAAAGCGGAGCTCTTCGCTGGGGTGATGGACTCCGGCGGATTCGAGTCTGCGTCGCTCAGCGCCAGCGACATCGAGGCGCTCTTGTCCTAGCACGCGCAATCAGCGCTTCTACTACTTCGAGGACTGAACGTCAGCGAGGCGCCATTACCGTGACGGTTCCTTGCGCGACTCCCACCAAGCGGGACTCGTTGGTCACGTCGACCCGCACGATCGCCGTGCGCTTCGACAACGAAACGATCCTCGCCTCAGCCCGCATCGTACCGGCACGGGCCGGGGCGGTGAAGTTCAGCTTGAACTCGCTGGTCGCAGGCCATGATCCCGGCGGCACGACCGGCATGCACACCGCTCCGAGGACATGGTCGACGAGAGCCGAGATCACCCCACCGTGGGCAGCTCCGAACGGGTTGAGAAGCTCGGCGGTCACCTCCAGCTCGCAGGCGAGAACTCCCGGTCCGACGTCTACGATCTTCATCCCGAGATACCCGGGAAGGCCACCCGAACCCGATCCGTCCGCAGCCACCATCATCGCGGCGACGTGCGAATCGAACTGGGGAAAGTCAGTCATGTCGCTTGCCAGATTATCTCTTCCTTGAACGTGGTCACCTCGTCGATAACCTCCAAGTCCGGCGTGACACCCACGCCGGGGCCCTGCGGCACCATAAGGTGCCCTGCTTGGAGCACGAAAGGTTCGGTGATGTCGCGACGGAAGTAGCGATCGGAAGCCGAGATGTCACCGGGGAGAGTGAAGCCCGGAAGCGACGCGAGAGCCACGTTAGCCGCCCTGCCTATCCCCGTCTCGAGCATTCCCCCGCACCAGAGGGGAACTCCACGCTCGAAGCAGGCGTCGTGAAGCCTTTTGGCCTCTAGGTATCCACCGACACGTCCGGCCTTGACGTTTATGATCGAGCACGCACCTCTGTCAATAGCGTCCAGCGCAACCGCCGCCGAAGTGATCGACTCGTCGAGACAGATCGGGGTTCGCAACTTGCGGGCCAGAACTGCGTGACCCGAGATGTCGTCGTCGCGAAGTGGCTGCTCCAACAAGACGAGTTCGAACTCGTCGAGTTTCGACAAGTGCCCCGCGTCACCCAGCGTGTACGCCGCGTTGGCGTCCACCTGCAAAGCCAGCCCGTAACCGAAATGCTCTCTTACGGCTCTTAGCGGCTCCACGTCCCAGCCCGGCTCGACCTTTAGCTTTATGCGAAGGTAACCCGCCTCGACGTGACCGGCTACGGTCTCCAGGAGGTCGTCGATGGTGGCTGTGATACCGACGGACACTCCTGCGCCAACACGGTCACGGACCCCACCAAGGTGCCAAGCCATGCTGACACCTGCCGCTCGCAGGTCGGCGTCTAGTACCGCCGCCTCTAGCGCCGCTTTGGCCATCTGGTGCCCTTTTACTGCGGACAAGAGCGGTGCCACTTCGTCCGCCAGGAGTTGGCCTCGTCGCCGCTGCAGGCGAGGCAGCAGATGGGATCGGATGACAGCGTGCGCCCCTTCCACGTACTCGGGGGAATAGAGCGGCTCGCTCATCGCCACGCACTCGCCCCACCCGACGGCATCGGGGCCTTCCATTTGTACGAGCAGGACGTCGCGAGCGGCTTCGACCCCGAGCGAAGTACGGAACGGGCTGACCAGCGGCATTGCCAAGCGGCGCAGCACGACCCGTTCAACTCTCAAAACTTCACCTGCTCGGTCGGCGACTTGAGGGGTGCTCTCATGGCTGGGACTGCGGCGAGTACATTCTCGGGGCATCCTATGACACCTTTCACCGTGCTGACCGTGTGCTCCGCGAACCGCTGCAGGTCACCGATGGGCGAGGCTCTGCTCATCCGCTCACTGGACCGAACCTTCGACGGGGAGTTCACGGTGGGATCGGCGGGTTTCGGCCCCTCCGGAGCTCCGGCCGAACGAGGGGCGTTGGAGGTGATGGGCGAGATCGGCGTCGACCTGACACATCACAGGAGCAGGACCGTCGATAGGGCCATGCTCGTGGAAGCGGACCTGGTCCTGGCGATGACCCGCCAGCACGTTATGGAACTGGTGCTTCTCGAAGACTCCTGCTGGCCCAAAACGTTCCTGCTTGGAGAGTTTGCGTACCTCGTAGAGTCGACCGGGATCGGCGATGCCTCCCCAGCAGTCGCTGGACCTGACGGTTCGACGAAGGCTTCCTTCGACAACAAAGGCGACCTTTGCAGCAAGGTCGCTCTGCTGCACGGCGGGCGTCGCAGGTCCGACCTGCTGGCTCTCACGTCGAAGCTGGAGGTGGGCGACCCGGTAGGCGGCCCGCTACGCGGCTATCGCAGCACACGGGACCGGATCGCCGCCCTCTCCGACGTGGTCGCCGCCTACCTGGCCCAACCCGAAGTGCGGTAGCGGCCTTAGGCGCTACGGCGCACAAGGCGTCCAGGCGTGCCCGTGGGGGCGTTGACGGCAACGTTCCTACCGGCCAAGGAGAAGCCAGTCACTGCCGTGGTCCCGACGGCGAGGTGTATCGCTATCAGACCGGCTGCTACTGGAAGAGTCGTGGCGAAAGCTGCCGGAGCCGACAGTGATACCAATACGACCACTGCGACAAGCCAGCGCCACGCGACCAAAGGCCGGGGAACCAGCCTTTCCAGGGCTGCGAGCAAGACCCAACCTGCCATAGTTGCACTGGCGGCAGCCGCGACAACAGCCCCGAAAGCCACGCTCGAAGGCGAGCTGTGCGGGAACTTCACGGTCAAGTTCACCCCTGCTAGCTGGGTGACGAGGACCCACGACACAGCGGCGACGCCGACGGTAAGGGCGATGGTGGCGTGACGGTTACGGCGTGTTGGGGACATCTGATCCTCCTTGGATCTTGTAAGGCCGCTTGGATGCGGCCCTCTTAGCTTCCTCTGGAGGTTCGTCGTCTGTCGTCGTTCCGTCGCAGGTAGAACTACTACGACCGTTGCCGTACGGCCATTCCTCCGGCACTACAGCGACTGGAGCAGCTGCTTGTCATCTTCTACGGTATGGCGGTGACGCTTGGCGGGTCGTAGCCTGTCCGGGGATGCTGTCGACGTTGGGTCGTTTCGCCAAAAACCGATGGGCCGAGCCGTTCGGCGTCGCTGTGGTGTTCGCCATGGTGATCTCAGGCTCGGCCGCTGAGGCCTATCCGAGTCACGTCTACGCCGGCTTGCACCTACGCTCGCATCCCGCCGACGCCGCTTTCGCTTTCCTAGCGATACCCGCCGCCGGCTTGGTGTGGAGGCGCTCGCACCCTCTCGCTGTTTACGCGGCGACCGTTACCGGTGTGGTCTCATGGGCGCTCATCGGTCAGGTGTACGGAGCCGCGCTCGTGATGGTCCTGGTCGCCTACTTCTCGCTATGTGTCGAGAGACCAGGACGTTTCGCTCCGATGGCACTTGGTCTCGCCGGAGCCCTCTTCATTTGGGGAGCCGGTGGCATCACCGGAACTTGGGGATGGTGGGGAGGACCTCAACTCGACATGTGGGCGGAGATGATCGCCGCCGGGGCCGCGGGGGCTTTCGTTTCAGCACGCAGACACTGGAAGGCGAGCGAGCTGCTCCGCTTGGAGGACCAACAGCGAGCGAGGCAAGACGAGATGCGCCGCCAGATTGTCTCCGAGCGCCTACGAATCGCAAGGGAGCTCCACGACGTGGTAGCGCATTCGATGGCAATGATCAACGTGCAGGCGAGCGCCGCTGCAACACTCGTCGGAACCGACCCGCTCCGCGTCTCCGAATCGCTGCAGGCCATCCGGCGGGCGAGCAAAGACGGCTTGAGAGAACTGAGGTCGATTCTCGAGGTGCTGCGACTAGTGGACGACCAAACGCCCGCCGTCGCCCTGCCCGACCGGGGGGCGTTCCAAGCTCTCGTCGAAGCAGCCCGGTCGGCTGGGGTGGAATGCGCCTTGAGATGGGAAACGGACTTGTCTAACACGACCCCCGGTACTGCCCTGGCAGCATACCGTATCGTGCAGGAGTCGCTTACCAACGTCGTCCGCCACGCTGCGCGGTCGGTCGCCTCGGTGACCGTCCGGCAGGTCGACTCGGCAATAATGGTTCAGGTGAGCAACGATGCCACAGGCACTAACGACACTTTCACGGAGGGCTCGGGCACTGGCATCGCCGGCATGCGCGAACGGGCCAGGACTCTCGGCGGCTCTTTCGAGGCTGGTCGGGACCCGGAAGGAGGTTTCACGGTCAGCGCGCTTCTTCCAGTCGTCACGAGTGGAGCTTCGTCACGGCCCAGCGCCGAACCTGGCGCCGAGCGTCGCCGCTTGCGCCCCAACGGGCCCCACCTTGACGCGGACCAGCTTTCGGGCTCGGCCCGCTCGCTCCCGGCTAGGACGCCTGAGTCTTGATCCGGGTGATACTGGCCGACGACCAGGCGCTGGTGAGAGCAGGCTTCCGGGTCCTTCTCGACGCTGCGGATGACATCACCGTCGTAGGCGAGGCGGGAGACGGTCAGACCGCCGTCGAGTTGGCCCGCTTGAGCAGACCAGACGTCGTGCTCATGGATGTCCGCATGCCCGGCGTCGACGGGATCGCAGCAACAAGGCTCATCGCAAACGACTCTGACCTGTCCGAGCTGAAAGTCGTGATCCTGACCACGTTCGAGGCCGACGAGTACATCTTCGAAGCACTCCGGGCCGGGGCCAGCGGCTTCCTCGTAAAAGACACAGAACCCGACGACCTTATCGACGCAGTCCGCATAGTCGCACGAGGGGATGCCCTTCTTTCGCCCAGCGTAACCCGGCGGCTGATCGGTTCGATCTCCGCCAGAGGAACGAAAAGGCCGATCGACGCTTCGTTACTGTCCACGTTGACCAGCCGCGAGCGCGAGGTGATGGCACTGGTAGCGAGCGGGATGACCAACGACGAGATAGCCGAGTCGCTATATATGAGCCCTCTAACCGCCAAGACCCACGTGAGCCGGACCATGACCAAGCTCGGAGCCCGAGACAGGGCGCAACTGGTCGTCATCGCGTACGAAAGCGGCCTAGTAAGCCCGGGCCGCCCTTAAGAACACTGAGCTCGCAACAGGCCTCGTCTCCATTCCATCTCAGGCGCCGAGCGCCCGCAGAGCTCTGGCAAGGCTCTCGGGATAAGGTCCGGCGAACTTGACGGCGTGGACAGCGAGAGGAGCGAGTTGGTGCAGCGGGATCCGCTCTTTCCAGCCAGCGGCCAAGGGCACTACTTCCTCGTACGAAGCGAACACCGCGGGACCGAACCCACCGAAGAGGCGCATCATGGCCAGGTCGAACTCGCGATGGCCGCCGAAGCACGCCGGGTCGACCAGCCAGGACACGCCGTCCCGGTCGACGATCCGGTTGCCAGCCCAGAGGTCTCCGTGTAGCCGCGACGGTGGCTCGGCCGGGCCGACGAGATCGGCTATCCGCGAGGCTACGGTTTCGAGTCCATCGGCCAGCCGGTCAGCTTGTGCGCCGAGCCGCTCCGCGTTGCGCAAAAGGGCAGCCAGCGGGAGCAGCCGCTGGGTTGAGTAGAACTCGTCCCACGACCCGCAGGGCTCGTTAGGAAGACCACGACTACCAGTCCGCCGGGCGTCCTCCCGGCCGAAGCAGGAAGCGCCGGCACCGTGGAGTTCCGCCAACGCCCTACCGAAAGCGGTCTCGTCGGGAGCGACACCGGCGGATTCGGCGACCCATTCGAGCACGAGCCACGGGGTCTCCTCGCTGTCGTCGTCCCTGACGGCGAGTACGGCTGGCACCTGCACGGCACCGGTCTCGGCAAGCCACAGCAGGCCGGACGCCTCGGTCACGAAGAAGCCCGGAATCGGCCGGCGGTGGGTCTTGGCGAAAACCGTCCGGCCGCCGGCGAGGTCAACCCGAAACGCCTCCGCGACGTCACCACCTCGGAGGGGATGCAGCAGCGAAACGCGCTCGCCGAGGAGATCCGCCAGGTCGTCGTGAAAATCGTCTCGCATAGCTCAATAATGCCGGGCGGCGCTGAGTTGAGATACCGGTCCTACAAGCTCAACTTGCAGGCGGAACCCGAGTGCGAGCGCCTTCCAATGGCAACCTCAGCAAGTTAGTCACGCTCCTGCAGTCGAGCGGAGAGGATCCGCAACTTCTCCAACTCCCGGCGAGCCTCGGACGGCCCCGAAACCTTCACCGCCGTCAGCCCGGCCTCCTGAGCGGCAGTCACGTTGGCCTGGTTGTCGTCGAGGAACACGATGGACTCCGGGGGCGCTTCGAGTCGCTCCACGACGTGTTCGAACAGTTCACTATCCGGCTTTACTAGTCCCATCTCGTGGGAAAGAAATCGTACGTCGAAGAGCCGATCCAGGTGCCACAGAGAGGCGAAGCGATTCCAGTGCAGAGGGTTACTGTTGGACAGACAACCGACGGGCACGGCTCGTCGGACATCCGCCACCAAAGTTCGGGCTCCGTCGTAGAGGGCCTCGGGCCAGTTCTCGAAGGCTTCTAGAAACGAATCGGCCGAGGCCGTCATGCCCCACTCGGCAGCGATCCCCGCGGCGAACTCGCTGTTACTGCACCTACCCCGTTCGAAGTCACGCACCCACCGACTCGCCAGCCACTTAGACCAGAACTCGGCATCGGAGCTTGATCCGACCAGCTGAGACATAGGTCCGACCGCCTGAAGGCGCACAAGTACGCCGCCAAGATCGAACAGCACGCACGTGTAGCCGCCGCTTTTCACGCGACTGCATCCTACGGCCCTCGGCGAGCGGCCGGCTGGTTCGGATACTTGTCGCAGCTTGCTGGTGGTCGGAACCGGCGTCGATCCGGTGACCTCGCGCTTTTCAGGCGCGCGCTCTACCAACTGAGCTATCCGACCGCGGACCTGACGGGATTTGAACCCGCGTCCTCCGGCTTGACAGGCCGGCGTGCACTCCAAGCTGCACCACAGGTCCCTGATCCCCTCAGGCGGAGCCCGAGGGGAGGGCGATGCATTACGTTAGCCGCTCGACGAGAAGGGTGCCGACCAATTGCACGCGAACGGACAGGAAGTTGCGCCGATCAAGCTGGCGGCGGCCCGTGACAGCCAGGTCAGACCTTGGCCTTCGGCTTCCGACGCAAGAACCGTATCGGATCGTATTTGACGTCGACCACCCTCTCTTTCATCGGGATAATCGCGTTATCAGTAATCTTGATATGTTCTGGACACACTTCAGTGCAGCACTTGGTTATGTTGCACAGACCTAGTCCTCGTTCCTCTTGCGCTAACTTTTTGCGGTCCAGCGCATCGTTGGGGTGCATGTCAAGCTCGGCGTAACGTAAGAAGAATCGGGGTCCTGCGTACGCCTGCTTGTTCTCTTCATGGTCCCGGACCACGTGGCACACGTCCTGACAGAGGAAACATTCTATGCACTTCCGGAACTCCTGGGAGCGTTCTACGTCAACCTGTGCCATCCGGAAGGGAGCCTTGGGTTGCTCTGCTGTCGGCGTGAAAGCCAGCACCTCGGCGGCCTTGACATAGTTGAAGGACACGTCGGTCACCAGGTCTTTGATCACCGGGAAAGTGCGCATCGGGGTGATCGTGATCGGCTCGTCCCGGGGGAAATCCGACAACCGGGACATGCACATGAGGCGCGGCCGTCCGTTGATCTCTGCGGAGCAGGACCCGCACTTGCCGGCCTTGCAGTTCCAGCGCACTGACAAGTCCCCGGCGCGCAGGGCCTGCACGTGGTGAACCGCGTCGAGGACGACCTCCCCGTCGTCGACGGGTACGGTGAAGTCCTGGAGCGCCCCGCCTTTGGCGTCGCCTCGCCAGATACGCAGTTTCAGGTCGTAGGTCATTGCTCAGTGCTCCTCAAGTAGTTCGGCCAGCTCGGGGGGTGGCTCGGGAAGGGCTTGCTCGCGTGTCCGGACCTCACCGTTCTCTGCCATCTCGCAGATCAGGTTGCGCTTACCCCAGTAGGCGTAGTCGGTCATCGGAAAGTCGTCGCGTGTGTGACCACCCCGGCTCTCTTTGCGCTCCAAGGCCGCCTTCGCGACAGCCTCTGAAACCAAAAGCATGTTCTTCAAGTCGATCGCCAGGTTCCAACCCGGGTTGTACTGCCGGTGGCCTTCGACGCTCAGGTGGTCGATGCGCCTGCGCAACGCGTCGATCTCCTTGATCGCAGTGTTTAGCTCCTCCTCGTTTCGGATGATACCGACGAGGTTCTGCATGACCGTCTGAAGCTCCTGATGCACGCTGTAGGGGTTCTCGCCGCCCTCGGTGCTGAAGGGGGCGAGTGCCTCCGTGGCTGCGGCCTCCAGGTCGTCAGCGTGCACAACCGGCCCCGATCCGGCGAGGCTCGCTGCGTACTTGGCAGCGTACTCACCTGCCCTCTTACCGAACACGAGAAGGTCGCCAAGAGAGTTGCCGCCGAGGCGGTTCGCTCCGTGCATGCCTCCGGCCACTTCTCCCGCTGCGTAGAGGCCGGTCACCTTGGACTCGCCGCTGTCGGGGTCCACTTCGACCCCTCCCATCACGTAGTGACATGTGGGGCCGATCTCCATGGCGTCTTTGGTGATGTCGACTTGGGCAAGCTCTTTGAACTGGTGGTACATGGAAGGAAGTCGCTTTTGGATGTACTCTGCGCTGCGGCGGCTGGCGATGTCGAGAAAAACCCCACCGTGGGGTGATCCCCTGCCCGCCTTGATCTCCGAGTTGATCGCGCGCGCCACCTCGTCGCGAGGTAGCAACTCCGGCGGACGACGGTTGTTCTTCTTGTCCGTGTACCAGCGGTCGGCTTCTTCTATGGTGTCGGCGGTTTCCGCCTTGAAGAACTCGGGGATGTAGTTGAACATGAAGCGTTCCCCGTCGGAGTTCTTGAGGACCCCGCCGTCGCCCCTGACGGACTCCGTAACGAGGATTCCTCTCACTGAGGGTGGCCACACCATGCCAGTCGGGTGGAACTGGACGAACTCCATGTTGACGAGGCCGGCTCCGGCTTTCATCGCGAGGGCGTGGCCGTCGCCGGTGTACTCCCACGAGTTGGATGTCACCTTCCACGACTTGCCTATCCCACCGGTCGCCAGGACCACAGCCGGGGACTCGAAGCAGACGAATCGGCCTGTCTCCCGCCAGTAGCCAAACGCCCCGGCCATGCGGTCACCGTCTTTTAGCAGTGCCGTCACGGTGCACTCCATGAACACGTCGATGCCAAGGGCAACGGCACGCTGCTGAAGTGTCCGGATCATCTCCAAGCCGGTACGGTCACCGACGTGCGCCAGGCGAGCGTAGCGGTGACCACCGAAGTCACGCTGGCTGATCAGGCCTTCAGGTGTCCGGTCAAAGAGGGCTCCCCACTGTTCCAACTCCCAGACTCGCTCGGGCGCCTCCTTGGCATGCAGTTCCGCCATCCGCCAGTGGTTCAGGAGTTTCCCGCCGCGCATCGTGTCGCGGAAATGGACCTTCCAGTTGTCCTCGGGCCACAAGTTGCCCATGGCCGCCGCTATCCCGCCTTCGGCCATCACAGTGTGAGCTTTGCCGAGCAGGCTCTTGCAGATCACCGCTGTCTTCGCACCCGCGTCGTGGGCGGCGATGGCCGCTCTGAGGCCGGCTCCGCCGGCCCCTATGACGATCACGTCGTAGGCATGGGTCTCTACTTCTGTCGCCATCAGATCCACCTTCCGTGTCCTAGAGCGCCGCTCGCAGCCAGACGGACGTACACGTCAGTTAAAGCTACGAATATCAGGCTCGTCCATGCGAGCTGCATGTGGCGGGTATTGAGCTTGGAGACGACCCCCCACATCTTGAAGCGGATCGGGTGCTTGGAGAAGTGTTTGAGCCGGCCACCGACGATGTGACGGCAGGAATGGCAGGAGGCCGAGTACATCCACAGCAGAACTGCGTTGATCAGCAACACGAAGCTACCCAGACCCACGTAGCCACCCCCATAAGACGCAGCCCGAGGCTCGACGAACGCTACCACGGCGTCGTAGGTGAGAAGCACGTTGAGCACGAGGCCTGCGTAAAAGAAGTAGCGGTGGATGTTCTGCATGATCAGCGGGAATCGGGTTTCACCCGAATAGGACTTGTGCGGCTCTGCGACCGCGCACGCCGGCGGTGACATCCAAAAGGCCCGGTAGTAGGCCCTCCGGTAGTAATAGCAGGTCATCCTGAAGCCGAGAGGGAAGATCAAGATGATTATCGCCGGGGAGATCGCCCACCACGCTCCGAAGATGCTCAAGTGGGGCGGGACGCCCGTGTTCCCGTGGTGCGCAGCACCGCAAATATGAGCTAGGCAAGGGGAATAGAAAGGTGATATGTATGGCTTTACGTAGTAGTTGCCATTGTCGAAAGCCGCCCATGTCGCGTAGATAACGAATGCTGACAGGACTGCGAACGAGATGGCGGGGGAAACCCACCACCGGTCGTTCCTCAGGGTCTTGGCTGCTATCGCGGCGCGCGGGTTGGCCTTGATCTCAGGCTTCGGCGCTGGTGCCGGAGTGGGGACTACTGGTGCGACCAACTGGGTCTCGCTTTCCTTCGTCGATCTTTGGACGTCGTGTTAGCAGCCAGCGCAGGCGACGGCGCGATCTGCTATCACGGAAATATAAGCCTTGCTGATCGAAAGGTAAAGGACGTAGTTCCTTTCGTAACTATAGAGCTAGCCTATGGCATGCAGCTCAACCAGCTCCGTTACATGGTGGCAGTAGCAGAGGAGAGGCGCTTCACCCGAGCTGCCGACCGCCTTCACGTCGCGCAGCCGTCCATCTCGGCCGCTATTGCCGGATTGGAACGGGAGCTCGGAGCCACCCTGTTCTACCGGGACAAAGCTGAGGTCTCCCTGACAGGGGCGGGTGAGGTGTTCCTACCGTGGGCCCGCCAGATCCTCGCCGATTGCGAGGCCGGGGCGGCCGCAGTGCGGGACCTGCTCGGGATGCGACGCGGCAGGCTGGTCATCGGGGCCACGCCAAGCCTCACGACGAACGTTCTACCTCCAGTCATTGCGGCTTTCCACCGGAGCCATCCCGGCGTCGAACTGCTCATGCGCGAAGCCGGCTCAGGTGACTTGGTGGAGCGGCTCGGCTCGGGCGAACTCGACGTCGCAGTAGTGATCCTACCCGTCGACCGCCCCTGGGTCACATGCTCTGCCCTGACCCGGGAGAGGCTTGTCCTCGCCGTGGACCCGGGGCACCCCCTCGCCGACAGGGGATCGATCCCGATCGGCGATCTCGAACGGGTCCCGCTCGTGATGTTCAAGGACGGTTATGACCTACGAGAGGCGACGTTGGCTGCATGCAACCAGGCCGGCTTCAGCCCTCTGGTCGCTATCAGCGGGATGGAAATGGACGGGGCGTTGGCTTTGGTAGGAGCGGGAGTCGCCGCAGCCGTCGTACCGGAATCGGTGATCCCTACATCGGGCGGTTCGCTTCGCTCCGTCTGCTTCGACGACGCGTCGCTGGCCCGGACAGTTGGCTTGGCGTCGCGCAGCGACCGGCCCTTCTCGCCCGCCGCCCGGGCTTTCGTCGAGGCGCTACGCGCCCACATCGGCCGATACGACCCCGAAAACAACCTTGACGGACCTGCCTCGGCCGTCACACGTTCCGGCTAACTTCTCCGAAGTGCCCGAGCTCGACTGGCAGCCCGACTTCGAGGTCGACGTCCGACTCACCCTGAGCGTGCTGTCCGTCGGCGCCAGGGACCCCTGTCAGCGGATCACCCCAGACGGTTCGGTTTGGAGAGCCAGCCTTATGGACACCGGCGCAGCGACTCTGCGGGTGCGAAGCCTCGGCGAGAACCGCGTGCGGGCATCGGCATGGGGTCCCGGCGCGGACGAGGCGATCGGGAGACTCCCCGAACTCCTAGGAGCCAACGACGATCCCAAGTCTTTCAGACCGGGCGTTCCTCTGTTACGCGAAGCGGCGCGGCGCCTTCGGGGACTTCGCATACCTTGCTCAGGGCGGCTGCTAGAGGCCCTCATCCCGGCCGTATTGCACCAGAAGATATCTGGGCGCGACGCTTCAGAGTCTTGGTCCTGGCTCGTCCGTCGCCACGGCGAGCCGGCGCCGGGGCCGTTACCTTTCCCCATGTGGCTACCGCCGTCGCCCAAGGCTTGGCTGGCGGTCCCGCAATGGGATTGGCGCAGGGCGGGAGTGGAGCCGTCGGCCGTGACGACCATTCGCCTAGCAGCGTCGCGCGCGGGCTCTCTGGAACGCATCGCCGCCACATCAGGAGCAGACCACCCTGCCACCTACCGGGCGCTGACGTCCCTTGCGGGGATCGGGCCGTGGACTTGCGCCGAGGTGGGGCACCGGGCGCTGGGCGACGCCGACGCACTGTCCGTCGGCGACTACAACCTGCCTGCTCTCACAAGCTTTGCTCTCGCCGGCAGGCAGCTCTGTGACACCGAAGTGGAAGCGTTCTATGAGCCGTGGCGACCGCACCGCTACAGGGTGACCCGGCTGTTGGAGCTGACGCCTTCGGCGTGGCCTCCCCGCCGGGGACCGAGGATGTCACGTCCCGAGCACCGTCACGGTTGGTAAGCGTCGGAACAGATCCGCCGGATACGTTGTTTAGATCCACATGCTCGTCGAAATTTGGTCTGACGTCGTGTGTCCCTGGTGTTATATCGGCAAGCGGCGCTTCGAGAAGGCACTTGAGCGCTTCGAGCACGCAGACCAAGTCGAGGTGCGCTGGCGCAGCTTCGAGCTCGACCCAAGAGCGCCATTCCGCCGAAGCGGTGACATGGCAGGTCACCTGGCCGCCAAGTACGGCCTCAGCTTGGGGCAGGCTCAGAGGCAACTCGAGCACATGGACGCCATGGCTGCAGGGGAAGGCCTCGACATGGCCCTGGCGGACACGAAGCCCGGTAACACTTTCGCCGCTCACCGGCTCATCCACTTCGGCTACTCGATAGACCCTGGGACAGGAGCGGCCACCAAGGAGGCTCTCCTGCACGCATACTTCGTGGATAGGGTGGCTATCAGCGAGCCGGACGAGCTCGCCAGGGTCGCCGCGTCGGTGGGGCTTGACGGGGCGGAAGTGGCCGAGCTTCTTGCGAGTGACCGATTCGCCGACGAGGTTCGTTCCGACGAGCGCGAAGCGGCCGAACTGGGCGCTACCGGAGTGCCATTCTTCGTCTTCGACCGTTCGTTCGCCGTTCCCGGCGCGCAGGATCCCGATACCCTCTTGGCGATCCTTCGCCGTGCGTGGCAGCGAAGCCACCCTAACCTTGAGGTGATAACCGGCCCAGCCGCAGCGGTGTGCGACGGCGACGCCTGCGAAGTTCCCGCCTGAGCGGCTACGCCCGACGCTCTTAGGTTTGTGAGCCGACGAGGGAAGGGAAAAAGCTGCGAAGAGCTGCTGCCATCTCCTCCCGGACCGGCACAGCTGAGATGACCATGTCGACCATTCCCACAGAAGTGTGGGTGTGACCACGAGCTCGGATCTTCGTTACGGGCACTCCGGCGGCGGCGAGCGCTTCTGCGTAAGCGTCGCCCTCGTCTCGTAGCGGGTCGAAGTCAGCGGTGACGATGGCAGCCGGGGGGAGATCGGACAGATTTCCCCGCAGCGGGGCGAGCCGAGGGTCTGCCGCGGGCACTCCGTCGGGCAGGTACTGCTCGAAGAACCATCTCATGAGTGACGCCGTTAGCACGTAGCCGTCACCGTTGTCCGTATAGGACTTTCTCGACATGTCGACGTCTGTGGCAGGACACAAGAGCAACTGTCCTGCGACGGCCGGCCCTCCGGCATCCCGTGCGAGTTGGCAGACGACGGCCGCGAGGTTCCCGCCGGCGCTCCAGCCGGCGACGGCGATCTGGCCGGGCAGCGCACCGAGGCTCTCGGCGTTGTCCGACACCCAGCGCAGCGCGGCCAGTGCGTCTTCGACCGGAGCCGGAAACGGCGCCTCTGGGGCGTGGCGGTAGTTGACCGATACGATCATCGCACCCGAACGCACACACAGGTCTCGGCACAGCGGATCGTCGGAGTCGAGATCGCCTATGACCCATCCCCCGCCGTGAAAGTAAACTACCGCCGGGTACGGTCCCGGCCCGGAAGGCTTGTACACCCTGTAAGGCAAGTCTCCGCCTGGCCCCGGCATCACCGAATCGTCGACCGAGCCGCACTCCGGTCCGGGTGGCCGGCCCTGCGAGCTGGCTCTTAGGAACTCTCTTGCGCCGGTCGCTCCCAGCGTCTCTATGGGCGGCAATTCCATGGCCGCCATCATCGTGAGAACCATCGCCACGTCGGGTTGCACCTGGCGGATCACCCCGTCGTTACATTGGGTTCCGCTGGGGCCGTGGAATTCCAAACCGAGATATCCCCTGGCCGCCACCTCGTCACAAGCGTCCCTGTAGGCGTCTACCCCTCCTATATAAGGGTAGAAGACCCTCGGCTTGCCAGGAACGTTAGCCCCCATATACCAGCTGTTGGCCTGGGGCATCAGGGTGATCTCGGCGCAGTCGGCGACGTGGCGATCCCAGCCCGCCTCAGCGGTCGCCGTCGGCTCGACGGTGTCGAAGCCGGCTTCGAGCATCCATCTGATGCAGTCGACGGTCCAGTCGACGTGCTGTTCTATCGAGACGACCATGTTGGACAGGACGGACGGGCTTCCCGGCCCGGTGATAGCGAAGAAGTTCGGGAAGCCCTGGGTCAGCAAGCCGAGGTATGTGGACGGTCCGTCAGCCCACTTCTCACGCAAAGTAATCCCGTCGCGCCCCGACATGTCCACGGAGACCAGAGCCCCTGTCATGGCGTCGAAGCCCGTGGCGAACACTATCGCGTCGAAGTCGAGGCTTTCCCCGTCAAAATCGATGCCGGTGGGAGTTATCGACCGGATCGGCTGGCGTCGAAGGTTGACGAGCCTTACGTTCGGTCGGTTGAAGGTGGTGTAGTAGTCGGTTTCGAGGCAGGTCCGCTTCGAGCCGATCGGATGGTCGTTCGGGCACAGGTCCTCGGCGGTCTGGGGGTCTTCGACCAGGGACCGGATCTTCTCGCGGACCATTTCGGAGAGGATCTCGTTGGCGACCGGATTGACCAGCTGATCGGCGAAGACGTTCAGGATCGAGAAGAGCTCGCCGGCTTCCCAAGCCTCCTCGAAACGCTCCCTGCGCTCCTCCTCGCTCAGCGAGAGAGCCATGTCCTCGGTGGGAGGGATCGGCACGCCACCGCGGGAGTGACGGGCCGCTTCACGGTAGCCGTCCCGATCGGCGAGCAACGCTTCGAGACGTTCCGGGCGTACCGGGCCGTTGTGGGCGGGTACAGCGAAGTTGGCGGTGCGCTGGAATACCGTGAGTTGGTCGGCCTGGGCGGCAATGAGAGGAATCGACTGGATGCCCGAGGAGCCGGTACCGATGACGGCCACCTTCTTGCCCGTAAAGTCGACCCCGGCGTGAGGCCACCGGTTCGTGTAGTACACCTCGCCGTCGAAGCTCTGCGCTCCGGGGATGTCGGGGATCTTCGGGACGGACAGGCAGCCGCTCGCCATCACGAAGAACCGGCAGCTGACCTGCTCGCCGTGATCTGTGGTCACCAACCAACGGCTCTCCGCCTCGTCCCACACCGCAGAACTGACACGGGTCGAGAAGGTGATGTCGCGTCGCAGGTCGTAGCGGTCTGCGACGAAACCCAGGTAGGCAAGGATCTCCGGTTGGGTCGCGTACTTCTCCGACCAGGACCATTCCGAGTCGAGGGACGGGTCGAAGCTGTACGAATAGTCGGTCGTGGGGATGTCGCAACGGGCCCCTGGGTAGCGGTTCCAATACCAAGTGCCCCCGACGTCGTCGGCGGCATCGAACACTCTCACGGTCAACCCTGCATTTCGAAGACGGTGGATGAGGTACAAGCCGGAAAAACCGGCGCCTACCACTACCACGTCACTAGTCGACCCAGCGTTGTCGGACACGGCAATCCCCCATTTCGGTTCGCCTGCTTTTTGCTTCGCTCCTAAATCATGCCCCAAGAGCGCTTCGTCGTCTAACCGCCGAGGATCTTTGCTGGGAGCCCTCTCACCTCCCCTTACGACCTTCGCCTTCCGCGAAGACACGCCGGCCTTGGGCGCCCCCATTGTTAACACTTGGAGACGATCTTCGCGAGGGAGGTCTCCGGACAGGGAACGCCGGCTATGTTCAGATTCCGTGGTGTCAAACCCAAGGACGTCAGCCCCCACCGCCGCAGCTATCGGAACCACGAACCCCGCCACCACGACCGCCGACCAGTTCATTCGAGGCACGACCGGCCGGGCTGCAGACGGGAGACTAGTGGCCGTTATTGCGGTCGCGGTCGCGGCGCTCGCCAGCGGGATCCTGACGGTCTACTTTGCCACTTCAGCGCTGCGCTCAGGATCGGTCGGTGCCCGCCTAGCAAGTCACGGGAAACCCGTGGAAGCGGTGGTAACTCGCTGCGAAGCTGTCAGTTCGGGCATAGGTCAGCTCGTGCAGTTCTACGACTGCTACGGCTCCTACAGTGTCGCCGGGCGAACCTACGAAGCACTGATCGGAGGCGAACGGACCCAGCTCAGCCCAGGAGACACCCTCCAGGCAGTCGGGACGTCGGGCCCGACACCGCTTCTTGCCTTGCCGGGCAGCATCCCCAGAAGCAGCTTCGACTGGTTGCCGGCGGCGGTGTCGGGGGGTATCACCGCGTGGTTGGGCTTGACGTCCTTGTTTCTGTGGTTACGCCGTCGGCGCTCGAACTACAGCGGCCCCGAGGTACCGCCTGCCGTGCTTCAGTCACTCTGGGACCTGACAGGTTCGACAGGTCGACCGGGCTGTAGTAACCCCAACTCGTAAGCTGCGATCACCGCCTGGACACGATCCCGCAGTTCCAGCTTCGCCAGAACGTGCGACACGTGGGTTTTCACGGTCGCCTCCGAAATGTAGAGATCCGCAGCTATCTCGAGGTTGGAACGCCCCGTTGCGACCAACCGGAGCACTTCTACCTCCCGATCTGTCAACCCCTCCAGGCCGCGCTGTGCCGCTCGACCCGGCGTCGAGGTTAGCGCCGGCAAGAGACGTTCGATCAGCCGCGTGGTTACAGCCGGTGAGAGCAGAGCGTCCCCTCCGGCGACGACGCGAACCGCATGCAAAAGCTCCTCTGGTGTGGCGTCTTTTAAGACGAACCCCGAGGCTCCAGCTCCCAGAGCATCCGTCACGTAGTCGTCGTGAGCGAAGGTGGTGAGGATAAGGACCCGAGTGTCCGGACTGTCGCGGCGAACCAGGCGCGTAGCCTCTATCCCGTCCATCACAGGCATTCGTATGTCCATCAGGACCACGTCCGGCTTAGCGCCCGCTACCACTTCCAAAGCAGCCGCACCGTCCCCTGCCTCGCCGACGACATCGACGTCGCCGTGCGCCGAGAGGATCATCGAGAAGCCTTGCCGGATGAGCGGCTGGTCGTCCACGACAACGACGCGGATCCGTCCCCCCTGGCTATGCCCGCCGCCAAGGTCACTCACCGCCATCCCCCGACCCACCAAGGACGTCAGGAGCGTCACCTACCGGGAGGCGGGCCGATACCTCCCAACCGTCGCCGGCTATCTTGGCCGAGTCGGACCGTCCGATCACAGATCCCCGACCCTCGGAGCGCCGGGAGGCTCTGAGAGATCCCGCGCTGAAGGTCCCCCCGACGAGGTTTGCCCGTTCAGCCATTCCCACGAGGCCGTGGCCAACGGGAGCGCGTTCCGAGGTTCTGTCCGCAGGAGTTCCCACCGAAGGCGGCATGCCATTTCTCACCGAAAGGTCGAGCCAGCCGCCTTCGCAGTTAACAGTCACCGTCGTGAAGGCACCGGGCGCATGCTTGATCACGTTGGTGAGGGCCTCCTGAACGATCCTATAAGCGGTGAGCGAAACGACGGGCGGTATCTCCGCGGCGCAGATGTTCTGGTAGAGGGTGACCGGCAGCCCGGCGGCCCTGGCTCCGTCGACGAGGGTGGCCAGCTGTCCCAACGCAGGCTGAGGCGAGCGGGGAGATCCAACGGAGGCTTCGTCGGAGGCGACGTGGCGGGCAGCTTCGCGCATCGTGAGATAATCGGATTGCCGAGGGAGGATAACTCCGGGCTGCTCGTCGAGGCGGAGAGCTCCCAGCATGTCGCGCAGCTCCGCCATCGCCGAACGCCCACCCGCGATCATCGTGTCGAGAACCGGCCGTGTCGGATGATCGGAAGGCAGGGTCTCCCTGACTGCTCCAGCCTGGACCACAAGAAGGCTCACGTGGTGAGCCACAACGTCGTGCAGTTCCCGTGCTATGCGGACCCGCTCCGCTGCGACGGCTCTCGCCGCTCCCCACCTCTGCTCGCGCTCGGCCTGCTCCGCCCGTTCCCGTAGCGCCTGAAGCATGGAGCGCTGGTAACGAACGGAGATGCCGACCGCCACCGAGCAACTTATCAACGCCACCTCAGAGACGACGCTACCCAGATCCGCCAGGAGGGCCCGGTCGCTCGAAAATCCCGACAGGCCGATCGCGACCTCCGCTGACGCCGCCAAGAGTATGGAAGTTCGAGGGACTTCCAACGTTGCCGCGTTGTAGACAGCGAGTACCACGAGCAGAATGGCTCCATGCCGGGCGAAGCTGGCTGTGGCGATAGTCGTCATCACCGCAAGGGCGCCGACTATGCCTAGAACACCTCTAGGCCAACGGGCACGACCGAGAAGAGCGGCTGCTGCCACGGTATTGAACGCCGCTGCGGCGACCTTGGAGGCGCTCCCGTCGGCGGACAAGGCCGTTGCTAAGGAACCGCCGACGACCGCCAGAACTGCCAGCCAGGCTAAGAGACTCACGGCCCGACGCCACCACCACGGCGAAGCCGAACCGGTCTCACCAACCTTCCTGGCGTCACCCTCGGGACCGTCGCGAGCTTCAGGCGGCCCTCCTAGGCGTTCTACGGACGTTGTCCCCGAAGGGGTGAAACCCTCCGGGGACAGCCCGGCTATACCGGCGAGAACGGTCCTCACGCGTCGCGGCGCACGAGCATCCACTGGGCGAACCCGAACACGACTGCGCTGAAAGCGATCAGAACGGCGAACCCGGCCCACGCGCTAAGCGTATGGGCTCCGCCCTGCAGTGCGTAGACCTGGCTTCCCGCCTGTGTTGGCCACCACTCGGTGATGGCATTCGCCCACGATGACGGCAGCGCCTGTACCAGTCCCGGCAGCACGAACAGGAGAGCCACCATCGCCGAGATGCCGGCGGCGGTGTTGCGCAGCAATGTTCCTATCCCGACCGCTAGCAGGCCGATGGCCGCCAGGTACAAGCCGGCTCCTATCACGGCGCGCAGCACACCGGGCTGGCCGAGAGTCGCGTGAGGAGCGGAAGTCCCGATAGCCGCCTGGCCGAGCAAGAACGCGGCAAAAGCGGTTACCTCACCCACTACGAGTGCCACGGCCGTGAACACGGCGGCCTTCGCAGCCAAGAAGCGCCGTCTGGACGGCACTGCGGCCAGGGAGATCCGGATCAGCCCGGTGCCGTACTCTGAGGTGATCACCAGGGTGCCCAGCACGGCGACGGCCAGTTGGGCTATGACGAGGGCCCTGAAACTGACCGAAGTCGGATCCCAACTCTGGTGCAGTTGGCGATCAGTCGAGTACCGTGACGCCGCCAGCCCGGAGATCAGCGTCCCTACCCCGACTCCGAGCAGCACCGTCACGGCCAAGGTGATCCAGGTGGAACGCACGCTCGTCAGCTTTACCCACTCCGAGCGAGCAACGTCGGCAAAGCCGGCCGGCCGGCGAGAACCGGATGCACCACCTTTATTGGTGGGGCTTGTGGATGTGGCAATAGCTGTGGTCATCGGTAGGCCTCCTCTGAAAGGTTGTTTAGTTGGCCGAGGGACCCTCCTGAGGTCGCCGCAGACTGCGAGCTGTGTGCTCCGCTCGGCGTTGTGGCTATGTAATCGACGCTGTCGCGGGTCAGTTCCATGAATGCCTCCTCGAGGGAGGCTCTGATCGGTGTCAGCTCGTCGAGTGCGACACGAGCCTCTAGGGCTATGTCGCCTATGCGCTCGACGCCCGGCCCGGAGCAGACGATGCCACCGGCGTCGCCGGGCCGTACCGACAATCCCGCCTGGGTGAGACGAGAGGCGAGAAGTTCGTCGTCGCGGCTTTTCACGAGCGTTTGGCTTACGGACCCTGACTCTATGAAGTCCGAAATAGATGTGTCCGCTATCAGGCGGCCCCGTCCTATGACGATCAGGTGATCGGCGGTCAGCGCCATCTCGCTCATCAGGTGACTCGACACCAGCACTGTCCGACCCTCAGATGCCAGGTCTCTCATCAACTGGCGAATCCAGAGGATCCCCTCGGGGTCCAGGCCGTTGACCGGTTCGTCGAACATGACGATCGCCGGGTCGCCGAGGAGGGCCGCCGCAACGCCGAGCCGCTGGCTCATCCCGAGGGAGAAGCCTCCTGTGCGACGGCGTGCTACGCCTTGGAGGCCTACCATCTGAAGCACTTCTCCTACTCGGCTAAGCGGTATGCCGTTGCTCAGAGCCAGAGCTTGCAGGTGCTTCGTGGCGCTTCTGCCCCCGTGAAGGGCTTTGGCGTCGAGTAGCGCTCCGACCTCGCGCAACGGGACTGGCAGATCCCGGTAGCGGCGACCGTCGATCGTTACCGTTCCGCTCGTTGGAAGGTCGAGGCCGAGCACGGCTCTCATAGTCGTGGTCTTACCAGCGCCGTTTGGACCAAGGAAGCCGGTCACCTTCCCGGGTACCACCCGGAACGAGAGGTCGTCAACGGCTATCGTGGTCCCGTAGCGCTTAGTCAGATGTGAAATCTCGATCATCGTCACCTCGATGTTTGTGGTCGATGATCTCATTGTCGGCTTTTCGGGCCGTGATACACATCGGGCTGAAGGTTGATTTACCGTGTCATCCCCGGGTCGTAGAAGACCGTGCCCTGGTGGTACTTTAGGGTTTCAGGGAGATACGACACCTCGGGAGAGGAGCTCCTCGGCGATTTGCACGGCGTTAAGCGCCGCGCCTTTTCGCAGATTGTCTCCCGAGACGAACATTGCCAGGCCTCTTCCGCTGGGGTCGCTGTAGTCAGCACGGATCCGGCCGACAAGACTGGTGTCACCCCCGGCGCTCGCCAAAGCTGTTGGGACGTCGACCAGTTCCACTCCCGGAGCCCCTTCGAGCAGCTTCCTGGCCCGCTCAGGGCTTAGAGGACGGGAGAAGGTCAGGTTCAGCGCCAGGGAATGCCCGGTGAAGACAGGTACCCTCACGCAGGTGACGCTGACCGCCAAGCCGGGTATGGCAAGGATCTTCCGGCTCTCGTTCCTGAACTTGAGCTCTTCTGTCGTCTCGTCGCCCTCGAAGCTGCCTGCATAGGGCACGACGTTGAAAGCGATCGGGGCCGGGAACACCTTGTGGGCGGGGAATTGGAGAGAGCGCCCATCGAATGCCAGCTCGGTCTGCTTGTCAACCACGGCCCGGACCTGCTCGTCGAGCTCTGCCGTTCCGGCTAGGCCCGCCCCTGATGTCGCCTGGTAGGTTGCGGCTATAACGCGCTCCAAACCGGCCTCTGCGTGCAGGGGTGCGAGCGCTGGCATGCAGACCATCGTCGTGCAGTTCGGGTTGGCCACGATCCCCTTGGGGATGTGACCCAATTCGGAAGCGTTGACCTCGGGGACGACGAGCGGGCAGTCAGGATCCATCCGCCACGCGCTCGAGTTGTCTACCACCACGGCGCCCTCAGCGGCGACGGCTGGCGCGTAGAGCTTAGACGCCGACGCGCCCATCGAGAATAGAGCTATGTCCACACCACCGTGGTCGGCAGTGGCGACGTCCTCGACGACGGTGCCATCTAGGACACGGCCGGCTGACCTTGAGCTCGCAAACAGCCTCAGACGCTCAACCGGTAGTGATCTCGAAGCGACGATCTCGCGCATCACCGCCCCGACCTGGCCGGTCGCCCCGTAGATCCCGACTGTCAGCATGCTGTCCTCTCGCTTTCCAACTCGAACGCTCGGTGCAAGGCCGACACAGCCTGGTCGACTACTTCGGAGCGCACCACGCATGTAAGCCTGATCGACGACGTGGAGATCATCTCGATATTGATGCCCTCAGCGGCGAGAGTCTCGAACATCGTCGCCGATATCCCAGGATGGGTCTTCATCCCCGCTCCGATTATGGAGACCGTAGCGATCGCCTTGTCGGCGATGACCTGGCGCGCCTCGATCTCGTCTTGAAGCTCCTCAGCTGTTGCACAGGCAGTGTCGAGATCCTCACGCGGAACGGTGAAAGATATGTCTGTTGTCCCAGCTAGTGACACGTTCTGTTCGATCATGTCGACGTTGATGGAACGTTCCGCCAGCGCCCGGAACAGTCGGGCGGCAACTCCGGGGTGGTCCGGCACGCCGGCCACGGTCACCTTGGCCTCAGAACTGTCAGACGTTACGGCCGAAACTATGGCCTGCTCCATGTCAGGTGTCTCCTCCTCGATCCAGGTACCCGGTTCCCATGTGAAAGCCGAACGAACGTGTAAGCGCACCCCGTGATTGCGCGCGAACTCGACCGAGCGCATGGCTGGCTTGGGACAACCCGCCGCGCACATTTCGAGCATCTCGTCGAAGCTCAACCGCTTGAGGCGTCGCGCCTCAGGAACCACGCGGGGATCAGCCGTGAAGACCCCGGAGACGTCGGTGTATATCTCGCAAGAGTCAGCTCCTAACGCCTGCGCCAACGCGACTGCAGTCGTGTCGGTCCCTCCGCGCCCGAGGAAGGTGACTTCCTTATCGGTGGACACGCCCTGGGCTCCCCCGACCACAGCGACTCTGCCGTCGGCAAGAGCCTTCCGGATTCGCTCGGGCCTCACCTCGACGATCTTGGCCTTGGTGTGCTCGGTATCGGTCACGATCCCCGCCTGACTTCCCGTGAAGCTGTCACTCGGGACTCCGATGTCATGGAGAGCCATGCACAGAAGTGCCATCGCCTTTCTCTCGCCGGCGGTGATAAGCATGTCCATTTCCCGGCCAGGACGCGTGGAGGACACCTGCGACGCTAGATGAAGGAGCTCATCGGTCTCCTTGCCCATCGCTGACACCGCAACCACGACCTGATTTCCGCGCTTGACCGTCCGCGCCACGTAGTCAGCGACGGAACGCATCCGTTCCGCGTCTCCTACCGAGGTTCCTCCGAACTTCATGACCACCAGGGACATGGCCTCCAGGCTACCAGCGCTGACGGTACGGGCTCGGCCGAGGGGAATACCATGTCCTGTTCATATCGACATTCCACGACCGAATGGGAGCCGGCTGGTGCGAGCAGTAGTCGTAGTTCCTACATACAACGAAGTCGACAATGTCGATGCTTTGATATCGGGCCTCGCCGAGATCGACGAGGCCGTCAGGCTGGACGAGTCGGACCGGCCGAGCGTGGACGTGGTCGTCGTCGACGACTCGAGCCCCGACGGCACCGCCGATCGGGTGGTAAAGCTGGCCGAGGGTTACCGTCCGGGGATGATCAACGTGTTGGTGAGACCTCGTCCCGAGGGACTTGCCCCTGCCTACCGGGCAGGTTTCGCCTGGGCCCTCGAACGCGGCTACCAGGCCGTGGTGCAGATGGACGCCGACGGGTCACATCCGGTGGCTGTCGTGCCGGCGCTGCTTAGCGCTCTGGCTGGCGGAGCTGACCTCGCCCTGGGGGCCCGCTACATACCAGGTGGCAGCACGGATCCCGACTGGGCGTGGCACCGCAAAGCTCTCTCGGTGGCCGGCAATACCTACGCCCGCCTGGTTCTCGGGCTTCCCTACCGGGACTTGACGGGGGGCTTCAAGGCTTGGAGTGCTGACCTTTTGGCCTCGATATCGCCTGTAGGTGGGAGCCTATCGGGCTACGCGTTCCAGATCCACACCACCTACGCCGCCCACCGCAGAGGAGCTCGCATCGTGGAAGTGCCGTTCAGATTCAAAGAACGTGTCCACGGGGCGTCGAAGATGCACGGGAGGATAGTCTCGGAAGGCTTGAGCGCCGTAGTGGCGATGAGGTTCCGCCCACCACCCGGACGTTTCGACCGTCCGGCGAGATAGCCTCAGCCGATGCGTGACCCGACACACCCCGCGGACAGACCGGCCCAGCCGGACCGCGTCGCATTGCCCAAGGCCGAGCTTCACGTCCACATCGAAGGGACGCTGGAAGCGGACATGGTGTTCCGCCTCGGAGCCCGCAACGGGGTCCGCCTACCTTTCGCGGGAGTCGAGGATCTGCGGGCCAGGTACTCGTTCTCGAACCTGGGCTCTTTCCTCGACCTGTACTACTCGTGCATGGCCGTCCTGCGCACAGAAGAGGACTTCTTCGACCTGGCTGACGCCTATCTCGCTCGTGCATCGAAAGACGGCGTCCGCCATGCCGAGATCTTTTTCGACCCTCAAGCCCACACCTCAAGGAGCGTCCCTCTGGAGGCCGTCGTCAACGGCCTGACCTCTGCTGTAAGCGCCGCACGAAGTCGCTACGGCATGTCCGCCGGCCTGATCGCCTGCTTCCTACGAGACCAAGGTCCAGATGCGGCGATGGACACTCTCGACCAACTGCTCCGCCACCGTGACGCGATCATCGGCGTCGGGCTGGACTCGGCGGAGGTGGGGTACCCACCGGCACTGTTCGCTGACGTCTTCTCGAGGGCCCGAGCGCAAGGCCTTCACTGCGTCGCCCACGCCGGGGAGGAGGGGCCTCCAAGCTATGTGTGGGAGGCCCTGGACGTTCTTCGCGTGGAACGCATCGACCACGGCGTGCGCTCTCTCGAAGACCGCAACCTTGTAGCGCGCCTCGCCGGCGAACAGGTACCCCTCACCGTGTGCCCACTGTCCAACGTCCGCCTCAAGGTAGTAGAGACGATCGAGGAGCACCCGGTCGCGGCGATGCTCGAAGCCGGCCTCGCCGTCACGGTCAACTCCGACGACCCCGCCTACTTTGGTGGTTACGTAGAGGACAACTTCGCCGCCCTCGCCGAAGGAGTCGGCCTCGACTCCCGAGCGCTGCGGACACTCGCCCGCAACTCGCTGCAGGCATCCTTCCTCGATGAAGCCACCAGGAAGACCCACCTAGACCACTTGGACGCTTCGGAAGACTAGGCGCCTCGGCGGATTCGGGTGGGATTAAGTACCGATAGAACGCCCAGCACCTCCAGCGCTGCGGTACATTCAGTATCACACATAATGTAGTGTGATTTGGTAATGGTTACTGTACGAGTGGAGATCCCGGAGATAATCCAGGGAGGCATGGGCATAGGTGTCTCGGGTTGGCGCTTAGCGGGTGCCGTAGCCAGGGCTGGGGCGATGGGGGTCGTGTCGGGAGTGGCTCTGGACACGATCGTGGCGAGAAAGCTCCAGGACGGGGACCCAGGGAGCCATATACGCGAAGCTTTGGACGCCTTCCCCGTACCCGAGATTTCACGGTACGTCTTGGACCGCTACTGGAATCCCCGGGGCCGCACTGCGGGGTCCCCTTACAGGCTCCTGGCGCGCCCATCCTTCTCGCCGAGCCCGCAACGTCAATGGGTCTCGGTCCTGTCGGCTTTCACTGAGGTTTATCTCGCCAAGCGCGCAGCCCAAGGCGGAGGGGCTGTGGGGATCAACTTCTTGGAGAAGGTGCAGCTCTCCAATCCGCCAGCACTCTTCGGGGCGATGCTGGCCGGTGTCGACGCTGTTCTCGTCGGGGCGGGCATACCAGCGAAGTTCCCCGAAATGCTTAAAGCGTTCGCCCGCCACGAGCGCTTCGAGTTGCCCGTGGATGTAGAAGGAGCCGGCCGGGAACAGCATCGGCTCGTCTTCGACCCAGCGTCGCTGATCGGGAAAGCCCTCGACGAGATGGACGCCCCGAGGTTCCTGGCGATCGTTTCCTCAGATACCCTGGCAACGTTCCTGGCCAGGGACCCCGCGACCCGCCCCGACGGTTTCGTGGTCGAGTCTCCCGAAGCGGGCGGACACAACGCACCACCTAGAGGTCAGCTACGGCTCGACGACCGGGGGGAGCCGATCTACGGCCCCCGCGACCGAGCGGACATGGGAAAGCTCGCCGGGCTGGGACTGCCCTTCTGGCTCGCCGGTGGGCAGTCCCACAGCGACAGCCTGTCGCGGGCAAGGCGCTGCGGGGCTCGCGGTATCCAGACTGGGACGCTGTTCGCACTCTGCGACGAATCCGGGATCGAACCCCGACTTCGCCGGGAGATGCTAGCCCGACTTGCACGCGGGGAGCTCGCCGTGAGAAGCGACCCGAACGCTTCGCCGACGGGTTTCCCCTTTAAGCTCGCCGACCTGGAAGGGACCATGTCGGACCCCGATGTCCGCCTCGCACGGGAGCGCTCCTGCGATCTGGGATACCTCAGGACGCCGTATGTAACACCTAAAGGTACAGTTAGCTACCGATGCCCGGCGGAGAGGACAGCATCGTTCTTGCACAAGGGTGGTTCCGAGGCGGCCACTGCCGGCAGGCTGTGCCTGTGCAACGGGCTGATGTCCAACATCGGCTTGGGTCAGACTCGGCGCGGCGGCTACTCGGAGCCTCCCGCCGTCACCTTGGGCGCTGACCTCTCAGGGCCGGCCGAGATGCTCCTTACCCATCCGGAGGGCTGGGATGCGGGCGACGCGGTCAGGTTCCTGTCGGGCACCGAGGCGGTTGGCTAACGTGAGCTACCGCATCGGGCCGATAGCCATAGGCTAAGGCCGCGGGGTCTCACCAAAAATCAGCGAGGGGAACCATAACATTGTCTAAGCGGCGTCGCAGCGGGGACTGGCACAGTTTCGTGGGCTACCAGATCTACCCGAGGAGCTTCGCCGACTCCAACGGCGACGGGGTGGGCGACATTCGAGGGGTCCTCTCCCACGTGGATCACCTGGAGCGCCTGGGAGTGGATTTCGTGTGGTTGTCGCCCATCTACCGCTCGCCGATGGACGACAACGGCTACGACATCAGCGACTACTACGACGTGGACCCGCTCTTCGGGACCCTTGACGACCTGGACGAACTGATAGCCGAGCTACACCGGCGCGACATAGCTTTGATGATGGACTTGGTGGTCAACCACACGTCCGACGAGCACCCTTGGTTTGTCGAGTCGTGTTCATCGCGAGATAATCCGAAACGGGACTGGTACATCTGGCGGGATCCCCGCCCTGGCGGCGTCCCCGGAGAACCAGGCTCCGAGCCGAGCAACTGGGCGTCGCGGTTCTCCGGTTCGGCTTGGGCCTGGGACCCCCACACCGAGCAGTACTACCTGCATATCTTCTCGGCGAAACAGCCCGACCTCAACTGGGAGAACCCCGACGTTCGCAATGCGGTCTACTCCATGATGAGATGGTGGCTTGACCGCGGTGTCGATGGGTTCCGCATGGACGTGATCAACATGCTGAGCAAGAACCAGGATTTCCCCGACGTGGAACCGGTCCCGGGGTCCGCCTACGGGCTCGGCGACCCGCACTTCCTGTGCGGGCCGCGCAACCACGAGTTCCTCCAGGAGATGCACCGAGAGGTGTTCGCCGGCCGCTCCCACCACGTCCTTACAGTCGGCGAGACACCCAAGGTGACCGTCGAACAGGCGGCGCTTTTCTGCGAGCCGACACGCGACGAGTTGGACATGGTTTTCGCGTTCGAACATGTGATGGTTGACTTCGCGACCCACCGCTACGATCCCATCCCCTTGGATCTCCCGCATCTCAAGGCCGTGATGGCAAAGTGGCAGGAGGGCAGCGGTGGTCGAGTATGGAACTCTCTCTACCTGGGAAATCACGATCAGCCCCGCTCCCTCTCCCGCTTCGGGGACGACGGCGAGCACCGGGTGGCGTCGGCGAAGACGCTCGCCACGGTTCTCCACTTGCACAAGGGGACTCCTTTTGTCTACCAGGGCGAGGAAATAGGCATGGCTAACGCGCCCTTCTCGTCCATGGACGACTTTCGCGACATCGAGGTCCTCAACTTCCACAAGCAGCGCCTCCTCGAAAGCGTGACGGACATGGACAGTCTCGAAGCTGCCATGTTCGAACGCAGCCGCGACCAGGGTCGTACGCCGATGCAGTGGGACGCAAGCGCCTACGGGGGTTTCAGCACCGCGCAACCTTGGATCATGGCCAACCCCGACTACGAACGCTTCAACGTGACCGCCCAGTTGGACGACCCCGAGTCGATCTTGTCGCACTACATACGGCTGATCCATCTCCGCCACAGCGATCCCGTCGTAACTGATGGCGACTTCAATCTCCTCGCCGGGGACCACCCGAATCTGTGGTGCTTCACCCGCCGCAGCGTAGATGGAGAGTTGCTCGTAGCCGCGAACTTCTCAACTGCGACCCAGACAGCCACTCTGGCCATCGAAGACGACTGGCGGCACGCAAAGTTGGTGCTGGCGAACATGGCCGGAGCGCCCATCGCAGGCCCCTCGATCACGCTTAGACCTTGGGAGTCTGCTGTGTGGAGACGCTGATTAGGAACCCGCAGCCACACGGAGGGCCAGCGAATAGCGTGGGTCACAGCCTCTCGTTCTAGCGCCGCGCGTGGCAGACTCTCACCAAGATGCCCAACGAAGCGGCGACGATAGTGGTCGTAGAGGATGACCCCAATATCTCAGAGCTGATATGTATGTACCTTCGCCGCGATGGTCACCGCGTCGTCCCCGCCGTAGACGGCGAGAGAGGCCTCGCCGCTGTGGAGCGCGAGAGGCCGTCCCTGGTCATCTTGGACGTCGGCCTGCCCGGCAAGGTCGACGGTTTCGAAGTATGCCGCAGGATACGGGCCAACAGTTCCGTCCCAGTCGTGATGCTCACTGCGCGCGACGAGGAGATCGACAGGGTGCTCGGCTTCGAGCTCGGAGCTGACGACTACGTGACCAAGCCGTTCTCGCCTAGAGAGCTCGCGGCCCGGGTCAAGGCGATTATCCGCCGCTCGACGCAGCCCGCAACAACTAACAGAGCCGTCGCGGTCCTCGGTCATATCACCGTCGACACGGCCCGCCGGGAGGTTCTCTTAGACGGCGGCCCCGTTGCGCTCGCAACACGGGAGTTCGACCTCCTCGCCTACCTCGTGGCGAACAGGGGGCTAGCACTTTCACGGCGCCAACTCCTCGACGGCGTGTGGGGCCCTGACTGGTACGGCGACGACCGGACTGTGGACGTCCACATCGGGCAGCTCCGCAAGAAGCTCGGGCCGGATTTCACCCTCAGCACCGTCTGGGGTGTGGGATACAGGCTCGACTAGGCCGGCGCACCCCCATGACTAGACGCCTCACCGCCGCCATGGTGCTCATGGTCGTCGCTGCCCTGGTTCTTTCCGGCCTTGTCACGTTGTATCTTGCCGCTCTTTCCAACAGCACCCAGACTCGAAACGAACTTGTCAGGGAAGGTGTCGGGCTCGCCGCCGGAGTACAGCAAGAGGCCAAGAACGCTCCAGGTGGGGACCCTGCCAGGGCGCTGCGATCATTGCTGCTAGCACTTCGCGGCCCTTTCCGCCTGGACGGATCGGCTGTAGTCGCTGTTCTCGCGGATGGGAGGACCTTCGACCCGGTGACCCCACGGGCAAAGCTTGTTCTACCCCCGGGGGTGACCGTCTCAGACCTAGACACGGCCGCTCTGTACCAACTTCGGACTGTCTCAGGCGAGACCGGCGGGGTAGTGTTCGCAGCGGTGCCGTACGAGGCGTCGATCCTGATACTCGGCCAGACCCGTCAGGTGGTCCAAGCCGTGGTCCTCACCCGGACGCCCCCAAGCGCCTGGTCCACCGCAGGACCTTGGTTCTTGGTGTCGTCGCTCGCCATCATCGCGGCCGCGTGGATCGTCGCTTACCGCCTGGGGCGACGTTTCGTCTCGCCGATCAGGGCCACGCAGATCGTCACCAGCCGCATAGCGTCCGGGGATCTCGACGCCAGGGTAACGCTGCCTTCCCACAACCAGCGGGACCCGGAGCTGACAGCGCTCGCCAGGTCAGTCAACTCCATGGCCGAGGACCTCGGGAGGGTAAGAGCCGACGAACGCAGGTTCTTACAGTCCGTCTCACACGACCTTCGTACCCCTCTTACCTCGATCCGAGGCTTCGCGGAGGCCATCGAAGACGGCGCCACCCAGGACGCTACGGCCGCAGCGCGAGTGATCGCCGGCCAGGCGCGACGGCTCGAGAGACTCGTCGCTGACCTACTCGCCCTGGCCACGCTTCAGGCGCGCCGGTTTACTCTGGAGACCGTGACCGTGGACTTCGGGGCTGTCGTTTCGACTGCGGCAACCGCCTTCAACCCGGCTGCGGACGAACTGGGCATCAGCCTGCGAGTGGAGGCACCGCCCGGCGTCTGTACCGCCGTCGTGGACCCCGACCGACTAGCCCAAGTGACCGCAAACCTGATCGAGAACGCCCTGCGATATGCGGGGTCTTACGTGGAGGTACGCGCCGGGCGCTCGACGAACGAGACTCCGATCGGCGAGGGCGATTTCCCCACCGCAGGATGGGGCGGCTGGGTCGGCTTGACGGTGTCCGACGACGGACCAGGGATTCCGGCCGAGGCTCTCAGCCGGGTCTTCGAAAGGCTCTTCGTGGCCCGACCCGGTCCGGACCGACCGATCGGATCCGGCCTCGGTCTGGCCATCGTCCACGAACTCGTGGCTGCTATGGGGGGCCGGGTGCACGCCGAATCGCCTACCGGTCAGGGCGGCGGTACACGCATGGTCGTCTCCCTGCCCGCCGGGCCTCTCACCCCCGCTCAAGGCTGACCGGAACTGCCTCCCGACAGATCAGCGGGCTACTCCGGGGTCTGTCCTCTCCGCGGCCGGCCGGGATAAGTAGCTAAGTAGGTGATCATCCCTTGAGCCTCCTGCTTGCACGTCAAGCCGACCCGCTGGCGCGGGATAGCTGTCGCCAGGCACAAAGATGGACGGCATGCAGACCTCCCAAGTCGATGACTCCGCGCTTCGAGCTGACATCCGCCGGATTGTCGGCATGCTCGGCGACACGCTCGCTCGCCAGGAGGGCCCGCAGGTGCTCGAGCTCGTCGAGAGGGTACGTTCGGGCAGCCGGGATGACCGCGACGCTACGGCCGAGCTTCTCGACCGGCTCGACGTGGAGTCGGCTACGCGGCTGGTCCGCGCCTTCAGCACTTATTTCCTCCTTGCGAACGTCACCGAGCAAGTGCACAGGGCGCGCACCACTCGCACAGGGTGGCTCGCCGACGTTGTCGCGTCAGCGCGCAAAGCGGGCATCACCGATGCCGAGCTGCGCAGGATCGCTTCCGCCGTCGAGTTGCGGCCGGTCTTCACGGCGCATCCAACCGAGGCGGCGAGACGCACCAAGCTGGTGCAACTAGCGCAGATAGCAGACTTGTTAGACGTCGAGCCGGGGCCCAAAGTGGACACGCAACTCGCGCGGGCCGTCGAACTGCTCTGGCTGACCGACGACCTTCGAGTCGCCCAACCGGACCCTCTCGACGAGGCCCGAAACGCGCTCTACTACTTCGATCAACTGGCGGGAGGCGCCGTACCCGAGGTGCTCGACGAGTGGCATTCGATCGTCGGCTCCGACGGTCCCGAAGCATGGTCGACTCCGCTGCGTTTCGGGTCCTGGATCGGGGGAGACCGGGACGGAAACCCGAACGTAACCCCAGAAATAACCTTGAAAGTCGTTCTCCTGGCACACACGCACGCCGTAGACCTGGCTGTGAGAGCCGTGGACTCCCTACGCGGTCAGCTTGCGATGTCAACCCGGCTCAAAGACGTCTCGCATGAGCTGCTGAGCTCTATCGAAGCCGATCTGCGGGTGCTACCCGAGATTGAGGATCGCTACCTCCGCCTCAACTCCGAGGAGCCCTACAGGCTCAAGTGCATCTGCATCAGCCAGAAACTGAGGAACACAGCCCGCCGTTTGAACGACGGTTCAGCCCACGTGGATGGCAGGGATTACCTCGACGGTGATGGCGTGCTCGCTGACATGGCTTTGATGCGCAACTCCCTATTGGCGAACGGAGGACATCTTGTCGCATCCGCCCTCGACGGTCCGGCCCGCAGCATCTCCTGCTGGGGTCTGCACCTGGCGTCACTGGACGTGCGGGAGCATTCCGAAGCGCACCACCGACTGCTGAGCGAGCTGTACGAGCGTCTCGGGGAGTCTTACCGTGGCCTGACCCGCCATGAACGACTCGAGCGGCTCAGCTCCGAACTGGAGAACCGGCGGCCTCTGGCAGCAAGGCCCGTCCCGCTCAGCGCCGGCTCGTCTAGAGTCTTCGGGGCCTTCGAGGCTATTGGCACAGCTCAAGGGCTGCTGGGCCCGAAAGCAGCCGAGACCTACATCATCTCGATGACAAAAGGGGCTGACGACGTGCTCGCAGCCGCTGTCGTCGCCAAACAGGCCGGCCTCGTCGATCCTGTGCTAGGCGTTGCCAAGATCGGGCTCGTTCCGCTTCTCGAGACCGTCGAGGAGCTCCGCAGCGCAGCGATGATCGTCGGCGACATGCTGAGCTCACGCTCGTACCGGTCGCTCGTAGCTGCTCGCGGAAACGTGCAGGAAGTAATGCTCGGTTACAGCGACTCGAACAAGCAAGCTGGTATCACAACTTCTCAGTGGGAGATCCACAAGGCACAACGAGCGGTGCTCGATGTGTGCGCTTCGTTTGGGGTTCGAGTGATCTTCTTCCACGGTAGAGGAGGCACGGTCGGCCGTGGCGGCGGACCAACCCACGACGCCATCATGGCCCTGCCACCGGGCAGCATCACAGGGTCGGTCAAAATAACCGAGCAGGGCGAAGTCATATCGGACAAGTACTCATTGAAGGCGCTCGCAAAGGAGAACCTGGAGTTGATGCTCGCCTCGACCCTCGAAGCTACCGCCCTCCACAGTTCCCCCCGCCTGAGACAAGGGGAACTAGAGCGTTGGGCCCCGGTGATGGACGCCATCTCCCAAGGCGCCTACCGTGCTTACAGCGAGCTCGTAGAGGACCCTATGCTCGCAGAGTACTTTACTTCCTCGACGCCGGTCGACCAGCTGGGAGCCCTGCACCTGGGGTCTCGACCGTCTCGACGGCCTGACGGGTCGACTGGCATAGAGGGCCTTCGCGCAATTCCCTGGGTGTTCGGTTGGACGCAGTCCCGCCAGATCGTTCCCGGCTGGTACGGGGTGGGTTCAGGCCTTCAAGCGGCAACCCTTGCGGGGATGACCGACATTGTCGACGAGATGCGCGACGGGTGGGCCTTTTTTTCAAACTTCTTATCTAACGTCGAGATGACCCTCGTCAAGACCGACCTGGGAATCGCTCGGCGATACGTGGAAAGCCTTGCACCCCCCCACACCTGGCGACTGTTCGACATGATCGAAGCCGAGCACGCCCGAACCGTCGCCGCAATCGTGGAAGTGACCCGCCAGGACAGTCTCCTCGAAAAGGCTCCGGTGCTGCGGCGGACCCTGGCCGTGAGGGACTCCTACCTGACCCCCATACATGACTTGCAGCTTTCCCTTCTGCGCCGCGTACGAGCTGCAGAACGAGCCGGACACACCCAGGATCCCGACGTCGAACGCGCCCTGCTTTTGTGCGTCAACGGGATCGCAGCGGGTCTGCGCAACACCGGCTGAACGCTTTGACCCTACGCAACTGAATGCTGTTAAGTTACTGTGTCGTCGGGCACATTGGAGCCTAGGAGGAGACGCCCCATGACCGCAGTCAAATTCAAGGTGACGGTCGACCCCGACCGCTGCCAGGGCCACAACCGGTGCTTCGCCATCGCCCCTGAGGTATTCGACGTAGACGACCTCGGCAACGCTTTCGTAGTAGGCGAGGGGACCGTCGACGGCGTACTCGGGGCCAAGGCCCAAAACGCTGCTGCGAACTGCCCCGAGTACGCGATCACGGTCACGGAGATCCAGGGATGACCGGCCGCCAAGCCCCCGTCGGGAACTGGACGACCGACTTCGACCACACGGACCCGACCTGGGTTCGTGACCCTTACCCCATCTGGGCGGACCTCCGAGCGCAGTGTCCGGTCGCTCACAGCGAGCGCTACGGAGGCACTTGGCTGCCGACCACCCACGAACTGGTGTCCGAGGTCGCTTACGACACAGAGCACTTCACCTCGCGGGCGGTCGTCGTGGACAACCTGCGCCCGACGGAACTCGACTTGCCTGCGCCAATCGGTCTTGCTCCGCCCATCACCTCGGACCCTCCGTTCCACGCCGTGGCACGCCGGATGCTTCTTCCGGCCTTCGCACCGAAGAAAATTGCCTCTCTAGAGCCGATGGTCCGCAAGCTGTGCGGAGAGTTGCTGGACGCGACCGCTGGACGCTCTGTCTTCGACGCCGCCGTGGAATACACCCAGCACATCCCGGTGGGCGTGATCGTCGGAATGCTCGGGTTCCCTCTCGAAGACGCTGACATCTTTCGGCGTTTCATAACCCAGGTCCTAGAGAAAGTCGACCTTCCCAGCGAGGAACGTTTAGACATGTTCATGCAAGGCGAGATCGAGGCCTACCTCAACGATCAGATCGAAGCTCACCGGGCCCAGCCTCGTGACGACCTCACCTCGTTCCTCTTGGAAGCCGAGATCGACGGCAACAAGCTGGCCATCGAACACGTCCGCGGAACGATGATCCTCCTCATGGTCGCCGGCATCGACACAACCTGGTCGGCGATCGGGGCCGCCCTGTGGCATCTTGGATCCCACCCCGACGACAGGCGCCGTCTGGCCTCGGACGCTTCACTCTGGCCGACCGCTATCGAGGAGTTCTTGCGAGCCTACGCGCCGGTGACGATGGGCCGTCTCGTCATAGAAGACTTCGACTTCCACGGCCACCGCATGCAGAAAGACGACTGGGTCCTCCTTCCTTTCCCCTCTGCCAACCGGGACGAGACCGTCTTCCCCGACGCCGACAAGATCCTGATCGACAGGCAGGAGAACCGTCACGCCGCCTTCGGACTGGGAATACATCGCTGCCTCGGCTCGAACTTGGCGAGGATGGAACTCACCGTGGCCCTAAAAGAGTGGATCGCCCGCTACCCCGAGTTCGAGCTCGCAGACCCCGAAGCTGTCAGCTGGTCTGGGGGCCAGGTGCGCGGCCCGAGGAACCTGCCTGTACGGGTCCTTAACTGACGAGTAGAGTCACGCCGTGCCAGCAGACCACAACGCAGCGATATGGACCGACGAAGCTCAAGTGGCGGACTGGGTAGCTTCGTCATCCCAACGGGAACACACCCGCAGCGCCCATCGCCAGGTGATGGTAGACCTCCTGCCTTTCGCTGACGACGAGGAGTTCACCTTCGTCGATCTGGGCGCTGGAACTGGGGCTGCCAGCCGAGCAGTCCTCGACCGCTATACCTCGGCTAGGGCTGTCCTCGCTGATTTCTCGCCCCAGATGATGGCCGAGGGCCTTTCCTCTCTGGCCTCTTACGAAGGCCGTTTCCGGTACGTGACCATGGACCTCGAAGCCCCAGGCTGGCCAGCGGAGCTTCCAAGGAGCTCTCACGCTGTTATCAGCTCCTTGTGCGTCCACCACGTTCCCGACGAACGCAAAAAGCAACTTTTCGCGGAGATCCTGGAGCACCTGGAGCCGGGCGGCTGGTACTTGAACTACGACCCGGTCGGGGCCACCTCCCCGGTCATGGCCGACGCCTGGCAGCGGGTCGGTGATCGTCGCGACCCCGCCGCCCCGGCGGCTCGAGCGAACCGCACCCCAGAACAGCAGAAGCGCTGGGAAAACCATATCCGCTATATTTCTCCTCTCGACCCGCAGCTTCGCTGGCTCGAAGACGCCGGTTTCGAAGCCGTCGACGTGTACTGGAAAGACCTCGAAAACGCCATCTTCGGGGGGTGCAGACCGCACTGATGCGGCCCGCGCTACCGGTGTGCCGGCAGCGGTAGCCTTCGAGGCGATGGAACCACCTCGGCCTCTTTCGACCACTGGCGACGACGAATCTTTCATGCGCTTGGCGCTCGATGCCGCCGCCGAGGCCGCCGAGCGCGGCGAAGTGCCAGTCGGCGCAGTAATCGTCAGCGCGGCGAGCGGCTATGACTTGATTGACGGCGTACCGGTCATATCTGTCGCCTCGAACCGTCGCGAGAAGTCGAACGACCCGACCGCCCACGCCGAGATCATCGCCCTGCGGGAAGCGTCCCTCAAGCTCGGAACGTGGCGGCTCAGCGATGCCACGATGTACGTCACGTTGGAGCCGTGCCCGATGTGTGCAGGAGCGTTGGTGGCCGCCCGGCTGAAACGCGTTGTTTTCGGCGCCCCGGATCCCAAGGCAGGTTCGTGCGGATCGTTATACAACCTGTGTGTCGACCCCCGACTCAACCACGAGTTGGAGGTGAGCCACGGCGTGCTCGGCGAGCAATGCGCGTCCCTTTTGAGCGGGTTCTTCGCTTTGCGTCGCTAGGTTCACTGGGAGGAGGACCGGGGTCCGGAGTGTTCGTGTGTAGCGCGGGTTCAAGACGGCGTTCGGGCGAACCACAATGCCGAGTTGGCGGGTATCAGAGAGGCGGCCTGCGAGGTGTTCGACTTCGAGAGCAGCGAAGTCGCAGCTGGGGCGCTCGAAAGCACGACAGGTCCAGCATCGAGTACCCCGGCGGGTAGCTCCGCGGGCTCTTCGGAGCAGTTAACTACACAGCTTAAGTTGTCTCCCCTCTTGAACGCTACCAGCCCCGGGGCTGCGCGCACCCAGCTGAACTCCGGGCCGGCAAGGTAGGGCCGTAGGCGTCTGCGCAGTTCACAGGCTTGGCGGTACAAAGCGAGAGTCGAGGTGGCGTCATGGCTCTGGTGGCTAACCGACAGCTGCGCCCACGACACCGGCTGTGGTAGCCACGGAGCGGCAGTCGAGAAACCCAAACCTGGGCCGCTCTCGTCCCACGGGATCGGGACACGGCAGCCGTCCCTTCCCCGCACCTTGCCGTCCGTGCGCAAGAAAGTGGGGTCTTGCAGGACGTTATCGGGCAGGTCTGTCACCTCAGGAAGGCCAAGCTCTTCGCCCTGGTAGACGAATGCGCTACCTGGAAGCGCCAGCATCAACAGAAGAGCCGCCCGTGCTCGGGATAGTCCGGCCGGCCCGTCACCGTACCGGGTTACATGGCGTGCCACGTCATGGTTGGACAACACCCAGGTAGGCGCCGCGCCCACCTGGGTCAGGTTTGACAGGGTCGAAGATATGGTCCTTGCAAAAGCGTCGGCGTCCCAGTCACATTTTAGGAAATCGAAGTTGAAGGCCATGTGCAACTCGTCGGGGCGCAGATAGCGAGCTAACCGCGCAGGGGTTTTCACCCAAGCCTCGGCGAGGAAGACCCTCTCACCCGGATAGGCATCAAGGATCTTCCTCCACCGTCGGTAGATATCGTGGACCTCATCTCGATCCCAGTAGGGGTGGTCATCCCCGTTCATGCCCGACGGGTCCGGTTCGCCGTCGGCTTCTTCCTCGCCGTCGAAGTCCGGTAGGTCCTGGTCCTTGACCATACCGTGGGCGACGTCGATACGGAAGCCGTCGACACCTCTACCGAGCCAGAATCGCAGGACGTCGTCGAAGTAGCTCCTTACCTCCTCACACTCCCAGTTGAGATCCGGCTGACCCGGCGCGAACAGATGCAGGTACCACTCCGCCGGAACGCCGCCGGCACCTTGGGGATCTGAGTCGCTGACTCTGCTCCAAGCGGAACCGCCGAACACGCTCCGCCAGTTGTTCGGCGGTTCGTCACCGCATGGACCCCTGCCGGGCCTGAAAATGTAACGGTCCCTCTCGAAGCTACCTGGGGGAGATTCCAGAGCAGCCTGGAACCACTCGTGGCGTGACGACGTGTGGTTCGGCACGAGGTCTACGAGGACTCGCATGCCGAGCGCGTGCGCTTGGCCGAGCAGGGCGTCGAAGTCGGCGAGCGTCCCGAAAAGTGGGTCCACCTCGAAGTAATCCGCGACGTCGTAACCGCCATCCTCCTGGGGCGACTTGTAGAACGGGTTCAGCCAGATGCCGTCAACCCCCAGATCGGCGATGTAGTCGAGGCGCGAAGCCACGCCACGCAGGTCGCCCACGCCGTCACCGTCGGAGTCGGCGAAACTGCGCACGTAGACCTGGTACATAACTGCGTCACGCCACCATTCACGTCCGTCGCGAGCGTCGCCTTCTACGCCTGACAGCTGCTCGACTCCTTGGAAAACGTCGTCCATCTCTCAAGGCTACTTGTGGACCGGGTCGAACGTGACCAGAGCGGTGGCGCCCGGGGAGGGCGTAAGGGCTATACGAGCGCGGCTAAAGCCAGCCCTGCGCCGGCGCCGGCAAGCCCGAGGACGAGGGATCCCCCAGCGTTACACAAGGCGGACAGGTGACGGCCCTCTGCCATCAGGGCGACCGTCTCGTAAGTGAACGTGGAAAATGTCGTATACGCACCACAGAAGCCGGTTCCTACCAAGGCGACGGGCGCAGGGCCGAGGCGGTGGTGGACTGACAGTCCCACGACGAAACCGAGTAGCAACGCCCCCGTAAGGTTCACGACGAACGTGCCCCACGGGAACGACCCCTCAGTCCTGGTCGAGACGAACTGGTCCAGCAGGTACCTGGCGGGTGCTCCAAGCATCCCGCCGGCGCCGACCTCCAACAGGGTCATCACGACTGTGGGCCGCCGAGGGAGCGTTGGCGGTGGAGCACCACGCGAACTGGGCTGCGCACCACTAGGTGACCTTCGAGGAGGTCCCCTGCTTGTAAGAGGAACTCGTCGAGACGCTCGGGGCTCTCGACGATGGTGACTTCGACCGGTACGTCTTCGCTCAGCGACACGGCGTGACGCCGGTGGACATGGCCACTGTTCCCGAATCCTGATATCCCTGCCGTCACGGTAGCCCCTGCGAGTCCGGCCCGGCGGGCCCGCTCGACGAGCTCCACGTAGCGCGGCAGCTTGCCGTGTCGGTCGGTTTCCACCAGTAATACGCTCAGCCGCTCGCAGCGCTCCGGCAGAGCCGTCAACGGTCTCGCGGCTTCCTCGACGCCCCCGAAGACGTCGTGCTCCCGGCTTGGGAGGATGTCGTGCGCTTCCTGTCCCTGGCGAAAGCTTCGACTGGCAGCAGCGCCCGGGGTTCCAGCCGACCGGCGAGCACGCCCACCCAGCCGGCCACGAGCCCCCCGCAGAGTGACGCTGCGAGGTAGGCGAAGCCCGTGGAAAGGTGGCCATGCTGGAAAAGCTGGTCGGATTCCACCATGAAGGTGGACCACGTGGTGTAGGCCCCAATGAGCCCGCTCGCTATCAGCGGCCGCACGTACTCGCTGGGTCGCCAGCGCTCGAGCAGCACCGTAAGGAGCGCTCCGAGCACGAAGCTTCCCGTAATGTTGATCAGCAGCGTCGAGACTGGGAACGCAGCCGGCCCGGCCGGTAACGCCTGAGCCACCTCGTAGCGTAAACATGCTCCGACTACTCCTCCAGCGGCGACCGCTGCCACGATCCCCGGTCGCGGCCACACAAAGCGAACTCGGCTACGGGATGCAGGTGCTCCTGCTAGGGGGACTTGGCTTGCGTCGGACGGCCCTTCGGGCGGATCGCCGGGGTGTTGCATCCGAACACTGTAAGACTTAGGTGTATCGCTGATAGTGACGCTCCGGGCTAGAGGATCTGCTTGTCTAGGAGTCATCAGCCCGGAAGGCGGTTAAAGGCGAACCCCATCACCTATTTTATAATCTAGCAGCCGAGGCAACGGAGAGTCCTCACATCCCACGCAAGTGGCCAACGTGGTACCCACCCCGCCCAGAGTTTCGGATAGAGTTTGCGACGGCCATAGCCCTCAGCGCATGATGGCAGCTGGAGGGATGCGAGAGCGGCCGAATCGGACGGTCTCGAAAACCGTTGTGTCCTTTGGGCACCGTGGGTTCAAATCCCACTCCCTCCGCAGATCAGGGACCCTTTCGAGGGTCCCTGACTCTTTTACCTGGGCATCCAACGCAATCAGTCCGAAACCACAGGCCCTGCAAGCAAGACTGCGGGAACTGGCGCTATCTGACGGCATCATACGGCGGGACAGCTCGGGGGCAGGGGCGCCCGGGGTCAGCCGTAGGTGTCGACCAGTCCGACCGATCGGCCGGACCCGCCGGAGCTCGTGGCCTTTCCGCTCGTGGCCTTTCCGCTCGTGGCCGACGCGTAAGGGGAAGCAGGCCCCGAGGCCGACCTTGATCCGCCGAAGTTCGACGACGGGCCTGGCAGAGAAGCTGGGGGGTTGGCGGCCTGGCTGACGCCCGACCCTGGGTTTTGGTCGCTGCGCTGACCGGAGGTCGACGATCTGCCAGGTGAGGGCACGGGGGTCTGGTCCAGCGCCTGGAAGTAAGAGTCGAGGGCGCTTACCGAGGCTGCGACAGATCCGGCCGGAGCGAACAGGGGGTAGGTCGGCTTAGCTGTCGACCCAACGATTGCGATGCTGAGGTCCGACATCTTCCTTCCCTTCCGGCTAGTCGGTTCGGCTATCTGAAGATACGACGAACACTTGGCGTGTCCACTTACAGATGTCGGTGGCTGCCACCTGCCCTATTAGCCGCTACCTCGATTTCTCGGAATTCGTGAACGAGCGGGCGAAATAGAGCACGGGTTCGGGCAGTTGCTTTGGGACTTGCCAGTAGTTCTCACCGGTGTTACGCCCCGGAGCACGCCGAGGTGCTCAGGTTCCGCGTGACCGACCCCACAGAAGGTGTGCCAGGCCACCTATGACAGCAACGAGCAGAGCGAGCTTGATAACGGTCCATACCATCCCCACGACAGCATCGACCGCGGAGAGAGCGAACAACGCGACTACGAGTATGGCGGTGCCAGCGACTGCTGCTTTCACCACAGGATGTCCGCGACGGACGGGTTCTATAGCCATGGCGCACCTCCGAGGTGGGGCTCTACCGCTTCAACCTACACCCGCTTCCTGTCTGGGCCGTACGCGTGGAGGAGATTTTCAGCTCATTCTTCGGCGATGGGGCCTTCTACGTCTCAGGCCGCGCCCGGCCAGCGCACGACGACCGAGTCGAGCGCCGGCGGTCCGGTGGGCCACAGCCTCTCGATGGAAGAGCGGACCTCGCCGTCACGGGATGGTTCAAGGCACAGTCGCCGCCGCACGAACGATACATAGTCGTCACCCAACTCGGCGGCTTTGGCAGGCGGACGGCTGTCGAGGTGCAGCTCCGGCGTGTACCCGAGCTCCGCAAGCACTTCTGCGAAAAGGTTGGACGTCGGCTCGTCGGGCAAGTCCAGACCCCAATAGCTCTTCCACAGGGGAGCCAACCAAGCCGTGGGGTGCTTCTCTGTTAGCTCCACCACTACTGCGCACCGAGCGTGAGAACCCAACTCCGATACGAAGCGCGTTATCTCCGACACGTTGTAGACGACGTTGCGGCACACGACTACGTCGAACGCCCCGATCCGCTTGTCGGTCTCATGGCCCTGTGCCACGTCGGGCCATCGGCCGAGGATCCCCTCGAAGTCCACGCCACGAGACGCGGCGGCCTTGGCGAACGACTCGAGCATCTCAGGGGACTCGTCCACGCCGACGACAAGAGTGGCCTGACCCGCTAGCGGCAGGCTAGCCCGTCCCCCGCCGCAGCCGACGTCTAGGACAGTCCCGCCCGGCGGCAGCGATTCAGCCGCTAAGCGCTGGAGAGCACCCGCCGGGGCTGCGTCAGCGGCGAAAAGCGAAACCGGCAAAGCCCACGGAGACTCCACAGCACGAGCGAGAATCCACTCCGGTATCGCCCATCGCCCGAGAGCCTCAGCCCACCGCCTTGCGGCGTCACCAGCTAGGTTGCCTTGCACGACAAGACACTCTACCGTCGAGTCGAAGTGAGGCATCCAGCCGGTGGTCTCACCGAAAAGGCCGCCCTGCGCTTCGAAGAGCAGCCCACACGTTTGCACAGCTGACAAGCGCCCACACCCAGAGGACTCCGAGCGCGACATCGACCCGAACGCCATGACGGCGCGCTAGCCAAAATCCCGTGACAAACACCAGCAAGGCTACGATCGCGACCGCCACACCAGCGAAAGTTCGCCTTGCGCCCACCGACTCCGAAGCTTCTAAACGCCCAGACAGCCCTGCAGGGACCACTTTTGCCCTGTAATCCGACGCGACCAAGTCATAGAACTCGACCGCCCTGCCTCCGAGGAGCCGGGTCTCCTTCGCAGAGCCGTAGGCGAACACGGGCACTCCCACCACCGGGAAGACACAGCCTATGCCCGTCACCACCAGGCCAGCGATCTGGCGCACGCTCATCCGCCGCGCCCGTCGTGCCGTGACGCCGAGCAGGGCCGGTATCTGAGCTACCAAGGCAACAAGGGCTGCCGTAAGGCTTCTCCGCCCAACCTTCTCGCCCTGAGAAGGTATCGACGACAACGCGCTGGTAGCTTCGTCGACGCTCGGATACATGCCAGAGAAGACCAGGAACTCCGCCAGCCGTTGCGGCGAGGAAGGGTCGAGTCCGGCACTAGCAGCTATCCCGAGCACCATCGTTAGCTGGTTCAACCAGATCGACAGCAAACCGATTGGAGTGGCAATCAGGAACGAGGTGCCCGTCATCGCCCCGTCACGACGGGCCCTTAATAAAGCACGCTTGGGAACCGCCAACGACACTCTCGCCCCGGAGCTTCTCTGAGCACCGTCGGAGGGAATCGCCAGTAGGGCTTGATGTGCCTTCCAGTTACTCTCCAGGCGCGGTCGAAGAGCCTGGAATGTGTAAAGCAGGGCTATCTCGGGCCCGTGTCGTGGATCAATTTTCAGATCACTGAGCAGTGACATCGCCGGCGGGCTTCAGGGGCGGGCCGCAGCGTTAGACGTCACAGCCGGTTTCGTCTCGATTTGTGGGTCTACGTCAATGCGGGGCAGCTTCGAGTCCAGCCACTTCGGGAGCCACCATGCCAGCGGCCCGAGCAGGTTCATGATCGACGGCACCAGGACCATCCGGACGACGAACGCGTCCAGTATGACGGCAGCAGCCAGCCCAACGGCTATCATCTTGACTTCAACGCTAGTGGATCCCACGAAGGCCACGAAGACGCTTCCCATTATCAAAGCGGCGCTCGCGACGACACGGCCTACCGCAGCGAGGCCCGCCTCTACCGCTTCTTTTGCATCGCCGGTTCGATCCCAGTGCTCCTTGACGCGCGACACGAGGAAGATCTCGTAGTCCATGGAAAGGCCGAAGACGATTGCGAACATGAACACCGGCACGTAAGACTCGATCGGGACGTTCTCACTCACCCCCAAAACGCTTCTGCCCCAACCCCACTGGAAAACCGCTACCACGACCCCGTAAGCGGCGCAGATACTGACCAGGTTTAGCAACGCCGCTTTGACTGCCAGGACGAGGCTGCGGAAGGCCGTCGTTATGAGAACGAAACCGCACGCCACTACGACTGCGATGAGAAGCGGGAGCTTGGACGCCAGAGTTGAGGCAAACTGGATGTTGAGAGGGATATTCCCCGTGACGTAGCCAGTAGCGCCGGACCCGGCGAGGGCCTGAGGCATCGAATTGCCTACCAACTGGTCGAACAACGTAGTGGTCTGGCTCTGCTGGGGTGAGCTGGATGGGATCAGCTGGCCGACGAGGAGCACCCCGTTCGGTGTCGGCGTGAGTGGCGACATGCGCGCGACGTCGCGGACGCCTGCGAGATCCTTGGTCACTTTGGCGGAAAGGGACTGAGCAGCGGCAGAGGACGTCCCGTGAGCGAGTTGGACTACTACGGTAAAGGGTCCGTTTGCTCCAGGACCAAACCCTTTGGCGATGAGATCGTAGGCCTGTTTTGAGGAATACGAAAGCGGGTTGGCCCCGTCGTCGATAGTGCCGATGCGCATAGAAGCCAGCGGGATGGCGATCACACCCAGTAGGACGAGACCGGCAACCAGGTGAGTGCCAGGACGACGCCTAACCCCCAAAGCGTAGCGGTGCCACCAGTCCGATTCTGACCCTGCCTCGGCAACTGGACGCCTCCTCACCTTGAACTTGTCGACGGTGCTTCCGAGCAGGCCCAGAAACGCCGGAACCAAGGTGATCGCCCCCGCAGCAGCGCTTAGCACCCCGAACACTGCTGCCACCCCGAGCATCCCGAGGAAGCTGACCCCTGACGCGAACAGCGCCACGAGCGCTATCGACACAGTGGTGGCCGCCACTAGAACGGATTTTCCGCTGGTAACCACTGCATCGACCGCTGCGTCGACAGGTTTGGCACCGTCGATCACGCGCTGGCGGTGCCGGGTTATCAGGAACACCGAGTAGTCGATACCGACGCCCAGGCCGATCATCGTCGCAAGGGTCGGGGCGACGGTGCCAAAAGTCAACGAGGCCGCGGCGATGCCGAGCGATCCGAGACCGACGAGCACTGCGAGGAGTGCACCCACCAAGGGAGTTACGGCCGCTGCGAGACTCCCGAAAGCTACGAGCAGCACGACCAGGGCCGCAGCGAAGCCGACCAGCTCCGACTTTATGTCGCTCGCCTTGGGGTTGGTCAACTGGTCGAACTGACCGCCGTAGGCGACCGTAAGGCCAGCTTTGCCCAAAGGTCCATCCGCATTTTCGAGTTTGGAAAGCCAGGCCTTACCAAGCGAAGACGGCACGACCGCGACGTGGACGCTGATGATCGCTATCTTGCCGTCGGGCGAGACGAGTGGAGTCTTCGACGACAGTGGGTTGGCTACCGAGGTGACGTCGGGTAGCTTCTCGACATTGGCGACGGCTTCGCCGACGGCTGCAGCCTCCGATGCCACGCCGACAGTCGTGGATTCGACGACCACGTCACCGACGTGACCGCCAGCGCTCGGGTCGTTCGCAGTTAGCAGGTTGAACGCTGTCGCGGACTCTGTGCCGGAAAGGTTGACGTTATCGCTGTAGGTGGAACCTATCTTGTGGCTGAGGCCAAGAGCGAGTACCACGGCCAGCACCCACACAGCCAGAACTCTCAGGGGATGCGTAGCGCATGCCAGGCCTATCCTCCTCATCTGATACCTCCTGAGAAAGCGAAGCAGGCGAGCAACGGCCACGTCGAAACATAGGTTTCAAGACCACGTCTCGACTTCCAGGCTCCCAGCCGACTGACCCCTGAACCCCTGGTTACTATCATTCGATAACAGTCTAGAGACGACCGCTACCTCCGTCAAGGTCACGCTCCCCAGACGGCTCATCGGGCCCAGGCTGGGCTGGGCAAAACGCAGCTCAGCCCGGTATGGGTCAGGGCATACCCCTGCCGCAAGGGTCACGGAGCAGGCCGAGGCGCCGGGCCCTGGCGGACCAGCAGCACCCCCAAGATGAAAGCGACGCCAGCCGCCACGGCACCCGCCTTGAATGCCATCTGGTAGCCGTGGACCGACGCAGCCAAGGTCGCCTTCGCCAGCGCTGCAGCCCCTTGGGGAGAACCGCCCAGGTGGGAGAGCGCGTGGGAGATCTGATCCTTCGTAGCCGTAGCAGCCACGGTCACCAGCGCAGCCAGGCCAAGAGAACCTCCAACCTGCTGGCTGGTGTTCAACAGGGCGGACGCCAAGCCCGTCTCATGAGAGCCGACAGAAGCCACGGCACTAAGCGTCAGAGGCACGAAGGACAGGCCCATCCCGAGACCCACCAGGACTAATGGGCCGAACACCGAAGGGTAGCTGGAGGTGGAAGAAACAAACGACACCCAGATAAGCCCAGCTGTAACGAAGGCAGGCCCGACAGTCAGGAATGGCCTGGTCCCGTAACGACGGATCTTCTTGGAAACCGTCACCCCGGTGATCGCGACCGTGACAGGGATCGGCAGGTACGCCACCCCGGCGACAACCGGGCTGTAGTGCAAAACGTCTTGGAGAAACTGCGTCAAGAAATAGATCAGCGACAGCATCGCCGCGCCAAGCAGGAACATCATCGAGTAAGCAGCGGCCCGCTGACGATCGGCCAAGAACGCAAGGGGTACAAGCGGCCGTTCCGACACCCGCTCGATGAGCATGAAGGCTCCGAGCACGGCGCCACCCAAGGCCAGTGAAACTACCGTGGTAGCGCTGGCCCAGCCCGACGTCGGCGCTCGGACCAACCCGTAGACGACGAGCGCCATGCCAGCTGACACCGACAACGCGCCGGGCACGTCGAGACGGCCCCTGCGACTCTGGGTCGCCGGCAGCGTAGGACGGATGGCAGCTAAAACCGCTAGGCCGATGGGAACGTTTACGAACATGACCCACCGCCACGACGCTACGTCCACAAGGGCACCACCGAGTAGTAGCCCCAGAGCGCCGCCTGCGGCCGACATGCCGGCGTACACAGCCATGGCCCTGTTACGATCGGCACCCTCGTCGAAGGTCACCGCTATGAGGGACAACGCCGTGGGAGACGCGATAGCAGCACCGACGCCTTGTATTGCTCGGGCTGCGATCAGCCAAGCCTGGTCAGTGGCCAGCCCCCCTGCGAGTGAGGCCACCGTGAACACAGCGATACCCACCGCAAACATCCGCCTTCTGCCAAAGAGGTCACCGGTTCGTCCCCCGAGCAGTAGCATTCCTCCGAACACAAGAACGTAGGCATCGACAACCCAGGTCAGGTTCGTCGCTGAGAAGCCGAGCTCGCGTTGCATGGACGGCAGCGCTATATTCACGATGGTCAAGTCGAGCATCACCATGAGCTGCGCAGCCGCGATGACGACCAGAGCAAGGCTGTGCCTACGCTGAGCCTGCGGCGCCTCTTGCGCCGGTGTCATTGTCACGACCTACTCCCATCGGCGTCGGTGCCGCGCGTCGCCCAAGCCACCACGTCGACCAGCGGGTTTTCCCCGTCTCCGCCCATGCGCTCACGGCGTGCAACTTCTACTTGGAACCCCTCGAAGAGACCCTGCAGCAGTGCCTCCGTATAGAGCCTGACCGGGTCAGGGGGCCCCGCCCTGCCGATCGACTCGAGGTGATGGCCGACTACATAGAAGTGCCCTCCGGGGGCCACTGCACGACCGAAGCGGGGAAAAAGCTCCTCGCGCTCGCCTGGTGCAAAATGCATGTTGGCTAGCACTACAAGGTCGAACTGAGCGGCGGGAGGCTCGTAGTCTGCCAGATCCGCCCGAAGCCACTCCGCCGTTACCCCGGCTTCGGCGGCCCGATGGGCTGCTTGGCCGAGCCCGACGGCCGAGGCATCCACTCCGGTCACCTGCCAGCCCTGGCCAGCCAGCCATATGGCGTTACGGCCCGGTCCGCACCCAAGGTCCAGTGCCCGCCCCGGCCTCAGAGGGCCGACTTTCTCCACGAGAGACTCGTCGGGCTTGCCGGGCCATTCGGCCGAGGCAAAGCGTTCGTCCCAGACAGCCCCAGGACCTGAGGGGCCGGGGGCGACCGAGTGCCCATGATGGGGCCAGGAGGAATTGTGCCCTGAAGGGTCGAGGCTCATGTGAGCTCCTTTCGCAGTCTGCCCGGATGGGTCCGGCTCGACGTAGCTGTAGCGGTCAAGGAAGGTCTTGTATGCTCCTGGGAACCGATGCCAGGAGCCCCGGATGCGGCCGATTTTGCAGGTAGCGGGAAGCCGGGGCGCTGCCGCCTGGGTGCGTCGGCCGGCAGGCCGAGATGATCTTCCAGCACACCAAGGGCGTCTATCAGGGCCTTACGTCGGTGCTCTCCGAGCACCTGCGACAGATGACCTTCTCTAGACGCGACCATGCCCTCCACTTTCAATGCCATCACGGCGCCTTGCGCCGTGACTTCGAGCGATCGCGGACGCCGGTCCCCTCCCCGGTGGGCGCTGCGGATCAGGCCTCGGTCTTCGAGTTCGTCAGCGCATCGCTTGGCGCTCATCGGGTCAGTACCGAGACGCCTGGAAAGGTGACGCAGCGAACACCCAGGATCGTCGCTGAGAGCGCGCAGAAGCGCCACCTGAGGTGGCGTCAAACCAAGGTTCGTAAGTTCCGCAGCCCAAGCCGAGCGCATCACCCGAGCGACCCGGCTCAGGCGGAACCCGATTCCGGCCTCTAAGCCTTCGAGGAGAGTCGTATCGTCGGATTGCGCCACGCTCTCTATAACTGTCACAGGAGTGACAGTATTCCCACCTGCCGTGAAGCGTGGGGCGTAGGGTCGCACTGGCCGCGGCGCGAAACAGCCCGGGTGCCGCCCTTGGTCTGGGCTGCACCCGGGCGGTCGCCGGCTGCTGGGTTTCGCTCCTTATTAGCCGGGTCAGGCTGCCGAGTTGGTACCGCTCGCGCTCGTCGAGGACGACGACGGCGGAGCCCCGAGGCCGAACGCCTGGCGGCTCGCCCCAATCTTGGTCGTGTCCACTATCGAAGTGGCAGTTTCGCTGCCGGACTGCGTTTCGGCGGTTATACGCACCGAGTCGTTCTGGGCCACCGCCCCGATTCCTCCGGCCTGGGAGTCCACGACCGTCGACGAAGTAACAGCGTAGGTCTGGCTGTAGCCGTCCGCGCTCTTCACCGTGATCGAGCTCTGCGACACGGAACTGACCGTGCCCACCTGGGTTTCCTCGGTCACATAGCTACCGGATGGGGTCTTTACGGTGAACACACCGTGCAGCACGTCGCCGCCCATCATCGGCCCTCCCATCGGGCCGCCGAAGCCGGGACCGAAGTGCCCTCTCGGCCCCGCAGGGGGCTTGGTGGATGACGAGGAACTTCCCGTCGACGAAGACGAACCGCTCGACGTGGAAGTTGCGAGTGACGCTGCGGACGAGTGCGTCGACGGCGACCCGGAGAGAGCGAAGGCAGCTCCAGCCCCTCCGAAGCCGAGCAAGGCTGTCAAGCCCACGGTAGCGGCGGCGCGGGGGACTCTCCGCCGCCTGCGCGGGGTTACACCCTCGATTGGCTGGTCATATGGCTGTTCGGTCATTTCTGCTCCTTTGTATTTTCCTACCCGTGTCGGCCCGAAATCGACCGGCGTCGACGTTCACGCACCTATAGTCGCCATGCCCCATGAGCGACGACTTAGACGACCCTTGGGATCGTCTGGCTTTAGGCTTGGAAAACTCTCAGAGCCGGGCTGTGCCACACTCGAAGTGCCAGGCGTACAAGTGCCAAGCGCACGACAGGAGGATGATGTAGACATGGAGGTAGGTCTTCACGTTTCGAGCTTCAGTTGGCCGGGCGGAGCACGCTCCACCGCAGCCGACCTTTCTGCCGTAGCCGCAACGGCCGAACGGTACGGTTTTGCGAAGTTGAGCGTCATGGACCACTTGTGGCAGATAGGTCACATCGGACCACCCGAACAGGAGATGCTCGAGGCATACACCACGCTCGGGTTCTTGGCGGCCAGAACCGAGAAGATCGAGCTCCTCGCATGGGTGACAGCCGTCGTCTACAGGGACCCCGGTCTGCTGGCGAAGGCCGTAACCACTTTGGACGTGTTGTCGGGCGGGCGAGCTTGGCTGGGAATCGGAGCCGCTTGGAACAAGCAGGAGGCCGACGGCCTTGGGCTTTTCTTCCCTCCATTGTCAGAGCGTTTCGAGCGCTTGGAGGAAGCGCTCGAAATATGCCTCGCCATGTGGTCGGACAGCGACTCCCCCTACGAGGGCAGGCACTACCGACTGGGGCGTACCCTCAACTCCCCCCAGGCTATCCGCCGTCCTCATCCTCCGATCCTGATCGGCGGGGCCGGTGAACGCAAGACCCTCAGGCTGGTTGCCCGCTACGCCCAAGCCTGCAACTTGCCTCTGGCGGCGGACCTTGAGCACAAGCTAGTTGTACTTCGCAGGCACTGCGAGGATGTAGGCCGCGACTACGACGAAATCGACAAGACGGTGATCGGCCCTCTCGACCCCGGCCGGGACGGAGAAAAGGTCGACGAGCTCATCGGCTCCATGCGCCGCCTGTCTGCACTTGGAGTCAGCCATTACCACGGCTCGGTCCCAGGAGCAGCGTCTCTGACACCTCTGCAGGTCCTCGGAGAGCGGGTGATACCAGCCGTAGCGGAACTGTGAGCTGCCGGCTTTGATTCTCCGCTCGCCGTCCAGAGATAGTCTGCGACAGTTCGCCGTTGTCGGCGGTGTCGCAACCATAGCCGGGCTGCTGTTCGGCAGACTCATAGCCCCTTTCGATCTGATCGTCTTTATCGACGCCGGTCGGGCCGTGCTGCACGGCTCCAACCCATATGTGAACGTGAGTTCCCCGGAGTTCCGATCAGGCCACGCCTTCGTCTACCCGCTTTTCGTCGCGTGGGTGTTCGCCCCCCTGGCGCTTCTCCCGTTGCACATCGCCGAGAGGCTCTTCGAGGTTGCCTCCATCGTTGCGATCGCCGGCGGTGCCAGGCTGCTGGGACGACGGGAGACCCTCGTCCCCGGGCTCGTCATAGCGAGCGCCACGACAATCGTTGGCCTGCAAATGGGCACTATCAATGGCCTCCTCGTGGGTGGTTTGGGAGTCTCCTGGCACCTTCGGAACCGACATCCGTTGCTGTCCGGGATCTTCTTGGGGATGATCGGATCCGCAAAGCTTTTCCTCCTGCCATTGCTGGCCTGGCCTGTTCTCACCCGCCGCAAAGCGAGCACCTTGTCGGCTGTCCTAACAGCGTGTGCAACCCTCGGCCTCAGCCTGGCGTTCAGCTCGCTCGGCCCGAGGTCCTACCTTGCGATGCTGAGCTCCCTCGAGCACAACGAGACCGCCCGAAGCTGGTCCCTCGCCTCTCTGATGATAGGAGCAGGGTTGGACGTGTCCGTGGCCACCAAGGTCGCCCCGCTTCTCGTAGGCGCCGGCCTGTTGGCAATCTGGCGGCAACGCCGGACGTTGACCGACAGGCAGATGCTTGGAATGCTCATACTGGCAAGCCTGCTCCTCAGCCCGATCCTCTGGAGCTCGTACCTGGTCCTGGCCGAGGCGACGCTGCTAGTGGTGGATGCCCCAGAGCTGTTCGTAGCCTTTGCGGGCCTGGTCAGCTGGGTTCTCGTGACACCCGACGTTGCCTCTCGCGAGCGGATCGCTTTCGGTTTCGTTCTCAGCGCCACGCTGCTCGTCGCTGCAGCTGTCCGTTCGAAACGAACGAAGCCTCCAGGCTGGCTCAGGGCAATCGTCCCCGCCGCTGACCTAAGGCCGGTCGCTGCTCTAGCTCTGTGCGTCGCAGCGCTGGCCGCCGCCGGGTATGCGCTCCTCCCGTCACGTCTCTCAAGCCCCCTGCCAACTGTCGCCTTTATCACGGGTGTCGGGCTGTGGACGTTGAGAGCTCCGCCCGGATCCGGTGGTCGAGTCGCCGGCCACCCCGCTTGAGGTCTCCTGAGACTGCGGACCTGCTGGCGCCGCGGACCCCGCGTTACCCGCCAGGCGGGACTCTCGTCCGTAGGGGGAAGGGTCGTAGTACCGTACCCCGATCAAAGCGTCCGGCAGGTACTGTTGGGCCACCCAAGCCCCCGGGAAGTCATGAGGGTATTTGTAACCAACGCCGTGACCTACGGTCGCAGCTCCCCCATAGTGGGCGTCCCTCAGATGCGCCGGAACCGGTCCGCCGGGGCGGGAGCGCACGTCCTCTAGGGCGGCCCAGACTGCCAAGGCGGTCCGGTTCGACTTGGGCGCGGTCGCCAGATGGACGACGGCCTGGGCAAGGTTCAGCTGGGCCTCAGGCAAACCCACGAACTCGACAGCCTGCGCCGCGGCGGTCGCGACCAGCAGGCTCGTCGGATCCGCCATTCCAATGTCCTCGCTGGCCAGAACGACGAGGCGCCTCGCGATGAAGCGGGGGTCCTCCCCCGCGACGATCATCCGGGCCAGCCAGTGCAGACCCGCGTCGGGATCGGAACCGCGTATCGACTTGATCAGGGCGCTGACCACGTCATAGTGATCGTCACGACCCCAGGTGAGCGCCCGGGCGGAGCGAGCCTTCTCCACGTCGGCGAGCGTCACGTTACGGCCCTCCCCAGCGACAGCGACGGCGACCTCAAGGGTGGTCAGCAGAGCACGGCCGTCACCGTCCACCGAGCTCACGATGGCATCCGCGGCGTCGGGTTCGATCAATACCTCCTCCAGTCTCAGGGCTCTTCTCAGGAGAGTCTCTAAGGATGACCTGCTCAGAGGTTCCAGACGAAGTAGCGTCGATCGGGAAAGCAGCGGGCCGTTCACCTCGAAGAAGGGGTTCTCGGTGGTAGCGCCCACCAGGGTCAAGGTTCCGTCCTCGACACTCGGCAGGAGAGCGTCCTGTTGGGACTTGGAGAAACGGTGCACCTCGTCGACGAGAAGGACGGTCGCCGTGGAGCCCTCCGCGAGACGTCGTCGGGCCCGCTCGGCAGCCTCACGGACGTCCTTGACTCCCGCTGTCACAGCACTCAAGGGCTCGAATGCCGCACCCACGGAGTCCGCTAGGAGCCTTGCTATCGTAGTCTTACCAGTACCCGGCGGCCCCCAGAGAATCACCGAACTGAGACGGCCAGACTCGATGAGCGCGGTCAGAACTCCCCTCGGCCCCAGGAGGTGGTCTTGACCGACCACGTCGGCCAGCCGTCTGGGGCGCAATCTCGCCGCTAAGGGGCCCCCCTCACGCAGACGCTCCTCAAGGGCATGCTCGAACAGGCTGGGTGACGGTCCCGGCCCCGACGGCGTGCCGAACCGTCGATTATCGCTACTAGTCACCCTAATACTGTGACCCATACCTCGCGCCCTGCGGTACTCCTGGCATCGACGAGGCGATAATGGCTAGCTTCAAGCGACGCCTACTACGAGGGAGAAGCATGACACAGGGTCCGCTTGAAGGTCTAAGGGTGCTTGACCTGACAAACGACACCGGGCGATTCGCTACGAAGCTTCTCGCCGAAGCCGGAGCGGACGTGATCCGCATCGGCAGTGGCACCGCCGGACCTGCCATGGTCGACCCGGCAGCCAGGCAGATCGGCGGGGTCGCCGACTGGTGGTACGACAACTCCAAGCGCAGGGCCGAAGTAGACCTCGATACCGATGAGGGTCGCAGCACCTACATACGTCTCGCCACTTCCTGTGACCTACTCGTCGAAACCGAAGCACCGGGGAGGCTCTCGGCGTTGGGAATCGACCACGCCGACCTTGCAAGCACCAACCCGGGCCTCGTGCAAGTTTCGCTGACACCTTTCGGACGGACCGGCCCCCGTGCGCACTGGCAAACCAGCGATCTGGTTGCGGGCGCTCTAGGCGGCGTGATGTCACTCACTGGCCTTCCGGAGTTACCGCTCAACTCCTGGGGAAGGCAGACCTACAACGTGGCGGGCTTCGTTGCAGCTATCAGTGGTCTTGCAGCACTGAGAGCGTCGCGACGCTCGGGTTGTGGTGAGCTCGTAGACGTCTCGCTCCACGAGGCGGTTTGCACGACAGTGGAGCAGTTGCTGTTCCAGTATTGGTTCGACGACGTCCTCCCCTACCCCAAAGTCGCCGAACGCCAAGGGTCACTTCACTGGATTCGCGCCTACAAGGTAGTGCCGGCTCGACGCGGCTGGGCCGTGGTCACACCGACACCTAACGCCCCGGGCCTGCTCGCCTGGATGGCACAGGAGGGATTCCCGGCCGCAGTCGAGCTCGCGAAGCGGCCTCTGGCGGAACTGATAGGAGACCTGGACACCGTGATGGCGGTAGTCGGTGACTTCGCTACCACCAAAGATGCCGGAGACCTGTTCAAGGAAGCACAGTCCCGCCACATTGCCTTCGCCGAGGTCCAAAGCGTGTCCCAGGTAGCCACCAACCCGCAGCATGAATACCGGGGGTTCTTCCGTGATACCGACTGGGGCGGCCCCAAGGTAACCATTCCGGGTCCCGTTGCTCATTTCAGCCGGACGCCCGCCCCCACCCCGCGTCCACCCGAGGATCTCGCAGAGGTATTCCAGGAGGAGAGTTTCCTCGAGCGCCGGGCTCCCTACCTCGTGAATGTCGCGTCGGGTAACGGAAGCCCCCCCATCGAGGTGGGCAAACCACTTGCCGGCCTTCGCATCCTCGACCTGAGCCACGTCCTAGCCGGGCCGATGTGCACTCGGATCCTCGGCGACCTCGGCGCTGACGTGATAAAAGTGCAGACCCAGCAGCGAGCGACGACGGTCAACGATCCTTCACACCCGTACTTCTACGAGTGGAACCGCTCGAAGAGGGCGGTCACTCTCAACATGAGCCATGAGCGAGCGCCTGGCGTCATGCGTAAGCTGATTGGGTCGGCCGACGTGCTGATCGAGAACTTCTCAGCGGGGGTCCTAGATCGTTGGGGCCTGTCATACGGCCAGGCGGCCCAGTGGAACCCACGGCTAGTCTACGTCACGATGTCGGGGTGCGGCCACAGCGGACCGTGGTCGAAACTGGTCACATACGCTCCCACGATCCACGCCCTGTGCGGGCTCACCTATCTGACAAACCCACCCGGGCGTGGGGACATCGGGCCGGGCTTCTCCCTCAACGATCACGCTGCCGGCCTGTCAGCGGCGTTCGCTGTGCTCGGCGCCCTCGAAGAGCGTGAGCGAAGTGGCCTCGGCCAGCACGTCGATATCTCCCAGATGGAGACCGGCGGCTACCTGATCGGCCCAGCGCTCATCGACTACCTCAACAACGACCGGGAGGCTGAACCTGCAGGCAACGGCGACTGGTTCACCCCCATGGCACCCAACGACTGCTACCCGACCGCCGATGGGTCCTGGCTCGCAGTCACCTGCCGCGACGACGACGACTGGGGTCGCCTGCTCGACGCGACCGGGCTACAAGCCGACCCTTCGCTACTTAGCGCTGCCGAGCGCGTCACTCGAACCGCTGAGGTCGACGAGCTCGTCGGCGGCTGGGTGGCTACAGTGCCCGCCGAAACGGCCGAGAGGACCCTACAAGAGGGCGGGGTGCCGGCAGGTAGGTTACAGAATGCTGGGGACCTGATGGCCGACCCTCAGCTCGAGGAACGAACCATGTGGCGACGTTTCGAGCACCCGACCTTCGGGCAGCGACCCTACGACCGTTTCCCGGCACTTTTTGGAAGGTCCAATCTGGAACCGTACCGCCGGCCGGCCGCCTATCCAGGTGAAGACAACTTCGAGGTGTACCCGGAGCTTCTCGAAATCGACGAGGTTGAAGTCGCCGAGGCCATGAGTGACGGCCTGTTCTCCTAAGCTTCCCTGATGATGGCACGCCAGCCACCCAGTCGTCCTAGACACCGAGCGGGTCTATCATGGCAGGAGTGAGAACCCCTGCAGAGCTGACGGGACCCGAACGTCGTTGACCGTGCTCGTAGTCGGGTTGGCTGTGGCCGTCGCCCTTCTAGGTGTGCTTGTAGCGGGACTCTTGAGAGGCCACGCCGAGGTCCTACGGGCCCTCCATGAGCTTGGTGTTGACCTAGACCCGTCGTCCTCTCCGCGGCGCGAGAGTAACACCGGTTGGGTTGGGGTAAGAAGTCCGGGGACAGCCCGGCGGGTGGGTACACGGCCCACCCCGCGGCGCCCCAGCGAAAGTGACGTAGTCGACTTAACAGGGTCGACTCCGTCCGGGGACTCTGTCAGTCTGGCCGTCGCTGGCGTGGGGCACGACACCCTCATCGCCTTCCTGACGTCTGGTTGCGCAACGTGCCGGAGCTTTTGGGAGGCGTTCCGATCATCGGAGTTAGAGGTGCCCGGCGGAGCCCGCCTCGTGGTCGTTACCCGAGGTTCTGAAGCGGAATCGCCCGGGGCGATAGCCAACCTGGCCGGCGACTTGCCTGTCGTCATGTCCAGCGAAGTGTGGGAGCACTATGACATCCCCTACGCCCCTTACTTCGTCTACGTTTCGGGTCCGGGGTCACAGGTGGTCGGCGAAGGAGTCGCAGCTGGTTGGGAGGAAGTGAAGCTCCTTGTCTCCAACGCTGTGACTGACGGAACGACTGCGCCGAAAAAGGGCTGGAGAGCCCGGTCACCGGCCGACCAGCGTCGCGACGACTTCGTCGACCGCCAGCTCCGCGAGGCGGGTATCGAGCCTGGCGACCCCCGGCTGTACCCCACATCGATCACCGACGCCGGTGGCGGAAGTTGACGACATACATCTCCGGTTTCGGTCTCAGCCTGACCGTCCCACGAGGATGGGAGGCTGTCATATACCGACGGGTCCCTTCAGCGGACGAGGCGACGCACCCGGTAATTCAAGCCGCAACGGTGCCGATCCCGTCGCAACGCGGGGACTACGGAGGCGGCATCGTCGAAAGTCTCGGATCGAACGACGTCTTCGTTGCGTTCTTGGAGTTCGGGCCGCAGGCTGCAGGTTCAGCCCTTTTCCCTTCGGTGCTCGATGTTCCGGAGCTCAGCCCCGACTCTTTCAGGGCTAGACAGCTGCAGCGGACCATTCCAGGCCAGGCTGGGGTCCAACGATTTTTCTCCATTGCAGGACGCAGCTTCTGCCTGTACTCGGTTATCGGGGCTTTCACAGCTCGCTTTGCTCTCTGCGGGCAGGCTAACGAGTTGATCGGTTCTCTTCGCGTGCAGGAGGGGCAGTGACTGCGCTCGAACCGGCATCTGCGGTATTCTTGGCCTCGGCGGCGGTCCTCGGGGTGGCCGGAGTCGCCAAGGTACTGAAGCCGGGTGACACGTCCAGAGCCTTGCGCATGGCCGGACTACCTGGCCATCCGTGGACAGTCCGCTCTGGCGGGGCAGTGGAGTTAGCCGTGTCAATCTCCGCGTTCGCCCTACCCGGCACGCTGACAGGAGCGCTGGTGGCTTTCTCATACGCAGGTTTCGCTGCCTTCGTGGCCACCGCTATTGGGAGGGGATGGCCGCTGTCGTCGTGCGGATGCTTCGGTCGTCCTGACGCCCGGCCGGGCCCGGCGCACTTGGTCCTCAACCTGGCGGCCACCGCGGGCGCCTGCTGGTGGGCCATAGAGCCCCCCGCCAGCGGATGGCGGATAGTTGACCACCAACCCGGACATGGGATTGCCCTGTTGGTAGTAAGCCTCGTTTTAGCCCAACTCGCCTATCTTGTCTGGACTCGTCCCGCACTGAGCTTCGTCGTTGGCACGAGGACCTAAGCTAGGCTCTGGGGTATACAACCGTTTCGGTCAGCCCGTAAGGGAAAGACCTCTGGAGGAGGGATCTTTGCGCGAAGGAGAGGAACCTTGAACCTGGACTTCGCCAAACCGGTCGCCGACTTCCTGGTAACTCGAACGTCGAGGCGCGGCTTCCTCGCGAAAGCGACCGTCGCCGCTGCAGCAATGACCGTTGCACCAGTCGATTTCCTCCTCAAACCTGGCACCGCCTACGGATTCATATGCGAGTGTGTTCCCGGAACTGGCTGTGGCTGCTCCTCGATGTGCTGCGACGGCTATACGCAGTTCTGCTGCACCATCAACAACGGCATCAACGGCTGCCCGCCGGGCACATTCGCCGGGGGATGGTGGAAGGCGGACGGCTCGCAGTACTGCGCAGGCCCCCGCTACTACATCGACTGCATGGGCGAATGCCAGGGGTGCGGCTGCGACGGCAGCAACTTCTGCCCCACCTGCGACAACCTAACCTGCGAGTGCGCGCTCGGTTCATGCGATAACCGCCACGTCGGATGTACGGAGTTCCGTTACGGACAGTGCCATCAAGAGATCGCATGCACCGGTCGCATAGCCTGCCGTGTCGTGTCGTGCACCCCTCCGTGGCTGCTCGATCCGGCGTGCAGCACCGTGTCGCAGACCGACGACAGCACAGCCGACCACTACGCTCCGTGCCAGGACGGCCCCCGGACCTTCAGTCCGCTCTTCGTCGGGATCGCGGCTATACCAAACGGCGGCGGGTACTGGCTGGTAGACGCCGCCGGCGGGGTGCACGCATACGGAGGCGCCATGTACTACGGCTCCATGTACGGGACTGCTCTAAACAAGCCGGTCGTAGGGATAGCTTCCACATCCGATGGCGGCGGGTACTGGCTCGTCGCCGCCGACGGCGGGATCTTCAGCTTCGGAGACGCGGCATTCGACGGCTCCACCGGGAACATCTCTTTGAACAAGCCGATCGTCGGAATGAGCGACGACTCACACTCGGGAGGCTACAGGTTCGTCGCTGCGGACGGAGGAGTGTTCGACTTCTCAGCCCCCTTCTATGGGTCCACCGGGAACATGGTCCTTAACAAGCCCGTCGTGGGCATGGCGCCAACTCCAGACAACGCCGGTTATTGGCTGGCTGCTTCTGATGGTGGGGTGTTCAGCTTTGGGAACGCGGACTTTTACGGCTCGATGGGTGCCGTAACTCTCAACGAGCCCGTAGTGGGCATAGCGGCAACTCCAAGCGGGAAGGGATACTGGCTCGTCGCCGCCGACGGCGGGGTCTTCAGCTTCGGAGATGCCGGCTTCTACGGCTCGCTTGGAGCATCTGCGCTGGCCAGCCCTATCGTCGGAATCGCAGCAACGCCTACAGGCAAGGGGTACTGGATGGTCTCCGAACTAGGCATCGTCTACCCCTTTGGCGACGCCGTGGCATACCCGGCGGTCCAGTGACCTCCGCTCTCGCCTACCGGCCATCGACCACGGAACGCAAACAGGAGTCGCTCGACTGATGTCGTCTTTGTACCTAAACCTCGGTTTGGTAACAGCGCTACTGTCGGCCGCCCGTTCGACCTGGTCGCCATGCGGGCTTTCGATGCTGTCGAGCATAACCCCCTTCGGCGAACGCGCCCGGGGAACTCGGTTCGCATGGACTGCAGGTTGGTTCATAACAGGAGGTGTGCTGGGAGGGGCAACTCTCGGCGGGTTCGGCACTCTCGTGGCGCTCATCGCGAGGATCGCAACCGGCTCGCCGGATGCTGCAGCACCGCTGGAAGAAAGTCCCGCCATAGCGCTGAGCGCACTTGTAGCGCTGATAGCCATTGCGGGATCCGCAGTTGACCTTGGACTGATGGGTCCGGTCCTGCCCGTCATCCAGCGCCAGGTCGATGACGGTTGGATGAGACGCCTGAGGCCGTGGGTGTACGGTGTCGGCTTCGGATGGCAGATCGGCTTCGGCTTCGCCACCTACCTCATGACCGCGGGCGTCGCGCTGACACTGACTCTGGCCATCGCCGCAGGAGTGTCAAGCGCTTCAGTCATACCGACCCTCGCCGTTTGCAGCTTTTTTGGCTTAGCGCGGGGGGTGACAGTACTTCTTGGAGCTAAAGCTTCAACTCCTTCAAAGCTTCGCTCGATTCACTCCAATCTAGAGCGCTTCGAAAATCCAGTGCGCCTGGCCTCTTCGATCTCGCAGGTCGGAGTTTTCGTTGCGTTAGTTTCGGCTTTGGTATTTGCCTCCGCCGGTGGTTTTGGCGTTCGTGCAGCTTGGTCGGCGGGACTTCCCCTGGCAGTGCTTGCTTCAAGCCTTGCGCCTCTCGCCACTGCTTCAGCTAAGGGTCGGAACAAGCCTAGCTCTCCTCGCTTTAGCCCAACTAGCACATCCGACAAGGTCACGTCGGGCACTGCCGCGAGATGAAGCGACTGGCGCGATGTCCAAGAAGGCGAGTCCCTGCGAAGCACCGCCTTCTGGTTTTAGGCGCTCTCCTCCTGGCTTCGTGCGGTTCCAACCAGACCTCGGTGACAAAGATCATCCCCACTCAAGGAACAGTCACAATCGAAACACCGACCTCGGCGGCAGGTGGACCGGGAACATCGTCTGAGACAGTTCCGACCGTCTTCAACTGCGGTGGTGGAGCTTTCGAACCCAAAACCCTCCTAGTCACCTGCGCCAACGCAGCCAAGGACGCCGCCACCATCGTGACCGGCGTATCCTGGACTTCGTGGTCATCCACGACCGCTGCTGGGATGGGCACGGTACATCTTTACGTGGCCGGCAAGTCCGTCAGCGCTGCAGCAAACCTCACCCTCAGTGACGTCACGCAAACCTCAAACGGCTTGCAGTTCTCCAAGCTTTCACTCGCATGGTCTGGCCCTTCACCCGACGGTCAGCCGACCCTGGCCCTTCCTCTCGCGGTGGCCCCCCAACCGTAGAAAGCCCCTGTTTCGTTCCAAGCGGAATGCAGGAGTCCGTATCGTCACCATCGAGATAGTCGTCTATGATCCCGGTTGTGCGACTCATCCGGCGGACCGTGATGGCCCTCGGGGTAACCGCCGTCATTGCCGTGATCGTGCGCCTCAGAGGAACTGGCGGCACACCACCCCAACGCGGAGGGTGGCGAGAAATATCCACCGACGATCTCGGCTGAGGACATCTACATGTTACGCGTAGCCGTTGTCGGGATCGGAGCCGTAGGCTCCAAAGTAATCAACTTCCTCGCGGCTTCGGACGAGGTGGAATCTGTAGTCGCGATACACGGAGGATCGCGTCCTAGACGAAGGGGTTCCAGGTCTGCCGCCCGAACCGCAGACGGCACTGGCGTCACCGCGACAGACCTGAAAGTCTCTTTTCGGGACATCGGGGACGTTACCGACTTGGACGTGGACGTCACTGTGGTGACAGTCCCAGACTTGGTCAGGCACTTCATGGAACGTAGCCTCGAAACGGGCGGCAACCTGGTCACACCTGTCGACGAACCGAGCGTCCTACGTCGCGCTCTCAGAGTTGACGATACCGCCCGGGAACGTCGCTGCGGCATCACCCTGGGCACGGGGATGGCCCCAGGCTTGTCTTGTATCCTCAGCCGTCTGCTAGGAGTAGCTGGTACAGGGCTGGGCTACGGGGGCGGTTTTGACTCAGTTGAGGAAGTCCATGTGGCCAGCGCTGGCACGGGGGGACCGACGTGCGCCCGGCGACACCACTCGGCGCTAGCAGCCATCTCCGTCGACTGGCAAGAAGGCGCATGGAGGCGTAGGCCGGGAGGCTCCGGACGCGAACTCGTGTGGTTTCCCGGTCCGGTTGGAGGAGCCGACTGCTACAGAGCCTTCTTGGCTGATCCGATGCTCCTCGTTCGTGCCTATCCCTCAGCGAGGAGGATAACATCAAGGATCGAAGCCACCCGGCGGGACCGGCTTACCTCTCCCTTACCGATGCTGCGCAGACCTCACCCAGAAGGCCTGATCGGTGCTGTAAGGGTAGAGATGAGAGGTTTCGTCGGCACTGAGGCCGTAACTCGGGCACTCGGAGCAGCGGGAAGGCCCGCTGGGATCGCTGCAGCGGTCAGCGCCGTCGCGGCGCGCTGGGCGGCGCAAGGTCGCCTCGCGCGTTGGGGATCAGGCGGTCTCGCGGAGATGATCGACGATCCTGTCGCGTTCGTTCGGGATCTCGCTGCTCTAGGTGTCACTATCTCCGAGTTCGTTGGTGGGGACATTTGACATTGCCTGAGCCGAGAAGCCCCTAAAGAATCAACTTTTAGATCCCATCCTAAACGCCGGCTGATGGCGGCGGATCTCCCGTCTGGCAATGGTCATCTTGTGCACCTCGTCAGGACCATCAGCTATACGCAAAGTCCGCATCCCCGCATACATGTGAGCAAGAGGGGTGAACTGGGTAACGCCTGCCGCACCGTGTACCTGAATAGCACGATCGATGACCTCCAACGCCATCCTGGGTACTGCCACCTTAATGCCCGATATTTCGGTAGCGGCCGCCTTGCTGCCGACCGTGTCCATCAGGTGAGCAGCCTTCATCACATATTCCCGTGCCATGTCGATCGCTATGCGCGACTCTGCGATCCAGTCCTGTATGAGCCCCTTGTGCGCCAAGGAGGAGCCAAAAGCATGCCGTTCCAATGAACGAGACACCATGAGCTCCAAGGCGCGCTCGGCGACGCCGATAGAACGCATGCAGTGGTGGATCCTTCCGGGGCCTAGCCGGGCCTGGGCTATGGCAAAGCCTCCCCCCTCTTGGCCCAGGAGATGGTCGGAGGGAATTTTGACATCTCTGTAGACGACCTCCGGGTGGCCGCCGACCTCGCTATAGCCGAATACACTCGGCAACATGCCGATCGATACGCCAGGAGTGTCCAGCGGGACAACTACCATCGACTGGCGCAGGTGCGGTGGCCCCTCGGGATCGGTCACTCCCATCACCACGAGAACTTTGCAGCGGGGGGACGCCGCCCCCGAACTGAACCATTTCCTACCGTTCAGAACGTATCCACTGGGGGTCCGCTCTATTCGCAGTCCGATGTTGGTGGCGTCCGAAGATGCCACGTCCGGCTCGGTCATCGAAAAGGCGCTACGAATCTCCCCAGCCAAAAGCGGATCTAACCACGTCGCTTTCACCCTGTCCGTTCCGTACTTGTGGATGATCTCCATGTTGCCGGTGTCTGGAGCAGAGCAGTTGAGCGCCTCCGATGCGAACCCAACCCGGCCCAGCGCCTCCGAAATAGGCGCATAGTCGACATTCGACAGTTTTGTACCCGGATGATGAGGCTCGAGATCGGGAAGGAACAAATTCCATAGGCCACGCTCGACAGCAGCCGCCTTCAGCTTCCCCATCACCGAGGGGTAGCCATCGGTCGAGCCTTCCAGCTGCGAGTAGTAGAGCTCCTCGTTCGGATAGACGAATGCTTCCATGTAGCGACGGACCTGATCTTGTAATTCCAACCCGGTCTCGCTGTATTGATACGGCATCCAAGTATTATGAGTCTCAGAGGGGCCGCTTTGGAAGGGACTTTCGGCCCTATCAGTACAGCGAAGGCTAAGCCGTGCTCACGGCCTGCGGAAACGCTGATGCCAACGCGGTTTCCAGTCCAGTGGATCGACGATCGGGGTTTTGGACATTGCTCTGTTAACTAGCCTGAGTGCTTCAGTCGCACGAAAATCATCCGCGTGCGCCCTGACTAGTGATACGAAGAAGTCTCGGGCCTGCTGGAGGGCTTCGCGGTCATTGCCCATCCGTCGCGCCAGGATTTCGGGATCAGACTCTCCTTGGGCGAGCATTCGCTCGGCCTCATCGGCTGCATCCTGAGCTCGGGGTGGCAGAAGCACGAAACGTGGCGAACCGAGCGCCCGCGATTCTTGGCGGGCGCGTACTGTCAGATCGGCTTCGTCGTCGATAGTCATGGGCTTGCTGAATTTAACATCGCTTGGGAGGCTCTAAGCGAATCGCGGAACGGGCATTCCGGACATTCCGCTGAAACTGTGTAGACCCCATTCAGCTAGGTGGCGCCAGGCGACGGTCTCGCCGCTCATGGCTCCCTCTATCAAGTTCATCAAGAAGCTGTCCCCGGGCAAGACAGTAGCGCTCACACGGCCCGCACCGCAGCCGTTACCACCGGTGACATCCACTCTCCAGAAGTCTTCGACAGGGTGCTGAGAGATTCGGACCCTTACTACCCGTTGCGTTTCGACCGCCACCACCTGCTCGGCGATCAGTTCTTCGTCCGACACGACGCTTCTCCAGTCTGGCCGGTCAACTCCACTAACAGGCGCGACTCTAGTTAGGTTGTCGGCCGCTTCTTGACAGCCTCTTAGCAATTGCCTGCTGAGCCATGTCGCCGCTGCTCACCCGGGGTGCCTACGGAATTCGGGTCCGGTCGACGCACCAAGACCAAAGCGCCTCACCGTCCGAACGCTCCTGTGCAGGACTTCGCCTCGTTCCGGGACGGTAGTACACGCCCCTCAGGCGTCGGTCGTGCCAGAAACCTGAAGGAGGCGCTTGTCCCCCCGCAAGGGCTTCGCAAACGAGCCACACGATCGTGTCAGCTCCCTGCTCGGGTGTGCGGAGCAGCGGCCCAAGGCGCGCCATCCCCGGTAGGCCGGCGTCCAGCCCTGCGGTTCTAACCCAACCGGGGTGGGTGCTGTAGCTCAGAACGCCGGTGCCGAGCCTGAGCTGCCACTGCGAGGCGAGAACAACCTGGGCCCTCTTGGCTCGGGCGTATGCCACTGCCCCCCGGTAGTCCGACCGGTTCATCTCAAGACGACTGAGGTCGAACCTCTCGGTGTACATTCCACCAGACGAGACAGTAACTAGGACGTAGCGCTGCGAGTTCATCAAAGTCGACATCTGACGGGTCAGGCGGAAAGGCGCCAGCACGTGTGTCGCCACAGTGAGTTCGCTGCCGTCAGCAGCCTGGCTGTAACGAGGGAACAAAGCCCCGGCGTTGTGGACAACGGCGTCCACCCCCGTGCAGATGGCTCCGATCCGCTCGACTAGCGCTTCCACCTGGGATGGCTCTACCAGGTCTGCCGGCACGACAACAGCCGTGCCCCCAACGCCTACAACGGACTTCGCTGCAAGGTTGAGCCGATCAAGATTGCGAGCCGTCAATATGACGTTCGCTCCGCAACGACCGAGCCCTAAGGCGACAGCGCGTCCGATGCCCGACGAAGCCCCCGTCACCAGCACGGTCCTGCCGTCTAAGCGAGGTGGATCCTCCCATCTGCCGCTCAGCCTGCGCACGTCGAAGCCGAGCCGGCTGAAGCTGCCCACGACAGACGCTTCCAAGGCAGCGTCAGCTACCGACGCGATTAGGTGGCTTGAGCGCTGCATGCCCACAACGCTACCGGCGACAGAGGTAGTTTTGCTGCGGTGGTAGCGACCAGGGATCCGGCTGGCCGTACGGGAACGACCGATGTAGAAGATCGGAGTGCTCCACACAACCGTACCCGAAGGCGCGGCTCTCGGGGACCGGCTCACCGCGTCCGGCGGCGATACCTGCGGCGCTTGGCTGGAGTCACGACAGCGGTGGTCCTAGCGGCGTTGATGGCAACCGTGATAGCCATCGTTGTAACGCCTTCGGCCGGCAACGCCCCATCGAGGGTAAAGGTGATGCTCGCAGAGCATCACGCTCCGAGCGACAACGGGGTTGTCCCCGCAAGGGTTGGGGAAGCTGTCCTCGCCACCGAGGACAGCAGGTTCTACTCCGATACCGCTCTCGATCCCCAAGGCACCCTGCGTGCCGCCTGGGGATTCGTAACCGCCAACCCCAACCTGGGAGGGGCGACGATCGAAGTGCAGCTTGCGAAGCTGCTCTACACCCCGGGCCGGTCTAACCCAGGTGCGCTTGCCGAACAGGTCGTGATGGCTTTCAAGCTCGATAATAATTTCACGAAGACCCAGATTCTCGCCATGTACCTCGACGCGGCTTACTTCGGTGATGGAGCTTACGGCGTCACCGAGGCGGCCCTCCACTACTTCGGCCTGGAACCTAGCCAGCTCTCCTGGGGTCAGGCAGCCCTCGTCGCCGGACTGCTGCAAGCGCCTTCAGCCTACGACCCTCGCACCCACCTCAGTGCGGCGCTAGCACGCAGAAGTCATGTCTTTGCAAGGCTCGTAGCGGTAGGGCGTCTGAGTGCCGCGCAAGCGCGTACCGATGAAAGTGCCTCGCTCGACCCGGCGATACCGTTCGGGGGATGAGGCAAAGCGCCTGCCTCCACCACCAGTGTCCCGGAGAGTCTGGTGCCCTTCGCAGAACACCAGATAGATCTTGTCGTCGCTCACAGTGGGGGATAGCCTTACGTCGAAGTGAGCAGTCCTGTCCGTTCAGAGCGGTTCTCCTACGGTCCGGTGGAAATCGACCAGCGAGCCGGTACCCTGCGATTCCACTACAGTCTCGACGCAGTTAAGCTTGTTGAAGAGCTAGACGTTGGCCCTGGACACAAGTGGAGTCCCGCCGCTAGTGAAGCAGCCCGAATCGTCGGCCTCCTGGCAGGGGTGTCCTACTTCAAGGCGGGCGCGCCTCCGGTCGTGGACCTTGGCGACACCCCGCTCCGACCCGGGGACCTCGAGTTCCTGCGAGACTTTTACGTCCAAGGTCTCGGTGAATTCGCCTTCCGAAACGAGTTGGATCTCACCGAAGTGCAGTTCGTCGGGGGGACACCAGCCCCACACGTCGAACTCAACGAGACTGATCTAAAAGCCAGCCCTGAGCAACGCCTGCTCGTGCCTTTCGGTGGAGGGATTGACTCGATCGTCACAGTCGAGACTCTAAAGCCTGCGAACCCTGACATGGAGTTGTTCGTTCTCAACCGCTCAGGGACTCCCCCCTTCGAGGCGATCGAGCGGGCGGCGTCGACTACGGGGCTTGCGATAAGGCGAGCCCAGCGCGAGATCGACCCTTGGATCCTCAGCCCTGAAGTCAAGAAGAACGTCTTTAACGGCCACGTCCCTGTAACCGGTATCGTCTCCGCGATAGCCGTACTGTGCGCCGTCCTCGATGGCCGTGGGCAAGTCGTGATGTCGAACGAGTGGTCATCAAGCAAACCGAACCTGACCGTCAACGGCCGTGGGATCAACCACCAATATTCCAAGAGCGACCTGTTCGAGGCGGGTTTCCGTTCGATACTCAAGAATTCTCTCGGCTCGCTCGTGGAGTACTTCTCGCTGCTCAGGCCGTTCAGCGAACTATGGGTTGCGCAACGCTTCGCCTCCATGACCGCCTACCACGGTGTCTTTCACTCTTGCAACCGTGCCTTCCACCTCGACCCCGCTCAACGTCTCGACGCTTGGTGTGGACGCTGCGATAAGTGCTGCTTCATCGACCTGATCCTCGCTCCGTTCATGGACCGCGACCAGCTCTCTGAGATATTCAAAGGGAACGAACCGTTAGAGCAAGGCGACTTGGCCGGAGTCTTCGAAGCCCTTGTTGGTATCGGGAGGGGGTTCAAGCCATTCGAGTGCGTCGGTGATTTCGACGAAAGCCAAATGGCTCTCCGTCTCGCTGCCGCCAGGCCCGACAGGGTGTCAAACGAAGTCCTTGCCCGCCTGTTGGACAAACTGGACAGCACTACCGGTAATTCTGTTTCTCTTGCTGACCCGGCAGTCTTCATGCGTCCGATGGGAACCCACCACATACCCCATGACCTCACACCCGCTACGCTGGTCTGACCTTCCTGGCCACCGGATCGGCGTCTGGGGGGTCGGCTCCGAAGGTCGGGCAACCATTCGCCGCTTGCAAGCGGGCGACGTCGACCCTTTCGTCGTAGTCGACGACCACCCGAACGAACCTTGGGTGCTCGGAACAGCTGACGGGGGCCTGGATGCGCTGCTGCGTTGCGACGTGGTAATCAAATCGCCGGGGGTGTCCCGTCACGGCGAAGGCGTGAAGCGCCTCGAAGCCAAAGGCGTGGCGGTCGTGGGTGGAATGGGGCTTTGGTTGGAGGAGGTCGGCCCCGCCAACGTAATCGGCATCACCGGCACAAAAGGCAAGTCGACCACGACTTCAGTGGCCGGGCACCTAGCGTCAGCTTTCGGGCGGACTTGCTTTGTCGGAGGCAACCTCGGCATGGTTCCCTGGGACCCGTCCGACAGACTCCCCGACCTCGAGCCGATCACCGGGCAGAGCGCCTCACCTGGTTCGCCGCTTGCCAGGAGCGGTCTGAGCACCATCCACGGACCAGGCCTGGACGGGCTTTGGATAGTGGAAGTGTCCAGCTTCCAGGCGACCGACTTGTGGTCGTCACCAGCGGTCGTGGCTGTAACGTCGCTACATCCGGACCATTTGGATTGGCACGGGTCTGTTGACGCCTACTACCGCGACAAGCTGTCGATCTGCGGGCGACGGGGCGGGCGGATCGTAGTGGCCAACGGGGACGACGACCGCCTGGTGGAGCGTGAGGAATGGCTACGTCCAGGGCCGAGATGGGTACGATACCCTGGCGTCGCAGTCGGTGGTGTCCCAGGGCCGCGATTGCCGGCCTGGGTGGAGGCTCTAGGCCTGAGAGGACGTCACAACGCGTTGAACGCTCTCATCGCTGCGGCATGCCTCGAAGAGATCGGCATAGTGGAAGCAGCAGATCCTGATCGGCTCGCCGAAGCAGCCACCGGCTTCCATGGACTCCCCCACCGACTACAGACAATTCGAGTTCACGACGGAGTCGAGTACGTCGATGATTCCCTCTCCACGAACGTCCTGCCGACGATCGCAGCGACCGACGTTTTCGCTGACAGGCCGCTCGCTCTCATAGCGGGAGGCTTCGACCGTGATATCGACTACTCGCCGCTTGCGGAGCATCTCGCAGCACGTGGCCAGGCCTCCATGGTCTTCACTGTGCCCGACAGCGGTGACCGGATACTTAGGGAGGTCCTATCCAGGGGTGGCACTGGAGTGGCGTGTCGCGACATCGACGAAGCTGTCTTCAAGGCCTCTAAGTGGGCGAAGCCAGGCACAGTAGTGCTGCTGTCGCCGGCGGCTGCAAGCTTCGGTCGTTTCAGTAACTACAAGCAGCGTGGCGACACCTTCCGTTCCGCCGTCGAGGGACTCGGAACCTCCCGATAAGTGGTGACGGCTACAGCTAGCCGGTCTGGCTGCTGATGTCAGGCGGCCGTCACATGCCGGGAAGGCATACCAGCCAGTGATGCAGATACCTCTGGGTTACGCAGCTTCCATATGAACGAGTCGTAGAAAAAGTGAAGAGCCCCCACGCTTAGCACGGCTACGAGGAAGACCGTGCCTGGCACGACGTAGTAAAGCAGCGCAAAAGCCGCACTGATCGCTGCGAAGTAGACCAAGAAGAACAAGCTCCGCCCGCCGGGCATCCGGGCGATATCACCCAGTCGACCAGGATGGCGGGCTTCACCTGCAACAGACCGGTTGACAATGACGAGGTACTCAATCGAATGGGATCCCACGAATCCCACAAGCCCAGCGATCGGATCAGCCATCGCCACGGCGAACAAGGCGGCCGTCGAGACGACATAGAGCCACTTGCCAGGGTTACGGCGCCCAAAACGAACCTCACCGGCCAACCAGCGGGCCGCGAGGTAGCAAGCCGCCACTGCCACGAGCGGAAGTGCGACCGTTGCCTCCGTCGCCATTCCGGCAAGGATCCTGACGGCGTTACCAGCCACCGTTATAACACCAAATTTATTGACAGTGCGCGTAATATCTTTATGTGCTACCAAGTATAGTAGAGGGACCAAAAACCAGACCAACACCATTGCTTTTTCGGTCCTAGCCTGGCTGTCGCCCAGCTTTCGACCGTAGATGCGCATGATCCCGTAACGCTGCATCAAGGTGTGCTCGGCGTTCCACAGGCCACCTACGACCGCTACGACTACAGGGCTTACCGTGGCGAAGACCGATACGACTACTATGGCGATGGCGGGGGACAGTAGAAAAAGCCGCCGGTGGCTGCTCAAGCGCCAGGGACTTGCGTAGACGAAAGGCAGGGTAAGGGGCTGATGGGCGAAGGACAAGAACATTACGCAGGCAACCAGCAAGCCAAGAACCCGGTGGTGCCCTTCGCTGAAGTGGCCAGCGAGAGCCAACGGCACCCAGGAAAAAGTGAGGGCTGCGTCGCCTACTGGCCCACCGATCCAAGTCTTGGCCTCCACAACCTCGAATCTACCCCCTTGGGACTTTCGTCTCTACTAAGGGACCCTCGGAACTGACAAGCTGACCAAACGACGAGATCACAGGAGCTAGACCATGACACCTGAAGCGGGCAACTCAAAGACTTTGGTCGTCTACGACGAGATCAGCGAGGACGAATGCCGGGCTCTGCTCGAATCGAACGCGTTCGGCCGTATCGCCGTGGCGACAGGGGGGCAGCCGATGATATTCCCCGTGAACTACCGCTTCGCCGACGACTGCGTTGTGTTCATGAGTAACGAGGGGACAAAGCTCGCAGGGTCAGACCTAGCCAGAGTCGCATTCGAAATTGATAACGTCGACCCCGTAACCGGCGACGGTTGGAGCGTCGTGGTGACAGGCACTGCCAACGACATCAGCTCCGCCCTAGACGACCGCTCCGAAGCGCTCCGCCACCTTTCAGTACAAACCGCCGTACCAGGCGAACGGACGCACTGGGTCGAGATCGTCGCTCAGAGGATAACCGGAAGGCGCCTCGCCCACCGTGAGCAGTGACAGCGAAGGCGCACCCTGCTACATTTATTCGGTCCGTTCTTCTCCATAGCGGCTACCCGACAAACGCCCAGGCGAGGTAGTGCGCGTCCCCAAAGCCTTCCTAACAGTCCACTGTAGCCCAGCTAACACAGGAGCCTCACAGGTTTACATGGTGGTGTCCAAAGCCTGGTCGAGTCGAAAACTTCCCCCCTGGTGCGCTCGAGCCGCCCACCTGTGCACTGGTGGCCCCAGGGTAGTCGTCGCCTCCATAGCGGCAGCCACGGTCTTCGCTATTACAGCTGCGACAGCCCGGCCAGCGTCGGCGAGCAGCGTGACCTCGGATCAGTCGCAGATCGCCCAGATCGAGGCGAAGATCGCCGGCGAGGGCACCGCTCTCCAACAGCTCGTAGGCCGAACCAATGCAACTCAAGCTCAGCTGACTTCGCTACAGCAAAAGCTGGCCGAAGACAAGCAGCAACTTGTAGTGCTACAAACGAACGAAGCGGTAGCGGCAGCGAACCTGCGCAAGTTGGCAGTTCAGGAGTACGTCGACGGCCCAGATCCCCAGGCTGGACGCTCAGCAAAAGGGTCTTCCCTCGTGAGCACGGCAGACTCAGCGATGGTAGAAGGCGAATACGTGAAAGTGGCCGGCTTGAACGTGACACAGGCGATCCAAAGCTACGCTGTCGACGCGAAACTCGTAGCGACGACCACCACAGCCACCGAGAACCTCTCCAGCGAGGCGCAGAAGACTGTCGCGACCCTCGGAGCACAAAGGCAGGCAGCGCTGCAAGCCCTGGCAACCGACGAGGCGACCCTCAACCAGGTGAAAGGGAACCTTGCCCAACTTCTTGCAGCGGCCCAAGCCCAACAGCAAGCCGCTCAGCAGGCAGCAGAGAAGGCCTTAGCGGCAAGCGTTGCCACCGTTCAGGCTCCCCCCGTACAACCCCGGGTGGCAGCTACGAGCGGCCCTCCTGTCGCTGAACCTCCTAGTACAGCCGAAGCGACCACGACCACCACCACCAACCCGCCGCCACATAGCCCTCCGACGACGATCTCGGCAGGTCCCCCGCCAACACCCGGCGGAGCGAGCGGTTACGCAAACCCACTCCGCTCAGTCTCGCTGCTCCATCCCGAGCGAGTCGACCAAGGCGTCGACTACAGCGGCTACGGGCCGATCTACGCCCTCGGCGATGGCGTAGTCCTCTCCACATCCAACGGGGGGTGGCCCGGCGGCACCTTCATCTCGTACAGGTTGACAAGTGGGCCGGCCGCAGGCCTTACCGTGTACGCCGCCGAGGACATCTACCCCTCTGTCAGTGTCGGAGAGACTGTCACCCCCGCCACGGTGCTCGGGACTCTCTACGAGGGACCGGCCGGGATGGAGACCGGATGGGCCGACGGTGGCATCGGAGCGACGATGGCCTACGGCGCCGGTCAGTTCAGCGGCGCCAACTCGACGGCGTTCGGCTACAACTTCTCAGCTCTCCTAGCGTCGCTCGGCGCTCCAAGCGGAATTCTTCAGAACAATCCACCCACTGGGATCCTGCCCTCGGGCTGGCCGCAGTGGTAATAAGTTCAGAAGCAAGCGGCCTAGCCGTAGCCGCCACTGGCGGCTACGGCTAGGCCGCTATAGGTCAAATAGGTAAAGAGTCAGTGTAGGGAACGCCTCCTCGAGAAACATACGAGGTGTAGTCGTGGCCGTCCCACCAGCGGTATTCCCAGCGCCCGGAAGGATCAGGACGCCAAGCGGGAGCCGACGAAACGTCGTAGGTAGGGCCGGGGAAACCCTCACCGGTGGCGGCCGTTGGAGACACTTGAGCGCCCTGGTCATACCCGTACTGGTAGGGCCGCGAGTAAGGATCTCCAGCTGCCGGCGGGAAACCGCCCTGACCGTACCCTCCGTAGCCAGGATATCCGCCAATTTGGCCTCCCGGGCCGTAGGGTCCTCTGATCGACCGGGAACCGTACCCGGGTCTCGGACGCATCAGGGCGATGATGACGACCCCTACCGCACCGAGCACCAGTCCAAGCACCAAACCCTCTAAAGGGCGACCTTTACCTCGTCCAACCGCCCAGCCGGCGAAGCTCATCGCTGCCCAAGCCAAGAATGCGAATTCGAACATCTCGATCACCTGCCATCGATCGTAAGAGAGGGAGGCCGAAAAGGGGCGTTGAAGCGTTCTCCCATATCAAATTTACAGCGTCTTGCATGAAACTGTCCTGAGCTGCGTCTAACAGTTCCCCGCAGCCATCGGGAGATCCCACAGCTACACGTTGGAGATTCGGTCGGCCGCCAGGCGAACTTGATCTGCGTTCGCGGAACGCAGATCCCTTCACCAAGTCCTGTGCGGCCATGATGCTGCCGCAACTGGAGCGTCGCTTGACTCAACCACCGAGCTGGGCTTGCATCTGTTCCCTGGAGACCAGCCGAAACGACGCCCTATCCATCTCCCTCCCGTCAATTCGAACGCTGAAGAAGTAAGGGCCTGGCGCAGGCAGAGGAAGACCGAAGAGTGGTATCGCCAGAGGCATCGCCGACTCGTCGCCGTCGATCATCGTCGGCATCCGTACCGCTGTGAACACTACTGCGATCATGCCCCTATCCGCCGGGTCGGCTTCCTCGGGCAACTGGTCACTTAGTAAGACCCTACGCTGCGAACCGTCAGCCTCCGACACGAGCTCGACGGTCATCAAGTGCTTCGAGTCGGTTTCGGTCCACGCTATGGAGACCAGGACGGCCAAGAAGATGTTCACCGGGTATGGAGGGGTGTCGGTGTTGCTGGCGAGCATGGAGATTCCCGCGCCGCTTATGAAGAGCTTTCCCCCGCTCACCTCGGCGAAGTCGCACAACAGTACTTTGGCATCCATGTCTCAGATCGCCTCCCGGCAGGTCCGCCGGGACCTTCCAACGGTCGGACATGTCTATCTTGTCATCTCTTGGAACACCCCTACCTTCTGGGATCGCCACAACTCGACTAATCAGACATTTAACTCTATTCGGTACTGGCCCGACACTAGCGGTAACGAACAGGAGGAACGTATGACCAAACACCCAGAGGTACTGGCCGGGGAGACGTGGGCCGACACCGACTCTCGCCTTGAAGAGCTCCACGATCGTCTGGTGACGTGGTGGGCCGGCGGTTCTCTCGAGGGTGCCGAGTTCGCTGGGATCTGGGATGACGCCCTGAGGCGCTTCGACCAGCGCCTCAGGGCGCTGGTCGACGACGGACGCCAAAGCGAAGATCTCCTTCACGAACCAGCCACGATGCTCCTGGAGTGCTTCGAACGCTCCCTGTGCGACCACGACAACGTGCTGGCGGCGTTCCCCTACGAGTTACCAGAAGGTTGGTTCGAATTTCTACCCCCCCAGTCGGGCAACCCGAGCGACCCCGATAGCTAGAACGGCACGCGAAACAGATCCCACTGGATCCCACTTCTCGCCTCCAGCACAGCATAAAATTGCAGGTAAGGTTGCGGGTGCAGCGACGCGAACACATAGCCCTATAAGACCTCTAAACGAATTAGGCCAAGACAGAAGGGAAGAAGGCCGTGAATCCGGACACGATAGACGCCGAGTACTCCAAGTTGGAACAAGAAGTGCAGTCGACCGCCCAAGCCATCGACACTCTCGCCCAGAAACTTCAGGCCGCTGCTACATCCGGCGACGCCAACGCACGCGAGTGGCTTCTCGACCTAAAGTCAATAGCACTATCCGTGCAGTCCGACCACGTTCAGATGCAGTCGCTCATGCAGGCAGTCCACGACTTCACCGTCAACCATCTTTCGGATCCATCTGCAGGAGCCGGCTACGGCACAGGGCAGCCTTCTTACCCTCCGACCTACGCTCCGCAGCCCTCCTACCAGATGCAACAGCCGGCCATAGGTGGAATGGCAGGCGGTCTTCTGAGCCGCTTCATGGGCGGTGGGTTCGGCCGAGCCATAGCGACCGGCGCCGGCTTCGGCCTGGGCGACGATCTGATCAACCGCATTCTCTGACCCAGCGACATCCGGCCCGGCGAGCCCGACTCGAGCGACCGGACTCGGCCGTCACGGCGAAAGCATCTTTGGCCCGGCTTGGCTTAGTATGCGGGTGTGAGTTCAACCACTTCTGGGCGCTCGACTCCGGTACCGCCGAGACCGGGTCAAAAGGGCCGCCCCCAAGCCAATCGTTCAGGCCCTGCGGGCCGTGGACCCAGCGGACGCCAGGCCCGACAAGCCGCTGCGAGACGAAACCGAAACCTCGCGATAGCAGCCGTCGTGACCGTACTCGTCGTCGTGGCCGCCCTTGTCATTGTCGGGATCGCGAGCAACTCTAATTCTGGGCCGCTGCGGGAGCCTGCCCCTCAGGCCGCCGTTACGAAGATAACCAACGTGCCCAACAGCGTCCTGACCGCCGCCGCCGGCAAGATCAGCAACCTCTACCCGGCGGTTCCGGGTATCAGCGGCCCCCTTAACTCGGCCGGGAAACCGGAGCTCCTCTATATCGGAGCCGAGTTCTGTCCGTTTTGCGCAGCCGAGCGGTGGCCGATGATAATAGCGCTGTCGAAGTTCGGGACATTCACCAACCTCCAGCAGACCCACTCCGCTGTCACCGACGGCGACGTCGGAACCTGGTCTTTCTATGGCTCGACCTACACCAGTCCGTACCTTACTTTCACCTCGGTAGAAAACGAGACCAACACCTACAAGACCCTCGAACAGCCAACTGCATCCGAGCAGGCGATATGGACTGCAAACGAGACCAAGTACCTGGGGCAAGGCGGCTCGTACCCGTTCATCGACATTGCAGGGAAATACCTCATGCTGAGCGCGCAATATGACGACTCAATCGTGTACAACAAGAGTTTCTCGGCCATTTTGAGCACAGTGGGTTCAAACAACAACACGGTAGGAGCAAGCATCGACGCTTCAGCGGCTGCCATGACCAAGTACATATGTGACGTAACGGGCAACAAGCCCTCCACCGTCTGCTCCGCATTCTCCAACGTGCAGGCACCGATCAATTCCACAGCTAGCGGCGGCAACTCCGCTTCGAGCTCCGCAGGTTAGGCAAATCCTATGCAAACCAGCCGGCCGTCGCGCGGCCCCGAAGGCCAAGCCTACGGGTCGCTCGACGACCCCGCCGTGACCATCAGGGTGCCCTCCGGGCATGTCGACGACCCCGTCCCATCCCCGGAGGTAGCACCAGAAGGTCGGCCTGCTGACGACCGGGTAAGAGCGACGAGGGAGGCTGGCGGGCCAAGATGGCCCTCTCTGGTGGGAATGCTCCTTGGAGTTCTCGGCTTCGGGGTAGCCGCTTATCTCACCTACGAGCACTACACCGGCTCGAAGTCGCTATCATGTCCGGCGGGGAGCGCCAACGGCGCCATCAACTGCCTCAAGGTGACCACGAGCGTCTACTCGGTGCAATACGGAATTCCCGTAGCACTGCTAGGGCTTTTCTTCTTTGCTGCCATGCTCGTCTTGCAGTCCCCTTGGGCTTGGCGCAGCGACCTGCACTGGCTGAACTTGACCAGGATTGCGTGGTGCGTAGTAGGCATAGCGTCAGCGCTGAAGCTGGTTTACGACGAGCTGTTCGAGATCCACGCCATCTGCCTTTGGTGCACATCCGTGCACATCCTGACCTTGGCGATCTTCGTGGTCACGCTCTTTGGGACGCTGTCTTGGGCGGCTCACCGTGACGCGGCCTACGAGCTCGACGAGACCTAGACGCGACGATCGCCGAAGCCACGGCGAGTAGGTAGCAGCCCCTTCGGCCACCGCAAGTTCCGTGTCGGCTGGGAACCGCCCGGTGATATGGCCAGCCGGCGCCGTTTTGCGGGATAGTGGTTCATGACCGATGCAGCGTGGTTGATGCGAACCTACTCCGGGCACTCCACCGCCCGTGACTCGAACGCTCTGTACCGGAAGAACCTGGAGAAAGGCCAGACTGGCCTGTCGGTAGCTTTCGACCTACCGACCCAGACCGGCTACGACCCCGACGCGCCAGAATCAGCGGGTGAGGTAGGCAAAGTCGGAGTCCCCGTAGCCCACCTCGGACACATGCACGAACTTCTGGACGGCATCCCGCTCGATCAGATGAACACCTCTATGACGATCAACGCAACGGCAGCGTGGCTGTTCGCCCTGTACGTCACCGAAGCGCGCAACCAAGGGCTGGACCCGGTGGCCCTGACCGGGACCATCCAGAACGACGTAATCAAGGAGTACCTTTCACGAGGAACATACATTTTTGGTCCGGCACCGAGCCGGCGCCTAACGGTCGACACCATCGCCTGGACACTCAGGAACGCTCCACGTTGGAACCCCATCAACGTGTGCAGCTACCACCTCCAAGAGGCGGGGGCGACACCAGAGCAGGAGCTGGCCTTCGCCTTGGCTACCGCCGTCAGCGTGCTCGACGCAGTCAAATCCTCCGGCCAGGTGGCCCCCGGAGATATACCGAAGCTGGTTGGAAGGATCTCTTTTTTCTGCAACTCTGGTATCCGCTTCGTCGAGGAAGTCTGCAAGATGCGGGCGTTCGCAGCCATGTGGGACCAGATCTGCGAGGAGCGATACGAGGTGACGGATCCCAAGATGCGCCGCTTTCGCTACGGCGTACAGGTCAACTCCTTGGGACTCACAGAACAGCAGCCCGAAAACAACGTGACCCGTATCGTCCTCGAGACACTGGGGGTGACCCTCTCGAAGGACGCTCGCGCAAGAGCGATCCAGCTACCGGCGTGGAACGAGGCACTCGGGCTTCCCCGGCCGTGGGATCAGCAGTGGTCGCTACGGATACAGCAGATCCTCGCCTACGAGACGGACCTCCTCGACCACGAAGACATTTTCAAAGGCTCGCACGTCATCGAGGCTCTCACCGCCGAACTTGTCAGCAAAGCACGATCGGAGCTGGAGGAGATTCTTGGTATGGGCGGCTCGTTCGATGCTATCGACGAGCTCAAAGCCCGCCTCGTTCGCTCCCAATCGGACAGAGCTAGGCGCATCGAATCCGCTGAGCAGGTCGTGGTGGGGGTGAACAGGTTCACAACCAGCGAGGCCTCCCCACTCGTCGGTGACGGGTCGATTCTCAGGGTCGATCCCGCCGTAGAGGCGGCCCTTGTCGACGAGGTGATCCGTTGGAGAGACCGACGCGACGCCTCGTCGGTCAGAAGGGCCCTCGACTTGCTCCGTTTCAGCGCCGAAGGCTCGGACAACCTGATGGACGCCACGTTGGAACTAGCGCGCGCAGGCGGCACAACCGGGGAGTGGGCCGGAGCGCTGAGAGAGGTCTGGGGAAGCTACAGAGCTCCCACAGGGGTGTCGGGCGGCCTCGGTGTCCGAAGCGGCGACCTTGCCATCGTTCGCGAGCGCGTCCGTGCCCTGTCCCAAGCACGCGGGGGGCCGCCGAGGCTGCTCGTGGCCAAGCCCGGTCTCGACGGACACTCCAACGGGGCCGAGCAGATCGCCGTCGCAGCGCGCGACGCCGGTTTCGAAGTCGTGTACCAGGGAATCCGCCAGAGCGCCGCTCAGATCGTGGCAGCGGCACGGGACGAGGGGGTCGACGTCGTCGGCTTGTCGATCCTCTCGGGGTCCCACGTGGAGTTGGCGGGCGACGTGATGCGGGGTTTGCGCTCCGAGGGTCTCGAAGTTCCAGTCGTCGTTGGCGGGATAGTCCCTCCGCCGGACGAGGCGACACTTCGATCCTTGGGCGTCGCCGCTGTCTACACGCCTAAGGACTACCGTTTGGCTGTAATCATGGCTGACCTGGTCGGACTGGTCGAGAGCCAGGAGTTCTGACCAGGGCAGCGCCCATCGGATCCTTGTCGTTCCACTTCCCGACGCCGCTGTTAGGGCACCAATGTTAGAAGGTGCCGGGAACGAACACCGTGGTCGTCGGGGTCGTCTTCACTGGTACCAGCGGATGGCCTTTCGAGTCGGCGCGAGCGAAGTGGAGCAGTACTTCGAGGGTTCCCGACGATCCGACTCGTGCTACCGCGAAATCAGGTGACGGTATCTTCCACAAGGAGAAGGTGATCGGAATCGCCGCATCCACATCAATCCCCGATTGGAGCCTCTCAGCCTTCAAGGTGAAGTTGACGGTTCGAGTTACGCCTCTCATGGTAAGCTCCCCAGAAACAGGGAGCGATACCACCTGGCCCACCGGGGGCAGCGCTCCTAGAGAAACAGGTTGCGCAAGCACGAACGCGGCGTGGGGATATTTGTAGGTCTCCATGATGTAGCCGCGGAACTGTGCGTCCCTAGCGGCCTGGTCAGACTTGACGGAGGACATGTCGACGCTGAAGCTCGCTGCCGTCACCTCTGATCCCGAGATGACCATTTCACCGCTCACCTGCGCAGTTCGACCGACAGCCGTATGGGACTGACCGAACAGATATTCGTGGACCCGGTAACCGGCCTGCGAGCCGGTGGAGACCGCCCACGTCCCGCTGACAGGACCTGGAGCGACGGGATCCGCCGCGGCGGTTGCAACGTTCGGCAGGTGCAGTTTGGCAGGAGCTGAACCCAAGAACAAAGCGATAAACAGGTATGGCCCGCCTATGAAAGCCGCTGCGGTAACGGCGAGAGCCACTACCACCCATTTCATCGGGTATGTCCGCCCGACGGGTCGGCCACTGCGACGACGGTCGACCCTACGTCGCCTCACATCCTGCACTCCTCCAGTATTCCCGCTCGAGCCGCCTAACGGCTACGCGCCCTCCTACCATCGAGCCAATCTCTGCAGCACCCACGCCGGCAGGGCAGGTGGGGGCGATCTGGGTATCTACGCCAGGCTGTGGCCCTGCAGACGAGCCGAGCGCTACTGCCATCCCGATTACCTAGTCTTGGCGCATGACATCATCGGGAACTGCGGTCATAACAGGAGCTTCCAGCGGTATCGGCGCCGCCACCGCGCGTCGGCTCGCGGCCGAAGGTTTCAAGGTGATCCTCGGGGCGCGACGGGCAGATCGGCTGCAAGACCTCGTTGCTGACATCGGACCGAGCGCTCAGGGAATGCACCTCGACGTCACTGACGCCGCCTCGGTGGAACGCTTCTGCTCACAAGTAGGAGACGACTGCCGGCTCCTAGTCAACAATGCCGGCGGGGCGCTCGGGCTGAACAGCGTGGGTGAAGCCGACGAATCGCAATGGCAGACGATGTACGACACCAACGTCATGGGCCTCATGAGGATGACCCGTGCCCTGCTGCCCAGACTGATCGGCTCCGGAGACGGGCACGTCATCAACGTCGGCTCCGTGGCGGCCTTCGAGCCCTACGCCGGCGGTGGCGGGTATAACGCCGTCAAGCACGCAGCTCGGGCAGTCACCGACGTGCTGCGGATCGAACTGGTCGGCAAGCCGGTAAGGGTCAGCGAAGTCGACCCGGGGCTCGTGGAGACCGAGTTCTCCCTGGTCCGTTTCGACGGCGACGAGGAGCGCGCCAACGCTGTTTACAAGGGGATTACGCCTCTCAGAGCCGATGACGTCGCCGACGTCATCGCCTTTGTCGCCACCAGACCGAGCCATGTGGATATCGACCAGGTCGTGGTCCGCCCCCGTGATCAGGCTAGGGTGTGGCTGGTGCACCGCGAAAAGCCGTGAACTGGCGCTGCTACGCCAACTCCGCTTGCGCGTCGGAGGTTCAGGCTGCCCGGACGTAACTCGGCTGGGGTTGGGTCAGCGGCGGTTGCTGGCGGAGAGGGGGGGATTTGAACCCCCGGACCCGGTCTCCCAAGTCAACTCATTAGCAGTGAGTCCGATTCGGCCACTCTCGCACCTCTCCGTGACCTCGAATGCTAGTCGACCGCTCCCTCCGCCGCACGCTAGCCCAACAAGCACTTGTCACCTGATAGACGGCGCCTTCTCCTTAGGTGTCAGCTCGTCG